>DATAXF010000166.1:0-25051 GCA_036273095.1 Steroidobacteraceae bacterium | reverse complement strand
GACGACCTGATCGTGCGTGCCACACTTGGCCGACTCCTGTTTTCCGGCGATGAAGTGAAGAAGTCGGTCAAGGTGCTGTCGGGCGGCGAGAAGGGCCGCATGATCTACGGCAAATTGATGCTGACGAAGCCGAACGTCCTGATCATGGACGAGCCCACGAACCACATGGACATGGAAACCATCGAGTCGCTGCAGACGGCGCTCGAGCTATACCCCGGGACGCTGATCTTCGTCTCTCACGACCGGGAATTCATCAGCGGCCTGGCAAGACGAATCATCGAGGTGAAAGCCGACGGAACCATTGAGGATTTCACCGGGACCTTCGACGAGTATCTGGCGACCCACCCCCTGGTGGTCTGAAAGGCGGAGGTGTCCTTTCAACCGCCGGTGGCGAAGCCGGGGTAAAGGGTCATGCCGCCGTCGATGAATAGCGTCGTACCAACCACGTAGTCGGAATGGTCCGATGCGAGCCATACCGCGGCGCGAGCGATGTCCTCGGGCTCACCGATGCGCCCATAGGGCACGAGTGTCATGAGCCGCGCGTAGGCCTCCGGGGTCTGCCATGCTGCGGTGTTGATGGGCGTGCGAATGGCGCCCGGGGCGATGGCGTTCACGCGGATCCGCTTTGGCGCAAGCTCCTGCGCCATGCTCTCCATCAATAGTTTGATTCCCCCCTTGGAGCTCGCATAGTTCGCGTGACCCGACCAGGGAATCTCCTGGTGCACGGAGCTCATGCAGATGATCTTGCCGGCGGCGCACGAAACCTCGGGCACCACGCCGCGGCGCAGGAACTCGCGCACCGCCTCGCGGGCGCACAGGAACTGGCCTGTGAGATTGACGCTGAGCACCTTGTTCCAGCGCTCGAGCGTCATATCGAGGAAGCCGGCATCACGCTGCAGCCCCGCGTTCGCGACCAGGATGTCGACCGTACCGAATTGCTCCCGCATGCTCTTGAACATGGCGGCGACCTGCTCCTCGGAAGAGACGTCCGCCTTATAGGCATTCGCGCGAGCCCCGCTCCGGCGGATCTCCTCCACCACTGCCGCGGCGGCCTCATCTCCATCGACATAATTGACCATCACGTCGGCTCCCGCCTGGGCGAGGCCGATCGCCACGCCGCGCCCGATACCGGAGTTGGCCCCGGTGACCAGCGCCTTTTGGCCGGATAACAGCTTGTGCGCGGGCAGCGCAGGGGCGGTAGAGGAGGCAGGTACGGGTTGAGTTACGGTCACGGCGGTCCTCCCAATTGCGGGCTGCGATGTATCGCGCGATGCATGAGCGCAAGATCCTCGCCTGTCAGAACCTATTTGCCGCGGCCCGAGGCGTTGGCGGCGAGCTTTCGCATCGACTCTCGCTTCCTGGTCACTTCCGCCTGGATCTGCGGCCAGCGCACCTTGTGGAGCGCTGTTGTCGTTCGGAAGTGCTCGAGCGGAACAGCTTCCAGCGGGTCGACACCGTAGAGCAGGAAGATGCGGACAGCGGCAATATCTATCGCCATCTCCGCTACGCGTTCCAGAAGCTTGAGCCCCAGTGGCTCACCGCGCGTCGCGACCTCGCGCGCGATGAAAGCGCGCGCCACATCCAAAGCGAGTCCAGCTTGGGCAATCCCTGCGTCGTTGCGCTTCTCGGGCAGCAGATGCAGGTTCTGGATGCGGCTATCGAGAACGTCCACGGGATGAATGACTCGTAGGCGGCCAATGTCCGGAATGTCCATCTCAATCGCACGTCGAACGAGATCCTTGGTGGTCAGCCCGGCTACACCAGAGAGGAAATCCACCTGCTTTATCCCGCCGCCTTTGGTGCGACAGGTCACCTTACCGGTTTGCGGGGTTGAGTCGTCCAGCGAAGGTATCCATGTCTGCCACTCGAGACGTTTTCCAAGGGCAGTCGCGAGCGCCGCATCGCCGATGAAGTCGGCATCGGCTGTCACTCCCGAGGCCAGACTGCCGGGTCGCTCGACCTGCAAATGATCGGCCCAGAACGCCAGCGCCTGGCCGCCGACCAGCAGTCCAGCGGGCGAACAGATGCTGAGTATCTTCCGCACCTCTTCGGCAGTGAGCGGCGCCTCCGCTTGCCTACTCCTCATCGTAGTCGCTCGAGGAACCCACCATTCGCGCGGCGCGCGCTTTATCAGGCGGAATCATGTGCGTCTCGCTCCACGATCCCCTTGGGTTCCCTGCGCGCCCAGCCCCGCGAACCTCCTCCAGTGCACGCGGCGACAGCACCACGGCAACGGGTCGCCCATGCTTCACGATTTCGACGCAGCCCAGGGCCGCGACGTCGTCAAGGAGCCCGCCGAAGTTGTTCTTCGCGTGACTTGCCGATATCCGCTTCATAGTTTAGCTATTTTAGCTAAAATTATGATTACCGCAAGTCCCACCGCCTTGGCGGGACAGACCGCGCTCGAGCCCGAGCGCCCTCCGTACGCATCGCGCCGCCGGTGTCCAAGCGTTATCGTTCACCCGTACTGATGTGAGGTGTCCGGTGTGCCCGAGAAGCAGATGGCTCACGATGCTCGGCCCAATGCTGGCCGCTGCCTTGCTTCACCTTGCGCCAGCGCGAGCCACAGGCCCGAACACGCCATCCGAGCTCGCGTCCGACGCATGGCTCAACAGCCGCGCCGTACAGGCAACGCTCTCGAGCGGGGCGGTCGCCGTTCGCACTATCGTCAACGGCAAGTCCTCCCGCGGCAGCGTCGAAGCCGCGATCCGTATCCGCGCGAGCGCGAGAGCGATCTGGCCCCTCATTACGCAATGCCAATACGCTGCGTGGATCATCCCGGGGCTGAAACTCTGCCGCGTACTCGAGGCAGCTCCGGACGGCTCGTGGGCGGACGTCGAGCACATCGTCCGCTACTCGGTCTTCGCGCCCGCGATGCACTCTGTATTTCGGGCGGACTATCATCCGCCCACCCGAATGGATTTTCACCGCATCGGCGGCAACCTCAAGCACGAGGTCGGCAGTTGGAGCCTTCTTCCCTCGGCAGGCGATACGACGACTGTCGTCTATCAGGTATCGCTGCAACCGGGCTTCTGGATACCGGAATTCGTGGCGCAACGGACGTTGGATAAACAGTTGCCCGCGGCGCTGCTCTCGCTACGCAAACATGCCGAGGAATCAGCCGCCACAGAATGATTCTACGTCGTTATCCTTCTGCGGCTCGCATCCCACACCGCCGCGTTCCTTTGAAAATAGGAGTAGTTGGCCATGTGACAGGCAATCGACGTGTCATTGCCGAAGACCGCATCCTCGACCGAAGGCTGCCGCGTCTTCACCGACTGGAAGAAATTCCACAAATGATCGTTGAGGGGACTGTAATCGAGTGGGAATACATACGTTTCGCTGCCCTCGGCCTGCTTGGCCGCTCCCGGCTTCGGATCGTTCCTCTCATGCCAGGCCTGCTCGTAGGCGTCCCGCATCTTCTGTGGATAGCTCGTATCGTAATAGCAGGGCGCATCGTCCTTGCCGTCCTGTGGGGTCATCGTCATCTGCTCGCCGTCCTCATGGATTTCGAGGATCCCCCGGGTGCCGAGGAAGCGGGTGATCTCTGCCTGCTCAGTGCATTGCGTCATCAAAACGGCGACGCGCAGATTTGGATAATCGTAAAGGGTGGCCATCACGTCCGGGTAATCACGTCCGTCCTTCCAATAGAAGAGTCCGCCGGTGCTCAGGGCGCGCTCCGGCGGCGCATCCACACCCATGACATAGTGAATGCCTGTGAGGCTATGAACGAAGAGATCACCGGGCAGGCCTTCGCCATAGTCCTTGAAGGCGCGCCAGCGCGCGAAACGAATGGGATCAAAGGGCCGCTTGGGCGCATCGCCGAGCCAGGTTTCCCAGTCGAGGGTCTGCGGTGACAGACCGGACGGCGGCGCATACACCCATGCCCCGCACGGCGAGTTTCGGCCGTAAATAGCCTCGACGTAGTGGACGTCGCCGATGGCGCCCTGCTGAATGAGCTCCCTCGCCTTCACGAACGCGATCGAGCTCCGACGCTGGCTGCCAACCTGGACGATGCGATTGTTCTTCTGCGCCGCCTCGATGATCCTGAAGCCCTCTTCGACCTCGTGTGTCATCGGCTTCTCGCAATAGATGTCCTTGCCGGCGTTACAGGCATCCACGACGATTTTCCGGTGCCAGTGGTCCGGAACGGCCGCGACCAGGCAGTCGATGTCCTTGTTGTCCAGCAGATCCTGGTATCGGCGCGTGGTCGGCACGGTCTTGCCCGTCGCTGCGCTGATGATCTCGTTCGCCAGCGTGTGGCGATCTTCCCAGAGATCACAAGCCGCGACGCACTCGACGCCTGGAAGCCGCACACAGGCGTCCAGGACGCCTGAGCCTCGCATGCCGATGCCGATCATGCCGAAGCGGACCCGGTCGCTCGGGGCAACCGGCTGCATCGCCGCGCCTGCCGGTTGCGCACGCAGAAAGTAAGGCGACGCCGCCAACACGATGCCGGCCCCTGTCGAGCGGCGCACGAACTCACGGCGGGACATTTCGCGTTTATCCATACGAGACCCCCTTGTGTCTTACTTCGCAGGTGTGATGACTATGTTGCGAAACGTCACCCGCCCATCCTCGGTGCCCTGGAGGTATATGGGCCCAGGCGAACCCTCGTCTGTGTTGAGAGCGCCGCCGGTGACTCCAGGAATTTCGCGGTGATCGATGATCGTCCGGCCGTCAGCAACGACGGTGACGGTCCGTCCTACGAACGTGATGTCATAGCTATGCCAGACGTTCGGTGCGCGCGATAGCGGTGGCTCCGGCGCGATGAATCCGTAGACCGACCCCATGCGGCGGTTCGGCGGCTCCTGCGCCGCGTTGGTCTCGATCTGCACCTCGTAGCGTCCGCGCAGATATACACCGCTGTTGGCCGCCGGGCCGCAATTGAACTCGACGTGCAACTTGAAATCACGAAACCTGGATGTCGTGAGGATCTCCGATCCCCGGCCGTACTTGACGAGCGTGCCGCCCTCGACGCCCCAGGCGCTGGCTTGAGTCGGATCGGTGAAGGTCCAGCCGGCAAGGTCCTTGCCATCGAACAGCCGGATGGGCTTGCTCCATTTTGGCGTTCCCTGCCGCCCGAGCGCCGGCTCACGGCGGCCGGTCCATCCCCAGGAGGCCCCGTTGGGCGCTGTCAGGGTGCCCACGAGCTCCCCGCCGGCGAGACGTCCGCGCAATTGCGTCCCATCAGGAAGGCCTCCGCCCTTGGGCACGGCGAGCTCGATACCACCGTTCTCGATTCGAATCTCACCCGTAGGGGTCGCGTGGCCCCAAAGTGCGATCATGAGGCCTTCGAGTCGACCGTGGTCGTCGGATATCTCGATCCACGACGGCCACTTCCGGTTCGGAGTACTTACGGTCAAGTCCCACCGCCCCAGGTACGCCCTGGCCGAGCGTGCTCCGTTGACGGCCGGATGGGCTTGAGCGCTCACCGGTTGCGGGCGCATCCAGGCAAGCAATGAGATCGCGAGCGCGAGAACAATAGTTCGCATCGCGCGAATTTAGCACGTGGGAAGTAGCGTGGCTCCTGCCGCGACGATCCATCGATCAGTAGTGCGGCGGGCGCTCCTCCTCCGGCGTGCGCACGTCGGAGTCCGATTGCGCCGCCTCGATCCGGGCGGCAAGCCCCGCAATCTGCGCCCGCAGCGTCTCGATCTCCTGGTGCTGACGAAAGACGACGTCGCTCAATTCCGAGTTCGCACGCTCCAGGTAGGCGATTTTGGTCTCAATCTGCTCGAGCGTTTGGGACATGGCACGAATCTACCCGTTGAGCAGCCGCAGCATCGCCTCATTGTACCGCTCGCCCGCGGCCACTCCAGCCGGCGCGATCTTCTCGAGCTGATCCAGCTCCTGGGGGCTGAGCGCGACGTCCCCCGCCGCGACGTTCTCCTCGAGCCGCTTCATGCTGCTCGTTCCGGGGATGGGAATCACGTTGTCGTGTCGACTCAACAGCCACGCCAGGGCAAGCTGCGCCGGCGTACAGCCTTTCTGCGCGGCGAGACCTTCCACGTGGTCGGCGAGCCGCAGGTTCCTGGCGAAGTTCTCGCCCTGAAAGCGCGGATTGCCGCGCCGCCAATCGTCGGCGGCCAGATCCTCCGGCTTACGGAACCGGCCGCCCAGGAATCCGCGGCCGAGTGGGCTGTAGGCGACCAGCGCGATTCCCTCCGCCTTCAATAGCGGCAGCAGCTCGTCTTCCGGATCCCGGCTGAACAGCGAATACTCGGTCTGGATGGCGGCCAGTGGATGCACGCGCAGAGCCCGGTGAATGGTCGCCGGGGAAGGCTCGGATAAGCCGATGTGCCTGACTTTACCCTGCTTCACCAGTTCGGCCATTGCGCCGACCGTCTCCTCGATCGGAGTCCCCGGATCGACCCGGTGCAGGTAGTACAAATCGATGTGATCGACACCCAGCCGCTCGAGCGAAGCGTTGCAGGCCTGCCGAACGTATGCCGCGCTCCCATTGACCATGCGCCCCGCAGCTTCACGGCGTGCGTTCGCGCTGACGCCGGTGGCAAAGCCGAACTTCGTCGCCAATGTGACTTCGTCGCGGCGTCCGCGCAGTGCCTTGCCGACTTGGAGCTCCGAATTGCCGTAAACGTCGGCAGTATCGAGCAGGGTAACGCCCAGATCGAGCGCGCGGTGAATGAGTGCAACGGCCTCTTCGTCGCTGCGCACACTGCTCGTGTAGGTCTCTCCGAATCCGATGCTCATGCAGCCGAATCCGAGAGCAGAAACGGTCGGCCCGTCACGGCCCAGCTTGCGGTGTTGCACTTGAGTTCCTCCTGGGGTTTCGACCGATCATCTGTCGAAGCCAGGAGGATGCGAATACCCAATTCGAGAGACCGGCCGCCGAGTCTCCCGCTCTGATCCGCGCTTCACCTAGCCGCGGTCGAACTCGAGCATGCCGCGACCTGCCTGCTTGGCGCGATAGCAGGCCGAGTCGGCCGCCTTGAGCCAATCCTCCGGGCTGGCGGTGTGCGTATGAATCATGGCGATCCCGATGCTCGCCCCGATCACAAAGGACACACCGTTGCGCTCGAGCGCAAGCGGATTCAGCACCCGCAGCAGTTGCGCGCCAATGACCTGGGCGCGCTCGGCCGTACAGTTATCCAGGATGATGGCGAATTCATCGCCGCCCAGCCGCGCCAGCGTGTCCGAGCTGCGCACCTGCAGATGACAGGTCGCCGCCACTTTCTTCAGCATCTCATCGCCGACCGCGTGACCGCCGGTGTCATTCACGGCCTTGAAGCGGTCCAGATCGATCGCCACCAGCGCCGCCGGGACGCCGAGGTGTCGCGCGCGGTCGAAGCACTTGCGCAAGCGGAGCTCGAATTCGGACCGATTCGCGAGTCCGGTCACACGATCCTGGCTCGCTCGAACCTCGAGATCGCGCGTTCGCTCCACCTCGCCCGTCGCATCGTGCAGAACCATGACGAGCCCCGTTACCTGCCCCGCCTCACCCAACACCGGCGAAATCGAGTCGAGGATGTAGCAGATCGTTCCATCCGATCGGTGCAGCAGGCAGGGTCGATCGCGGCGCACGGCGGTGCCATGCATGGTGCTTTGCAGGATGAGACTCGGCGCTCTGCGCTGAGTCTCCGGGTTTACCAGGTGGATCACATCGCCGATGCGCCGGCCAAGGGCGGCATCCTCGGGAATGCCGAGCAGCCGCTCCGCGGCGGGATTGACGTACTGAATCTGAGAATCCATGTCCGTCGTGACCACCGCATCGGCAATCGCGCTCAGCGTGACGCGCAGTCTCTCGCGCTCCGCTGCGAGCTTCGCCTCCGCGGACCTGCGCTCATCGAGACTCTCGATCTGTGCGATCAGGTTGAGCGGCCGCTCCTGCTGGTCGCGCGTGAGAGAGACCGCGACGTGCGTCCAGATCCAATGGCCGTCCTTGTGGCGAAAACGCCGGTCGATCTGATAACTCGACACGTCGCCCGTCAGCAGGCGTCCCCACCTGGCTTCGCTTGCCTGCCATTCCTTCGGGTCCGACGGCCCCCCCGGCGGCAGAGCCCGGAGCTCGGCGTCCGAGTACCCGAGCATCGCCTGCAGCACCCGATTCGTATGAGTCCAGCGGCCATCGAGATCGGCAATGAGCGTACCGATGGGGGAATTCTCCATCGATTCGCGAAAGTGCC
The DNA here is from genome assembly GCA_036273095.1 of Steroidobacteraceae bacterium. GTDB lineage: Bacteria > Pseudomonadota > Gammaproteobacteria > Steroidobacterales > Steroidobacteraceae > 13-2-20CM-66-19. The sequence goes on along the minus strand of DATAXF010000166.1, from coordinate 16,904 downwards.
GTTCACTCGCCTGCAGCGCCCTTGCCGCTGCGCGCCGCGCGTCGTTGCCGATGCCGACGGCGACCGGCGGCATGAGAGCGGCGAGGAACGCGACGACCGGGAGGTCCACGAGCGTGCCCGTGACCGGCACATGCTCGAGGCCGACGGGGCGGATGCCCAACACCCAGAGGTTTCCGACCAGAAAGCCGGCGGCGAGACTCAACAGCGAAGTTCCAAAGCCTCCCAGGCGAAAGGAGGCCAGCAACAGGAACAAGCTGATGGTCACGAACGGAAAGTGCACGTAGCGGATACAGAGATATGCGCCCGTCAGGGAGAGCACCAGGGCGAGGACGTTTTCAACCAGGAAGCGTGCCCGCACCAGCCTTCGCAGCCTCTCGGCGCTCGCGAGAATGAGCGGGGGTCCGAGCAGGCACGCGCCCATCGCATGGGAAGACCAGGCCTCGAGCACGACGACGGACGAGGCCGGTCTGAAGAAGAGACCCACGATCAGATCGCCCAACAAAGCGCTCAATCCCGGCACCGCGATGCCGAGTACGGCCGTCATGATGGCCGCCTGCTCGACCGAGATATCGGGATACGGGTACACCCACAGGAAGCGAAACGCGCCGACCATGAGCGCCACTTCCGTCAAATTGAGGGCGGCAAATGCAAACGACAGTGCCGGCGCCCGATGACCCGCGAGGATGTTGGCGAGCCATACCGCGAGAATTAAAGTCAGCGCGGCCCAAACCCAGCGCACCCGGCGGAAGCGAATGAGCGCGCATGCCGCGATGGCGCAGCCCGGCCAGAACAGAGCCACGCCGTTGGCGGCACGGGTGAGCCACAAGGCGATGCAATCGACGAGAAATACGGCCGCTGCCAGGGCGAGCTCTCGAACAGGCACCCCGAGGACGATTGATCGCGGAAGCGAGGATGTCTCAGTCACCGGCCGAATCCAGGATGCGCAGGGCCAATATCCTGCGCCCGGCGCCCTTCCGTGTGTAGCATGCGACAGCCTACTCTAAGCCGACGCGCCCCGTTGGCCCGCGATGGACTTCTCAGATCGCCCAAATCGTCGGAAAGTCAGTGTTTCAACACTCCGTTGGCGGCCACAACATCGGATTGCAGACGGGGGACGCCCGCCGCCGCATCAGCGATGTACCCGTCCGCCACCCGCACCATCGCGGGCGTGGGCGCCACGAAACCCGTGCTCACCTGGCCGGCAATCAGGGTCAACCAGGCGCGCAGCCGCGGCGGATACACCAGCGCACCTTCACTGGACTGGATCTTGAGATCCACCACGCCGTCGATGTCTCGGCTCAGGCGGCTCAGCGCCGGTTGCGCCGTAGCGGCGGCGACGCTCTTGTCGGCCACCGCCTTCTCGAGAGCGTCGCGGACATCGATGGCCCGGTTCAGATTGACATCGAGCCGATTGACCGCCGCGTTAAGCCGCATCAGCAGATCGAATCGCTGCTGCAGCTGCGCCTGTGTGGTTTGCACGTTCGGGTCGAGTTTGACCACGAACGACTGCTTCTGAGTCGCATCGCCATAAGAGAGCGTTGCGTAATAGGTACCCGGCATCACTTCCGGGCCTGCGGGCGCGGCGGCCGCGAAGAATGAATTGTAGATGCCCTTCACATCGAGCGCGTCCTCGTATCTCAGATCCCACTGAAAGCGGTTCATGCCGGGCTTCACTGCGGTCGCCAGTTCCTGCCGCTGCTTTCGCGCCACGGTGGGGTTGTCCGAAATCGGCCTCGGCTTACCTTTCGCCTTCGAGTGCAGCGTGAAGCTGCGGACCAGCTTTCCGCTCGCGTCGGAGAAAGTCAGTTTCACGGGTGTGCTGCCGTTGTAGTCGTCGGGCAGGTGGAAAAACACCGCGGCGCCAGGCGCCAGGTTCTGCCCTCCCGGCCCGCCCCCATCATCCTCGTCGCCCCCGCCCCGAGTGACCAGCCACGCCTGCTGCGGCTTGAACAGCTCGGGGGCATCACTCGACACCTGCGCAGCTCCCAACTGCTCGAGGAACTGGAGGTCATCGAGCACCCAGAAGCCGCGCCCGTACGTGGCCAGCACCACCGCGTGCTGCTGGGGCTGAATCTCCAGATCATTCACCCGTACCGCCGGCAGCTTGAGCGTCAACGGCTGCCAGCTCCGGCCATCGTCCAGACTGAAATACACCGTAGAGCTGGTTGCGGCGATGAGCAGATTGGAGTCGTTCGGATCCTCGCGGACGCTCTCGATGTACTGGTCGCGCGGCAGCCCGGTGCTGATCTCCGTCCAGTGCCTGCCGTAATCGGTGGTCTTGTACACGTACGGCTGGAAGTCGTCCCAGTCGAACCGGCTCGCCGACACGTAGGCGGTGCCCCGATCGGTGTGCGAAGGCTCGATGCAGGTGACCGTGGACCAGGTCGGCATCGCGGGCGGACGCACCTGGCTCCAATGGCCGCCCGCGTCGGTCGTGACATAAACGAGGCCGTCATCGGAACCTGTCCAGATGACGTTGTCCGAGAGCGGCGAAAAGGCAATCGAGGACAGGGTGTCGAACATCTCCTCGCCTGTCACATCGGCGCTGATGGGACCGCCCGGGCGTCCCTGCTTGCTCTTGTCGTCGCGCGTGAGGTCCGGACTGATGGGTTGCCAGTGAATGCCCTCATCCGTGGTCTCGAGCAGCACGTTGGCGCCCAGCAGCAGCTCTTTCGGATTGCCGGGAGCGAAGACCACCGGATGGTGGTTCCAGCCATAACGATACTTGATCCTGGTTCCCGCAAGACCGAACTTGTACTCCGGCCAGGGGCTCACATTCGTGATCAGCCCCGTCCTGCGGTTCTGTCGCCATTCGATGCTGTAGTAGCCGCTGCCGTAGGTGATCCACGACCGCCCTGGCGTCGGCACCACCCAGCTCATCTCGCCGCCCTGTATGTCCTTCCAGACCGGAGGAATCATCCCGGCCGGCACCGTGCTCGGCGCTTCGACCGAGCCCCGATCCTGCTGCGCGCCATAAATGTGGAACGGGAACTGATCGTCGAGATTGGCGTGGTAGAACTGGCCGGTGGGCTGGTTGTCCTCCGAGCTCCACGACTTGCCGCCGTTCTGGGTCACGGCCGCGCCGCCATCGTTGCCTTCGATGAAGGTCCTGGGGTTGTCCGGATTGATCCAGAGAACGTGGTTATCGCCATGCGGCGGATGCAGCTCGATCAGCTTCCTGCCGCCGTTGTGCGCTACGTACACCCCGACGTTGGGCAGATAGATCGTATCCGGGTCCTTGGGGTCCACGAACACGGTCATGTAATAGAACGCGCGCTGGGTGATATCCATGCTGTTGTTGATGAGCTTCCAACTCTGTCCGGCGTCGTCGGAACGGAAGAGTCCGCCCGCCTGGCCTTTGTAGTCCGCCTGGATCAGCGCGTAAACCACGCCCGGCCGGCTCGGCGCCACCGCGAGGCCCACCTTGCCGAAGATGCCGCCCGGCAGCCCCGGGCGGTGCGAGATGTTGGCCCAGGTTGCGCCGCCGTCGGTGGTCTGGTAGATGCCGCTGCCCGGTCCGCCGCTGGAGAAGGTCCAATGTTTCCGCGACATCTGCCACATCGCGGCGTAGAGCACCTGCGGGTTGGACGGGTCCATCGCCATGCTGATTGCGCCGGTGGCGTCGTTCACATACAGCACCTTCTTCCAGGTCTTGCCCCCATCCGTGCTCTTGAATACGCCGCGATCCGGATTGGGCCCGAACAGGTGGCCGAGCGCCGCCGCGTAAACGATATCGGGATTGTTTGGCGCCACGAGGATCCAGCTGATGATGTGGGTCTCGCCGAGCCCGATGTACGTCCATTTCCTGCCGCCATCGGTGGACTTGTACATGCCCTCCCCGGTCAGGACCGTGTTGCGGGGTGCGGAATCGCCGGTGCCGACATAGATGATCTTCGGATTGGAGGGCGCGATCGCCAGGGCACCGATATTGTTGCTCTTGAAGTACTTGTCGGAGATGTTCCGCCAGTTCTGGCCGTAGTCCTCGGTCTGCCAGACGCCCCCGCCCGCCGTGCCCATGTAAAAGACATTGGGCTCATCGGGAATGCCGGCCACTGTGGTGGCACGCCCGCCGCTATAGGGACCCACGCTGCGCCACGCCAGCGCAGTGGTGAGCTTGCCCACGGGTATGGGCGCCGCGGCCGCAGCCGACAGCGACAGGAGACCGGAGAGCGCCACAACGTAGCGTGCTTTGATCATAGCGGCTGGCCTCGGATTGGCGATTCCGTAGAGACTTTAAGATATAAGGACTGGCGCGTCCCGCCTCCCGGACGCTGGAATTCCTCGCTCCGCCGCAGATACACTCGCCGAGGCGTCCGCTCATGGGGAAGTAATGTTCACGCAAGTGCTCGATCCACTCGGGAACCTGACGCTGACCTGTTTGGCAGCGCTGGTGCCCGTGGTGTCGCTGCTGGTCCTGCTGGCGGCTTGCCGCTGGCCGGCGTGGCTCGCGACGCTGGCCGGATCGATCCTCACGTTCGCACTCGCGGCCTGGCTCTGGAAGATGCCAATCGGCGACGGCTGGCGTGCCTATGCCTATGGTGCGGCGACCGGTGTATGGAACGTCGACTGGATTACGCTCTGGGGCATGGTACTGTTCAACACGCTGACTGTCAGCGGCGTTTTCGAGAACTTCCGGCGCTGGCTCATCGCGCACGGCACCATGGACGTGCGCGTACAGACCATGTTGTTCGCCTGGGCGTTCGGCGCGCTGCTCGAGGGTCTGGTCGGATTCGGCTATCCCTGGGCGGTCGTGGCGCCGATCCTCATCTCCCTCGGCATCTCCGACCTCAACGCCATCCGCGTCGCGGCCATCGCCAACAACGCGCCGGTGTCCTTCGGGGCCCTCGGCGCTCCCATCATCGCGCTCGCCGCGGTAACCAACTATCCGCTGCTGGCACTGTCAGGATCGGCCGGCGCGGTCGTGGCCGTCCTTGCCCTGCTGCCGCCCTGGGTGCTGCTGTATCTGGTCTCCGGCAAGGAAGGCATGAAAGGCGGCTGGCCGCTCGCCGTCGTCGGGTCCCTGGCTTACGTCGCCGGCCAGTATCCAGTCGCGGTGTATCTCGGCCCATATCTGCCCGACGTCACCGGCGCCATCGTCTGCTTCGTCGCGCTGCTGACTCTCCTCAGGATATGGCAGCCGAAGACCGTTCTCGGCTACGGCGGGGTGCCTGTTGACGCAGCCGTGGCTCGTCAGACGCAGGCGCACGGTCTGACCCAAGGGGAAGTCGTGCAGGCCTGGATGCCGTTCGTCGTGCTACTGATCGTCGTTGCCGCCTGGACCGGGCCCTGGTCGCCACTGCCGAAGATCACCTGGTTCACCGCACAGGTTACGGCGTGCGCGGGGCACGCGGCGGCTTGCGAGGCGGCGAAGCCGGACGTCACGGCGGCATTCAAGTTCGCGCCCTATGTCGGCGGCACTGCGATCCTCGCCTCCTGGATCATCGTGGCCCTGCTTCTTCTGGCGTTCGGCAGGCTCACGGCGGCGCAGCTCGGCGAGGTGTTCCGTCGCACGTGGCGGCAGATGTGGGGCGCATGCCTGGTCGGCATATTTATCTTTGGCCTCGCCTACGTCTTCAACTATTCCGGCATGGCCGCCTCGCTCGCAAAAGGATTCTCGGCCATGGGAATCGCCTTCATCGTCTTCTCGCCGATCCTGGGGTTCATAGGCGTCGCGCTCTCCGGCTCCAACACCTCGACCAACGCGATGTTCGGCAAATTCCAGGCGCTGGTGGGCGCGCAGCTGGGCATGCCGTTGCTGTTGCCGCCGACTCTCAATTCCATCGGCGCCGAGATCGGCAAGCCCATCGCGCCTCAGACCGCGAGCGTGGGCGTCTCGACCAGCAAGTACGTGCGCAAGGAAGGCGACGTCATCCGCCACAATCTGGGGTGGACGTTCATTCTGCTCGCTTACCTGGTCCTCATCGCGATCGGGTTTTACCTGCTGCGGCCCGCCTCGATGACGCCCTGAACCGGGAGGCTCGCCGCGTGGATATACCGCGCCGGCCGCAGTGGTTATTGCATCAGGCGTCCCGGAACTCTAGCGTCGGCGTGGAATGCAAACATCCACTCCGGGAGAGCGCCTCATGCGCTCGCGGGAAACCGCACGCGTCAGGAAAAGAGCCGCGATGCTCCTGCATCAGATCGAGCGCGGCGCCTACTTCAACCACCGTCTGCTGCGCCGCTTCATCTCCGTGGCTTCCGGGATGCGATTCCGCGGCGCTGCCCGCATCGACCTGAAGAAAAGAGCGCACCTCGGCGCGTCCCTGGGGGCTTGGACGCAATCCGCGATGCGAGGACCCAGCGCGTGGAGCATTGCCGAGCGTGAGCTCATGGCTGCAATGACGGCGCAGTGGAGCGCGTGCGTCTTCTGCACGGATATATTGGGCGCCGCGGCGGCCAGGCACCTGGGACGGGCGGTGGTCGATGCGGCGCTGTGCGATTTCCATTCGGCGCCGATCTCAGACGGGCTCAAGGTGACACTGGAGTTCCTGGAGATCATGACAGTGCGGCCCAGGGCCATGACGGCGGAGCACATCAACGCGGTGCTCGACAGCGGCATCAGCATCGAAACGCTGATCGATGCGATCGAAGTGGGCGTGGTGCTCAAGCTCATCAGCAGATATACGGGCGCGCTCGACTTCGTCGCATAGGACCACTCGGCCGAGTGGTCATGTCAGGTCGACAGGAGTGGATATTTGAATCCGACCCCCCCTCATCTAGCATCCTCCGCAAGTATCGACTGTTGGGGGCTTGCCACAAATGTCCGGGCTCTGCTTTGACGGCACCGCCGCCCAATGTCGCGGCTAGTGTCGTAACAATACAACAGCAAATCACGAAGGCTGCCTCGGGGCGCCGCGGAGGAGATTTCATGACCGTCAATCACCCTGTCCGCCATGCGGTGCGGTGCGCCCTGGCCATCGCCGCCATTGCGGCTCTGAGCGCAGGCTCGCTCCCGGCCCGAGCGGAGCAGTCGGACACTCAGAAGCCGGCCGCCGCCGGGACCACCACGGCCAGGACAGGCACGGCCAAGCCCACCTCCGTGAAGCCGCCCATCCTGCTTGCGCAGACGACTGCGCCACCGCCCTCGGGCGCCGCTCTCTCGCCCGCCGTGCTGCAGACCGTCGTGGTCACCGGGACCCTGATCGCGAGGCCGCAGGCGGAGACTTCAGAGGCCATCACGATCGTCAAAGCGGACGCCCTCAGGAACCAGGGCGTCGTGAATGTCGAGCAGGCGCTGGACACGCTTACCAACAACGTTCCCGCGATCAATATCTCCTCCACCGTGGGATCGTTTTCCGGTGGCGGCACTTACGCCGACCTGCGAGGCATCGGCCAGAGCCGCACCCTGGTGCTCCTGGATGGCCAGCGGCTGGCCGACAATGCCAACAATGGCAATGCGGTCGACCTGAGCGGCATCCCGTTCTCGGCGATTGACAGCATCCAGGTGCTGCGCGAAGGTGCCTCGGCGCTGTATGGCTCCGATGCCATCGCGGGCGTCATCAACTTCATTACCAAGAGGAATTACCAGGGCGGCGAAGTTCAGCTGAATTTCGATCAACCACAAGAAGCGGGCGGCAGCTCCGGCTACGGCAATTTCACCTTCGGGCATGGCGACCTGGTGAGCGACGGCTACAACTTCATGATCACGGGAAGTTACAACGAGCAACAGCAGCTGCGGGCGTCGCAGCGGTCGTTCTCCGCCGCTGGTTTTTATCCGACGCTGGGTGTCTCCCAGACCAACGATCCGGGAACGTGGCCGGCCACCATCATAGATGCCAATGGCAACTCCTGGCAGCCGGGCTATCCGGCCTGCGCGGGCAACAACTACCTGACCACGTTTTTCGGCAATTGCGCCTACAGATATTCCGCCGCGACGGATCTGCTGCCGAAGTCGAGCGAGGGGTCAGGTCTGGCGACCCTGACCAAGGCGCTGCCGGACAACAATACCCTGCAGCTGCAGTACCTCTATAGCCGCTCCGAAGTGACCGCGTGGTCCGGCCCGATGTTTTATGAGTTCGAAATGACACCCCAGGCCGACCCGACGTACTACCCGACGGGGGCCGGGCTGACGTGCGAGGGAACCTGCAGTGGGCTGCCGGCTTTGGGCGGGCCCATCACCGTGGCCTGGACCGACCCCACCAACAATCGCTACACCGGCGACCTCAATACCGAGCAAAGGGCCTTGTTGACGTTCTCCGGCAATAACGCCGATTGGGACTATAAGCTCAATCTCGACTACAGCCAGAACAAAAGCGACCAGCGCAATACCGGGCAGATTCCCGATGAGTCGATACTTGGACCCACCGTCGACCCCGATACGCAGGTGCCGATTCTCAGCAATCTGATCAATCCGTTCGGCCCTCAGTCCGCGGCCGGCCAGGCTCTGATCAACTCGTCGTACCTGAATGGCACGTATGCGAACGGGGAGATGAAGCGATGGAGTGTCGATGGCAACGCCAGTCACCCGTTGGGCGACGCGTTCAATGCCGGCACTCCGGCGACCGTGGCGTTCGGCTTCAGCGTGGAGGGCGAAAACTTCGGCTTCGCCACCACCCCATATAACGACCTGACGCACGTCGCAACCGGATTTACCGACAGCACGATAGAGGGGAGCCGCACGACGCAGGCGCTGTTCGTCGAGCTGGACGTGCCGATGTCCACGGGCCTCGATGTCGACATATCGGATCGTGAAGACCGCTACAGCGACTTCGGCAGAACCAACAATGGCAAGGTGGCAGTACGCTACCAGCCGTTCCACATGCTGACCTTTCGCGCGACTGCATCCACCGGCTTCCGGGCGCCCACACTCTTCGATCTGTATCAGCCAAATAACATAGAAGCCGCAACCAGCGGCACCATGGGAGACGGAAACCCGTTCTGCAGCCCACCTCAGGCAACCGGGGAGTGGACGGCAGCGACTTGCGGCACGCAGGGACTGGGGTTGTTCGGCGGTAACAGGCATCTGACGCCCGAGACGTCGCAGAATTTTGATCTCGGTGTCATCGTTGCGCCGCTGCGGAACATGGGCATTACGCTGGACTACTATCGCATCCTGCTCAAGAACACCATTGGAACCATCCCCGCCGAGGCGATTTACGGCAACCCGACCGCATTCGCGAGTCAGATCGTCACGAACGAGAACGGGACGCTCACGCAGTCGATCCAGGAGGGGGCGTTCTGCACTCCTTACACGCTCGCGACCTGCGGATATGTCCTGCAAGACGCGCAGAACACGGGCGGCGTCACCACCGACGGACTCGATCTTAGCATCCAGTATCTGCAGCACACCCCGATGGGCACTTTCCGCGAGGACCTGGAAGGGACCACGGTCACGCAGTTTCATCTGCAGCTGTATAATGGCGGGCCCGTACTCAACCTGGTGGGCTGGGCCCAGGCCGGGCCTCTGAATCCGCCGGCGTTCAGGTGGCAACATGAGATGAGGGTCGACTGGACCGGCCCGAGCGGCAAGTGGGGCGGCGGCCTGAGCAACCGCTTCTACTCGTCCTACATCGACGAGTTCGATACCGGTCCGACCAATACGGGTCCGCAGCGGATCGTGGGCAGCCAGTCGACCTGGGATGCGTACGCCTCCTACAGGCCGATCTCCAGTTTGACCGTGTTGTTTGGAGTTCAGAACCTGTTCAACAGCAGTCCGCCGTTCACCAATGGATCGCAAAACAACTTCGCGGCGGGCTACAGCGCCAGCTTCTCGAACCCGATCCTGCGGGACTTTTATCTCAATCTGACGTACAAGTTCCTCTGAAGAAGAGGTGAAGCCGTCAGGCGCGCATGGGATGCCTGAGGCGGGCGCCAATGATCGTCTTGAGACCTGCGACCGTCTCGTGGATTTGCTGCTCGCTGAGAGTTGCATACCCGAGCACGAGGCCATTCCGTCGCGAGGCGCTCGCGTAGCACGGCGACAGCGGGCCCACCGAGACTCCGTTCTCGCGCGACTGGCGGCTGATCTCATGGTCGCTGATGCCGGGCGGCAGGAACACGACCAGGTGCATGCCCGCGTCCTCGCCCGCGATCTCCAGCATGTCGCCGAATTCCGCCTTGATGGCCGCCAGCATCGTCCTGCGCTTCTCCGCGTAGAGGCTGCGCATGCGCTTGAGATGATGGGAGAAATGGCCCTCGCGAATGAAATCGGTCATCACCAGCTGATAGAGCAGAGGTGAGAACGCATCGCTTGCGCTCCTCAGCATCAGGAAGCTGCGGATGAGATCCCGCGGAATCACTACAAATCCCAGACGCAGCGCCGGCGCCAGCACTTTGCTGAACGTGCCTATGTAGATGACGCGGGACTCGCTGTCCACGCCCTGTAGAGAGCCGATCGGGCTGCCGCCGAAGCGAAATTCGCTGTCGTAATCGTCTTCGAGAATCCAGCCGCCGTGGCGTCCCGCCCACGCCAGCAGCTCGAGGCGCCTTGCCGCGCTCATGGTCACACCCAGCGGAAACTGGTGCGAGGGCGTCACGAATGCCACGCGGGCGCGGCCGGCCTTCTCGATGGCACATGCAACATTCATCCCGTCCTGATCCACCGGCACCGGAATGAGCCGCGCCCCGGCGGCCTTTAGCGCCTGTTGCGCTCCCGGATAGCTGGGCTCTTCGATCAGGACGGGGTCCCGGGGGTCGAGGAGCGCGAGAGCAGCAAGCTGCACGCCCTGTTGTGAGCCGGTCGTGACCAGCACCTGCGACGGCTCACACCGCACGCCGCGGAAGGCGCCCAGGTACTCGGCCACGGCTTCCCGAAACGGCCAGTACCCCATGGCGTCACTGTAGCCCATGACTTCGCGCGACAGCTTGCGGGCATGACGGTTTACGAGTCGCGACCATTCCCGGACGGGAAAGTGGACGAGGTCAACGCAGCCGCGCGCCCTCTCGAGCCACTCCTGCGAGGGTCCCGGCATCCCGACGGCGCGACGCGACGTTCTCCGTTTGGCCCCGGGCTCGGAAGGCTCCTTGCTCGCACTCGGCGATCCGCGCCGCACGGGCCCGAATACGCCGTCTGGAATGGACTCGGAGACGCAGGTTCCAGCCCCGACAAACGGCCGCAGATAGCCCTCGGCGATCAGCAGCTCGTACGCGCCGAGCACCGGAATTCGGGATATCTTGAGCTCGTCGGCCAGCGCCCGTGTCGAGGGCACCCGCTGTCCGGGTCTAAGTTGACCATCGATGATGGCACGTTGGAACCAGACGGCGATCTGACGATAGAGCGGCGTCTTGCTGCGTGCATCGAGAGTGATCGGAGGGAGGAAGCTGGCGGTCAATCGGTGCCCGCCGGCCGGTACGGTCGCCATGCGGGACGATTCTATAGAGAGCCAGCCGTGTCAACCATCCCGCTCGCAGCGATAATCACACCGCCTGCGGCGCTTTGGAGTAGTCATATGCATCGTCTGAAAGTGGTCATTGACGATGCTACATGTCCGCGCGCGGGCGCAAGTGACGGTGACGAGCCGACCGGACAGCGCGGGTGGCGGCAAGAGCGGCGGGGGCGGCGCGACTTCCCTTCTCGATCTGCTCGCGCTTGGCGGACTGCTGGGGTTCAGCCTAATGAAAGAGCTTCATCGCATTCCGCAGCGTCTCCAGGACGCCCCAGATGAAGGGAATGCCGACGAAGGCCCAGGCTAGTATCAGCTGAAGAGTGCGCGTGCCGCTCGGAGTTGTGCTCGCCATGGGATGCTCCGCGCTCACTGCGCCGCAAGTGTGCCTTCGCCCTGCGCCGCGGACATGTGGTGCCGCTCGTCCACGGCCCTGATGAAGAGGTTACAGAAGAACCCGATGACGAGCAGGCCGGCCATGATGTACATCGTCACGTTATAGGCGTTTGCCTTCGCTACCCCGTGCGCGACCTCGTAAGCGCGAATGTAGTTGACCAGCACCGGACCGAACACGCCGGCCGCAGACCAGGCGGTGAGCAGTAACCCATGGATGGCCCCGACGTAACGGACGCCGAACATATCCTTGAGGTACGCCGGTATCGTGGAGAATCCACCGCCGTACATGCTGATGATGATGAGGAAGCAGAGCACGAAAAGACCCACGCTGCCCGTCTTGCCGGCCGTCGGCACGATGGCGTAGAGCACGGTGCCCAGGATGAAGAAGACGAAGTAGGTGTTCTTGCGTCCCATGTAATCGGAGGCCGACGCCCACAGGAAGCGGCCCGCCATGTTGAAGAGGCTCATCAGCCCGACGAAGCCGGCGGCAGCGATCACACTCACCTTGCCCGGAAACATCTCCTGGCTCATGGCCGAGGCCTGGCCGAGCACGCCGATTCCCGCGGTCACGTTCAGGCACAGCACCCACCAGATGAGCCAGAACTGCGGGGTCTTGAGCGCGGTGTAGACGTACACGTTGGCGCTCGTCACCAGCTTCGGCGGTTGCGCGGGCGGAGTCCAGCCCGCGGGCGCCCAGCCGGGCGGGGGAACCCGTACGATGGCCGCCCCCACCATCATGAAGATGAAGTAAACGATCCCGAGCACGATGAAGGTTTCGGCCACTCCTGCATGTGTCGGCGTCGAGAACCTGGCCATCAGCCACACCGAGAGCGGCGAGGCGATGAGGGCGCCGCCCCCGAATCCCATGATGGCCATGCCGGTCGCCATACCCGGTCTGTCGGGGAACCACTTGATGAGGGTCGAGACGGGAGAGATATAGCCGACGCCGAGCGCGATACCGCCGAGCACACCGTAGCCCAGATAAATGATCCATATGTTGTGGACATGGACCCCGAAGGCGGAGATGAGGAATCCACCGCCGAAACACAGCGCCGCAGTGAACATCGCGCGGCGCGGGCCGCCCTCCTCCACCCAGCGGCCGAACACGGCCGCGGACACTCCCAGGAAGAAGATCGCGAGCGTGAAGATCCAGCCGAGATCCTCGAGCTTCCAATCAGCCGGCGCCGAATCGGTGATGCCGATGAGCTTCGTCATGGGCAGGTTGAACACGCTGAAGGCGTACGCCTGCCCGATGCACAGGTGCACGCACAGCGCCGCCGGTGGCACCATCCAACGGCTGAAGCCGGGGCCGGCGACCGTGCGATCCCGATCGAGGAATGAGAGCGGGCGCATGTCGGAAGTCTACCCCGCGGTCCAGCCATACGCTCGTGGAGATGTGTTACAACCGCTGACAGTCAACGCTGCGGTGTTCGCGATCCGGCGCGACTCTGTACCATTCCGGCATAAAGTGACGCATGCCCGAGCTCCCCGACGTCTCACTCTATCGCGATGCGCTGGCGCAGCGTATCGTGCATCATAAACTAGATAACATACTGATTTTATTGCCATTTCTTCTCCGTACCGTGGAGCCGCCCATCGCCAGCGCGCAGGGCCGGAAGGTGACCGAGGTGCGCCGCATCGGCAAACGACTTGCCATAGGACTCGAGGGGGAGCTCTGGCTGGTATTCCATCTGATGATTGCCGGGCGGCTGCACTGGTTCGATGCGGCGACGCCGCTCGCGCGGCGCGCGGCGCTCGCCCGTCTGCAATTCGGCAGCGGCACCCTGACACTCACCGAGGCCGGCACCAAGCGGCGCGCATCGTTGCACTTGCTCCAGGGTGAGGAGGCGCTGCGGCTGCAGGATCCGGGCGGTCTCGAGATCCTGACTTCGACGACAGCGGAGTTTGCCGAACGGTTGCGCAGCGAGAATCACACGCTCAAGCGCGCATTGACCGACCCCCGGCTGTTCAGCGGCATCGGCAACGCCTACTCCGACGAGATTCTCCACGCCGCCAGGCTCTCTCCGGTCATGTTGTCGAGCCGCGCCAGCGACGCGGAGGTATTGCGTCTGCACGGCGCGGCGCGGGATCAGCTACAGCTCTGGATCGAACGCTTGCGCCGCGCGGCAGGCGGGCGCTTTCCCGAGAAAGTGACTGCGTTTCGGGATGACATGGCCGTGCACGGCCGCTTTCGCCTGCCCTGTCCCGTCTGCGGTACGCCGGTGCAGCGGATTCGCTACGTGGACAACGAGACCAACTATTGCCCTACCTGCCAGACGGGCGGCCGTCTGCTCGCCGACCGTGCGCTATCGCGCCTGCTCAAGCAGGACTGGCCGAAGACCGTGGACGGATTCGATCGGGACGAGTGACGGCGGAACCGCGCCGGCAGTCAGGTTGTGTCGAGGGCGGCGGTGATCCGCCGAAAGATCGCGCCGACCTTGTCGGCCGCGCCGCGCACGTCTCCGGCACGGATCCGCGCGCTCACGGCCCGGTGCAGATCGACCATCGGTTTCAGTCCTCCACCCTCGGGACTTGCAATGCGCCGCCGCAGTGCGATTCGTCCCCGCACATCCCAGTGCTGAAAGTCCCATACCGTGAGGAATGTACGATTGCCGCTCGCCTCGACGAGGCGGCGATGGAAGCCCAGCGCCTCGTCGATGTAGCGCTCTATATCCTTTGCCTCCGCGGCGCTCGCCATCGCCTGGACCCGGCCGGCCAGGTCTTCGATCAGCTCAGCGGAGAACGGCGCGGCGAGCTCCAGGGCGCGCTCCTCCATGATGAGGCGCAGATCGTAGGATTCGCGCAGCTCACGGTAGTCGGCGCCGCGCACCCGTGTGCCGCGATAGCGCTCGCTCGCGACCAGGCCGGACCCTTCGAGCTCGCGCAGCGCCTCGCGGATGGGCGCCTGGCTGACGCCGAACTCGCGCGCGAGCGTGAGCTCCTTGAGTCGGGTGCCTGCGGGATAGGTGCCATCGAGGATGCGTGTCACCAGCGCGTCGCGAATACGACGGCGCGTGCACCTACCCTTCGATGCAGGTTCGCTCATTATGACCCCCTCCAGGCGTCAGTTTAGCGTGCCGAGGGCGATGAGTCGCCGCGTGATGCATAAGTCGACGTCGGAAGATGACCCTTGCGCGCAGCGTCGGCGTCACTCGCCCAGCCCCCGCCCGTTGCGCGCACCAAAGCGATCGCAGCCTGAAATTCGGACACCCGCGCCGACAGCGCAGCCACCTGGGCCTGCACTGCCGCCGTGTGGGTGGTCGACACCTCGAGATAATCCGCGACACCAGCCATGTAACGCTGATCCGCATGATACGCGGACCGCTTCGCCGACAGTGCCGCCGCTTCATCCGCCGCGCGCTCCTCGGCAAGCCGGTGCAGGGACACCAGACTGTCCTCGACCTCCTGGTACGCGACCAGTGTGGTCTTGCGGTAGTTGGCAACCGCCTCGCGGTACACCGCCCAGGCTTGCCGGTCGCCGGCGATCCGCGCTCCAGCATCGAGCAAAGGCAGTGAGCCGGCAGGTCCGATGGACCAGAATCGGCTGGGAGCATTGAGCCACGTGGAGGCGACCGTGCTCTCGTAACCGGCCGCGCCGCTCAGCGAAAAGACGGGGAACCAGGCAGCGCGTGCGACTCCGATTTCCGAGTTGGCGGCGGCGACCGCTCGCTCCGCGCCCGCCACATCGGGTCGGCGCTCGAGCAGTGTCGACGGCAGGCCGGGGTCGAAAGCCGGCGGCGAGCCGGCGAGCGGTCCAGGAGCGATGCTGAAGCGTGAGGGAGGCTCCCCAACGAGCACCGCTATGGCATGCGCGAGTTGCGCCCGCTGCAGCCGCACCGCGGCGAGCTGTGCCCTCGCGTTCTGCCGCAATGTGTCCGCCTGCTCGACGTCGGTTGCCGCGGCGATACCCTGCTTGTAGCGATTGTCCGTCACCTCGTAGGCGTGGTCATAATCACGCACCGCATCCTCGAGCAGCTGCGCCGTCGCATCCGCGCCGCGAAGCTCGAAATAATCCGTGGCCAGCTCGGCGCGCAGGCTCAGCTCCACGGCCGAGAGATCCGCGCCACTCGCCTGTGCTTCGGCTCGCGCGGCGGCGGCGGCGTTGCGCAGCCGGCCGAACAGATCGACTTCCCACGCGAAACTCAGGTCGCCCACGAAATCGTTGTAGCTGCTCGACTTGTTGCCGAGCAGGGTGGCGAGCGGCGCGTTGGCCGAGGAGCGCTCGCGCGTCGCCGATGTATCCGCACCGAGCGTGGGGAACTCTTCGGAGCGCGCATTCAAGGCCACCGCGCGGGCCTGGTCGAGGCGCGCGACGGCAGCCTGCAGATCGGGATTCGACCGCGACAACCGTTGCTCCAGAGCGTCCAGCGTCGGCTCGTTGAAGGCAGTCCACCAGTTGCCGCGCGGCTCAACGTCTGTGGGATGAGCGGGCATCCAGTCACCCGCTTCCACGAAGCGATCGACCTTCGGAGCCTCGGGCGGCGCGTAGCGCGGCGCAAGCGAGCAGGCGCCGAGCAGGACGGTGGCGCAGAGCACGCCGGTGACGAGGCGTCCGGGCGGGCAGCAATCGCTCCTTTGGAGCTTCGACCGCATCAGGCCTCCGGACCCCCGCGCTTCACGACACGCACGGGCGCGCCGCTCACGAGAGAGTCAGGCGGGCTCAGGATGACATGATCATCGGCCGAGAGCCCGGAGACGATCTCGATCTGCGAGCCGTAGTCACGTCCGACCGTCACCGGCTTGAGCTGCACGCGATCATGCGCATCGACCGTCGCGACGTGCAGACCGTCGCCGCGAAAGAGCAGCACGTTCGCGGGCAACAGGAACGAGCGGCCGGCGTCCTGCGCCGGCACACTGAAATGCACCTCGGCATATGCCCCCGGCAGGAGCTCACCCTTGCTGTTGTCCACGAGGAGCTCGGCCATGAGCGTCCGGGTAGCCGGATCGATCGCGCGCGCGGTCGTCGCGAGCGAGGCGTCGTAAGCGCCACCGGGCCTGTCAGGCATGTGCAGCTCGGCCTTCAGCCCCGGCTTCATGTCGGCGGCGTCGTCCTGCGGCACGCGCACATACAGGCGCAATCGCTGCACGTCCGCGATGCGAAAGAGCGCCGCACCGTTGCCGCTGCCGGCGTTGATCAGCTGTCCGATGTCGGTGTTGCGCGCGGTGATCACGCCATCGAAGGGCGCG
>DATAXF010000165.1:0-10190 GCA_036273095.1 Steroidobacteraceae bacterium | reverse complement strand
CGCATGGATCCCGCCGTGCCGCTCGTCGTCCCGGAGATCAATCCGGAGGCGGTGCGCGGACACCGTGGCAT
Source organism: Steroidobacteraceae bacterium (assembly GCA_036273095.1). Classification (GTDB taxonomy): domain Bacteria; phylum Pseudomonadota; class Gammaproteobacteria; order Steroidobacterales; family Steroidobacteraceae; genus 13-2-20CM-66-19. Next base: position 10,119 of record DATAXF010000165.1, on the reverse strand, counting down.
CATCGCCAACCCCAACTGCTCCACCATCATCGCCATCACACCGCTCTGGCCGGTGCACCGCGTCAACCGCCTGCGGCGGATGATCGTCTCCACTTACCAGGCCGCATCCGGCGCCGGCGCCGCCGCCATGGAAGAGCTGCGCGAGTCGACCCGCGCCTATCTCGAGGGTCGGCCGTACGAAAACCGCGTGCTGCCGCATCCTTACGCCTTCAACCTCTTCAGCCACAACACCAGCATCGACCCGCAGACGGGCTACAACGAGGAAGAGACCAAGGTCATCCGCGAAACTCACAAGATCTACGGCGACGATTCCATCCGCATCGCCGCAACCTGCGTGCGCGTGCCGGTGTTGCGGGCCCACGCGATCGCCATCAACTTCGAGTGTGAGCGTGCCGTCACTCCGGAGCAGGTGCGCGACATCATGCAGACGGCGCCCGGGGTGAAGGTGGTCGACGACCCGGAGCGCAACTACTTCCCCATGCCCAAGGACGCCTCCGGTCAGGACGCGATTCTCGTCGGCCGCATTCGCCGCGACCTCAGCGACCCGAGCGGCCGCTCGATCGCGCTCTTCGTCGCCGGCGATCAGCTGCTGAAAGGCGCCGCTCTGAACGCGGTGCAGATCGCGGAGCTGCTCTGAGCGGCGGCGTGCCGCTGTCATCGTTTCCGGCCTGGGCCGGTTGGGCGGCGGCCGCGCTGCTGCTGCCGGCGTTGATTCTGCTGCGGCGCAAGTGCTCGCGTCTCGAGGCGCAACTGGTGAGCGCCGAACTGCGCCGCCTGCGCACCCAGCTCAACCCGCATTTCCTCTTCAATACGCTGAACGCGATTTCCGAGCTGGGATACTCCGATCCCGAAGCCGCCGACCGTACCATCACCCAGCTGAGCAGGCTGTTGCGCAAGTCGCTCGACGACAGCCATCAGCAGGAGATCGCATTGCGCGACGAGCTGGACTTCCTGCGGCGCTATCTCGACATCCAGCAGATCCTGCGTCGCGGGCGGCTGCAGATCGAATTCAATATCGCCGCTGAGGTCCTCAATGCGCGCGTGCCGGGTATGATCCTGCAGCCGCTGGTGGAAAATGCCGTCACTCACGGCATCGGCCGCAGCGGCGGCGGCAATCTCGCGCTGCGGGCGCGCCGCGAAGATGACTTGCTGGTGATCGAGATCGAAGACAATGGTTGCGGGCTGGCCGCCGCGGAGCCGCGCGGCGGCCGCGAAGGCATCGGCATCGGCAACACCCGCGCCCGCCTGAGTCACCTTTATGGGGGGCTGGCCGGCCTCGAATTGAACAGCCGTCCGGGCGAGGGGCTGACCGCGCGTCTCAATATTCCTTTTCACGAGGCCTATGCCTTCGATGAAAGTCCGCACGCTGATCGTTGACGACATGCCGCTGTCGCGTGAGCGCACGCGTCGCTACTTGACCGAAGTGGCGGATATCGAGATCGTGGGCGAGTGCGAAGACGGCCGACAGGCGCTCGCGGCAATCGACACACTTGCGCCCGATCTGCTGCTGCTGGATGTGCAGATGCCGGGGATGACCGGTCTGACGCTTCTGGAGAAGATCCCGGTCGCGCGGCGCCCGGCAGTGGTATTCGTGACCGCCTTCGACGAATTCGCCGTGCCGGCCTTCGCGGCGCACGCGGTGGATTTCCTGCTCAAGCCCTTCGACCGTGAGCGTCTCGAGAAAGTGCTGGCACGAGTGCGGGCGCATCTGGTTGGGAAGCGGGCACAGGCGGATTCGACCGCCGCGGCCGCGCCGTCTCCCTCCGAGCCCGTAACCGCCTGGCTCAGCCGCATCGCGGTCAAGTCCGTGGGCCGCACCGTCTTCGTGAACGCCGACAGCGTGGATTGGCTCGAGACCGCGGGCAATTACGTCTGCCTGCACGCCGGCAAGGACACGCATGTCGTGCGCGAGACCATGAACAGGCTCGAAGCCCAGCTCGATCCCGCCAGGTTCGTGCGCATCCACCGCTCCACCATGGTGCGCATCGAGGCGATACGTGAGGTCCAGCCGCTCTTCAACGGCGATCGCGTGGTGATCCTGCACAATGGCAGCAAGCTCACTCTCAGTCGCTCGTACCGTGACAAGGCGCGCGCCGCACTCGGCGCCATTTGAGCTTGCGGCCTCCCAAAGCCGCCATTCGCCCCATTCCGGCCACGGCTCGTCCCAATTCAGTTGGGAGTTGGCCGGTGTCTTTCTAAATTCAGCGGTACAAGTCCGGGGAGAGCATCATGGCCCCTGTTGCCGTGGGAAGATCCGATACCGTGGTGAGCCTGAAGGGCGTCACCAAGCTCTACGAGCGCGGCGCGGAAACGCTGCAAGTCCTGAAGCGCCTGGACCTGGAGGTCGTGCGCGGCGATTTCCTCGCACTGATGGGGCCGTCCGGATCAGGCAAGACCACGCTCATGAACCTGCTGGGCGGACTGGACCGGCCGACTTCCGGTGAGGTCATGGTAGACGGCCAGGATATCGGCAGGCTGAGCGACGGCGCGCTCTCGGCCTGGCGGGCGCGCCATGTGGGCTTCGTGTTTCAGCTCTATCACCTGCTGCCGGTACTGACGGCGGAGCAGAACGTAGCGCTGCCGCTGATGCTCAGCAGGCTCGGCGCCGGCGAGCGCAGGAAGCGCGCGCGCGCCGCGCTGACGCTGGTAGGCCTGGAGGAGCGTGCCGAGCACAAGCCGGCGGAGCTTTCCGGCGGTCAGGAACAACGCGTCGGCATTGCGCGCGCCATCGTCACCGACCCGACATTGCTGCTCTGCGACGAGCCCACCGGTGACCTCGACCGCAAGACCGGAGATGAGATCCTGGAACTGCTGCAGCTGCTCAACAGCGAGCACGGCAAGACCATCATCGTGGTGACGCACGATCCGCATGCGGCGGCCAAGGCGCAGCGCACGCTCTTCATGAACAAGGGCGTGCTCGCGCAGGAACCCGAGGCCTGAGAACGTGCTCGCTCTCATCTGGATCAATTTCAAGCGCGACAAGGGACGCAAGACCCTGACCCTGCTGTCGCTGCTCATCGCCTTCGTGCTGTTCGGCGTGCTGATGGCGTTGAGGCAGGCGCTGACCTTCAATGGCACCGGAGTGGCCGCGGCGCGCATCCTGGTCACGCTGAACAGGGCCGGGCACGGCAAGAGCCTGCCGGTCGCTTACGCCGGGCGGATCGGCCGGATACCGGGCGTGGTCGTCGTGAGTTATGACACCGGTACTCTCGGCGCCTATCAGGAACCGAACAACAGTTTCCTGTTTCTGGCCACCGCCGGGCGCGAGATGCTCGAGGTGCAGCCGTTTCTACGGATCCCGGCCGCGCAGCAGCGCGCCTGGTTCCAGGATCGCAGCGGTGCGATCGTCACTCCCAAGCTGTTGCAGAAATTCGGCTGGAAGCTGGGCGAGCGCGTGCCGGTCATGACCCAATTGCCGCAGAAGGACGGCGATACCACCTGGTACGTGACCATCGACGGCGTGGTCGACGATCCCACCAGCCACGCCGCCCTCGGCTTCGAGAAGATGTTCGTGCACTACTCCTATTTCGATCAGGCGCGCGCCATGGGAGCGGGCACGGTGGGCTCGATCTCGGAACGCGTCGCGCACGCGTACGATGTCGGCAAGGTCAGTGAGGCCATCGACGCGCTGTTCATCAACGCCGCGCCCCAGACCCATACCATCCCGGTGAATGCCGTATTCCGCACCTTCTACGGCCAGATCGGCAACATCAGCCTGATCATCGGGGCGGTGGCGACCGCGGTGTTCTTCAGCATGCTGCTGATCGTCGGCGCGATCATGCTGTACTCGGCACGTGAGCGCTTCCCGGAATTCGCCGTGCTGCGCGTCCTCGGATTTCGCACTGCGGTGATCGGCGGCATCGTGCTCGGAGAAGCGCTCTTCACCTGCCTCGCCGGCGGAGTCCTCGGTTTGATGCTGGCCTGGGTGGTCGTGCATCAGTTTGTCGATTCGCTCAATCAGGTTCTGTCCACCATGGCGCTTACACGCGGCGTGTGGCTCGTTTCGCTCGGCCTGATGGCGCTGCTCGGCGTGCTGGTGAGCGTGCTGCCCATGATGCAGCTGCGGCGCCTGTCGCCCCGCGACGCACTGGGGGGCGCTTGAGCATGCGGCGGCAGAATTGCCTGCACGAAACCGGCACGGTGCTGCGGCTCGGATTGCGCAATGCGCTCTCGCGCCCGCTGCTTCCGCTCATCGTGGTCGTGGGATTCCTGGCGGTGGTTCTGGTGATGGTGAGCGTGCTGTCCATCGGTCGCGGACTGAATCGGACCTATGCAAACTCAGGCGAGACGGACGTGGCCATGGCGATCTCGGACGGCTCGCTGGTGGAATCGCAAAGCAGTCTCGGTGAGCCTGAGGTCGCGGCACTCGCCTCGGAACCCGGCGTCGCCGCGGGCGGGGCCGGCCCGATGGTATCACCCGAGCTGGTGGATACCGTCGAATTGCCCAAACAGGGCAGCGCAGTGGTGAGCGATGTAGTGTTGCGTGGCGTGACGCCCAACGGCTATCGGTTGCATCCGAGGGTGCATCTGATAGCCGGACGGATGTATCGGTCCGGCGTGCGTGAGGTGATCGTCGGCCGCCAGGCATCGCGCGAATACAGTGGCCTCGGCGTGGGCGCAACGCTGCGCTCGGGCGGTGTGGACTGGACGGTGACCGGTATCTTCGCCTCGGATGGCGACATCCACGAATCGGAGATCTGGACCGACCTGCCGGGTTTGCAGGATGCGCTGCGCCAGCCCGATTCCTACTCATCCGTGTACCTCAAAATGAGGTCGCCGGCGGGTTATATGGCTTTTGCCGCGGCGGTGACCCGCGATCCGCGGCTGGCGGTGCAGCTGCAGAGGGAAAAGAGCTTTTACAAGAACATCGCAGCCGGAATCACCGGGTTGTTTCGCGGTGCCGCCGCGGTGATTACCATTCTCATGGCGGTGGGCGCCGTCGTCGGTGCCGTCAATCTCATGTATGTGAGCCTGGCGGCGCGCCTGAGCGACATAGCGACTCTGCGCGCAGTCGGATTCCGGCGACTGCCGGTGCTGTGCGCGGTGCTGTGCGAGGGTCTGACTTTCGGCCTGACAGGCGGTGTGTTCGGCGGCCTGCTCGCCTACGCCGCCTGCGACGGCTACCAGGCCGGCACCATTTTCGCGGATGGCCACACTCAGGTGGACTTCCAGTTTGCCGTCAGCGCCGGGCTGATCGGCGCCGGCATTGCTTTCGCGCTGCTCATGGGCCTCATCGGCGGCCTGTTTCCGGCGATCCGTGCCGCGCGCCTGCCGCTGGCCAGGGCTTTGCGCTCTTAAAGCATTGCAATCCCCGCAGCCCGGGATTACGCTGCGAAATAACAATAAGTTGGTACCGCTCTCGTCCGGATGACACCGCGATGGGCAGAGGGGTGGAGATGTTCACTCGACCCAGGGGGGAGAAAAGGTCGCAGTATCGGACTGCCGGGAGCGCATTCCTGCCGGCGATTCTGTGCGCATTCCTGTCCGGTTGTGGTGGTGGTGGCGGCGGCGCAACGCCCGCGGATTACGACCCCTCCATGCTGGTGGCACCGAGCAGCATCGCGGTTTCGGCCGCCAGCGGCGGCAGCGCTCCCACCGCCGCCATCAACCTGCAGGTCACCAATCTGTCTCCAGGGGACTCCGCCTACTGGTCCGTAAAGTACAGCACGGTCGGCATCGCTTCGCTGGCGGACACTCCCACCCAGGTGGAGCAACAGGCAACCATCTACTTCAAACCGCCCGAGGCTCTTGGAGTGGGCGTTTACCATGACACGATCACGGTGTCGGCCTGTTATGGGCAGTCGTGCACGCAACAGTTTCAAGGCAGTCCGCAAACGGTGTCCGTGCAGTACACCGTGACCGCGGCGCCTCTCACGCTGTCCTCCACGTATCCAGGCTCCGTCACCGTGGGGGGGCCTGCTTTCACGCTGGAGGTGCTCGGCAACGGATTCTCGAAATCGACCACTGTGCTGTGGAACGGCAGCGCGCGGCCTACGACCTTCGTTTCAGGCACGGAGCTGCTCGCGCAGATAGGGGCGGCGGATATCGCCGCCACCGGTGCGGCCGAAGTCGAGGTGCAGGACCCTGAGGCGCCGAATGGCTCGGCAGGACCGCAAGCTGTCACCATCGGTCCGGCATCGATCGATGCCACCGCTTATCAGATCAATCCCGCCCATAGCGGTACCGTGTCGTTCTCTTCTGTCAGCTTTCCAGCCGGTCCGGCGTGGAGCGTTGATGTCGGGGGCGTCCCCTCGTATGCCCTGATCGCGAACGGTGAGATCTTCGTCACGGTCAACCTGTCCTCCGGAGGCTCGCAGCTGGTTGCGCTGAGCCAGTCCACCGGCGCGACCGTCTGGGGTCCGATTGCGCTTCCCGGGCCGGGGCCGTCGAATGCTGCCTATGACGACGGATATGTCTTCGTGGCCTCGGCAGCAGGGCTCGACAGCCACCTGCAGGCCTTCGACGCACAAAGCGGCCAGCAGAAGTGGTCCGAGAATGCGAGTTATTACGGTCTCACGGAGCAATTCGGCGTTCCGACCGCGTCGCACGGTCTCGTGTTCGCGGCGGCGGATGCGCCGCAGAGCTCCATAGGTCTGATTGCAGCGGACGAGACGACCGGCGCCGGGGAATGGGAAGAGCCAATATCTTCCGACGACTTCCGCGGGCCGGCCGTGGGCGTGGACGGCGTATACCTCACGTATCCGTGCGGGACCGGTGATTTCAGGCCGGCCACAGGGGAGTCCGTCTGGTCCGCCGGCGCTGCCTCCTCCTCTTCCTGCCTCTGGTCAGGCGCCCCGCCAGTCGTTGCCAACCAGCTCGTGTATTCGCCGCCAGGCGACACCAATGATCCGGGCGGCTTCATATTCGATGCTGAGTCCGGAACCAACACCGGCGCCTACGCCTACAACTCCGGGTGGCCGCCGGCGATCGCTTCGACGACGACATACTATCTGAGCGGCGGAACGCTGAGTGCTGTCTCGGCGTCGGACGATACCGTCCTGTGGACCTTCACGGGCGACGGATCGCTCGCGGGAGCGCCCATCGTAGTGAATCAATACGTCATCGTCGCCTCCTCCTCCGGCAGTCTTTATGCTCTCGACGGAGCCTCGGGAGCTCAAATCTGGGTCCAGTCGCTGCCGTCAGGCTTCGTTCCCGAATCGAACGGGTCGGTCATATCCGGACTCGCCCCCGGCGACGGGCTGCTGGTGGTCCCTTCAGGCAACGAGGTCGTCGCCTATGTGCTGTCGACCAGTCCGTGAGCTTCAGAGCAGATCTTTGAGCCTGTAGTAAAGCATTGCCAGCACCAACACCGGCCGGCGCAGAATCGCTCCACCAGGGAAGTTCTGGTGCGGAATGCGGGCGAACACGTCGAAACGTTCCGCCTGAGCCGCGATCGCCTCCGCCACCAGCTTGCCGGCAATCCCCGTGAGTGCGATGCCGTGTCCGGAGAATCCCTGCAGGAAGTAGACGTTCGGCATCAGGCGGCCGAAGTGCGGGGCGCGATTGAGAGTTATGTCGACGTAGCCGCCCCAGGAATACTCCGCGCGCACGTCGGCAAGTTGCGGGAAGACCCTCAGCATCCGTTGGCGCGTCGCGTCCGGCTCCTCGCGGGGGTTCAGCCCGGAGTAGCTGACCCGGCCGCCGAAGAGCAGCCGGTGATCCGCCGAGCGCCTGAAGTAATCCAGCACCCAGTTCATGTCGCTTACCGCGGCGTTGTTGGCGATGAGCTGAGCGGCACGCTCGGCGCCGAGAGGCTCCGTGGCGATGATGTGCGTGCCGACCGCCATGATCTTGGCGGCGAGGGCGGGGGCGGTCTTGCCGAGGTAGACGTTGCCGCAGAGAACGAGATAGCGCGCGCGCACCTCGCCGTTCTGAGTGTGTACCTGTGCCGACGTGAACCCGAGGGCGCGTGTGCCTTCGTAAATACGCACGCCGGCGCGCTCCGCGGCCGCGGCCACGCCGAGCGTGTAGTTGAGGGGATGCAGATGGCCGCCGTTGGAATCGTACAGGGCGCTGACATACCGGTTCGAGGCGACGGCCGCCCGAACTTCTTCGCGCGGCATGTAGCGGACGCTGTGGTATTGCAGCCTCTCCTGCAACTCCTCGAGCTCGACCCGCAGCTCGCGGTCGTGACGCGGCTTCAGGGCTGTCAGCATGTAGCCATCGACCCAGTCGCAGTCGATGTGGTGGCGTGCGATGAGCTCTCGCATGAGCGCGAGCCCCTCGATGGAGACATCCCAGACCGCGCGGGCGGCAGTCCGGCCGATGAGCCGGTCCAGCTTGCTCTGGCCCGAGGCCACCCCGTGTATGGCCTGGGCGCCGCTGCGGCCGGAGGCACCCCAGGCTATGCGGTGCTGCTCGAGCAGGACAACGGAATAGCCGCGCTCGGCGAGATGCAGGGCGGCTGAGCAGCCGGCGATGCCGCCGCCGACGACGCAGACGTCGCATTCCACTGAGCCGGCCAGCACCTTCCGCTGAGGGGCGGGGCGGGCCGAAGCGGCATAGTAGGAAGCGGCGTGCTCGGCCACCAAGGGTGCTCTCGGCTTAGGATTATGTAAAATCAATGGCTTGGGCAGAAGCCTCGGGGAGCATAGCCCATGCGGCGGGGGCCGCGGCAATCCTCCGGGAAGTGAGCATTCCGGTAGCGGCGACCGCCCCGCTGCGGCTGTGGTCTAATTGGGACCTCCATGGCATCCCCGCGCCCCCTCATTGGCCTTCCCGCGGACCTGCGGATGATCGGCCTGCACCCGTTTCACGCAGTCGGGGACAAGTATGTCCGGGCGGTGCTGAACGCTGCGGACGGGCTGCCGCTCCTCATTCCCGCGCTGGCCGAAGAGCTGCGCCTCGATGACCTGGTGGCGCGCCTCGATGGGCTCGTTTTCACCGGCAGCCCCTCGAATGTCGAGCCGCATCACTACCAGGGCCCGGCGAGCCACCCGGGAACGCTGCACGATGCGGCCCGCGATGCCACTACCTTGCCACTCATCCGCAAGGCCGTGCGTGCAGGGGTGCCTGTGCTCGGCATCTGCCGCGGATTCCAGGAGATCAACGTAGCGTTCGGCGGCAGCCTTCATCAGCGCGTTCACGAAGTCCCCGGACACCTCGATCACCGGGACGACGAGACGCAACCGCTGGAAGTGCAGTACGGGCCCGCCCACGAAGTGATTCTCCAACCCGGAGGATTGCTGCGCTCACTGGCGGGAACCGATCGCGCGCGCGTCAACTCCCTGCACTCGCAGGGCATCGAGCGGCTCGGCGAGGGGTTGGCGGTGGAGGCGCGCGCGCCTGACGGCTTGATCGAAGCATTCAGAGTCGAAGGCGCGGCACGGTTTGCGCTCGCGGTGCAGTGGCATCCCGAGTGGAAGGTGATGGACGACGCGCTGTCGCGCGCCTTGTTTTCGGCCTTCGGCGCCGCATGCCGAGGCCGAGCCGATTCCAGGTGAAAGGCAGTCGCATGGTAAGCGAGATCCGTCAGTTCTTTCGTGATCACGGCATCGCCGAAGTCGAGGCCATCATCCCCGACATGGCGGGTATCGCCCGGGGCAAGATCATGCCGGCGGAGAAGTTCGCCGAGGACGGCGGCATGCGCCTGCCGGAGAGCGTCTTCCTGCAGACGGTCACGGGCGACTATCCTCCGGAGCCCGGTTCGGCCATGAGCCCCGCGGAGATCGACATCGTTCTCAAGGCCGACCCGAAGACGGTGCGGCGCGTCCCCTGGGCGGCGGAGCCCACCGCGCAGGTGATCCACGATTGCTTCTACTCCGATGGCCGGCGGGTGACGATGGCGCCGCGGCACGTGCTGCGCAACGTCCTCGAGCTCTACGCCCAGCGGGGCTGGGAGCCGGTGGTCGCCCCGGAGCTCGAGTTCTACCTGGTGGAGCAGAACAAGGACGCCGACTATCCGCTGCGGCCCCCGGTGGGCCGGTCGGGCCGGTCGGAGCCCGGGCGGCAGTCCTACAGCATCGCGGCGGTCAACGAGTTCGATCCGCTGTTCGACGACATCTACCAGTTCTGCGAGGACCAGGAGATCGAGATCGACACCCTGATCCACGAGGACGGACCGGCGCAGATGGAGATCAACCTGATCCACGGACCGCCGCTCGACCTCGCCGATCAGGC
>DATAXF010000164.1:0-116670 GCA_036273095.1 Steroidobacteraceae bacterium | reverse complement strand
TGGCGCATGGTCGATTGCGAGGGCAACTGGCTGGAGGTCAGCCGGGTCGCCCACAACCGGGGCAAGATCCACGACGTCGAGACCGCGGAGTTCGAGCTGGTATGGAAGGACGGCCGGCAGCCGCCCGATGCGGCAGCGACGTTGCGCACGCAGGCGCTGCGTATTCCGGGACGCAAGTTCCGCAAGGCGGGGTTGGGGAAGGACGTCACCGACAAGTTCCTCGGCGGCCTGCCGGGCGTGCAGAAGGAAGGCTGCGACGGCATCATCACGTCCGCGCGTTGGGTGCTGCACCGCAGCCCCGCGCATACGCGCACAGTGTGCCTGGAGTTCTTCGGCCAGGCGCGCGATGCGGTGCCCGCGATCGTGGAGATCAAGGACTACCTGGACGGACTGGCGGCGCACGGCACCGTGCGGCTCGCGGGCCTGGAACACATGGACGAGCGCTACCTGCGCGCCGTGGGCTACACCACCAAATCCAAGCGCGGCTCGCTACCGAAGATGGCCCTCTTCGGCGACATCGTCGGCGACAGCGAGGCCGCCGTCGCCACGGCCACATCGGATGTCGTGCGGATCGCCAATGCGCGCGGCGGCGAAGGGTTCATCGCGGTGAGCGCGGAAGCGCGCCGCAAGTTCTGGCTGGACCGCGCCCGCACGGCCGCCATCGCCCGCCATACCAACGCTTTCAAGATCAACGAGGATGTCGTGCTGCCGCTCGCGCGCATGGGCGAGTACACCGACGAGATCGAGCGCATCAACATCGAGCTGTCCACGGCCAACAAGCTGGCCCTGGCCGGCGAGCTGGAGCGATTGTTCGCCGCCTCGCTGCCGCTCGCGCGCGCCGAGGACACGGAGCTCGGAAATCTGCCCGATGCCGAGGTCATCGGCGAGCGCGCGGCCCAGGCGCGACAATTGCTCGGCGGGGTTCGCGCGCGCTGGAGCTGGCTGGCGACGCATCTGGACACGGAGCTCGAGGCGGCGCTGCCGCAACTGCAGGCCCTAGGCTATGACGCGCTGGTGCCGCAGCTTCGCTCGCGGATCGCGGGCATGCCGCGACTGCGGGTGATCGATATCGTCCAGGACCGCACGATCCGCATCTCCTGGAAACGCGAGCTGCGAGCGCCGCTGCAACAGATCTTCGGCGGCCGCGTGTTCGCTCCAATCCTGACGGCGTGCGAGGATGCTCATCGGCGTGTTCTGAGAGGCCGTGTCTTCGTGGCGCTGCACATGCATGCCGGCGATGGCAATGTGCACACCAACATCCCGGTCAACTCCGACGATTACGAGATGCTGCGGACGGCCACGGCCGCCGTCGCTCGCATCATGGGCATCGCGCGCCGGCTCGACGGAGTCATCTCCGGCGAGCACGGCATCGGGATCACCAAGCTCGAATTCCTCGACGAGGCCGAGGTGGTGGATTTCCGCGCCTACAAGCAGGCGGTGGATCCGGACGGCCGTTTCAATCTGGGCAAGCTCCTGCCGGGTGGCGATCTCTCCAACGCCTACACGCCGAGCTTCAACCTGCTCGGGCACGAGTCGCTCATCATGCAGCAGTCGGACATCGGAACCATCTCCGACTCGATCAAGGATTGCCTGCGCTGCGGCAAGTGCAAGCCGGTGTGTGCCACCCACGTGCCGCGCGCCAACCTGCTTTACAGCCCGCGCAACAAGATTCTGGCCACCTCCCTGCTCATCGAGGCGTTCCTCTACGAGGAGCAGACTCGCCGCGGAGTGAGCATCCGTCATTGGGACGAGTTCGCCGACGTCGGCGAGCACTGCACCCTCTGCCACAAGTGCGCCAGTCCCTGCCCGGTCGATATCGACTTCGGCGACGTATCGATGGCCATGCGCGACCTGCTGCGGCGGATGGGCAAGAAACGCTTCAATCCGGGAGCGGCCGCGTCCATGCTCTTCCTCAACGCGACCAACCCCGAAACGATCCGCCTGACGCGCAAGCTGATGATCGAGTGGGGCTACAAGGCGCAGCGGGCGGCGCATGGACTGTTGCAGGGCGTGGCGCGGGCACAGACACGCCAGCCGCCCGCCACCACGGGCAAGCCCGCAATGCGCGAGCAGGTGGTGCACTTCGTCAACAAGCGGATGCCGGGCGGGCTGCCGAAGAAGACGGCGCGCGCGCTACTCGACATCGAGAACCCGGACTACGTGCCCATCATTCGCGACCCCATCGTCACGAGCGGTGACACCGAGGCGGTGTTCTACTTTCCCGGCTGCGGCTCGGAGCGGCTTTTCTCCCAGGTGGGAATCGCCACCCAGGCGATGCTGTGGCACGTCGGCGTGCAGACCGTCCTGCCGCCGGGCTATCTCTGCTGCGGCTATCCGCAGCGCGGCGCAGGTCAGTTCGACCGCGCGGACAAGATTACGACGGACAACCGCGTTCTCTTCCACCGCGTGGCCAACACCCTCAACTATCTGGACATTCGCACCGTGGTAGTGAGCTGCGGCACCTGCTACGACCAGTTGCAGGGGTACAAGTTCGAGGAGATCTTCCCCGGCTCCCGCATCATCGACATCCACGAATATCTCATGGAGAAGGGCGTGCGGCTCGAGGGAGTCACGGGGACGCGCTACATGTACCACGATCCCTGCCATTCGCCGATGAAGAGCTACGATCCGCTCAAGGTCGTCAATTCGCTGATGAACGAGTCACGCAACGGCCGCATCGACAGGAACGACCGCTGTTGCGGCGAATCGGGCACTCTGGCCGTCACCCGGCCCGACGTCTCGACCCAGGTGCGGTTTCGCAAGGAGGAGGAGGTTCGCGCGGGGGCGGAGAAGCTGCGCGCGGCGGGCGCCGCGCAGGTCAAAATTCTGACCTCCTGCCCATCCTGCCTCCAGGGCCTGAAGCGCTACAACGACGACGCCGATCTCGACGCCGACTACATCGTCGTCGAGATTGCCCGGCACGTTCTCGGCGAGAACTGGATGGCCGAGTACGTGGCGCGGGCGAACAACGGCGGCATCGAGCGGGTGCTCGTCTAGCGGCCTTCCCGGCCCGCGGCCGCTGCTATGAGGCCGGCGCCTCGATGGTGATCGGCTCGTTGAATTTCGAGTAGCTGACGACGGTCGTCGCCGAGCTGTTCTTGACCACGGCCCGGACCGGCAGCGAGCCATCGCCCAGGTAGATCGTCTCCGGCACGCCGCCCACGGTATAGGAATAGACGTGCACGGTTCTGCCGTTGAGCGTCTGCGTACCGAGATCCTGCGCGCTCTGCTTCACCTCCGGGTCGTCGGAGATCTCGAACTGTTTGATCATCTTCGAGATCATTATCCCGCCCATGGGCATCTTCATCGAGCGGCCGCCCTGGATCATGTAGACGTCGTTGCCGATCAGCACCTCCGTCATGGTGGGCGTGGGCTGGATCCGCCAGCGGTCGGGCGCCGCGAAGTCGACCAGCACCGTCCTGCCATTGGGGAGATGCTCCTCGGCGTGCCAGTACTTGGCGCTCAGGAATGCTGCCTGAGCCTTCTTCAGGTCGCCGTAGGCGTCGGCCAACGCCACCGAACACAGAAGCAAAGAGCAAACGACGACGAAACTGACGGTAATGCGCCTCATTTTCACAGCCCTCCGATTGCGCGCGCGGCAGGCGTGACTGCGGATTCCGACACCGCCTCGACATCGAATCCCGCGTCTTTCCAGGCGAAGATCCCGCCCGTGAGGGGCCGGACCCGAATACAGCCCATGCGGATCAAATGTTGGGCGATGCGCGCGGCAGAGGCTTCATTGGGACACGCGCAATAGACGATCACCTCGGCGTCGAAGGGAACCGTTGCAGTGCCGGAATCCAGTCGCAACGTCTCCACCGGAATGGCGCCCGGGATGACGCCTTCACGCGCCCGGCTCGCGGGCGCCAGCGCATCGATGATGACGGGCACGGGGCCGCTATCGACCATCTCCTTGAGCTCCGACACGGAGATGCGCGACAGGCGAAGCTCGCGAATGAGCGCATGCCTCTGCCAGAGCTTCACGGCAACGAAGGCTGCCAGCGCGAGGACTAACAGCACCACACCCCAGGAGCCGAGCTCCGCCAACACTCGCAGTACGTCGCCCACCGCATCGTGGAACACCACACCGGCGTAGACCGCCGTGGAGGCCCAGAGAAGATTGCCGATCAGATCGTAGAGCAGGAAAGCCGCGAGACGCGCGCGCGAGACGCCGGCCATCGCTGTCGACACCAGGCCGAGCCCGGGGACGAACTTGGCGACCACCAGAACGCGCGTACCGAGTCGCCCGAACCAACGCTCCGTATCCGACACGCATGAGTCCGGCGAGAGTGAAAGAGTGCACAGGACCTTGAGCGCCCGCGCGCCGAGCCGGAACCCCGCGGTATACCAGCCGAGATCGGCAATGAGCCCCGCGGCAACCGCGAGACCGATTACCGCAACGGCGGGGAGGTGCCCATGAACCGAGACCGCGCCCGCTACTATGAGCACGGGAGTGATGGGATAGGGCACGCCCGCCTGCTGCAGCAGTACCAGCAGGAAGAGAACCGGCGGCCCGAGGCTTGCGACCCAATGCTGCATCTGACCCGGGCGCTCGACCAGCCGATCCGCGAGCGCCCGACGCTCCTAAGTCAATTCGTGTGAATAAACGATGAAACCGTGATCCCGTGCAACCTTGTCGTAGAGCGCGCGTCCGGGCCGGTTGTCCACGTGCGTCTGCCAATACACGCGGTTGCACCCGGCGGCACGCGCGGCGTCGTAAACACCAAGGATCAATCTCCTGCCGATGCCGAGACCGCGCAGCTCGGATGCCGTAAAAAGATCCTGGAGATAACAGACATCACGCAGGCGCGTGGTGCTGCGATGGAACAGATAGTGCGCGAGGCCCGCTACCCTGCCCTCACGTTCCGCGACCAGCGCGTACACGGGCTCGGCGGCATCGAAGAAGCGCTCCCACGTCGCCTGCGTGATGGGCTCCGGCAATGCGGTGACGCCGCTGCGGCCGTAGAATGCGTTGTAGCCGTCCCAGAGCGGGCGCCACGCATCATAATCGGCGCGGCGGATGGGTCTGATCTCGAATCCGCCGCCCGTCATGGCCGAGGAGCCTGATGATGGTGTGCGTCCACGCGCTGACTATATCAGGCCTGCCTGAGCTGCAAGAATCGCCCGAAAGAGGCAACTGCGCAGTGGCAAGATGGGCAGCATGACTCTGCTCGCCGAGCTCGTCCGCACCTCCAGCCGGGTGAGCGACACACCTTCCCGCCGCGCGAAGGTTGCGGAAATGGCCCGCCTGCTCGGCATCCTCTCGCCGGTGGAAATCGGCATCGGCGTGAGCTATCTCGCGGGCGAGCTGCCGCAGGGTCGCATCGGTGTCGGGTACGCCGCGCTGCAGGCGGCAGCTACGGCGGCTGCGGCAGCGCCCACGGAGGCGACTCTGTCAGTCGAGCAGGCGGACAGATCCGTCGCGGAGCTGGCGGCCATCCGCGGCAGCGGCTCGGCCAGGCGCCGGGGCGCGGCGCTGAGCGATCTCTTCGCACGAGCGACGGCCGAAGAGCGTGCGTTCCTCCTCCGGCTCCTGGCCGGAGAGCTGCGTCAGGGAGCGCTTACCGGGGTGATGATCGAGGCAATCGCCGCGGCGTCTGGTATTCCGGGGGCAGACGTACGGCGCGCCGCCATGTATGCCGGATCTCTGGCTGGGGTTGCTCTGGCCGCCATGACCGAGGGTACCGCGGGACTCGCCCGGTTTCAGCTGGAGCTGTTCTCGCCGGTGACGCCGATGTTGGCGCAGACGGCTGCGGACGTGGAGGAAGCGCTGAAGGAGCTGGGAAGCGGGGAAACAGCCCTGGAATGGAAACTCGACGGGGCACGAGTGCAGGCGCACAAGGAGGGTGAGCGCGTTCGCCTTTACACCCGGACTCTGAATGAGGTCACCGCCGCGCTGCCGGAGATAGTCGCCGCGGTACGCTCGCTACCGGCGCAGACGCTGGTGTTGGACGGCGAAGCCATCGCTTACGACGGCTCGGGACGGCCGCATCCGTTCCAGATTACGATGCGTCGTTTCGGCCGCCGGCTCGAAGTCGAGAAGCTGCTGACGGAGCTTCCCGTCCGCGCGTACTTCTTCGACTGCCTGCGGCTCGACGATCGCAGCTTGGCGGATCGGCCGCTGCGCGAGCGGTCCGAAGCGCTCACCGCGGCGCTGCCGGAGACTCTGCGCGTGCAGCGCATCGTCACGTCGTCGGCGCGGGAGGCGCGCGTCTTCTACGAGGCGGCGCTGGCGGCCGGTCACGAGGGCGTCATGGCGAAATCTCTCGATTCGCTCTACGAGGCCGGCAACAGAGGCGCGAGCTGGCTGAAAATCAAGCGCGCCCACACACTGGACCTGGTGGTGCTGGCCGCCGAGTGGGGACACGGGCGGCGCACGGGCAAGCTGTCCAATCTGCACCTCGGTGCACTCGATCGCGCGACAGGCCGTTACGTCATGCTGGGAAAGACTTTCAAAGGCCTGACGGACGCGATGCTCGAGTGGCAGACCCGCGAGCTGCTCGCGCGCGAGATGCATCGCGACCGGTGGACGGTGTACGTGCGGCCGGAGCTGGTCGTGGAGATCGCCTTCAGCGACTTGCAGGCGAGCAGCCGCTATCCGGGCGGCATGGCGCTGCGGCTTGCCCGCGTGAAGCGCTATCGGGACGACAAGCCGGCGGCGGAAGCGGATGACCTGGAGGCTGTACGCCGGATATTCGCCGGAAACAACTTGCCGCTGAGAAGCAGCAGCATCAGCGTCCAGTAGCCGAGCCCGACGGCGACGCGCACCGGGATCGTGATGTGGCGGCTCGGAGAGATGAATCCTTCGATCAGCCCGGAGCCGAGGAGGAGCAGCGCGCAGGCGATGAGCAGGGGACCGAGCTCGGCGGCCCGGCGGCGCAGTGACTCGGTGCGGGTCGGGAGCCGCGGCCGGATGAGCGACTCGCCGAGCGCGGTCCCCGCCGCCGCGGCCAGACACATGACGGACAGCTCCACGGGACCATGCGCGAGAATGAACCTGACCAGCCCGTGCGCGAGACCGTACTGGTGCGTAAATGCCAGCAAGCCGCCCAGCATCAGTCCGTTGAAGGCGATCATGTAGAACGCGCCGAGGCCGAAGAGAATTCCGGAGCAGAAGGCGCCGAGCGTCACCACGACGTTGTTGGAGAAGATGCGGGCCGACAGCAGCTCAGGCGGCGCGAGGCTGAAGAGCTGGTCGGTCCAGAGGTGCCCGCGCTCGACACCGTCGATCATACGGTCGCTCGCGATCATGCTCACCAGAGCCGGGTAGGTTGCGATCAGCCACCACCCGGCGAGCGCGCTCGCCACGAAGAGGGCGGCGATCCAGAGCGTGGTTGTGCGGATCGAGGCGGCGGCTGCGGGTATGTCGTCGCGAAAGAGGGTCAGCAGGCGGGCCCGGCCGAACCTTGGCTGGCGGCGTATGGCGAGGTGCAGGGTCGCGCAGGCGCTGTCGAGCGCAGTCGCCAGGAAACTGCCGGGCAGCAACCGGCGCGCACTGGCGAGATGTCGGGCGACGGCGCGGTAGGTCCGTAGAGTCCGCAGCGCCTCATCGACGGTGGCGTGAGCGCGCTGCGGCACCGCGGCCGTTTCAGCGGCAAGCGTCTGCCATTCCGCGGAGCGGGCACGTATCCAAACGGCGGCGCTGGGGTCACGATCGGCCGCCAAGCAAAGCCTCCAGACGATCCCGCAAAGCGTCCTCGCTCGGCGCGGATTCGCGCAATAACTGACATTGCGGATCGACCTTGGCGAGCAGGCCACGCGCCAGGTTGGTGCGCTGCTGCTTTTCGAGGTCCCGCCAGCGATCGAGCAGGTCCTGGATCAGACGCAGCGCCTCGAGCGGCAGAGCCGAGTGCCGCATGGCCTCCCCCAGCCGGCCCAGCGTGCGCGTCGCATCGGCCTCCTCCAGGACCAGCACGGTTCCCGCGACCAGGTCGCCGAGCCGCACGCGTTTCTCCGTGAAGAGACAGCACCCCAGACCGACCATGTAAAACACCGGCATGCTGTCGATCAGCCGGAAGAGATTGCGCATCAGAAGGGGGCCGACGGTCGGGGTAGCCCCGTCGATGGTCACGATGCGCGCCCCCGCCTTGCGCTTACCGGGCGTGCGGCCCCGCATCAGCACCTCGAGCACAGGGTGGTAAAGAAAGTAGATCAGCGGCGCGAGGACCAGTGCGGGGATCTCGACCACGCGCGTCAGCGCGCTGAGCCCGGAGGGCAGGAGCCGATACATCACTGCCAGCAGGATCAGTGTCAATGCGATCAGCAGGCGGATCAGCCAGTCGGTCAGAAAGGCATAGCTGCGCGTGCCGGGCCCCGCAATCCGGAGCGACATGTCGACACCCGTCAGACCCCTGACGATGAGCTCTTCCTCGGCCATCCGATATTAAAATGGTTGCCGCTTGAGACGAAGCTTAGCTATTCTGGCGGTTGCGGACAAGACAGCGTGGGCGGCCCGCGGGCCGCCCATCACAACAATCGGGAGCCATCAGCATGAAGTACGTGGCGCCATCAGGACCGCTCACCGTCGGGGGTGTCCTCGACAACTGGTTACGGCTGTTTCGGGCGTCGATCGGCACCTGCTGGGCCCTCGCACTGGTCGCCGCCGTCGCCGGGGCGCTCGTCGAGTTCACCATAACTCCAACGCTACCGCCACCCCCTGGAACGCCTGCGTTACAGAGTTACCTGCATTACTGGTCGCAGATCGCCGGACCGACGACCTTCCTGGCCGACATCGTCCTATGGTTCGTCAGCCTGGTGGTCTACGGCGCGGTGCTCACACAGCAGACGGAGATCGTCCGCGGCGGGGAGGGGCTTTCCTTCGGGAATGCCCTGTCCAAGGGGCTGAGCCGGGTACCGCAGATGCTGTTGGGCGGCGTGCTCCTGGTATTGATCATTACCGCCGTCATCATTCCCTTCGGGATCGTGGCGGCGGTCATGGTGCCTCTGCTGCGACACTCGCCGTCGGCGATGCTGGCCGCCGCGCCGGTCGTCGTCGTGATGTTCATCGTGTTGATCTACGTGACGGTGCGGCTGCAACTGTGGATGGCCGTGTTGTTCAGCGAGAACATCGGGGGCGCCTCATCCCTCGGACGCAGCTGGGACCTCGTGAAGGGCCAGTGGTGGCGGGTGACGGCCGTCGGCTTCGTCTCGGGCATCGTCATCTGGATTCTGAGCTTCGCGGTCGGCGCGATCGGCGGCTTCGCGATCGGTCTCGCGAGCATTCACGGCGCCACTCCGGAGGCGCTGCTTCGCCGGGCGCAGCTCGTCGGTGCCGCGGCACAGGTCGCCCGGTTGCTGACCATGCCGCTGCTGACTGCGGTATGGCTCGCAATCTATCAGGACGTGAAGTTGCGCCGCGAGGGGGGCGATCTCGCCGCGCGCGCCGAGGCACTGAGCGGCGGTTGAGTCATGCCGGCCCGGTGGCAGTCGGGGCTGGCGCTGCTGGCGCTCGCGATGGCCGGTCAGGTCTGGGCCGCGCCGCTCAACCCGCGGGCCGCGATCGCCCGCTGCGCCGCGCAGGCCGGTCCGATGCCGAGGGGGATCGCGGCCTTGAACAAGGCCTGCCCGGGTGTCGAAGATGCGCTCGCCCAACTCCAACTGACGGCGTTCATGCCGACCGGTTGGCGGAAGACGCTGACGGCCGGCGGGCTCACCGATGTCGACACACTGCTGCAGCGCTACTCCGAATCTCAGCCTGAGGAACCGCTGCGGGCGGCAGCGCTGCGGTCCATCGCCGCCGCCCTCGTACCCCGACAGCCACCAGTCACCTGGACGGGCCGGATCGAGGCCTGGATCCGACACACTCTGCTGCAGCCGCTGGGCCGGTGGCTGCGATCCCTCGGCCCGAGGATCCGGTCGACGCAACATCCGCAGGCGATATTCTTCGGGCTCACGGCGCTGCTCCTGATCGCGGCGGTCGCTGTTCTGGCGTTCGAGCTGCGCGGCAGCGGGCTGACGCGTCTCCTGGGTCGGCCGGCGTTGCCGCCGCGGCGCAGGCGCAGCGCCGCCGACTCGACGGCATCCCCTGAGCCGGACTGGACACACCTGCGCGCGCAGCCGGCGCGGCTGCTGCGCCTGCTCGTCGAGACCCTGACACGCGCTCACCGCCTCGAGCGCGAACGCCACCTGACCTGCCGCGAGCTGGAAGCGCAGGCGCGGTTCGACACGGAAATGGAGCGCGCAGGCTTCGCGCAGGTGGCGCGGCTCGCCGAGCGCGAGATCTACGGACCGCCGGGCATTGTCGTGCTTGCGGACGAAACCCTGCGTGATGTACGGACGATGCACGACAGACTGTTGGCGACCGGAAAAGGCGGGGATGCAGCGCAATGAGAGAGCGCTGGGTCACGCTGCTGCTCGCCGCGGGCGCTCTCGCCGCCTTCTACGCGCTGTTTTTTCCCAAGCCGCAGACCCGGCCGGTGGTGGCAGCCCTGCCGCTGTCAACCGACAAGGATCCGGCGGGTTATTGGGCGCTGTGGCACTGGCTGGGCGAGGAGAGCATCGCGAAAGTCAGCCTGCGGGTGCAATACGGGCATCTGAGCGGATTGCTCAAGCAACCGACGGGCAACCTGTTGCTGGTGACCATGCCGCAGCGCGTCGCGACCGACGAGGTCGAGCTGACTGCGCTCGACAGGTGGGTGGCGCAAGGCAACACCGTGCTGATCGTGGCGGCCCTGGAGGATGACCCGGCCTGGGCCATCGGAACCCTCGATCCGCTGATGACGGACCGGCTGCAGCGCCTGACCGGACTGCGCTTCACCGCGCACACCGGCGCGAAGTTCCTGCAGACGCTCAGCGTCGGGAAGCTCGACGTGCGCCCGCGCGGCAATTTCCCGTTGCTCGGCAATATCCGGCACATCACGACATTGACATATCTCGCACGCTCCTGGCGCGTCGGCACCGCCGACGAGCGGCTGCCGCTCGAGCTGGCATCGCGCAGCGACAATGGCGATCCGGTCATGTGGCTCGAGCGCCAAGGCGCCGGGCAAATCATCCTCTGCGCGGTGGCCAGCCCCTTTTCCAACGCCGGCGTGCTGCACGACGACAACGCCGCACTGCTGGGCAACATCATCGCCTGGTCGCGCGGTCCCGGCGGCGCGGTCGTCTTCGACGACGCCCACCAGGGACTGACCGCGTACTACGATGCCAGGGCGTTCTTTGCCGATCCGAGGCTTCACGGCACCCTGGGTTGGATCGTGCTCATCTGGCTCGCCTTCGTGCTCGGCCCGCAACCGCTGCGCGTACGGCGGCGCGAGTGGCAGCCGCTCGATGAGACCGTCTACGTCGAGGCAAGCGCCCGCTACCTTGCCGCGGTCGTGCGCCCCGGCGCTGCGGCGCAGCGGCTGATCGAAGACTTCCTCGACTGGCTGCGGGGACGATTGCGCCTCGAGCCGGGCGAGCCGGATCACGCCGCGGGCGCCATCTGGCAGTGGCTCGAGACCCAGGCGGCGGTCCCGGCCGCCGCGCGGCTCGAGCTGCAAGCCTGCTACGCAAGCGCCTGCGCCGGCGAGCGGCCCGACCTCACCCGACTGCAGAATCTCCTGGCACAACTTCGCAGAACCCTCTCGTGAGAAACCAATGAGCGCACTTCAGGACCTCGAGGCCCGGATTCAAGAGCGGCTGGACGGCACGGTGATCGGCATGCAGGACCTGATCCGCGCGCTGGTGATCGCGATCGTCGCGCGCGGCCACGTGCTGGTGGAGGGGCCGCCGGGGCTGGGCAAGACCCTGCTCGGCAAGTCGCTCGCCGCGGCGCTCTCCGGCCGCTTCACCCGCATCCAGGGCACGGCCGATCTGATGCCGGCCGACATCACGGGCGTGCACGTCTTCGACGAGAGGGCGCGCGAGTTCGCGCTGCATCCCGGCCCGGTCTTCACCGACGTGTTGCTGGTCGATGAGATCAACCGTGCCGGTCCCAAGACGCAGTCGGCGCTGCTCGAGGCAATGGCGGAACGGCAGGTGACCATAGACCGCAAAACATACGGGCTGCCGCCCGGCTTCCTGGTCATCGCGACACAGAATCCGCACGAATACGAAGGCACCTTTCCGCTGCCGGAGTCGCAACTCGACCGCTTCATGATGCGCATCGACGTGAGCTTCCCCGGCGCGGAGGATGAGGCTGCGGTTCTCGGGCGGTATGGCACCATCGCAGCCGCCGCTGCCGTAACCGGCAGCATGACTCCGGGCGATATCACGCTGGAGCAGATCGACTCAGCCCGGGAATACGCTGACCGATTGCATGTATCAGCCGAGCTGCTGACCTACATTCTGGCCATCGCCAAAGCCTCCCGGGAGCACGCACAGATTGCGCTCGGCCTCTCCACTCGTGGGGCGCTGGCCCTGCTGCTCGCAGCGCGCGTCGCGGCCGGATTGCGCGGCTCGGAGTTCGTCACACCGGACGACGTCAAGCTGGTCGTGCCCTGGGTCGTACCTCATCGCCTGACACTCTCGTCGGAAGCGGCGCTCGAGGGGCGCACCGATCGCGAGCTGACTCGCACACTGCTCGAGCGCGTCCCGGTACCGAGGTGAGGCGCCACCGGTGAGCCTGAGGCGCAACGCGCTGCTGCTGATCGCGCTCGTGGGGCTGCTCGCGATCATGGGGGAGTGGAGCCATGCGCTGGCGCGGTGGTGGTGTCTGCCGGCGGGAGCATTGCTGCTCGGCCTCGCCTACGAGGCGGCGACGCTCGGCCGGATCCGGCTGCAGCTGCGGCTCGTGAGCGCCGAGCGCTGGCACCTCGGCCGGCCGCAGCTGCTGCAATTCGTGTTTCGTCAAAGCGCCGTGCAGATGTTGGAAGTCGAGGCCGCGCTGGCGGTGCCGGAGCAGGTCGGAGCCGAGCCGCGGGTCGAGACTCTGAAGCTGCCGCGCGACCTCGAGACCTCGACCAGCCTCGAAGCCGTCGGTCGAAGGTTGGGATCGGTGGCGTGGCCGCAGACGGCCATCCGCATCGGCGGGGCGCTGACTCTCGCATGGTGGTCGCAGCGCGTCGCCGCGGATTACACCGTGACGGTCGTCCCCGACCTGCTGCTCCGTTCCGGACCGGCTCGCGGCCGGCGCAGCTCGGGCGAGCAGCGCGCGCACACTACTGGAGCCGGGACGGAAATATTTCAACTGCGCGAGTATCGGCGCAGCGATCCGCTACGCCTCATCGACTGGAAGGCGAGCGCCCGCCGTGGCCGTCCGATCAGCCGGGACATGACCGAGGACCAACACCTCGAGATCGTCGTGGCGGTCGATGCGGGCCGCGCGAGCGGGCTGGCGGCGGGCGAGGTCGACCGCCTGGGTCTCTATATCAACGTTGCGGCGCGGCTTGCGCAGCGCGCCGCAGAGTTGGGCGACGCAGTGGGCCTGGTGGTATTCGCGGCGCAGCCGCTCGCCCAGCTCGCTCCGGCGCGAGGCGATGCCGGCGTGGCGCGAGTCCGCAAACTGCTCTCGGCCTGCCGCCTGGATGCAGGCGAGTCCAATCCCGTGCTCGCCGCAGCCCGCATCAGGACTCTCACCCACCGGCGCAGTCTCGTCGTACTGCTGACGGACCTCGAAGACGCCTCGGCCACCGAGCAGCTGATTCAGACAGTGAGGCTGTTGAGCCCAAAGCACTTCACGCTGATCGCGGGACTCGAGAGCGCACGCATCGCCTCGCTTGCCGAAGCGAGCGTCCGCGATCCGTTGGGGGCTTATCGGGCACTGGCGGCCGTCGAATACTGCAACACCATGGCGGGCAACGTGCGGGCGCTGCGTGCTCTGGGCGCAGCGGCAATCACCGCGCGAGCGGAGCACCTGGATCGCGCCGTGGTCGATGCCTATCGGGAGCATCGCTGGCGGCGGCGCGTCTGAAGCCGGCCCGATCGCCGCGGTCACAGATCGATGGTTTCGGCGCGGCGCCGCTCGCCGGCCTTTGCCACGGCCTCGGTGCGTGTGCTCGCACCCAGCTTGCGGAACACCGATTCGACGTGGAATTTGACGGTGTGCAGGGAGATCCCGAGGCGGCGGGCAATGGCTTTGTTGGTGAGACCATCGGCGATGGCGTCGAGAATTTGCGCCTCACGCGGCGTGAGGAGTGTCCGCGCCTCGGCCTCCTGGATGGCGCTGAATCCTGTGGCCCGCACGCGGGCGGATCTGACCACCAGACCGTGCGCCACCGCCCGCAGAGCGGCGTCGATTTCCGCGCCCGCGGCATCTTCAGGCAGAAGGCCCTCCGCGTCTGTGTCGGTGCCGCCTAGAACCAGTGTCGGGTACCTACCCTCCTCCGGCCGGTGTTGGTCAGCGAGCATCACGTCCGGGTCTTCCCCGCTGTCGACCACCTCGTGACCGAATGATCGCAGCAGCTTCGCGAGTGTGGCGATCCGCTCTTCGTCGCGGGCCGTGATCGCGACACGGAGGCTGCCAGCGAGTGACCCGACGGCGGGCTGCGTCATGCTTCCGGCCGCTCCGTGATCGTCACCTCGACGGGAACCACCGCCCCGCCGCGGATGAGGCGCAACGACACTGACTTGCCGACACTGTCGCCGCCCAGGTGCGCGAGGACATTGCGCAGGCGGCGCGCCGATGTGCCATCGACGGAAAGGATGATGTCGCCGGGGACCAGGCCGGCTTTGGCAGCGGGCCCCCCCGGGCTCAACGACATGACCATGAGGCCGGTCACTTCGCCGGCGGTCTCACGCAACTCGTCGGGAACCGCGACCGGGCGCAACGCGACGCCGAGCCAGCCGCGCGGCACACGCCCGCCGGTAAGCAGAGCGGGCGCGATCCGCTCCACCGTTGCGGCGGGAATCACGAGTATCTGCCCGCGCGGGCCGAAGGTCGTCATGCCGAGCCAGCCGCCGGCCGTATCGAAAGCGGGGCCGCCCTCTTCGCTGGCCGCAAGCGTCAGGTCGAGCTGAATGCGTGCCTCGATGCGACCGCCCCGCATGCTGTGCCACTCCGGCCCGACGGCATTCACCATGCCGAGCCGTGCGCTCGGGCGGCCACCGCCGTCCGAGCCGGCCGCGATCACGAGGCTGCCGACCTGAGCCGTGGACGCCGTGAGCGTGGGAGCACGAGCTGCCGTGTCGAGCCGGATGACCGCCACATTGGTGGCGGGGTCACGACCCGCGAGCTTACCGGGCACACGCGAGCCATCGGGAAGGACAGCCTCCAGCGTGTCGCCGTCGGGGAGCGATTGCTGCGAGGTCACGAGCGCATCGTGCCGCCACAGGATCGCGCCGAGATGAGCGCGCTCCGAGAGTCTGAGTGCGGCAACGCTGTCGCGCGCGGCGGCGAAGCGTGCCACCAACAGGTCCGAGAGCGCACCGAGAAGGTTGGGTTCCTGAGCCATGAGAATCTCCGCTTTAGGATAGCCGGAAGTCTGGTGCGCGCCACCTCGAGACGGTACCGGCCGGACGACCGGGGCCGACCCGGCCGTTTGGCCGGGTGGAAACCATGAGCCCGACCCCGATGCTGCGAGCATGCCGGAGACCGAACTCATCGAGCCCGAGCTCGACCCATATTCGCGGCTCGTCGCGCAGAGCGTCGAGCGTATCAGCCCGGCCGTCGCCGGCATCGAAGCACGGTCGGCAAGCGGCCGCGCGCGGGGCACGGGCTCGGGGGTCATCTACACTCCCGACGGCTACCTGCTGACGAATAGCCATGTCGCGCAGCACGCGGACACCGCGGTGGTGTCACTATCGGACGGCCGCACCTGTGAGGCGGTGCGCGTGGGCGACGACCCCGCTACCGATCTCGCGGTTCTGCGACTGGGCGGCGGCGGCTTTCCGCACGCCGCGTTCGGCAGCTCGGCGAGCCTGCGCGTCGGCCAGCTGGTGATCGCCGTGGGCAATCCACTCGGCTACCAAGCCACCGTGACCGCAGGCATCGTGAGCGCTCTGGGACGCACCCTGCGCACGGCCTCGGGGCGCCTGATCGAGAGCGTGATTCAGACTGACGCGCCGCTCAATCCCGGGAATTCCGGGGGCCCGCTCGCGGACACTGCGGGCCGGGTGATCGGCATCAACACGGCGGTCGTGGGTGGCGCTCAGGGCATCTGCTTCGCCATTGGCATCGACACGGCGGTCGAGGTCGCGTACCAACTGATGCGCCATGGGCGCGTGCGGCGCAGCCGTCTGCAGCTCGCCGGCCAGACTATTGCGCTCGACCGGCGAGTGCTGCGGGCGCTCGAGCGGACGGAAGCGGCAGCGGTGATGGTCTCCGAGGTTCTGCCGGATGGTCCGGCCCAACGTGCAGGGCTCCAGCACGGCGATCTCCTGCTGGAGCTCGATGGCGAGCCGATCACGGGTGTCGATCGTCTCCATCGACTGCTCACCGCCGAGCGCGCGGGGCGCGAAGTGGAAATTCGGCTGCTGCGGCGCGGCAAGCGCCAATCGCTCACGTTGGTTCCGGAAGCGGACTGAGCGGATCGAACCGCTACAGAAAATCGCGAACAGCGTCTAGCGGAAATCGCCAGAAGTAAGGATGGAACCATTCGCCCCGCCGCGCAATAATGCTCGACCTGCGAGACGGACCCGGTTTGCGATGAGACAACAAGGGCTCCCCCTGAGGGCTGCGATGGTCGCGCCGCTCTGCGTAACGACCGCCCTCTGGGCAGGCGCTGCGCGCGGCCAGGAGACTCCCACGCTCAGCGATGTCGTCGTCACCGCGACTCGCGTCGCGATGCCGGCCTATGACGTCGCGGCATCCATCAGTGACATCCCAGCTACGGAACTGCGTGACGATGCGCTCGGAATCAATCTTTCCGACGACATCGGCTTCGTCCCCGGTCTGCTCGCGTTCGACCGCCACAACTACGCGCAGGACCAGCAGGTATCGATTCGCGGCATCGGCTCGAACTCGGCTTTCGGCATCCGCGGCGTGCGCATCTACCAGGATGGCATCCCGCAGACAGGCCCGGACGGCCAGGGTCAGATCTCGCAGTTCAATCTCGATTCCGCGCAGCGCGTCGAGGTGCTGGAGGGGCCGTTCTCGACGCTGTACGGCAACGCCTCGGGCGGGGTCATCCAGATCTTCACGGCTGACGGCACTGCGCCCGGGGAGATTCGTACCAAGCTGGGCTATGGCAGCTTCGGGCAGGTGCGCGCCGGAGTGGACGCGAGCGATGCGGTGGGGCCGCTCGACTACAACCTCGACCTCACGCACTTCTCCTGGGACGGCTATCGGCCGCACCAGGACGCGCACAACAACTCCTTCAACTCCAAGGTGGATTACAGCTTCGGGCCGCGCAATACGCTCACTTTCGTGGCCAATGTCGTTTCCCGGCCGGGCGCGGACGATCCGCTCGGCCTCACGGCCGCGCAGCTCGCGGCCAATCCCGATCAGACGGCGCCGGCGGCGCTGCTGTTCGATACCCGCAAGGGTCTCGAGCAGCAGGAAGGCGGCCTCATCTACCAGCTCGGGCTCACCGATCACCAGTCGATTCGCCTGATGGGGTACTACGGCCACCGCACGGTGCTGCAGTATCTGAGCATTCCGGTCGCCGCCCAGAAGGCGCCGCGGAGCTCCGGAGGAGTCATATCGCTCAACCGCGGCTTCGGCGGCGGGGATGCCCGCTGGACCTGGCAGGGACCGGTCGCCGGCCGGCCACTCTCGTGGGTCGCGGGCGCGAGCTTCGACACGCAGAACGAGCTGCGCCGCGGCTACAACAACTTCTTCGGCGATCTGCTCGGCACCGAGGGCACCCTGCGCCGCGACGAGAACGACATTGCCAAGGATATCGACGAGTACACCCAGGCTGACTGGAGCTTTGCGCCGCGCTGGAACCTGACCGCGGGCGTGCGCCACAGCGAGGTACGCTTCATATCGGTGGACAATACCATCTCTGCCCTCACCGGCAATGACAGCGGCGAGATCACGTACACCGCCACATCGCCTGTCGCCGGACTGCTCTTTGCGGCGCGGCCATGGATGCATCTCTACGCGTCGTACGGCAAGGGTTTCCAGACACCGCTCGACTCGGAGCTCGCTTATCGGCCCAACGGCACAGCGGGGTTGAATTTCGCGCTGCGGCCGGCCCGCAGCAACAACGGCGAGATCGGCGCCAAGTTCGCGAGCGGCGGCGATTTCTCGGCCGATGTCGCCGCGTTCGACACGCGCACCAATGACGAGATAGTCGTCGCCACCAACTCCGGCGGGCGCTCGACGTACCAGAACGCCGGCCGCACGCGCCGTAGCGGCGCGCAGGGGTCGGTCGACTATCGGTTCGCCGGGAAATGGCGCGCCCAGATCGCCTACACCTACGTCGCGGCGCTCTACATCGATGGCTATCGAACCTGCGTCGCCGCGCCTTGCATCACGCCGACGCTTCCGATCAGCTCCGGCAACCGCCTGCCCGGTGTCCCGCGCAGCGACGCGTACGGACGACTGAGTTGGGGCGGCGAGCTCGGCTGGAACGCGAATGTCAGCGCCCAGTACATGAGCAACATCGCCGCCAACGATGCGAATACGGCGTTCGCGCCCGCCTATGCGGTATTCAACATGGCGGGCGGCTACGGCATGGAGCTCGGCTCGACGAAGCTGAGCGCATTCCTGCGCCTCAACAACCTGCTCGACCGGCGCTACGCGGGCTCCGTCATCGTGGACGACTCGAACGCCGGTTACTTCGAGCCGGCGCCGGGCTTCAACGTGTTCGCGGGCCTCACGGCCACGTTCCGCTAGCGCTCAACCGGCAGCAGGCGCCACGGCGGGCGGCCTTCGCCGCCGGACGCGCCGTCGCACAAGAATGGTGCAGACCCTCCGTGCCGTTGCACCAGCGCGAGGCCGTCGCCTGCGACGCGGGGGCCCGTAGGTGGCCTCGACGATGCAACTCCTTGAGCGATCGGCGGGAGAGCGGCCTGGCACGGATCTCGCTTGACCGCTGCCGCAGTTTCCGAGATCGGAGCAAGGGGGCAACATGCGGGCCAGCCCGTATGACGAGATGCTGGAGGGGGACGGTGCGCCCCGCGCACACTGTCGCGATTACTGGCGGTGGCTCGAGGAGCAGTCCCAGGATTACCTCGCCCGGAAGCGCTCCGAGGCAGACGCGCTGTTTCACCGGGTCGGGATCACCTTCGCGGTGTACGGCGAGAACTCCGGCACGGAGCGACTGATCCCTTTCGACATCGTTCCGCGCATCATCCCCTCGGAAGACTGGACGCGGCTCGAGGCAGGACTCACGCAGCGCGTGCGTGCGTTGAACGCCTTCATCGGCGACATCTACCACGAGCAGAAAATTTTGCGGGCAGGGGTGATCCCAGGCGAGCGAGTGCTCTGCAACGCGCAATACCGGCCCGAGATGCAGGGTGTGGACGTGCCCGGCAAGATCTACGCCCACATCGCCGGGATCGATGTGGTGCGTGATTCCAGGGGCAACTTCTGCGTCCTCGAAGACAATCTGCGCGTGCCGTCGGGCGTCTCCTACATGCTCGAGAACCGGAAGATGATGATGCGCCTGTTTCCCGAGCTGTTTGCGCATCACCCCGTTGCGCCGGTCGAGCAGTATCCGGACATGCTCCTCGAGAACCTCAAGAGTGTCGCGCCGAGCGGCGTCTCCGACCCCACCGTCGTGCTGCTCACCCCCGGCATGTACAACAGCGCCTACTTCGAGCACGCCTTCCTCGCCCAGCAGATGGGCATCGAGCTGGTCGAAGGGCAGGATCTCTTCGTGCTCGATGATGTGCTCTACATGCGCACGACCCGCGGCCCGCGACGCGTTGACGTCCTGTACCGGCGAGTCGACGACGACTTCCTCGACCCACTGTCGTTCCGGCCGGACTCGACGCTGGGAGTGCCAGGCCTGCTCACAGTCTACCGCGCCGGCCATGTCACGATCGCCAACGCGATCGGCACCGGCGTCGCCGATGACAAATCCATCTACCCCTATGTCCCGGAGATGATCCGGTTCTACCTGGCGGAGGCTCCCTTGCTGGAGAATGTCCGCACCTGGATCCTCGGCAATCCGGAGGACAGGGCTTACGTGCTGGATCACCTCCCGGAGCTGGTGGTCAAGGAGGTCCACGGCGCGGGCGGCTATGGAATGCTGATCGGGCCCGCCGCGAGCACCACGCAGCTCGAAGACTTCCGCAGCCGTATCAGGGCGCAACCGGAACGCTACATTGCGCAGCCGACGCTCGCCCTATCGACCTGCCCGACTTTCTCCCTGGCGGCCGTCGCGCCGCGTCACATCGATCTGCGGCCATTCGTGTTGTCGGGCCGCGACGTGTCGATCGTGCCCGGTGGCCTGACGCGTGTAGCGCTGCGTGAGGGGTCGCTGATCGTCAACTCGTCCCAGGGCGGCGGAACGAAGGACACCTGGGTGCTCGGCGACTGATATGTTGAGCCGCACCGCCGACCATCTCTATTGGATGTCTCGCTACCTGGAGCGTGCCGAGAATCTCGCGCGCATGATCGATGCGCATCAGCGACTCTCGCTGCTACCACGGGCGCCCGAGGCCGTCACACAGGGCTGGCAGGCGACCCTCGTGTCGCTGGGAGCCGGTGAGGCGTTCTTCTCCCGGTACACGGCCCTGACCGCCCGCCTGGCCTTCGATTTTCTCGCCTTCGAGCGGCATCATCCGGGCAGCATCGCGCAGTGCCTGCGCGCGGCGCGCGAGAACGCGCGTGCCGTTCGCGGCACCATCACCTCGGACGTGTGGGAGACGCTGAACTCGACCTACCTCGAGTCCGTCTCATTCACCGCGGCGATGCCGGAGTCGGCCCGGGGCGAGTTCCTGGAGTGGGTCAAGTACCGCGCACATCTGATACGCGGGGTGATGTCCGCGACGCTGTTGCGCGACGAGGCGCTCCATTTCACGCGCATAGGCACGTTCATCGAGCGGGCTGACAACACCACCCGGCTGCTCGAATCCCGTTGGCGCGATCCCGGCGGCAGCGGCGAGCGCCTGCGGGCCGAGGCTTCCGAGTGGGCCGTGCTGCTGCGAGCGATGTCCGCTTTCGAGATCTTCCGGCGGCTCTACCGCGATAGTGTGACCCCGCAGCGGGTCACCGAGATGCTGCTGATGCGAGACGACCTCCCGCAGAGCGTGCACCGCTGCCTGGATGAACTGCAGGCCAACCTCGCCGCGGTTGCGAACAGCCGCTCGGACGAGACCTGCAGGAGGGTCGGAGAGCTGCATGCCCGGTTCCACTTCGGACGCTTCGAGGATTTCCGTGCCGAGGGTTTGCCGCACTTTCTCGACCGCTTCCAGGCCAGGCTGCGTGAACTGGGCGCTCGGATCGCGGACGATTTCCTGGTTCCGGCCTCCTGAGGGTCTCATGCAGGTGCGCATCTCACATCGAACGACCTACCGCTACCAGGAGGCGGTCAAATACACGGCGCAAACGCTGCGACTCACTCCGCGCCGCGATGGCGAACAGCGTACGCTCTCATGGTCCATCCACGCGCCGGGCCGTCGCGCGGAGCAGGTGGATGCGCACGGCAACATCACACATCTACTGACCCTGGAGGAGCCTCACCGGGAGATCTCGATCGTCGTCGCTGGAGTCGTGGAGATCGCCCGCGCCCGCGATGTCCTCCGGGAGCAAGGCCGTCTGTCGCCGCTCGCATATCTCGCGCCGACGGCGTTGACCGCCGCGAGTGACCGGATCGTCGCGCTTGCGCGCGAGCATCTGGAGGGGCATGGCTCATTGCGGCAGCGCTTGTACGAGCTGGCGAAGGGAGTGTGTGCGAGCGTCCAATATCATCCGGGCACCACGACCGTGGAGGACGCCGCCGCCGCCGCACTCGAGCGCGGTGAAGGCGTCTGTCAGGATCAGGCCCATGTGCTCATCGCATGCTGCCGCTCCATGGGCGTCCCGGCCCGCTACGTGAGCGGCTATCTTTGCTCCAGGCATGCCGAAGAGATCGCCAGCCACGCCTGGGTGGAGGCGTGGCTGACGGAGGCGCAGGGTTGGCACGGGATCGACGTCACGCACGTGGAGCCAGCCGGAGAGGGACATTGCCGCCTCGCCGTCGGCCGCGACTACCTCGATGCTGCGCCGGTCCGCGGGGTGCGGCGGGGAGGCGGCCCGGAAGTAATGAACGTCAGCGTGACCGCTACCAGCCTCGACGCGCAGTAATCCTGAACACCTCACCGGAGAACTGATTGACATGACCTATTGCGTGGCCATGCTGCTCGATACCGGGCTGGTTTTTCTGTCCGACTCCCGCACCAGCGCCGGTGTCGACCAGATCAGCACCTTCCGCAAGACCACGGTCTTCCAGAAGCCGGGCGAGCGCG
The DNA here is from genome assembly GCA_036273095.1 of Steroidobacteraceae bacterium. Classification (GTDB taxonomy): domain Bacteria; phylum Pseudomonadota; class Gammaproteobacteria; order Steroidobacterales; family Steroidobacteraceae; genus 13-2-20CM-66-19. Next base: position 94,473 of record DATAXF010000164.1, on the reverse strand, counting down.
TCCTGGTGCTGCAAAGCGCCGGCAATCTCGCGCTCACGCAGGCCGTGACGAGTCTGCTGCAGGAGCAGATGGATTCGCCGGACGCGGCCGCGACCCTGCTGACGTGCCCGAGTATCTTCGAAGCGGCACGGCTGGTCGGCGAGGCGATGCGCGAAGTTCACCGGCGCGATGCGGCCGCGCTCAAGGGGTTCGGTGTCGAGTTCAACGCCAGTCTGATTCTCGGCGGACAGATCCGCGGCGAGACGCCGCGACTCTTCAGCCTCTACGCCGCGGGAAACTTCATCGAAGCGACCACGGAGACGACCTACTTTCAGATCGGCGAGTCGAAATATGGCAAGCCCATCCTCGACCGCGTCATCCGCCGCAGCAGCAGCCTGAGCGAGGGCGCCAAGTGCGCGCTGGTATCGATGGACTCGACCATCCGCTCCAACCTCGCGGTAGGCCTGCCGCTCGATCTCGTCATCGTGAAGCGCGATCAGTTCGCGGTGGCCCGCCACGCGAACATCGATGCGGACAACGGCTACTTCCACAATCTCCGCAGCCTCTGGAGCGAAGCACTGCGCGAGGCATTCGCGCGGCTCCCGGAACCCGACTGGCTGCGGAACCCGCCGCCCTGAGCCGAGCCGGAATTCAGAGAATCACAGCTTGATGGGCACGGCGGGTGCATGCCATATCCCGTCCGCGTATTCGCGGATGGTGCGGTCCGAGGAGAAGTGACCGGAGCGCGCGACGTTGAGAATGGACATGCGGGTCCATCGCGGCGCGTCCTCGTAGGCCGAGCCGACCCGTTTCTGGCAATCGGTGTACGACTGGAAGTCCGCAAGCAGCATGAATGTGTCCCACTGGAGGAGCCCGTCCACGATGGGGCGAAACTGCCCGGGATCGCCCCGCGAGAACAACCCGCCGCGAATCAGATCCAGTACCTGACGCAGCTCGGGGTTGCTTGCGAGGAGTGGGGCGGGACGATAGCCGCCGTCGCGCAGCGACTGAACTTCCGCCGCGGTGTGGCCGAACATGAAGAAGTTGTCGGCGCCCACCTCGCGGCAGATCTCGATGTTGGCTCCGTCCTGGGTGCCGATCGTGAGAGCGCCATTCATGCAGAACTTCATGTTGCCCGTACCGGAGGCCTCCATGCCCGCGGTTGAGATCTGCTCCGAAAGGTCCGCGGCGGGATAGACCCGCTGGCCGTTCTTGACGTTGAAGTTCGGCAGAAAGACGACCTTGAGGCGATCGCGCACGGCCGGATCGCGATTGACGACGTCGCCGACGGCGTGGATCAGCTTGATGACGAGCTTGGCGAGATGATAGCCGGGGGCGGCTTTGCCGCCAAAGATGACGGTGCGCGGCAGGACATCCGTGCCGGGACCGGACTTCAGCCGCAGGTAGAGCGCGATCACGTGCAGGATGTTGAGGTGCTGTCGCTTGTATTCGTGGATGCGCTTCACCTGCACGTCGAAGAGCGACTGCGGATCTATCACGACGCCGGTGCGGTCGCGCGCGTAGGCCGCCAGGTCCTCCTTGTTGGCACGCTTGATCTGCCGCCATAGCCGCTGGAAGGCCGGATCATCCGTGAAGGTCTCGAGCTGGCGCAGGCGCTCGAGGTTCCGCATCCAGCCGTCGCCGATCGCCTCGCAGACGAGCCGCGCGAGCCGGGGATTGGCGAGCGACAGGAAGCGGCGCGGCGTCACGCCGTTGGTCTTGTTGCTGAACTTCTCCGGCCAGAGGTCGTGGAAGTCCCTTAGGACGATCTGCTGCAGAAGCTGTGTATGAAGAGCCGCCACCCCGTTCACTGCGTGACTGCCGACGCATGCAAGATGCGCCATGCGGACGTAGCGCGGACCGCACTCATCGATCAACGACAGACGCGCGATGCGTTCCTCGTCGCCGAAGAAGCGGATCCGCACGTCATCGAGGAAGCGCGCGTTGATCTCGTAGATGATCTCGAGATGACGCGGCAGCACCTTGGCGAAGACTCCTATGGGCCAATGCTCGAGCGCCTCGGGCAACAGGGTATGGTTGGTGTACGCAAACGCGCGGCAGGTGATGGTCCAGGCGGCATCCCAGTCCATGGTGTATTCGTCTACGAGCAACCGCATGAGCTCGGCCACCGCGATCGAGGGGTGCGTGTCGTTCAGCTGCACGGCGAACTTCTCGTGAAAGCGCTCGAGCGGAATCCGCTGCACCCGCAGTATCCGCAGCATGTCCTGCAGGGAGCAGCAGACGAAGAAGTACTGCTGCTCGAGCCTGAGCTCCTTGCCCTGAATCACCTCGTCGTTGGGATAGAGCACTTTGCTCAGATTCTCCGAGGTCACCTTCTGGTTGACCGCTCCATAGTAGTCGCCGCGGTTGAAGATCGCGAAGTCGAACGACTCCGGCGCCTCGGCCCGCCAGAGACGCAGCGTATTGGCGGTGTTGACACGATAACCGAGGATGGGTGTGTCATACGGCACGCCGTTGACGATCCGGTGTGGGATCCAGCGCGCGCGCAGACGTCCCTCATGATCCTGGTAGTGCTCCGTGCGGCCGCCGAGCCTTACCTCCACCGCCCACTCCGGCCTGGCGATCTCCCAGGGATTGCCGAAGCGCAGCCACTTGTCGGTGCGCTCCACCTGCCAACCGTCGGCGATCTCCTGATCGAATATGCCGAACTCGTAGCGGATGCCGTAACCGAGGGAGGGGATCTCGAGAGTCGCCATGGAATCGAGGAAGCAGGCGGCGAGTCGGCCGAGACCGCCGTTGCCGAGACCGGGCTCGTCCTCGCACTCGAGGAGCTCTTCCAGATCGAGGCCCAGCTCGGTCATGGCGGCGCGCGCCTCCTCGAGCATGCCGAGGCTCACCAGATTGTTGCCTAGCTGCGGACCGATGAGGAACTCCGCCGAGAGGTAGGCGACGGTGCGCGAGCCGTGGGAGGCATACGTCTCGGCCGTACTGATCCAGCGGTGCATCATCCGATCACGCACGGAGTAGGCCAACGCCATGTAGTAATCGTGGCGCGTGGCGAGAGCCGGGGTCTTCCCTTGCACACAGAAGAGATGCTCGAGGAAGTCGCGCTTGATGGCCTCGCGACCGAGGAGACCGTCGTCCTCGCGACGCGCCAACTCCGGTAGGTTAAGGACACGTACGCTCACGGTGCACCCCCGTCGCCAGTACCTGCAAGTTCCATGCGTGACGGGGGCGACGCCTCTGTGGTGCGTCGACGGCAGGCGAGCATGCGCGGATGCACCACTGTGCACCCTCCACCTGTCGCCTTGCACCTGGCTGGTGCTGATCCGGCTTCAGCGCTTCAGTTTTGCATCGAAAAGCGCAAGCATCGTCTGCCAATGCCGCTCCGAGGCAGCGGCATCGTACACAGGGAAGTCGGGGAAGACCCAGCCGTGCCTGGCGGGATAAGTCTCGATCTGGTGATCGACACCGGCGTCCGTGAGTGCTTTCTCCAGGCGCGCCTTCATGTCGTCCGGAAAGGATTGATCCTCGATGGCGGCGCCGACATAGATCCGCGCCTTCATCTTCGGCGCGAGCCGGTGCGGACTGTCGGGATCATCAGTGGCGAGCCTGCCACCGTGATAGGAGGCAGCCGCGATGATGTGCTCCGGGTAGGTCCCGGCCGCGATGAGCGAAAGCCGTCCGCCCATGCAATAGCCCGTAGTGCCGATGCCGCCCGGCCGCACGTCGCGCTGCGCCGCAAGGAAATCGAGAAACGCGGGCATATCGGCCATGATGTTGGCAGACGCCGCGGTCGGGAAGAACTTCTCCATCAGGACCTTGCGCTTCTCGGGATCGGAGAAGATCGCCTTCGGGTCCATGGGCTCGTACGGACCGGCACGGTAGAAGAGATCCGGCAGCAGCACGAAATAGCCGTGACTCGCCAGCCGCTCGCCGAGTTGCAGCATGGCTGGGCGGATGCCGGGGCCATCCATGAAGACGAGCACCGCGGGCCAGGGGCCGGCGCCCGAAGGGCGGTACACGTAGCTCGGGCAAAGCCCGTCGCGGGTCTTGATTTCGATTTTGCTCATCGACGTCTTTTAGCATTGCGTGCGGCGCCCGCATAGGGACGTCGCGCCGCGCAGTGGAACGGAGGGGTGGCCCGGGCAGTTATCGTGGGGTGACGGCTCGGCCAGGCTCTGCCTTGCAACCACTGTTCGGGGCGCGCGCCCTCGCGGACTGGATCCGCGAGGGCGGGACCCCCGCCCGCGCACCGCTCGGCTACGGCCTGCGGTTGCGCTGGCACGCGCGCTGGTTCGAGCTCAACTGGCGCACCCAGCTCGAGCGGATGCCGCCTGCCGCCCTGCCACCCGACCCGGTGTTCATCCTCGGACTATGGCGCTCGGGGACAACCGTGCTGCACGAGCTGGTGAATGCGTGCGGCGGCTGGGTAACACCGCAGACCTGGCAGTGCTTCCATCCGTCGACCTGCTTCCTGACAGGGCCGCCCGCACGCGCGGCCGCTGCCAAGCGCCCGATGGATCGGGGTCTGATCGCGACCGAAGGTCCACAGGAGGACGAGTTCGCTCTCCTTCTCCTCGGCGAGCCCTCGATATACCGGGGCCTCATCGATCCCAGGCGCCTGCCCGAATGCGGCGGCGCGGCTTGGTCGGATGGCGGCAGAGCCGACGTCGGCGGTCTCGAGCGGTGGCAATCGTTTGTGGCAAGCGTCGCCGGCAGCGGCGGCCGAACGTTACTGAAATCACCCGGTCATACCTTTCGGATCCCGGCGCTGCGCAAGCTCTTTCCTCAGGCTCGCTTCATCTGGATCGGCCGCCATCCCGGCGAAGTGCTGGCATCGAACTCGAGGATGTGGACCGCGATGACGAATGTGTACGCTCTGTGGGAGTGCCGTGAGGACACCCTGGACGGGTTCCTGCACGAGGCCATACGGGCCTGCAGCGGCGTGCTCGAGCGCTGCATGGCGGAGATGACGCGCGAGCAGATGCTCTGGGTGGATTTCGAGGCGCTGCAGACGGACCCGGAGCGCGTCCTGCGGCAAATCCTGCGGTTCACCGGCGCCAGACCGGGGCGCGATGAGCGCTCAGTCACCGCCGACATCGAAGGAGCACTCTCTTCCGTCCCGATCCACCGCGGCGAGCGCGCGGCGATGCCGGATGACGAGTCCGTGCTGCAGCTCGATCGCATGATGCAGGCAGCCCGGCTGCAGTTCGGGGAGGGGGCGGCATGACGGGTACAGCCCTTGCTCAATCTGGCCGGCTATGAAGCGCACGACCCTCATCGGCATGGTTGCTGTCGCCGCGGTGCTTGCCTGCCTACCGCTGAGGGCCGCCTATGCCTATATCGATCCGAACTCGGCGGGCGCCCTTTACCAGTTCCTCTTTCCGCTGCTGATTGCAATTGGCTCCGCGTTCGCCTTTCTGCGACGTACGATCGTACGTGCCTGCACGAAGGTAGCGCACGCGGTGGTCGCGATCGTGCGCGGCGGGCGCGTTGAGCGCCGCGACCGCGAAGAGCGCGGCGAGCCAGCGCCGAAGAGCCGGCGTCCGAGCGGACATGCCGAATGACCTGCGCGCCTGGCGGGTAGCAGCTCTACCCGCGGCCGCGGTCCTTGGCATTGCGCTGCCGCTGGCATTCGTCAGCCACTGCAACCAGTTCCTGTTCGACTTCCGGGCCATCGATCTTCTGCCGCTCTATGCCACCGCGTGGATCGTCCTGGCGGCGGTCGTCGTACCCGCGTGGATCGTCCTGACCGCGGCACTCATGGGCCTCGAGGCACTGCATCGGCCAGCGGGTGCGGTCCTCGCAAGGGCGACCCGCGCGGTCCTCTTCGGGCTGGCGACAGTCATCATCGTCGCCAGCCTGATCGGGTGTCTGCGGATCTGGCTGGGCACCTTCCACGACACGCTGCCACTCTCGGCGCACGCTGCAATGGCTATTGCCGTGCTCGCCGGCGCGCTCGTCGCAGTCACCCCCCGGGGCCGCTTCGCCATGCGGGCGCTGATGCCCGTTGCCGCAGTCTGCACCGCCGCCGGCTTCCTTTCTCTCGCCAGCCTGCCTGTGTTCGGCTGGCATGGCGGCGGCATCGATGTCGATTCCGCTCGGGCGCAAGCGGTACCAACCGCGACATCTCTTCCCGTCGGCGCCGGCACGGCGCGACCCAACATAGTGCTGCTCTCGATCGACGCGCTGTCGGCGCCGCACATGTCCCTCTACGGGTACTCGCGGCAGACGACACCGGCGTTGGCGCAGTTCGCACAGGGCGCAGTGACGTTCGATCGCGCTTACGCGAACGGCAACTTCACTACCCCCGGAATCGCGACGATCGTGACGGGCACGCTGCCGTGGACCCATCGGGCACTGCAACTGCCCGTATGGCCTCTGACCTACACGCGGCGGACATCGCTGCCGGCCGTACTGGAGCGCGCCGGCTATCGCACGGGATACGTCTCGACCAATGCAATCGCGGGAGCGGCCAAGCAGGGCGTCGGACAGTATTTCCAGTTCGCGAGCACGGACCGCATAGGCCATGTGACTCTATGCGCCGACGGCCTGTCACGGTATCTGAAGTATGTCTGCGCGGCCTCCGAGCTGTCGCCTCTGGAGGAAATGGACGATCTGGCGCGGCGTCTCCATGGTCCGCCGCACAACCTGGAGCACGATCCGCGTCTGGCTCTCGTCCCGGCGCTGCACTGGCTGGGGAGCGTCGATCACAGCAAACCCATCTTCCTCTGGGTGCACCTCTTTCCGCCGCACTCACCCTATGCGGTCCCTCGGCCTTGGCTCGGCCGCTTCGATCCGTCGCAGCTGGATACGACCGTAGCGAGCACGGAGCCTTACTGGGCCTGGATTCAGTCGCAGCTCACCGGCGCGCAGGTGCAGGTTCTCGAGGCGCGCTACGACGAGGCCGTGGCCTATGCCGACGCATACGCCGGCCCGTTCCTGCAATCAGCGCTCAAAATCCTCGGCCCCAACACCGTCATCGTCGTCACTGCGGATCACGGCGAGAGCTTCGATCACGGCTACGGCGCGCACACGGGGCCGGGACTCTACAATGAGATCGTTCACATTCCTCTGATCGTCAGGCTGCCGGGCGAGACCTCCGGGAGCCGCTGCGATCAGCCGGTGCAGCAGGCGGACATCGCCCCCACGCTTGCGGCGTTGGCCGGCGTGGCCGCGCCCCCGGATTGGGAAGGACGCTCGCTGGTCGACGCCTGCTCCGACGCGCCGTCTGGCGGCGCGGCCCCCGAGCGTGCGATCTTCAGCATGAACTTCGAGCAGAATCCGCGCTTTGCAGCCCTGAAGACGGGCTCCGTGGCAGTCATTGAGGGCCGTTGGAAACTCATTCACTACATGGGCAGGCTGCACTATCCTTTCATGCCGCCTCTGCACGATGAGCTTTACGACGTCGTTTCGGACCCCAGCGAGCACCACGATCTTGCGGCGCAGCAGCCCGCATTGGTACAACGGCTGTTGGGCCTGATCGACACGGCGCTGGCGCAGCATGGCGGGCGGGTAGTCCCCGGGAGCCAGACGACGCCCTTGCCCGAGCCGCCGCAGCAGAGCGCGGCCGTGCAAAAGCCGAGCGATATGTCGGGTGGCGAAGTGGCGGCGGGCTCGCCGTAGCACGGAAGTCTGAAGGGCGGACTGGTCCCGGATCGGGCGGAGCCGGCGCATGCGACTGCTTTATATCGACATCGATTCCCTGCGAGCCGATCACCTCGGCTGCTACGGCTATCACCGCGAGACGAGCCCCAACATCGATCGGGTCGCGGCAGACAGCATCGTCTTCGACAACATATACGCCTCGGACGTGCCTTGCCTTCCGAGCCGCACTGCCCTCCTCACTGGCCGCTTTGGCATCCATAACGGCGTGGTGAACCACGGAGGGACCGACGCCGACCCGGCTATCGACGGAGCGAAGCGAGGGTTCTTCTCCCGCTTGCATCTGGACTCTTTTCCGAACCGCCTGAGGGAGGGCGGACTGAGAACGGTGACCGTAAGCTCCTTTGCGCACCGTCATTCAGCATTTCACTGGTACGCCGGCTTCGACGAGACCTACAACGTCGGTAAATGGGGAATGGAAACAGCTGAGGACGTATACGTCGTCGCCTCCGATTGGCTGCGGCGGCGCGGGCGCGAGGAAGACTGGTTCCTGCACGTGCACCTGTGGGATCCACACACGCCCTATCGCGCGGCGGCCTCATACGGGGAGCCCTTCAGGAGCTCGCCGACTCCCAGCTGGCTGACCGAGGACGTCCGTGCCCGGCACTGGCAGGGGTGCGGGCCTCACAGCGCCAGAGAGGGTCGCGGCTTCAGCCCGAACGAGTATGACCGGACGCATTACCCCCGCCAGCCGCAGGAGATCGCGGACATGGCGGCGGTGCGCGCAATGTTCGACGGCTACGACGTCGGCGTCCTCGCCGCGGACCGCTGCGTCGGCAGGCTGTTGCAGCTTCTCGGTGAGCTGGGCGTCGAGAGCGACACGGCAATCATGGTATCGGCCGATCATGGCGAGACGCTGGGCGAGCTCAACATCTACTGCGATCACCAGGCCGCGGATGAGCACACGACGCACGTACCGCTGATTCTCCGGTGGCCGGGCCTCGGACCCGGCAGACGGCGGGCGCTGCACTACCAGATCGACGTCACGGCGACTCTGCTCGAGTTGCTGGGCCAGAAGGTCCCTGAGAGCTGGGACGGGCAGTCCTTCGCCGCGGGTCTGAAGCAGGGGACGGACACCGGCCGCGATCACCTCATAGTGTCGCAGGGAGCGTGGACCTGTCAGCGCGGCGTGCGCTTCGACAATTGGATGCTGATCAACACCCTGCACGGTGGCTATCATCTGTTCGACGACGTCATGCTGTTCGATCTCGCGAGCGACCCTTTCGAGCAGCACAACGTTGCCACGGAGCGCGCCGCGGAAGCAGCTCGCGGACTCACGTTGCTGGCGCAGTGGCACGCGGCGATGGTGCGCAATGCGGCGCGCGGGCGCGATCCGCTCGAGAACGTCGTGCTGGAAGGCGGCCCCTACCACGTGCGGGGGGAGCTGTCCCGCTACCTCGAGCGGCTGCGGGCGACGGGACGGGGCGAGCTGGCCGCGGCGCTGGCCGAAAGATATCGCTGAGGCTCAGCGCGCCTGGCGCCAGTCACGGACGAATTCCTCCAGCCCGGACGGCTCGACGTCGGAGACGGCGGAGAACGACATGGCGCCCGCCTCCCAGTGCATCACGTTGTAGCCGTCATGAGCGGCGCGCGCGGGCACAGCCGCTCGACCGGAGGCCGGCCAGACGAAAAGCTCAATGACGTGCTTGCCGTGCGAATAGACGAGCACCGCGACACTTCGTCCGTGGAGGTAGTCGAGACGGCCACCGACGAGAGGAAATCCTTCGGCGGCGAGATCCTTGACCGGGGGTGCGAAATCCAGTCTGCCGTCGAACCAGGGCTTGACCGTGTGCTGACTGGTGGACACCACGTCCAGCAGATGCCCCGGCTGGAGCGCTCTGACGTGGTCGTCGATGAGCGCTGTCACGATGTCAGGACTTCCTATGGGAAGAATGGTCAGCACGATCACCGCAGCCAGCGCGGCGCCGGCGCCGAAGGTAGCCAGGCCCCGCCACGGGAAAGACATTCGGCGGTTTGGCGGCGGCGCCGCCACTCCAATCCGGTCAGCAACGGCGCGCAGGAACCCGGGATCGGCGCGATGGTATGTGGCGTGTCGCAACGCCTGGCGCGCGGCCACGATGGCGGACTCGTTCCGGCGACAGACCCGGCAGCTGGCACGATGCTCAGTCAGCGCGGCGGATTCCGCCGCATCCAACTCGCCGTCGAGCTCCGCCTGAAGCAGAAGAAGCTTGCCACAATCGCCGGCGCTCATCTCTTCTCCCCCTCCGCGACCGCCCGTGTCAACATCCTCCTCGCCCGCCAGAGGCGCGACATCACCGTGCCCGTCGGCACCGAGGTGACCCGGGCGATTTCGCGATAGGAAAGCTCCTCCAGCTCTCGCAGCACCAGGGTCTCGCGCAGCTCCACCGGCAGATTCCCGATCAGAGCATCGATCCGGGCCAGGTCGTCGGATTTGATCAGCGCCGTCTCGGGATCGTCCGCCGGATCAGGGATGTCCTCGATCGCCGCGGCCTCATCGATGGCCGCGGGCCCGGTCACGCGCGCGCCATGGCGTACCTTGAGCGCTCCGTAGGCGGTGTTGCGCACGATCTGCAGAATCCAGGCGCGGCTGCTGCCGCCGCGGAAGCTCGGAAAGTAGGTCAGGGCGCGCACCATGGCCTCCTGGACCACGTCCTCCGCCTCTGCGCGGCTGCCGGTGAGCCAGCGGGCAAGGTTGAAGGCCGCATCGAGGTGCGGCAGCGCCACGGCGGCAAAGGCGTTATCCGAGCCCATCTATCATTATAGATCGCGACCGGCGGCGTTTTATTCCCGGAAATCTTTCTCGGCCGATGGCGAATATCGGCCGCGCGGCGCAAGTCTCCGTTCACATCAACGGCACCGGGATAAACAGCATGAGTAAAGTCATCGGATCGAAGGAGGTGGGCCGCCGCCAGGCCCTGAAGCACCTGCTGTGGGGAGGCGCGGGCGTGGTGTGGACGTTTGCGGGCGGGGTGCCCCGCGCGTTGCGCATCGGCGGCGACGCACAGGCCGCGGAGATGCGCGGGTTCACCTTCGGCCAGATCAGCGATTCGCACATCGGTTTCAAGGCCGGCGCTCACCCTTCCGCCCAGGACACCCTGGCCGACGCGGTCGAAAGGATGGCCGCGCTGAAGCCTGACTTCGTGATCCATACCGGAGATGTCAGTCATCTGTCCGCGGCCGAGGAGTTTGCCGTCGCCGCCGACATGATGCAGGGCGTCAAGCGGGAGGTTTTTTACGTGCCCGGCGAGCATGACACCATCGGCGATGGCGGCAATCTCTTCTTCCAACGCTTCGGACGCGGACACGGCTCCGGCGGCTGGTACAGCTTCGATGCGCATGGTGTGCATTTCGTGGGACTGGTCAACGTGGTGAAACTGACCCAGGCGGGACTCGGCTGGTTCGGCCCGGAGCAATTGCAATGGCTCGACAGGGACCTGCGGCGCCGCAGCGCCAGCACCCCGGTCGTGGTCTTCACCCACATGCCGATGTGGTCCATCTACCCGCAGTGGGGCTGGGGCACCGAGGATTCCACGCCCGCGCTCGCCTCGCTGCGACGATTCGGCTCCGTGACCATTCTCAACGGACACATCCACCAGGTCATCCAGAAGGTCGAGGGCAATGTGACTTATCACACCGCCGACTCGACCGCATTTCCGCAGCCCGCGCCGGGCGTGGGACCCGGACCCGGTCCGTTGCAGGTGCCGGCCGACAAACTGAAGACGCTGTTGGGCATCCGGCGCCTCGATGTCGTGGCGGACCGGGTGAACTTCAGGGAAATCACGCTTGCCTGACTGGGAAGGACACATGAGACATTTTTCTCGACGACTCCGTATCGCCGCATTCGCGACTTCGACACTCGCGATCGCTTCCACGGCAACGCTGATTCGCAGTGGCCCGGTTGCCTCGGCTGCCGTGGCACCCGCAATGAAGCCGGCCGTCACCATCAGCGGCTATTCGTTCCAACCTGCCACCTTGACCGTGGAAAAGGGCTCCACGGTGATCTGGATCAACAAAGATGAAGACGTGCACACCATCAAGAGCACGGACGGGCCCGAGGTGTTCAATTCGCCCGCGCTGGACAACGGCAATCGGTTCGGGTTCACGTTTCATCGGACGGGGACCTATCACTACATCTGTTCGGTCCATCCCTATATGCGCGGAGTCGTCGTGGTCCGGTGACGGCCGGCTCGACTCGCGCATGCACCCTCTTTACCCTCGGCAATCGTTGGAGTAACCTCCGCGCCCTTCTTTCGGACCGGAGGTCTTCCCAGTTGGGCAGCAGTCGTACGAGTGATGGCAGGTCGCGCGCACGCCGCGAAGTCCTGTGCTCGGCAGAGCTGGCCCCGGAAGAACTCACCGCGGCGCGCCGCTGAGTCGGATGCCCCATACGGGGCCGGCGCCGCCCATTCCCTCGCTGTCACCCGGCCGTCAATAGAGCCAGCGTATCCTGTGGAGCGCATTGCGCCGCCACTGCCGATTGCGCCGGCGTGTAATGGCTACGCGGCCATCCGGCGGCCGCGATCGGGCGAGCGCCATGCGCTCGAGGGTGGTGCATCATGTTCGCAAAGCGCGCATTTCCTGTTCGGGTGATTGGTCACGGGCGCCGCGCCGTGCGCCTCGTCCCGAAGGCATTGGCTCGGCCGTCGCGCGGCTGTGTCGGTGTCTGGCGGCGGAATCCGGTCTCCGGCCGGCTCGAGCTCCGGTGGCAGCCCGCACCGAAGCACCGTGCGCAGTCGGATGTCGACGATGTTGCCCCAAGGGCCGCCGCGTGAGGATCGCTGGAGCCCGTGCCCGCATGCGGAGCGCGGCCGCGGCATTCGCCGCGGCCGCGCTCGCTCTTTGCGGCATTAATCGGGCATACGCGCAGTTCGCCGTCTACGGACAGGCAACCTACACGGAGCAGGAGACGGACCGCTTTCATGCTCCATACACCGGGCCCAACAGTCTGTCGCCGGACATCGGCCGGGAAACCACCGACGCGACCCTCTTTCTGGGCGCGCGCCTCTGGCACGGTGCGGAGCTCTGGCTGAATCCTGAGGTCGACGAGGGGTCCGGGCTGGATGATACGGTCGGGCTCGCCGGCTTCTCGAGCGGTGAGGCGTACAAGGTCGGGCGCAACGCGCCTTATTTCCGGCTGCAGCGCGCATTCATCCGCCAGACGCTGAATCTAGGCGGCGCGGTGAGCGATGCGGACGCAGGACCCAACCAGTTCGCGCTGCCGCAGTCTTCCGACCGGCTGGTGCTCACATTGGGCAAGATCAGTGTCGTCGACATCTTCGATACCAATCGCTACGCGCACGACCCGAGAGGCGATTTCCTCAACTGGTCCGTGATCGACACGGGCAGCTTCGATTACGCCGCAGACGCCTGGGGGTACACGGTGGGGAGCGCGGCCGAGTGGTACACCGGGCCATGGGCCTGGCGCGCCGGACTGTTCGATCTCTCCGACGTTCCCAACAGCGCCCGGCTGGAACCGGGCTTCGACGAGTATCAGGTTGACCTCGAGGCGGAGCATCGCCACGAGCTGCTCGGTCGACCCGGCAAGATCGACGTGACGATGTTCGAGAGCCGCGGGCGCATGGCGCTGCTCCAGGATGCGATCGCTTATGGCGAGGCCAATGGGTTGCCGCCGCAGTTGGCGCCGGTGCGGCGCTACAGGAAGCGGGATGGCGTCTCATTGAACCTGGAGCAGCAGCTCACCGCGAATGTTGGAATATTCGCGCGTCTCGGTGACGCGGGCGGGAACGTCGAGACTTACGAATTCACGGACATCGACTACACGGCATCGACAGGCGTGTCCATCAACGGCGGCCCGTGGCATCGGCCGGATGACACGCTGGGGCTTGCTACGGTCGTAAACGGGATCTCGCGGCACTTCCAGCGGTATCTCGGGGCAGGCGGCATCGGCGTCCTGGTAGGCGATGGACAGCTGCCGCATGCCGCCCGCGAGCACATCCTGGAGACCTACTACGAGCTTGCGGCCGTCTCGGCCGTGCATATAACCCTCGATTACCAGTGGGCGCAGAACCCGGCGTACAATCGCGATCGCGGACCGGTCTCGATCCTCGCAGTGCGCGTACACGCGGCAATGTGAGCCGCCCGCCGTGGAATGGCAATTCCGCAGATTCATGTAATAGAATAAGAATTACAGCAGCGACGTTCGACGGCACCCTGGACTCGACATGGCGGAACCGATCAGCGGCCGATCGCTCGACCTGATCACGGTCGGCCGGTCCTCCGTGGACCTGTACGGTGAGCAGGTCGGCGGGCGGCTGGAAGACATGGGTTCCTTCGCCAAGTACATCGGGGGAAGTCCGACGAATACGGCGGTCGGCGCGGCGCGATTGGGCTTGCGTGCAGGACTGCTTACCCGCGTCGGCGATGATCACTTCGGACGCTTCATCCGTGAGGAGCTCGCCAGATGCGGAGTGGACGTCTCGGGCGTCATCACCGATCCCGAGCGACTGACCGCCCTCGCGGTGCTCGGAATCCGCGATGAGCTGCGCTTCCCGCTCCTCTTTTATCGCGAGAACTGCGCCGACATGGCGCTCTGCGAGACGGACGTCGATCCCGCTTTCATTCGCGGTGCCGGCGCCGTGCTCATCAACGGCACACATCTGTCGCAGCCGGGCGTGCGCGCGGCCAGCCGCAGGGCTGCAGAGCTCGGGCGTATCGCCGGCGGCCGGGTCGTGCTCGATATCGATTACCGTCCGGTGCTCTGGGGGTTGACGGCGCCGGATGCCGGTGAGAACCGCTTCGTCGCCAGCCCCGACGTCACCGCCCGATTGCAGGAGATCGCGCCGCTCTGCGACCTCATCGTCGGTACGGAGGAGGAATTCCACATCCTCGGCGGCTCGACCGACACGGTGAGTGCGCTGCACGCTGTGCGCGTGCTGACCGCGGCCACTCTGGTATGCAAGCTGGGGGCGCACGGCTGCGTGGCATTCACAGGCGCCATCGGCACGAAACTGGACAGCGGCGTGCAGGCACCCGGCTTCGACGTGGAGGTGTTCAACGTCCTCGGCGCCGGCGACGCCTTCATGAGTGGCTTCCTGCGCGGTTGGCTGTGCGAACTGCAGATCGAGACCTGCTGCCGGTACGGTAACGCCTGTGGCGCCATCGTGGTTTCGCGCCACGGTTGCGCGCCTGCCATGCCAACCTGGACCGAGCTGTCGACCTTTCTCGACGGCAAATGGCCGCAGCGGTTGCGCGAGTCGGAAGAGCTGGAGCACGTGCACTGGGCCACGACGCGTGCGCCGCGACCCGCGGAACTGTTGGTGCTCGCAATGGATCACCGCGGTCCCCTCGAGGCGCTCGCCGCCGAGCTCGACGTCGGGGAACCGGCGTTGGAGGACTTCAAGGCGCTGGCCATCGACGCCGTCGACCGCGTCGCGCGCGGGGACCCACGCTACGGCGTCCTGCTCGACGGCCGATTCGGCCGCCGCGGCCTGGAGCGCGCCGCCGACCATCCGTACTGGATCGGGCGGCCGATCGAGCAGAGCGGCTCCCGGCCGCTGGCTTTCGACGGCGCGGCGGACGTTGGCTCGACGCTGCGGACCTGGCCGCAGAATCACGTCGTCAAGTGTCTGGTCCGTTACCATCCCGACGATCCGGAGATGCTGCGGCAACTGCAGGAGGAGCGGCTGCTGTGCCTCTACAGCGCCTGCCGCGAGACCCGCCACGAGCTGCTGCTCGAGATCATCGCCTCGCCGTACGGAGACATCGAGCGGGATACCACCGCCCGCGTCCTCGAGCGGATGTACGAGCTCGGTATCCGCCCGGACTGGTGGAAGCTCGAGCCGAGTGACGCGCCTGCAGCCTGGGCCGCGATTCAGGACACGATCCGCCGGCGCGATCCACTGTGCCGCGGCGTTCTGGTGCTGGGTCTTGCCGTTGACGCGCGAAGCCTGGCGTCCGCCTTCCGGGCAGCGGCGCCTTTCGAGGTGGTACGCGGCTTCGCCGTTGGGCGTACCATCTTCGCCGAGCCGGCCCGGCGGCGGCTCGCTGGCGAGATCGGCGACGCCGAGACGGTGGCCGTGCTCGCCGCCAACCTGCAGGCCGTCGTGGCCGCGTGGCGCGAGGCGCGGCCGAATCCGCCGGCTTGATTTGATTTTCGCAGGAGACTGCCCTTGACGTCCTCCCCGCCATCGGCCTTGTCAGGCCGCCGCTTGTGCGGCAATGGCGGGGATTCCTTCTGCAAGACGGCGACGTCCCGCCGCGAGAATGTTGCAAGCCGAGTTGCGGTCCCGATCATGGATCGAGCCACAACAACGACAGGTCCATTCTCTCATTCCAAGACCTTGCCGGCCTTGCGGGCCGGTGCGGCTGTTACACACGCTGCAGGTCTGGGTGGAAAAGGCTTCGTCGATCTCCTCGAACCACACGCCTGCGTCATCGCATTTGTACCGCAGCATGGTCCGCAACGCACTCCAGCCGGCATCGAGCACGGACTTGCCCTGTCCGCTCCTCGCCAGCGTGGAGGCGTTGACGTTTCCAACGAAGATGGCAGCGTAGTCGGACTTAACGAGCCCGGTGCTGCACTTGTGGAGAAAATCCTTCCTCCGATGGGCAATCTTGGCGTGGACCGCCCGCGCTCGATCCCTCTTTCTGGCGCGCTGGGCGCGGGAGAGCGCCGGCTCGAGGTCGCGATAGAACCGCGGGGCCTCGATGTTCTGCACCGACTCATCCGAGAAGGCGGCCAGCCGCTTCAGCCCAAGATCGATTCCCAGCGCCTTGTTCGTGGGACTCGGAGCGAGCCTCGCTTGGACCGATCTCTTCGCAGGGACCATCACGTTGAGATACCAACGACCGCGGGCGTCCTCGGCGAAGCACCCGGCGCGCAACTCGTAAGCGGAAAGTCCGAAGCTGTCCCACAGCGAGAGCCAGCGGCCCTGGAAGAAGACTTGCCCGTGGCTGTAGCGAACCGCGCGGGCTTTGAAGGGAATCCACCCGAGCGAGCGGCGGGCACCATAGCTCACGCGCCAGCGGAGCTTTCTCTTCCGGTGCTGACTGCGCCGAGTCACGTACTCTTCAGCCACCTGCTGGAAGACCGCCGAGCCGACCGCCAGTCCCTCGCGGCTCGCCCCATTGAGATAGCTCTGCAGTTCATGTGCGCCGATGAAACGGTTCTCCCGCCGCAGCACCTGCATCGAGAGATCGTTGCAGTAGTTCCAAACCAAGTTCACGGCGCGCGCCATCTCTGCCAGCATCCGACCGTGCTTATCTTTAGATTCGCAGTCTCAAGACGCGAATCGGAATTGGGCAACGCAGCATACTGGATAAATATACAGTACCATGCCATGATACACAATACCCCGGAGCTCATCGATGACATCTTCTTGCTGCCGGAACGGCGCTTCCTTCTTGGCCTGAATGCCGACGCCACCGCGCCGGAGTTCGGGTGACGCGGATCCGACTCACCGCCGCCCAGGCCGCCGTGCGCTACCTGGCGAGCCAGCTCGTCGAAGAACGAGGCACTGCCGTGCCTTACTTCGCGGGCGTATGGGCCATCTTCGGTCACGGCAACGTCGCCGGGCTCGGCGAGGCGCTGCATGCGGCTGGCGAGGCACTGCCGACCTTTCGCGCTCACAACGAGCAGTCCATGGCCCATGCGGCGATCGCGTTTGCCAAGGCGTCGCGCCGGCGGCGCGCCATGATCTGCACCAGCTCCATCGGGCCCGGCGCCCTCAACATGGTGACCGCCGCTGCCGTCGCGCACGTCAACCGCCTGCCGGTGCTCTTCCTTCCCGGTGATGTCTTCGCAGGCCGCGGGCCCGATCCGGTGCTGCAGCAGGTGGAAGATTTCGCCGACGGCACGGTGAGCGCCAACGACTGCTTCCGCCCGGTTTCACGTTATTTCGACCGCATACAGCGGCCGGAGCAGCTGCTCGAGGCGCTGCCGCGCGCCATGTCGACCCTGCTCGACCCCGCGGGCTGTGGGCCGGTCACGCTGGCCTTCTGTCAGGACACGCAGACGGAAGCCTGGGATTTCCCCGCCCGGATGCTGGAAGCCGCCACGTGGTCCATCCGGCGTCCGCCCCCCGTGCCGGAAGAGCTGCGCCGGGCCGCCGAGGATCTGCGCGCGGCGCGCTCGCCCCTCATCATCGCAGGCGGCGGGGTGCTCTACTCGGCCGCGGAGACCGCACTCGATCAACTGGCGCGCACCACGGGAATTCCGGTGGCGGAAACACAAGCCGGACGAGGCGCGCTCCGTTGGGAGCACCCGCAATCGCTGGGTGCGATCGGGGTCACGGGCACGAGTGCAGCCAATGCCGCGGCGGCCGCCGCCGACCTGGTGCTTGCCGTCGGCACTCGCTTGCAGGACTTCACCACCGCGTCGCGAACACTGTTTCCCAAGTGTCTGCGCTTTCTGCAGGTTAACGTCAACACGTACGACGCACACAAGCATGATGCAATCGCCGTCATCGGCGACGCACGAGAGGTGTTGGACGGTTTGCGACAGGCGCTCGCCGGCCATCGGGTTCCTCAGACCTGGAGCGACTCGGTCTCGGCCGGGCGCGCGGCGTGGGAACAAGCGTGGCGTCGCGCAGTGAGTGCAGCGGAGGAAAAGCGGGTGCTCCCTTCGGATGCGCAGGTCATAGGCGCAGTTGGCCGCTGGGCACGCAGCGAGACCACCGTCGTCTGCGCCGCCGGCGGTCTTCCCGGCGAGCTGCACAAGCTGTGGCGGCCCGAGCAAGCGGCAGGCTACCACGTCGAATACGGCTTTTCCTGCATGGGATATGAGATCGCGGGCGGCCTCGGCGTGAAGCTCGCCGACCCCGATCGCGAGGTCGTGGTCATGGTCGGCGACGGCAGCTATCTCATGTTGAATTCCGAGATCGCCACCTCCGTCATGCTGGGCCTGAAGCTGGTGATCATCGTGCTGGACAACCGCGGCTTCGGCTGCATCAATCGCCTGCAGAAGGCCACGGGCGGCGCGCCGTTCAACAACCTGTTGGCGGATTCGCGGCAGCAGAGCCCGGCGCCGATCGATTTTGCGGCCCACGCCGCCGCGCTCGGGGCCGAAAGCGAAAAGGCGGCTGATGTCGCCGCGCTGGCGGGGGCTCTGGAGCGTGCGCGAGCGGCAGCACGCACGTATGTGATAGTCATCGACACCGACCCGCAGGCCGCGACCGATGCAGGCGGCGCTTGGTGGGACGTGGCCGTCCCCGAAGTATCGGCAAGGGATTCGGTGCGCACCGCCCGCGCTGAATACGACAGGCTCCGCAAAGCGCGGGAGGAATAATGAGCGTTCGCTTCGGGGTGAGCCCGATTGCCTGGATCAACGACGACCTGCCGGAGCTCGGCGGCGAGACACCGGTGGAAACAGTGCTGCGCGACGCCCACACACTGGGATTCGAGGGAATCGAGCTCGGCGGCAAGTTCTCGCGCGATGCAGTGCAGCTCGGCAAACAGCTCAACGCCCATGATCTCGCCCTGATCGGCGGCTGGTGGTCGGCAGCGCTGCTCGCGCGTACGGTGGACGAGGAGATCGAGGCGCTGCAGCCGCACCTGCAGCTCCTCGAGGCGCTGGGCAGCAGCGTGTTCATCATCGCCGAGTGCAGCAACAGCGTCCATGGCGACCGCCGGCAGCCGCTCGCCGCTACCCCTCGCCTGCCCGAAGAGCAATGGCCCGCCTTTGGCAACCGGCTGAACGCGCTCGCGCGTTACCTGGAGGATCAGGGCTTGCGCCTGGCTTATCACTTCCACCTGGGAACAGTCGTCGATGGCGAGGACGACATCGAGCAGCTGATTGCCCACACGGACCGGGATGTCGGCTTTGTCGTCGACACCGGACACGCGGCCCTCGGCGGCATCGACGCCGAGCAACTGATTCGCGCCCATCCGGATCGCGTGGCGCACGTACACACTAAGGACGTTCGCCGGCAGGTATTCGAGAATACCCTGAAGCGAGGCGGAAGCTTCCTCGACGGCGTGCTGGCGGGGATGTTTACGGCGCCCGGCGACGGCGATCTCGATTTGCGCGGCGTGGCACAGGCGCTGATCGATATCGGCTACAGCGGCTGGATCGTCGTCGAGGCGGAGCAGGATCCCGCGCGCGCCGATCCGCGTGTCTACGGCCGGATCGGCCTCGACACCGTGCGGCGGCTGCTCGGGCCGTCGGGCCAACCGAGCGGAGGCGATCGATGAGCCTGCGAGTGCGCCGCACGGCGGCAGATGCGGAAGGCCGCGTCCTCAGCATCACGCCCGCGAGCGCGGGTTGGAAATATGTAGGCTTCGAGGTGCGTCGGCTGACCGCGGGACAGGAAGTCGCGCTGACAACCGCTGGTACGGAGACCTGCGTCGTCGTCCTGGCTGGCACCGCCAACGTCGATGTTGATGATATGACCTTCCCGCGTCTCGGCGGCCGCAAGAGCGTCTTCGAGGACGCGCCGCCCGGCGCAGTGTATGCGCCGGCCGGCTCTCGCATCCGCATCCAGGCCGGCAGCGAGACCGAGATTGCGCTCTGCAGTGCGCCGGCTGCCGCCAAGGGCAGGCCGCGCGCCATCTCCGCCGAGCGGATGTCTCAGGAAGTCAGGGGCGAAGGTACCAATCGCCGCTTCGTGCGCAACGTGCTGCCGCAGACCGAGCCCGCGGAGCGGCTGCTGGTCGTGGAGGTGATCACCCCCGGGGGGCACTGGTCGAGCTATCCGCCGCACAAGCACGACACCGATGCGCCTCCCGCCGAGACCCAACTCGAGGAGACCTACTACCACCGTCTCAGCCCGCAGCAGGGCTTCGCCTTTCAGCGCGTCTACACCGACGATCGCAGCCTCGACGAAACGATCTGCGTGGAAGACGGCGACGTCGTGCTGGTGCCCCGCGGCTACCACCCCGTCGGCGCCCCGCACGGCTACGATCTCTATTACCTCAACGTGATGGCCGGGCCGGTGCGGAATTGGATTTTCCGCGACGATCCGGCCCACTCCTGGATCAAGCGCCGCCGCTGAGGGCCATCGGACGGCCGGTCGCGTAAGAGCGCCCTGCCGCCTCCGCGAGCTCGAGCGCGTGCACGCCGTCGGCGAAACCCACCGACGGCTCCTCGCCCCGCAGCACAGCCGCGAAGTGTTCCATCTCCAGCCGGTACGCCTCGGCGTAACGATCGAGAAAGAAGTTCTGGAACGGCGCCCGGGTGGCGCCGTCCTCGTCCCAGATGGCCACGGCGGTAGTCGTCAGGTTGTCCACACGAACGGAGCCGCCCGACCCGAACGCCTCGATTCGCTGGTCGTAACCATAGCCGCTGCGGCGGGTGTTGCTGATGAGCGCGATCCGCCCCGAAGCGGTGCGCAACAGCACCTTCGCGGTGTCGATATCGTCCGCGGCGCCGATTGCCGGATCCACCAGGCAGGCGGCCATCGCGTAGACCTCCACGATCGGCTCCGCGAGAAGCCATCGCGCGACATCGAAATCATGAATGGTCATGTCCTTGAACAGGCCACCGCTCACCTTGATGTAGCTCACCGGTGGCGGTGCCGGATCGTGGCTGATGATGTGCAGCGTCTCGAGGTTGCCTATCGCACCCGTTTGCAGCTTCTGCCGCAGCGCGCGGAAGCTGGGATCGAAGCGCCGGTTGAATCCGAGGAAGAGCCGCGCCTTGCCGAGCGCCCCGGCCGCCGAGCGAGCGCGCTCCACGCTGAGATCGACTGGCTTCTCGCAGAAGATGGCCTTGCCCGCGGCCGCAGCCTGCAGGCAATGCGCAAGATGCTGGTCCGTCGGACTGGCGACGATGACGCCCGCGACAGCGGGGTCGGCGAGAGCACTCTCCAGCGTCGTCGCTGTCGCGCCGTGCCGGGCCGCGAGCGTTGCGGCGGCGTCCGCGAAGGGGTCGACGACGTACTTCAGCGACAATGCGGGATGTGCGGCGGCGTTGGCCGCGTGAATCTTTCCGATCCGGCCGCCGCCGATCAGCGCGACGGCAGCGCGGGATTCCTGTTTGGATGTCATGTTCACGTCCTTTCCCGGGCGGCCCGGCCGCGCCGGCCGCCGTTGCCGCGGCCTTCGGACTGCGGCTTGCGGTTGCTGCGGAATGCGTAGCCGATCACGAGTGTCTGCGCGAGACACATCGATGCCGACAGCGAGCGGAAACCGCGAATTTCCGCCTCCTGTACCCGCAAGACAGTATCGGCTTCCTTCGCGATCGGACTGACCGCGCTGTCGGTGATGGCGAGAATGGCTGCCTTGTGCGCGTGCGCGGCGCTCACCACCTCCAGGGTCTCCTCCGCATACGGACGGTAGCTGACGCAGATGAGAAGATCTCCCGAGGCGATGGCGCAGGCCTGCTGACGCCAGAGGCCGGCGACGCCGTCCACGAATACCGTGCGCTTCGCGCTTTGCTGCAGAGAGTAGGCGAGATAGGCAGCCACCGGGAAGGCACGACGGACACCGACGACGTAGACCGTGTTGGCCTGCTCCAGCAGCCGGAAGGCTGCCGAGAGCTCTTCGGCGCCGACGGTATGCGTCAGGTGCCGCAGCGCGAGATCCGTACCCTCGGCAAACTCCCGCAGCAGGCTCGCCGGATCATTGGGCGCGCTTTCCAGCCGATCCAGGGTCTGGCGCACGCGCTCGCCGTATGCGGCGACCGGGTTGGCCGCGACCAGGTCGGCGCGATACACCCGCTGCATGGCGCTCGCGCCATCGAAGCCGAACTGCTTGGCGAAGCGCACGATGGCGGAGGGCTGGACGCCGCTCCGTTCCGCTATGACGGCCAGCGTCTCCAGCGCGACGTCGTTCGGAGCATCGAGAACGTAATGGGCAAACTGCCGCAACCGCCCGCTCAGCGAGTCGTGACGCGCGAGTATCGCCTCGCGCAGCTCCGCGGCCGTTGTTGGCGCCTTGACCTGCTTCATTTTTTTCACGTTGACAGAAGTTAAAATAATCATACCATCGGTTGCAGGGAGGTAAAGCCATGCTCCGCGGTGACCTCGAGTTGCAAAGCGGCTCGCCGACGATCCCGACAGCGATCAGCCGTCAGCTGCGGCGGCGACTGCTCCTCATCAGCCTGGTCGCGTCCATCGGCGGCCTGCTGTTCGGCTATGACACCGGCGTGGTGAACGGCGCGCTGCTCTACATGGGCCGCGACCTCAGGCTGACGCCGGCCGACGAGGGTCTGATCACCGCAGCGCTGCTGTTGGGTGCGGCGCTCGGATCGCTCCTTGCCGGGCGGCTCGCGGACCGGGTCGGACGCCGGCGCACGCTGTGGCTGCTGGCCGGCACATTCGTGGCGGGCGCGATCCTGTGCGCACTGGCGCCCGACCGCACGGCGCTGGCGATATTCCGCTTCCTGCTCGGGCTCGCCGTCGGCGGCGCGTCGGTGGTGGTGCCGACCTATCTCGCGGAGCTCGCCCCGCCTTCGCTCCGCGGCCGGCTGGTGACCCAGAACGAGCTGATGATCGTCTCCGGACAACTGCTCGCCTTCGCCATCAATGCCGTGATCGCTCATGTGTGGGGAGAGTCGCACGTCGTGTGGCGCTGGATGTTGGGAGTGGCCGCGCTCCCTGGAATCGTGCTCGGCGCCGGCTCCGTGTTCCTGCCGGAAAGCCCCCGCTGGCTGATCGCGCGCGCGCGTACGGCCGAGGCGGAGGCAGTGCTCGGCCGCCTGCGGCCACCCGACACGGCGGCCCGCGAAGCGAGCGCGATCACCGCCCTTGCCGCCGCGGAAGCCTCGTCCGACATCCGCGGTTGGGCGGCGCTGCGCATCCCCTGGGTGAGGGCTGTATTGCTGGTCGGCATCGGCATCGGCATCGTGCAGCAGGTGACCGGCGTCAACTCCATTATGTACTACGGCACGCAGATCCTGTCGCGGTCGGGCCTGGGGATCCAGGGCGCCCTGGTCGCGAATGTGCTGAACGGGGTGGTATCGGTGCTGGCGACCTTCCTCGGCATCGCGCTGGTCGGCCGCACCGGCAGGCGGCCGATGCTGGTGATCGGACTCATCGGCACGACCTCCTCGCTGCTGCTGCTCGGGGTAGTCTCGATGCTCTTCCAGCCCTCAACCTCTCTCGCCTATCTCGTGCTCGGCGCCATGTCGCTCTTCCTCTGCTTCCAGCAGGGGTTCGTCTCGCCGGTGACCTGGCTGCTGCTCTCGGAGATCTTCCCGCTCAAGGTGCGCGGCCTCGGGATGGGCGCCGCGACGCTGGTACTCTGGAGCGCGAACTTCGTGGTCGCCTTCTCCTTCCCGCAGCTCGTGGCGGGGTTCGGGGTGTCGGCGACCTTCTTCGGCTTCATGGCGGTGGGGATCGTCGCCGTCGCCTTCTCCGCCCGCTACGTCCCGGAAACCGGCGGCCGGACATTGGAGGCCATCGAGGAGCTGCTGCAGCGGCGCTACACGCGCCCCTGACCGCGTTGAGCAAAAAACCACGCTTTTTTGCTCAACGCGCGCTGGGCCGGGCAGGGTGCGACGCATGCGTCGCCCGGGTATCCATGGGGGGATACCCGGGCTTGCGCGGAGCAGGGACTGCGCAGCGCAATGCCCGAATCCAGCGCTTCAAACTAGAAGTTGTAGCCCGCCGTAAAGTTGACTTCGCGGCCTTCATACGGGCGCGCGAGCACGACGTCTCCGACACCCACCGCACCGCCGAATACTCGAGCATTGCCCTCTGTCAGCGCGAGCGTATTGGTCAGGTTCGTTCCCTGCACGCGGAACTGCCAGTGGTTCCCGATGTCGGTGACCACACCGCCGCTCAGCATGTTGTAGGTCCCCAGGGGCTGCGTCCCGGCGATATCGCTGTAGCGCTGGCCGGCGTGCTCATAGGTGAGCCACGTAGTCACATCGCCCCAGGCGGTCGCCGCGAAGTAGCTCGGCGTCACCCGGACCTGGAACTTCGGCTGGCGCTGCAGCGGCGCACCGTTGATCGAGGCGCACGCCGAGTTGCCGAGGATCGTCGTGTACGGCAGGCAGGCATAATCGTGGTCGTAGTGACCCGTGGTGTAGTCCCCGACCACTCGCACCGTGAACCCCTTGAACACCTTGACGTAGCCGTCGAGGTCGACGCCGTTGGAAAGGGCACCGTACTGCCCATATTCGCCGGGAATCGCCACGCCTTCCAGGGTGGTGCCCTGATAGCGTATGCCGTCGAACGTGCGGTGGTAGGCGCTCAGGTCCAGATATGAGAAGGACGTCTGGAACTTGACCCCGACTTCGTAGTTGCGGATGGTCTCCACGGGCGTAAACGAGTACGGCGCGTTGACGTGCGCGTAGACGATGTCGTCGAGCGAGGCCAGGTGATTACCCGAGTTGGCACGAACGTAGGCGCTCATGTTCTTCGAGAACTCGTAATTCACACCGCCGGTGAATGACGGCATCGTATGAGTGTAGTGCTCGTGATCCCAGCCGCCGTTGCAGACCGGCACCTTATTGTCCCAGAGGTCGTAGATCGTGCCCATCATCCCGGTGGTCGTGAGGCAGGCGCGCTCATGCAGGTCTTCGTTCTCCAGGCGCGCGCCGACATCGGCGAGCCATGGACCGTCATGCCAGCTATCGGAAAGATACGGCGCGATGTTGCGTCCGTCGCCGTGCCGCGCCGGATTGTTGTATGTGCCATTGTCGTTGACGAAGCCCTGCGGGCTGGTCAGGTCGTAGGTATTGCCGCTTTGCGTATAGCTCAGGGTGATCAGCGAAGCGTTCGGCGTGGCCGTCATCAGCGCCTGGTCCGAGATCCATGTATCGTTTTCCGTATAGTCCGCCAGATACACGCCGGCGGTCAGAGTATCGCCCTGAAACAGGTCTCGGCTCACTCGAAACTCGTCGGTGACGCTCTGGATCGACTTCTGGATGTAGTGATAGCTCTGCGTGATGACGTTGGCCGAGAGGGGAACGGCGGCACCGCTACCGGCGTACTGCGCCTGGATATTGTACGTCGCGGGGTCGTAGCCCAGGCCGCCATTGAGATTGTTCTTGTCCGCAGGCGTCGAGCCGTTGCACCAGCCGGCCGGCTCCGCGACGTTGCAGCCATAGAGGTACATGCTGAGCGGCCGCGGATTCTGGCCCGAGAACCAGCCGTTGGTATCCATGCCACCGCCGTCGATCAGGAAGCCATTGTGCAGCGTCCAGCCGCCGAGGTGCTGGTCATAGTCGGCGCCGAGGAAATAGAGCTGGCTGCTGCGTCCGTTAGCCAGATTCGCGGTGACAAAACTGTCATTGGCGTTATTGGCAAGTGTTGCGACCTGATTGCCATAGCCGTTGAACGTCGCGGTCAGCGGGTTGAAGCCCGGATAGCCGGAGAATGAGCTGTTGGAGTTTTCGACCAGCGGAATGGGAGTGACGTACTGGTCTTTGTCATCGAGCACGCGCCCCCAGAAGGTGAGGGATCCGCCGTCGAGGTCGTGCTTCAGCGTGGCCGTGAACTGGCCGCCGGTATCCGCCGGGAACTGCGAGTTTCGGATTCCGTCCGACACCCGGTAGAAGCCTCCGACGCTCCCATACCAGCCATCGGCGATAGTAAAGCCGTCGTAAGCGTCCCCGCGCCATGCCCCTTCCGTGCCGTAGGTAGCGCTCACGGTGCCGCCCGGAGAGGTGTCGCCGGTCTTCAGGATGTAGTTGCCCGTGCCGCCGATCTGACCGGGCCCGAACACGGCGGCCGGACCGCCCTGCACCACCTCGAGACGCTGCACCGTATCGTCCAGGCGTATGAACGAAGCGGTGTCCATGTAGGAGAGCATCGGGGAGCCGTAGACCGGCATCCCCATGATCATCGTGGTGAAGAACGGCGTGTCACCGCCGCTCGGGAAACCCGCCACCTCCACGTTGAGACCGGTCTCGCCGCCCGAGGACTCCGGCCAGACGCCCGGCGCGATCTTGAGGATGTCAGCGGCACTGAGAGGGTTCGACTCCTTGATGAGCTCATCGTCGGCCGTGACCACGTTGTAGCTCGCATCCAGCTTGGTGGTCCGCGCTGCGGTGGCGGTGACCACCACCTCCTGCAGACTCTGCGAAGTCTGCGCGGAGCCGGTCGTCGGCGCGCTCTGCGGGCTGGCCGCAGCGGCTTGGGTGGCCGGCGCTGTCTGCGCATACGCAGGCGCGGCCGTCAACGTGGCCGCGCCGAGAATGCCGGCAACCACAGCCGCGACGCTGCGGGCGCGAACGTCCCGGGATCGGAGGGCTGAACAGTAGGGGGAAGGGGCGGTGACAATATCGCCGCCGGTATCGGGTGGCCGTGGGACGGAGCGCGCGCTCTTGCCGGAGATCCTGTTGGTTCCCATCGTCATGTCCTCCCCCTTTTGACGAGTCCCGAGCATACTGTAACGAAAATTTCGCTGTCAAGATGATTGGAATGGACATTCTGGCAGGCGATTGTTTCCGGCCGGCTACAAACGGATGACTTCGCCGGCTCGAGCGTCGACTCGGCACGAGGCTCACAACACAACGACGAGCCAGTTCATCTCGAGGCGCCACTCGCGACGCGCGCATCACGCCAGCACGCCATCTCGGACAAGCCGCTCACGGAGGGCGAGAAGCACAGCCGCGCCCGGGACGCAAGGCCTCTGCGCGCCGGCGGCGGGCGGGCCAACCGGGCTCCGGACCGGCTGGTTCGCCGGCCCGGAACCAGGGAGACGGGTTGGCCGCCGGCGGCGGAACAAACATTCCAATGTTTTTGACAGCGAAATTACATTGCAATAACCTGCGGGCCATGCGATTACGGGCGGCGCGGCGGCCACCGCGACGCGCCAGGCTCGCGTTTTTAGACCGAGGCATCCGCTCGTGCTGAACAACTCCATGAAGCTGCGGCTGAACGCGATGATGTTCATGGAGTTCTTTACCTGGGGCGGGTGGTTCGTCACCATGGGGAGCTTCCTCCAGGCCAACCTGCACACCACCGGAGTGCAGAGCGGGCTCGCCTATTCGACGCAGGCCTGGGGTGCGATCATTGCGCCGTTCATCGTGGGCCTGATCGCCGATCGATATTTTCACGCGCAGCGACTGCTCGGCATCATCCACATCATCGGCGGCGTGCTGATGCTGATGCTGGCACGGGCGCAGGATTTCGCGCACTTCTACCCGTACCTGCTGGCTTACATGATTCTTTACATGCCGACGCTGGCGCTGGTCAATGCCGTCGCGTTCCGGCAGATGGACGTGCCGGCGCGTGACTTCCCCAAGGTGCGCGTCTGGGGAACGATCGGGTGGATCGTGGCGGGCCTGGCGATCAGCTACGTCTTCGAATGGGATGCGCCCGGAGCGCTTGCGCGGGGCGCGCTGCAGAAGACCTTCACGATGTGCGCCGTGACCTCCTTCCTGCTCGGCGCTTACAGCTTCACGCTGCCGCGCACGCCACCGCTGGGCACTGCGCAGCGCGGACGCAGCCTGGGAAGCCTGCTCGGTTTCGATGCCCTGGGGATGCTGCGTGAGCGCAATTTCGCCATCTTCTTCTTCGCATCGATCCTCATCTGCATTCCGCTCGCGTTCTACTATCAGGACGCCAATCAGTTCCTGACCGAGCTCCATATCGCG
This sequence comes from Steroidobacteraceae bacterium, assembly GCA_036273095.1. GTDB lineage: Bacteria > Pseudomonadota > Gammaproteobacteria > Steroidobacterales > Steroidobacteraceae > 13-2-20CM-66-19. The sequence goes on along the minus strand of DATAXF010000164.1, from coordinate 66,437 downwards.
CATGCCGCCGGCAAGCAGACACTGGGGCAGGCGTCGGAATTCTGCTTCATGCTGCTGTTGCCCCTCTTCCTCAAGCGCTACGGGATGAAAGCGACGCTGCTCATAGGCATGGTCGCCTGGGCCTGCCGGTACGCGCTCTTTTCCCTGGGAGACTCCTGGCACATCGAGTGGCTGCTGCTCGTCGGGATCGCCCTCCACGGACCCTGCTACGACTTCTTCTTCGTCTCCGGACAGATCTACACCGATACACGCGCCGGCCAGGAGCGGCAGGCTGCTGCGCAGGGCCTCATCACCCTGGCCACCTACGGCGTGGGGATGCTGATCGGCTTCTCCGCCGCGGGCGTCATCACGGACCGCTACAGCGTCGCGGGGGGCCATGACTGGGTCACGGTCTGGGCCTATCCCGCGGTGTTCGCATTCCTGGTCGCCGTGCTTTTCATCTTCTCGTTCCGCAACGAAAGAATTTCGCATGCCGTCCCCCAAAACTAGCCCCGGCGCATTCCGGCCGCGGCCGATGAAGCTCAGCATCCTCACGGCGGCGCTGCAGGAGCTGACGCCCAGAGAGCGGCGGGAAGCCGATCCCGATCTCGCCATCGAGGAGTGGCTGGCCTTCGCGGCGGAGATCGGCGCTCCCAACATCGAGCTGTCGTGCGCCCTGCACCCCACGCAGAGCGATGTTCCGGCCGCGGCGCTGCTCGATCCCGTCGCCAACACGCTCGATCTGCGCAAGCCCTTCACCCCGGCGCGCGCCGCGCGCGTCGAGGGCGCGATGCGCTCCAGCGCTGTCGGGCTGTCGGAGCTCGGATACTTCGACAATATGCTCGCCGCGGACGAGGCTGCCCGCAGGACCAAGCACGATCTGATGCTCCGCGTCTTCGATGCCGCGGTGCTGCTGCGCTGTGATGCCGTGGTCGGTTTCGTCGGGAGAAATCCCAAGATCGGCATGGACGCCAACCTCGACATGTTCGAGCAGCTGTTCATCCCGCTGCTGCAGGAGGCCAAGGCACGGGGGCTCACCTACCTGGTCGAGCAATGCCCGATGCCGGGCTGGAATGTCACGGACGCATGGCATAACAACATCGCTTACGCGCCCGGGCCCTGGATCGCGCTGCACCGCATCTGCGAGCGGCACGGCGTCGGCGACCAGTTCCGCATCCACTATGATCCCTCGCACGCCATACTCATGGGGCAGGACTCCCGCTCGATATTCCAGTACCTCCGGGACACGGGCTACGCTTTCCTGATTCAGCGCTTTCACGTCAAGGGTCAGGTAATCGACTCGCGCGGCATTGCCGCGTGGGGCTATGGCGGCCAGACGATGCAGCGGGGCGACCGCGACGGCGATACCCCTCGCGCCAACCCCGCCGAGCAGCAGAACGCCTGGAAGAAGCAGACGGTCTTTTGCGAGCACGAGCTGCCGGGTACGGCGCGCCACGATCCACTGGCGTACCTGCAGAACCGGACCGTCGACTGGCTCGACCACCAGCTCGCGGCGCGGGAGCTTCTCGATCTCGATCCGGAGCGGACGTACCTGGTGCTGGAGCACGAGTACCCCAAGGCGAGGGTGCAGGACAAGGCGCTCCTCGGACCGATTCTCGCCGGCTCGCTCGCGTTCGCGCGGGCGATCGATGAGGCGGCGGCCGCCATGTATGCGCTGCAGCACGAAGTGCTGGCACAGCGGGGCATTCCGATACAAGGTTATGGTAGGCAACCCTACCGAACATAAGACAACTTCAACGAAGGAGCATTGATCGATGCCATTCGTGACGGCAAGTACTCAACGCGGCCCCTACGACGTCATCATCGTAGGGTCCGGCGCGGGCAGCGGACAGGCGGCTTACACCTTGTGCATGGAGGGCGTGCGCGTGCTGATGCTCGAGGCGGGTCGCCAGTACACATCGGCGCACGAGAGCGCGATGTTTCAGACGCCAGATATGGCCCCCCTGGGCGAAGCCGGTACTCCGGACAAAAATAAGGGCTTTTACGACGCGACAGTGAACGGCGGCTGGGACGTCCCCGGCGAACCGTACGTCTCCGTCCCCGACAAGTGGGGTGCGCACTTCACCTGGTGGCGCGCACGCATGCTGGGGGGCCGCACCAACCACTGGGGCCGCATCTCGCTGCGCAACGGTCCATATGACTTCAAGCCGCGCAGCCGCGACGGGCTGGGGCTCGACTGGCCGATCACGTATGACGACGTCGCCCCCTACTATGACAAAGTCGAGCTGCTCATCGGAGTGTATGGCGGCGATGTCTCACGGGAAAACACACCGGCCGGACCCGGAGACACTCTGCTGCCGCCGCCGAAGCCAATAGTCAGCGATCACCTCCTCATGAAGCGCGCGCCGCGCCTCGGCATCCCCGTGCTGCCAGGACGACGGGCTGTGCTCACACGCGCGCAGGATCACCGCACCATCCCGGGCAGGCTGCACCCTGGCAATCCGCGGGCACAGAAAATCCTCGCGGACGCGATGCGCAAGCGCTCACCGTGTCTGTGGGCCACGCCCTGTGGGCAAGGCTGCGCCGTGTCCGCGAATTACCAGTCCACCACCGTGCACCTGCCACCGGCGCTCGCGACGGGAAATCTCGACGTCATCACGGATGCGATGGTGTATGAAGTCACGCTGGGCAAGGATGGGCGGGCAAACGGAGTTAGATTCGTGGACGCGAAGACCGGGCGACACGAGCATGTCACCGCGCGGGCAGTCGTGCTCGGCGCGAGCGCCTTCGAAACCGCACGCATCCTCCTCAACTCCAAGAGCGGTCAGTTCCCGAACGGGCTGGCCAACTCCAGCGGCCTGGTCGGGCGTTATGTGCTGGACACCGTCGGCAGCTCCGTAGGCGGTCAGATACCGCTCCTCGAAAGTCTGCCGCCGCTCAATGATGACGCCGCCGACGGGCTACAGGTCTATGTGCCGTGGTGGCTGTACCAGGAACAGCTGGCGCACAAGCTTCCCTTCCCACGCGGCTATCACATCGAGTATGGCGGCGGCAAAGGCATGCCCTCGGTCGGGACCTTCTCCGGTCTCGAATGGCTCACGGGCGGCAGCTACGGCAAGAAGTTCAAGGAGGATGCGCGGCGCTATTACGGCTCGTTCGTCTACTTCGACGGGCGGGGCGCCATGGTGCCGAACGACAACTCCTACATCGAGATCGATCCCAAGGTGAAGGATAGATTCGGCATCCCGGTGCTGCGCTTCCACTGGCAGTGGGGCGATTACGAGCAGCGCCAGGCAGTCCACATGCAGGAGACGTTTGGGCAGATCATCGAGGCGATGGGCGGCCGCCTGCAATCGCCGGTGATCACCGACCCCGTGAAGGCAATCGCACCCGGTGGATACATGATTCACGAGGTCGGCGGCACCGTCATGGGAGCGAACGCACGCTCGTCCGTCACCAACGCGTGGTCACAGACCTGGGATGTCCCCAACCTCTTCGTGGCCGATGGTGGCGTCTTCCCTTACAACGCGGACAAAAATCCGACCCTGACGATCATGGCGCTGTCGTGGCGCATGTCCGATCACATACTGGATCGGATGCGGAGAAAAGAGCTATGACCGACAGACGTACGACCATCAAGCTGATCGTCGCGGCGGCTGCCGCCTTTCCCGCGCTTCGTGCCCGCGCGACTTACATGCTGGAGCCGGGCGCGTCGCCGCCGGGCAATGTGCGGCGCTTCGAGCCCACCATGGACGGCTATGGCCCCGACCCGGACCTGATCAAGGCCTATGCGAAGGGCGCTTTCTGGCCGTTGACCATGAGCACGCAGCAGCGGCAGCTCGCGGCCACCCTTTCGGACCTCATCATTCCCGAGGACGAGCATTCCCCGTCGGCCTCGGCGGTGGGAGTCGTGGACTTTCTCGACGAATGGATCAGCGCGCCCTACCCGCTGCAACGTGAGGACCGCGCCACGGTGTTGAATGGCTTCGCATGGCTGGACAGGGAGGCCCAACATCGATCCGGGCAGCCGTTCGCCAAGCTGCACGCGGCGCAGCAGCGCCCGATTTGCGATCGCATTTGCGCTGCCAGCCGCGCGGCGGCGGATCTGCAGGAGCCAGCGCAATTCTTCGCCACGTACCGCAACCTGACGGCGGCGGGGTTCTATACCACCCTCGCCGGCCGCAAGGACCTGAAGTACATCGGCAACGTGGCGCTCACTCATTTCGACGGACCTCCGGTCGAGCTGCTCGAAAAACTGGGGCTGGCATGAAAATGCTGCGCGCACGCGCAATGAAATTTCCCGGCACGCTCGGCCTGTCGCTGGCACTGGCGTTGTCGCTGGGCGGCTCCAACCTTGCGACCGCGGCCTCCCCGGCGAAAGGTCACCATGGAACGTGGGTGTACCTCATCCAGGGCGACTCCGCGCCGCTGCTGCGCGGCTGGACGCATCCCGGGCTGCCTGCGGGCTGGACCGTACGCCATGGCGTGCTCTCGAAGGGCGGGCCGGTGGACGACCTGGTGTCGACGCGAAAGTACAGGGACTTCGACCTGGAGCTGGAATGGAACATCGGCAAGGAAGGCAACAGCGGCATCTTCTATCGGGCAACACACCAGTACGACGAGGTCTACTGGACCGGGCCCGAATACCAGCTCCTCGACGACCAGAACGCCGAGGACGGCAAGCGCAGGCTGACGGCGGCGGGTTCCGTCTACGCCATGTATCCCTCGCCGGCCGGCTTCGTGCATCCCTATGGCCAGTGGAACGAGGCGCGGATCGTGGTGCGCGGCAATCATGTTACGTACTGGATGAACGGGCACAGGATCGTCGACTATGACCTGCACAGCCCGGACTGGAAAAAGCGCGTTGCCGCCTCGAAATTCTCGGCTTATCCGGGCTATGGCGTGGCGCCCGAGGGACTGATCGGGATCCAGGGAAACCATCCCGGGGGCGTCAGGATCCGCAACATGCGGATCAAGGTACTGCCATAGATCAGTTACGCGGCCGCACCGTTCCGTCGCCGTACGGCGCTGCCACGAACTCCGGAAGTTGCTCTGCCCAAGCCGATAGCTCTCGCAAGCGCGGGTATGCCGGAGCCCTGACAGCCTCAGGCAGCACTTGCTCGGTGAAATACCAGGTCACGGCCGTTGCCACCCCGGGCGCATCGATAGCCGGTGCGCCGGGCCGCGCCCGTTTGGCGAGCTCCGCGTCGAGCCCATCGAACGCTGCGCGCATCTGGCCGAGAACACGCGACGCCCAAGGCTCGTGCTGCTTCTCCGGCGGGCGGAGATTGCGCTCGTAGTAGAGCTGCACGCTCTTCTCACAGGCAGCGAGCGCCAGCCCGAGCGTACGCAGCGCCGCCTGCCGCTCTGCGAGCCCGTGCGGCATCAGTGACTTCGGAGCGACCAACGTCTCGGCATAGTCCAGCATGAGCGTCGAGTCCATGAGCACCGTGCCGTCATCGCACACCAGCGTCGGCGCTTTCACGACCGGATTGATCGCGCGGAACTGATCGAAGGTTCGGAATACCGAGAGCGAGCGGTGCTCGAACGGCAAGCCGAGCAGTTGCAGCGAGATGGCCACGCGACGAACGTAGGGGGAATCGAGCATTCCGATGAGCTGCATGCGGATACGATAGCATCTCGTGCCATGAGCCCGCGATTCCGCGGCACAGGCAATGCACTTCGGAGAAATGCGCGTGACCGGGGAAACAGGCCTGCCGTCCGGTGTCCGCTCGCCGCGACTCGCCGGAGTCGACGTGCTGCGAGGCCTGTGCGTCCTCCTGGTTCTGCTGAACCACATCAAGATACGGTTCCTGCTGAACGACCTGCCCGTGGGGAGCGCCCTGCCGGCGCGGATGGAGCAGGTGCTCTTCTGGTCGGGCCATTACGCCGTGGTGACTTTCTTCGTGATTTCGGGTTTTCTGATCACCGGCCTGTCACTGCGGCGGTGGGGCAGCCTGGGCGCCGTCGATATCGGCAGCTTTTACCGCATGCGATTCGCTCGCATCGCGCCTTGCCTGCTGCTCCTTCTTCTCATTCTGACCGCGCTGCATCTGGCCGGCGCCCCCGATTTCGTCATGCATCCCGAGCACGCCTCTCTCGGCCGCGCGCTGGCGGCCGCTCTCACATTCCATGTGAACTGGCTCGAGGGACATCACGGCTACCTTCCGGGCGGATGGGACGTGCTGTGGTCTCTGTCCGTGGAGGAGGCCTTCTACCTCGTGTTTCCGCTTGCGGCCGTGCTGATACGCAACGAGCGCGTGTTTCTCGTGGTGTTGGGAGTGTTGGTGATCATCGCGCCCTGCAACCGCGCATGGGTGGGTGATACCGACCCGTGGTGGGGCTACGCCTACCTGTCGTGCACTGACGCAATCGCGCTCGGATGCATGGCCGCATTGGCGGTCCATCACCGTCTGCTCGGACCGCGCGGCTTGCGGCTCGCACTGGTGATCGGCTGCGTGATGAGCGTGCTCACGATCGCGCTCTTCAAGGAGAACGCGCCCACCGGCCTCGGCCTGTTCGGCTTCCAGCTCACGGCCCTGGAGCTCGGTGTCGCGCTCATGGTCGTCGCTTTCGGCAGCGGCGTCGGCAACCTGACGATGGCGCGAGGCACGCGCTGGCTACGGATCGTGGGCCGCTGCAGCTACGAGATCTACCTGTTCCACATGCTCATCGTTCTGGGTCTGATCGCGATCGTCAGGCAGCTGGACATCACGCGCGCTTTCGGGGCCTGGTATGCAGCCATGCTGGTCGGCAGCATTCTGCTCGGCTATCTCATCGCCCAGGCTTACTCGGAGCCGCTCAACCAGCGAATCAGGGCGGCCTCCGGACTCAGCCGGCGACCAGAAACTCTTCGCCGCCCGGTACCCGAAGCCCGTCGGACCGGCCCTTGAAATAACGATCATTCAGATCGGCGGCAGACACGTGCCGCGCCTCATGCAGGCCAGCCCCGCGGGCCACCGCGAGCATCTCCGAGGGCGCGAAGAAGCTGCGGAATGGCGTTCCACTCGCGCGTGCCCCCTTCGCCGCCAGCTCGAAGCCGGCGCGCACGTCAGCGTCCATGAGCTCCAATGGAAGCAGAAAGGTCATGGCGAGCACTGAACCGGGGGCGAGAGCGGCGATTTGACGAAGCGTCGCCGCGATGGCATCCCGTGTGAGGTACATGCTGACACCGGCGCAGGCGACGGCCGCGGGTCGAGCCGCATCGAAGCCAGCGGCCGCAAGCCGTGTCCACCAGCTCTCACTCGCCTCGAAGTCGACCGGCACCAGCCGCAGCCACGCGGGAATGCCGATGCCAAGCTCGCTCAAACGCTGTCGCTTCCATACCTGATGCCCCGGCCGGTCGACCTCGAACACGGTCATGCGCGAAGCGATCTCGGGCCTTCGCTGCGCAAACGTGTCGAGTCCGGACCCCAGAATGACGTACTGGCTGACACCGCCCGCGGCGCGCTGCGACACGAGATCCTCCATGAACCGGGATCTCGCAACTATTGATGCGCGGAACGGTCTCGTGAACTGCGGATCCATGTCCGGGCGATTGCGCCAGTCCTCCGCCGGAGCGGCGAGCCGAAGACCAATCTCGTCTTCGAGGACGTGCGGCGCCGCATCGACCTGCACGTGCAAAGCCCGCCACAACGCGACTCGCACGGCCGTGCTGTCGGGGGACATTGCCAGCCCGCTAGCCATGTCCGCCTCCTGCCCCGCTAGTGTCTCGCGGACTCGGCCAGCAGCTCGATGAGATATTGCTTCCACACCGCGGCATGGGTATGCGTACCATGCCCGTAGGTGCTCATCGACGCCGGGATCAGAACGTACCGCCCGTGCGGTATCCGGCGAACCAGCTTATGCGCGATGTCACTCAGCTCCGGCGGGTTGATGAAATCATCGCCTGAATTGATCCACATGAGGTAGGCGCTGATGGAGCCCAGGCGCGGCTCCGGGTTGTAATCGCGCGAGGCGTCCAGCTGGTAGATGAGGTCGTCGGCGTCGAAGCGAGCGACCAGCCTGCCGGCAGTCTGATCGAAGTATGCCTCGGCCTGCTTGCGGGTCGGTAGATCCTTCTGCATCTGCTGCGGCGCGGACCCGGCGATAATGAACATGTTGGCGGCACCCCGCAGGCCTTCGATCGGCTGCCGCGTGTAGTTGCCGTTATCCCAGTTGGGGTCATCGCGGATGGCCCGGATGGCCATATAGCGGAAGATGCGGTTGCGGCCGGCGATTTCCATCGGCATGCATGCCAGAGGCATGAGCGCGTCGATGAATCTGGGATACATCTCACCCCAGACGAAGGACTGCATACACCCCATCGACGTCCCGAGCACCAGGCGCAAATGGTCGACGTGTAGATCGTCGAGCAGCACCTCATGGTCGGCCCGCACCATGTCATCGTACGTATAGCGCGGAAATTTCATCCGCAGGCCGTCGGAAGGCTTGCTGGACTCACCGTGCCCGATCAGATCCGGAAGGATGACGAAGTACCGCGTGATGTCCAAGGGCTGTCCGGGCCCGAACAGCACGTCCGAAAAGACCGGGTTCAGCAGTGAATGCGCATCCCCGCTGGTGCCGTGAATCAACAGGACGGCATTGATCACGTGTCCCGCTGCGTCCCTCCGGGGCTGCCCCAGAGTCACGTAGTGGAGACGGAGATCCGGGAGCGTCTCGCCGGTGCCGAAACGGTAGTCGTGGATGTGATAGACGACGTTGTGGATCGGCCAATGCGTGGGCAGATACTGCGGCTTGGGAACCTGCGCGGCGGCAAGGCCAGTCGACGCGACGAGGAGCGCGGCAAAGCGTTTGAGCATGAAGTTGATTCTCGGGATCTCAGGCGTTCTCAGTAATGCGGGCCGCCCCTGTCAGTCGCAGCCTGAGGCGACGGGCGAGCGAGTGACCGAGTCCCATGGCGATGATGCCGACGAGCAGGTGCGCCGTCTGAACCACCCAGTGGTCGGCACCGGGCATCAGGCGCAGCTGCGTGACGCCGAGCGCCGGGACGACCAAGCTCCAGATGAGGACGATGACGGCAAGCCCTCGACTACCCGGCACGAGGAACCCGATGACGGCGAGCACCCATAGGCATATGACGAAAAGACCGCCGAGCATCGTATGAAGCTGCAGCAGCGAGAGAGCGCGGCCCGTCCAGAAGAGGATCCCGAGCACGATGAGCGCGATGCCGAGGAGGCTGATGAGTGAGCGCGCGATGAGAACGGTGGACTTCACGGCGGCCTCGCATTTGACGGACTGCAGTCAAGGGCCCGGATACCGAGGCCCGGAGTGTTGAGCCCACAGATAGTATAATCAACGAGAGCGCGCTACCAGACCCGGCTGAGGAGAGGCACTTGTTGCGATCCAGCAGAAAGCGCACCCGCAATCCCGCCGACCGGCCCAAACCGATCCCGGCGGCAATCACCAAAGGCCATGAGCGCTTCCTCCGGATTGCGCTATCCATGCCCGGTGCGGAAGCCTCCAGCTCGTACGGAACTCCGGCGGTCAAAGTGCGCGGCAAGCTGATGTCGCGTTGGCGCACGGAGGCTGAAGGGGCGCTCGCCATCCGCTGTGATTTCCTGGATCGGCAGATTCTCCTTCTTGCGCAGCCGGAGGTGTTTTTCCTGACCGATCACTATCGCGACTATCCGATGATCCTCATGCGCCTGGAGAAAGCCTCCAAGGCAGCAATGACCGAGGCAGTGGAGCGCGCCTGGCGGCTGGTTGCGTCCGCGAAGCTCATCAGACAACGCGACGGGCCGCCGGAATGAGCCTGACGATCAATGTCGGCGCGAACCACAGCGTGTCCGGATTGTTCGACCGACCGGGCGCTGCGCGGGCAGTCTTCGTCATGGCGCATGGCGCATGGCGCCGGCGCGGGCATGGAGCATCCGTCGATGCAGGCGGTCGCGGCCGGGCTGGCGCAGCGCGGCATCGCCACTTTGCGGTATCAATTCCCTTACATGGAGCGCAAGAGCCGGCGGCCGGATCCACCCGCCCTCTGCCATGCGACGGTGCGCGCCGCGGTTGCGGAAGCCGGGCGGCTGGCGCCGGATCTGCCTCTCCTTGCCGGCGGCCGCTCCTTCGGCGGGCGCATGACGTCTCAGGCGCAGGCAAAGACTCCGCTGGCGCGGGTACGCGGGCTCGTTTTTCTTGCGTTCCCGTTGCATCCCGCGGATCGGCCCGGCACGGAACGGGCCGTACATCTTCAGGAGATCGACATCCCGATGCTCTTCATTCAGGGAACGCGTGACGCGCTCGCAGACCTCACGTTGCTTCGGCCGCTCGTCACGCGCCTGGGCGCCCAAGCCACCCTGTGCCTGCTGCAGGACGCGGATCACTCATTCCACGTTCCCGCTCGAAGCGGCCGCAAGGACTCCGATGTGCTGGGAACCGCTCTGGATGCGCTGTGCGGTTGGCTGGACGCGTCCTGCCGAAACTGAGCCTCAGAGAAGCCAGTGCACAATGGAACGATGCGACACATAGACACGCCTTACCGGGCCCTATTGCCCGCTTCGGCCACGGCCGCCTTTCTCCTCGTGGCAGGGGCGCCAGTCGCGCTGGGCCAAAACACCTCTGCAGGCGCGGTCTCGAGCGCGGCACCGGTATGCGCAAGCGATGCCGGCCTCAAGCTCCCGGCCGGATTTTGCGCCAGCATTTTCGCCGACCATCTGGGCCACGTTCGCCACATGGCGGCGGCACCGAATGGCGTGCTCTACGTGAACACCTGGAGTGGCAGATACTACGTCAACTCGCCGCCGCCGGCCGGGGGCTTCCTGATCGCTCTGCAGGACACGAGCGGCCAGGGCAAGGCCACTGTCATCCACCGGTTTGGGTCAACTCCGGCGCGCGGCGGACACGGCGGCACCGGCATCGCGCTCTACAACGGCTATCTCTACGCCGAGCTCAACGACCGAATCGTGCGTTACCGGATGTCGCGGACCTCGATCGTGCCCGCGGGACATGCGCAGACAGTCGTTTCCGGCCTGCCGCTCACCGGCGATCACCCGATGCACCCTTTTGCGATCGACGCCGACGGCTGGCTCTATGTAGATTCTGCCAGTCCGAGCAACTCGTGCCAGAGGCGGAACCGGATGCGCGAATCGCCCGGCATCAACCCGTGCCCGCAGCTGGCGACGCGCGGCGGCATCTGGCGCTATAGCGCCAGGAAGTTGCACCAGAGGTTCTCGCCCGCGGCCCGCTACGCCACCGGCATCCGCAACGCGGATGGCATTACCATCGACTTCACGGGCCACAACGTCTACTCGACACAACAGGGGCGGGATCAGCTCGGGCAGAATTGGCCGAAATTCTTCACTCCGGAGCAGGGCGCCTACCTGCCCTCCGAGGAGGTGATGCACGTCGTACGCGGCGGCGATTTCGGCTGGCCCTATTGCTACTACGACGGCGTGCGGCAGAAGCTCATGCTCGCTCCCGAATACGGCGGCAACGGCAGGAAAGTCGGCCGCTGCGCCCACATGCTCGACCCCGTCGCGGCCTTTCCTGCGCACTGGGCACCCAACGATCTGTCGTTCTACTACGGCAGGCAATTCCCATCGCCCTATTACGGTGGGGTATTCGTCGCCTTCCATGGATCATGGAATCGCGGGCCTTTTCCACAGCAAGGCTATGACGTCGTGTTCCAGCCTCTGGCGGACGGCAAGGCTTCAGGGAACTGCGAGATTTTCGCCGAGGGATTCGCAGGGCGCACCAAGGATCCGGGCGCCGCGGCCCATCGGCCCGCAGGATTGGCGGTTGGACCGGACGGCTCGCTCTACGTATCTGACGACCTACGCGGACGCATCTACAGGATCGTGTACCACGGGCCGGGCTCAGGCGCAAAAGCGTCTGGGGTCTCAGAATGTCCGGACATGACGGCACTCGGCGGTGGTGCAGGCTCAGCCAACCCGTTGCCACCGGAAGGTATCCATCCTGCGGCAGGCCTGCCGGTGCCGACGGGCGCCACGCGCGAGACCGTCGAGCTCGGCGATCGAATCTTTCACGGCCAGGTAGCCTCGGGCACCTGCGCCAGTTGTCACGGCGCCGACGGCGAAGGCACTCCGCTCGGCCCCAATCTCAACTCCGGCAGGTGGCTGTGGAGCAAGGGCAGCCTGAGCGAGATCGAGCAGACCATTCTTCATGGTGTGCCCAACCCCAAGGAATACCGCAGTCCCATGCCTCCGATGGGCGGCGCGCAGCTCACACACGAACAGGTTACGGCTGTGGCGGCCTACGTCTGGGGACTGGGACACTCCAACCGTTGAGCGGAAAAGCCTAGCGCCAGCCGCCGTCGTCGGGGGCGCTGCCCAAGCGGGGCGCAGGCCGTGGGGGACTGGTTTGCGACCGCGAAAAGCGGATCGGGATCGCGAGCCCCGGGATGGAAGCGCTGCTGTAGCCTTCCGCCGGGCAGGCGACCACCATCGCGCGCTCGCGGGTGTTAGGGTCGGCGAGCGCCTCGGCTACTGTATTGATGGGTCCCGACGGCACCCCGGCGGCCTCGAGTCGGGCCAGCGCATCCTCGCGCCTCAGCGCCGCGAGAAGAGGCGCGAGGGTCTGCTCCAGTGTGGCGCGGTTGCGAACCCGGGCAGCGTTACCGGCAAATCGCGGATCGTCCGCGAGTTGCGCACAGCCGAGGGCCGCGCACAAGCAGCGAAACTGCGCGTCGTTCCCGACTGCGACTACGATGAAGCCGTCGGCGGTACGAAACTCCTGGTAGGGCGCGATGTTGGGATGAGCGTTCCCCATCCGCGTCGGCGTCAGATTCCCGATCAGGCGGTTCAGCACCTGGTTGGCGAGAATGCCGATGGTGGAATCGAGCAGCGCCACGTCGATACGCTGTCCACGCCCGGACCGCGCCCGCTCGGCCAGCGCCGCCTGGATGCCGACCAGGCCATAGAGACCGGTGACGATATCGGCGACGGCGACGCCGACTTTCTGCGGCGCATGGCCGGGGTCTCCCGTTATATCCATCAGCCCGCTCATGGCCTGAGCCACGAAATCGTAGCCCGGCCGATCCGCGTAGCGTCCGTCCTGCCCAAAACCGCTGATCGAGCAATACACCAGGGCCGGATTGAGCGGCGCCAGACTGGCGTAGTCGAGCCCGTATTTCCCGAGACCTCCGACCTTGAAGTTCTCGATGAGCACGTCGGCCCCGCGCGCAAGCCGCACTACCCGCTCACGGTCGGCCGCCTTGCGAAAATCCAGTACCAGCGATTCCTTGCCCCGGTTGCAGGAGTGAAAATAAGCGGCATCCGCCGCCGAGCCATCCGCATTTTCGAGGAACGGCGGTCCCCAGCGCCGCGTCTCATCGCCGTCGGGCGATTCCACCTTGATGACCTGGGCCCCCAGATCGGCCAGCGCCTGGCCAATCCACGGCCCCGCGAGCACGCGCGCGAGCTCCAGCACGCGCAGACCCGCATAGGGAGCTTCTGTTCGCTCGGACTGCATGTGGATCACCTCGGCGCGATTATGCCACTGGACGCAAGCGCCGCCGTCGTTGATTGCGGCGTGTGATCGAGTTCGTTAAGCTTGTTGGCTTCGCATTTCCCGCGTTCAGCGCAGCAAAACGCAAAAAGGGGAGCCCGAATCATGAAGGTACTTGCTGAAGCGCAGCTCATCCGCGGTAAATCCTGGGTCGCGGCCCTTGCGGCGCTGTCGCTCGCGGCGGCTGCTCACGCCGCCGGACCGCACCAATTTCTCGACGGCAAGCTCACCTGGCGCGGCATCGGACCGAACATCGGCGGCCGTGCCGTCGCGGTCGCGGGGGTTCCGAGCGAGCGCAACCTGTTCTACATGGGTAGCGTCGACGGCGGCGTCTGGAAGAGCACGGATTACGGTGTCGTCTGGGAGAACATCACAGACGGCAAATTCCCATCGGCGAGCGACAGCATCGGCGCCATTGCGGTTGCGCCATCCAATCCGAAGGTGCTCTACGTCGGAACCGGAGAAACCGACATCCGCAACGACATGGTCACAGGCGACGGCTTGTTCAAGTCCGTCGACGCCGGCAAGTCGTGGAAATATGCCGGCTTGCGCGCCACGCGCACGATCAGCGCGATCGTCGTCGATCCGCACGATCCGGACATCGTCTACGTCGCCTCGATGGGGCACGTGTTCGCTCCAAACCCCGATCGCGGTGTCTTCAAGTCGACCGACGGCGGCAAGACCTGGCACAAGATCCTCTTCGTCGACGACAAAACCGGCGCCATCGGCCTCGTGATGGATCCACGCGATCCGAGGGTCATGTACGCCGCGATGTGGCAGGCGCAGCGCACACCGTGGTCGCTCGATGACGGCGGACCGGGAAGCGGCCTGTACAAGAGCACGGACGGCGGCGCGCATTGGTCCAACATCTCGCGAAATTCCGGGCTGCCCGGCGGCGTCCTCGGCCGGATCGGGGTCGATGTCGCGGCGAGCAACCCCAACATCGTGTTCGCGATCGTGCAGGCAAAGGGCGGCGGCGTGTTCCGCTCGGCCGACGGCGGCTCGACCTGGAAGCGTGTCAACGCCAACTGGAGCCTGCGCCAGCGGGGATTCTATTACACCTGCGTCTACGTCGACCCGACGAACCCGGATACGCTTTACATTCCGAACGTAGACGGCATATGGGTGTCGCACGATGGCGGCAAGGGATTCTCCATGCTCCACTTGCGGCATGGCGACGATCACATCGTATGGATCAATCCGACCGATCCGAGGGTCCTCTTGGCCGGGACCGACGGTGGAGCGACCATATCGACGGACGGCGGCAACAGTTGGAGCGCCGATCAAAACCAGCCGACGGGTCAGTTCTACCACGTCGCGCTGGACCACGATTTTCCGTTCAACGTGTACGGCGCTCAACAGGATGAAGGCTCGTTCCAGGGCCCCAGCGCCATGCCTGGAGGCGCGATCAGCACCGGCGCGTGGCACGAGGTCGCGCTCGGCGAGAGCACCTTCGTCGCACCGGCGCCGGACTCCGATGAGGTCACTTACGGCAGCGATTACTACACGCTGATGCAGCGCTACAACCGCGTCAGCGGCGCGCGCAAATCGGTGAGCCCGTGGCCGCAATATCTCGACGGCGTCTCCTCTGCAGAGATGAAATACCGCCTCGGGTGGACCCACCCGATCTTCTTCTCGCCGGACGATCCGCAGGATCTGTTTCTTGCATCGCAGTATGTCATGGTGAGCCATGACGGCGGCGGCAGCTGGGACGTCATCAGCCCGGATCTGACGCGCAACGATCCGGCGACCGAGAAGCCGAGCGGTGGTCTGGTCGATCTGGATCAGACCGGGGCGGAGATCTTTCCCGATATCTCCGCGCTCGCGGTTTCGACTGTGGACCCGCACGTCATCTGGGCGGGCTCCCAGGACGGCCTGGTGCATGTGACGACTGACGGTGGTCAGCACTGGCAGGAGGTAACTCCCCCTCAGCTGACCCAGTGGGCCGAGATTTCCTCGATAGAGCCCTCGCACGTCTCCAAGGGCACGGCCTACCTCACCGCCCAGCGCTACATGTGGGACGACTACCGGCCGTACGTATTCGAGACCACCGACTTCGGCCGGCACTGGTCCGTTCTGACGAACGGCCTCCCCGACGACGAGTCCGCTTTCGTCGTGAGGCAGGACCCGAACGACGCGTCGCTCCTGTTTCTCGGCACCGCCAAGACCGTCTACACCAGTTTTGACGAGGGCCGCCACTGGTGGCCGCTGAGCGTGAATCTGCCGCACGTCGAGGTGCGGGACCTTGCAATCGACACCCGCGAGGGTGAGCTGGTCGCCGCGACGCATGGCCGCTCCTTCTGGATCCTCGACGATCTCGCGCTGCTCGAGCAGTTGACCCACGAAGGTCAGCCGGCGGCCGACTCAGCCTCTCTCTACGCGCCGCAGGCCGCATGGCTGACGAGCGCTTACGGGCAGAGTGACGACGCCAAGTACCGGGAGCCTATCGGCGTGAATCCGCTCTTCGGCGCGACCGTGTTTTTCCACATTCCCGCGAAATACGACGGCAAGACGCCGGTCAGCATGGAGTTCCTCGACGATCACGGCACGGTGGTGCGGCAATACACGCTGCATCTGAAGAAAAAGAGACCGAAGCTGTCGCCCGTCGTGCGCGACAACCTGCTGCCTTCCCAGCAGCTGCGCCACGATGTCGAGAAGGCGACGGCGATATCGCCGGGCATGAACAGCCTGCAATGGAATCTGCGCTACCCGGACGCCACGGATGTGATCGGATTCGAGCCGCCGGAGGAGACCGATGACGAGGTCGCCGACGCGCGCGGCCCGCTGGTCAATCCCGGGCACTACTCCGTCGTGCTCCACTATGGCGACAAGTCCTACAAGCAGACTTTCCAGGTGAGTCTCGACCCGCGATTGCATACGACAGCCGCGGCGTTGCAGCAGCACCTCGGGCTGGTACTGGCTCTGCATCAGGCCGTGGATCTGCTCGACCGGCGGATCAACGCGGCGATCATGGTTCGCCAGCGTCTCGCTCATGCCGTTGCCGCGCATAAGCTCGATGCGGCCGCGGCGGCTCCTGCACTCGCCGCGCTCGATGAGGCGGTGGATGCCGTCGCACAACGCAAAGTCCGCTCGAGCGAGGGCGACGTGATGAACGAGATGCGGCTGCGGAGTTTCCTCGCTTACCTGCAGTCGGACATCGGCCTGGACTACGCGCCGCCGAATCCTGCACAGATCGCTGCCTGCAATCGCCTGGAGAGTGAGACGCGCAGCGGGGAAGCCAGGTTGCAGGCCGCAACCACGGCCGGAGCGCGACTGCTTCAATAGCCTGGAATGGCGCATGGATTCCATTTCGGACCCGGGGATCGCCGAGCAGCTCGCGCGCGCCCGGGTTCTCGCCGCCAGGGCGGAAGATGCAGCGGCCCGTGAGGCGTACTTGGAAGTGTTACGCCGCGACCCAACCCACTTCGTCGCGCTGAACGAGCTCGGCAACCTGGCACTGGCCGGCGGTTTTCGCTCCGCGGCGCGCACAGCGTACACGCAGGCCGTCCAGCACCATCCAACCAACAAAGTCGCCCATGTCAATCTGGCCAATCTGCTGCGGATCGAGCGCGACGTTGCAGGTGCCCGCCTGCATTACGAGGCGGCGCTGGCCATCGACCCGGCGATGCACGAGGCTCATCAGGGACTCGGCTGGGTGCTGGACGAGCTGGGGGAGCCGGGCGCCGAATGGCATCGGGAAAAGGGCTACGCGGGGCATGCCCTCGTCACGCAGCCTCACCGCGGCAGCGGCGCCGGAATACCGTTGCTACTGCTGGTGTCGGCGCACGTTGGTAACATCTCGACATCGCACTGGCTCAGCGATCGGCACTACAGCGTGACGGCACTCTACGCCGACTATTATCCGCCGGGCTCGAGACTGCCGCCGCATGCGCTCATCGTCAACGCAATCGGCGACGCCGACCTCTGCGGCCGGGCGTTGGAGCGTGCACGGGACCTCGTCGCCTCCAGCGAGGCACCGGTGATCAACGCGCCAACGCGTGTACTGCTGACGCGGCGCCTCGACAATGCCCGCCGCCTCGCCGGTATCGACGGCGTGGTCGCCCCGACAATCCGGGCCATGACGCCGCAAGCGGTGCTCTCGGCAAGCGACCTGCGGTTCCCCCTGCTGTTGCGCCGGCCCGGCTTTCACAACGGTGAGCACTTCGCTCTCATAGAGCTTCGCGACGGCCTGCCAGAGACGGTCGCCTCCCTGGGCGGCGGTGAGCTGCTGGTCATCGAGTACCTCGATGCCCGCGGCGCGGACGGCATGGCGCGCAAGTACCGCGTCATGTTCATCGACGGGGTTGCTTACCCGCTGCATCTGGCGATATCGGCGGATTGGAAGGTGCACTACGTTACTTCCGCCATGAGCCACAGCGCTGCATTCCGTGAAGAGGAACGCCGTTTCCTCGAGGACATGCCGGCCGTACTCGGTCCGCGGGCAATGGCCGCTCTGGCGCAGATTTGCGCCACGCTGGGACTCGACTACGCCGGCATCGACTTCGCGCTCGCACCGGACGGCTCGGTGATGCTATTCGAAGCCAACGCCACGATGATCGTGTTCTCGCCGCCGCCCGACCCCATCTGGGACTACCGGCGCGCGGCGATCGACGCGGTAATGAGCGCAGCCACACGCATGGTGCTGAAGCGAGCCGGGGCCTGATGCGCAACGCGCTCAATTTCTCCGGTGGCCCCGGCGCGCTGCCCGCCTCGGTGCTGCATCAGGTGCAGCAGGCGGTGGCCGCGCTGCCTGAGACCGGCCTCTCGGTGCTGGGCATGAGCCACCGCTCCGACTGGTTTCGCGAAGTACTCGATGAGACCGAACGCAATCTGCGTGCGCTGCTCGTCATTCCGGATGATTATCACGTGCTGTTCATCCAGGGCGGCAGCAGCCTGCAATTCTCCACGCTGCCGATGAGCTTCCTGCGCGGCACCGGGTGCACCGCCGAATACATCGTCTCGGGGTACTGGAGCGCCAAGGCACCCCCGGAGGCCCGCCTGGAAGGCGACACGCGTGTCGTGTGGGACGGCGCCAGCGAAGGTTATCGAAGGCTTCCGGCCGGCGGTGAGCTGCGACTCTCGGCCGACGCCGCGTACCTGCACTACGTTTCCAACGAGACGGTCGAAGGAGTCGAATTCTCCGAGACGCCCGGGCTGCCCGGCGTGCCGCTGGTGTGTGACATGTCGTCGAACCTGGCGGCCGCACCGCTCGATGTGAGCCGCTACGACCTGATCTACGCGCATGCGCAGAAGAATCTCGGTCCAGCCGGCATCACCGTGGTGATCCTACGCGACAGTTTCATGCAGCGTGCCGCGTCGCCGCTGCCGGCCATGCTGGACTACCGCATTCACGCGAAGGCCCGCTCCCTGTACAACACACCGCCCGTATTCGCGATCTACGTGCTGATGCTGGTGACGCGCTGGCTGCGCGACGAAGTCGGCGGCCTCGCGGCGATGGCAGCGCTCAATCGCGCCAAGGCCGAGCGGATCTACGCCGCGCTCGATGCGCATCCGGATTTCTTTCGCATCCATGCGATGCGCCCGCATCGCTCCACCATGAACGTGGCATTCCGGCTGCCGGATGCGGCGATCGAGGCGCAGTTCCTGCGCGCCGCCGCCGAGGCCGGCTTCGCCGGCCTGGAGGGCCATCGCTCCATCGGCGGGCTGCGTATCTCGCTGTACAACGCCGTCACGCTTCAGGCCACCGCGACTCTGGCAGCCTGGTTGAGCGAATTCCCGCGGCGGCACCGCTAGCGACGGCGCCGCGCGACCGATGAGCCGCCGGCTCAATGCATCGCGGCGGCAGGACCGCCTCCCTTGCCGGGTCTCACCCACAGCAGCAGCGGCAGCAGAGCAAGGAAGAACAGGCCCAACAGCTTGAAGTCATCGAGGTATGAGAGCAGCGTCGCCTGCTGCACTACGGTCTGGTAGATGGCCGCCAGGGTCACCTGGGAATCGGGTGTGCTGCCGAGCGTGGCGGCCAGGTGATGCGCGTAATCGGTGTAGGCCGGGTTCATGCCCTGCATCAGCTCGGCGATGCGGCTCTGGTGAAACTGCTCCCGTCGGGTGAGTATGGTGGAGGCGACGGAAATGCCGATGCTGCCGCCGAAGTTTCGCGCCAGGTTGATCAGCGCCGAGGCGTTGTTGATCTTGTCCCGCGGCACGTCGCGGAATGCCAGCGTGTTGATCGGGATGAAGAGGAAGGCGAGGGAGGCCGCCTGCACCATCCGCGCCAGCATCATCCAGTCGAACGAAATGCCGAGATAGAAGTTCGTCATCCAGAGAAGGCTCAGACCGCCGACCACAAGGCCGATTGCGATCAGCACGCGCAGGTCCACCTTGTTGATCGAGCGGCCGACGAACGGCAGCAGCGCGATCATGACGACCCCGCCCGGGGTCAGTACCAATCCCGCGTCCATCGCCCGGTAGCCCATGAGGCTTTGTGTGAAGGCCGGGATCAGATAGGTGCTGCCGAGCAGCATGAATCCGAGCATGAGCATCAGGCCGAACGACACGGCGAAGTTTTTGTCGAGCAGCAGCCGCACATCGACCAGCGGGTCATGGGCTTTGAGCTCCCGCCAGACGAGGAGCACGAACGCGACGGCCGATACCAGCGCGAGCACGGTGATGAAATGAGAGGAGAACCAATCGTCCTCCTGCCCGCGATCGAGCACGACCTGCAGGCAACCCAGGCTCAGGGCCACGAACCCGAAGCCCGTCCAATCCATGGCCGACTGCCCGGAGCGTTTCTTCGTCGGAGCTGCCTCGTGAATCAACGCGCTCACCAGGCCGAAGACGGCGAAGCCGATCGGAACATTGATGAAGAAGATCCAGCGCCAGTCGTAACTGTCCGTGATCCAACCCCCGAGCGTCGGACCAATGGTCGGAGCAACGACGGCGGCAATACCGTAGATCGCGGTGGCCATGCCTCGCTTTTCGGGGGGAAAGCTGTCGGCCAGGATGGCCTGACCGACCGGCTGCAGGCCGCCGCCGAAGGCACCCTGGGCGGCGCGCAGCACCACCAGGGCCCCGAGACTCGGCGCCAGTCCGCAAAGGAGGGAAGCTGCGGTGAATCCGGTGATCGCGACCAGGAAGAAGCGCTTGCGGCCGAAGCGGGCGGAGAGCCAGCCCGAGATCGGCATGACCGCCGCGTTGGTCACGAGATAACTCGTGAGCACCCAGGTCGACTCGTCCTGGCTGGATGAGAGCGCGCCGGCAATATGGGGCAGCGAGACGTTGGCGATCGAGATGTCCATGATCTCCATGAACGCGGCCAACGCCACCACCGGCGCGATCAGCCAGGAGCCCATCGCACCTTTCTGAGGTGTCTCTGCAGTCACCGCGGGGTCCCAGCCGCCGAGCGGGCGTAGAGCGCTTTGCCGCCGCCGCCCAGGTTGGCGGAGACGATGGCATCGATCATCCGGTCCGCGCCGGAATCCTGGTCGGCGTAAACATCAGTGTGCTGGACCGCAGGCCACGCCGGCATTTGCGACAAGGCGGAGCCGCCGAGATCCGTGACATCGACGTTGATGTCCGCGGACAGGCCGAGGAAGAGCGGGTGCCGTGTCAGCTCTCCGGAATCCAGACCGATGCGGACCGGCAGGCGCTGCACGATCTTGATCCAGTTACCGGTGGCGTTCTCGGTGGGCAGCACCGCGAGCGCGCTGCCGGTACCCGCGGTGAGACCCAGAACCTTG
This sequence comes from Steroidobacteraceae bacterium, assembly GCA_036273095.1. Classification (GTDB taxonomy): domain Bacteria; phylum Pseudomonadota; class Gammaproteobacteria; order Steroidobacterales; family Steroidobacteraceae; genus 13-2-20CM-66-19. The sequence continues at coordinate 45,336 of DATAXF010000164.1, read as the reverse complement.
CCGTGGTAATCGACGTGCGAGCCATACATATCCACGGTGACTTTCACCGGCTGACCGATGCGCAGGCTTCCAAGCTGGTTCTCCTTGAAATTGGCATCGACCCACATCGAGGTCACCGGGACCAGCGCCAGCATCTCCGTCGACGGCGCGACCTGCTCGCCGAGCTCGACGGAGCGACGCACTACGTAACCGGACACGGGAGCCAGCACGTGCGTGCGGGTAAGCTCGAGCCACGCGGCGCGCAGGTTGGCCTCCGCCTGCAACACGCGCGGGTGGGTGGTTGGCGTTGTTCCTGAGATTTCAGCCTGGGTGCTGGCGAGGCTCGCCTGCGCCTGCTGCAGGGCGGCGCGGGCGCTGCGCACCGCATTCTCGTCGTGCTCCAGTGTCTCGAGGGAGACACCGTGGACCGCCTTGAGCGAGTTGTCGCGGGCCAGATCCTCGTCCGACTGACTCAGCTGGGTGTGCTCGGCGTCGACCAGCGCGGCATCGCGCCGCTCCTCTACGAAGAGTTGCGCGACCTGGCGCACCGTCTCGCCAAGGCTGGCCTTCGCCTGCGCCACGGCGATCTGCGCGTCGCGCGGATCGAGCTCGACCAATACCTGACCCTGACGCACATACTGGGTCTCGTCGGTATTGATGGCCACCACGGTGCCGGAGATCTGCGGCGTCAGCCGCACGAGATTGCCGTTCACATAGGCATCATCGGTGGTGACATGATTTCTCATGAACAGCACGTAGTAGCCTGCGACCAGGACCGCTGCCACGACCACCGCCGCCGCGACGAGTCCGCGGCGCAACAGGCTGCTGGCCTTTGCAGGCGGTGTTTCGGATTTCTGCTCAGTCATGGCTGCTCCCGGAAGGGGTCGGATAGTTGTGATCGGAGTTCGAAGTGCTTGCCGCGCTGAACGGCGCGCGATCAGACACATTCCACCAGCCGCCGCCCAGGGCGCGGAAGAGTGCCGCGGTATCCGTGAAGCGCTGCGCGTCGGCCTGCACCTGGGTGAGCGCGGCATCCTGGTATTGCTGCTCGGCGGTCAGGACCTGGAGCTCGGTGTACTTGCCCGCGTGATATTCCGCGACAGCGAGATCTTCGTTGGCACGTGCGGCCTTAAGCGCACGGTTGTGCGCGCTGTAGCTATCGGCATCGTGCTGTAGCGCCTGCAGAGCATCCGCTACATCCACGAAGGCGGTTATTACGGTGCTGTGGTAGGTCGAGAGCGCCTGCGCGTAGCGTTGCCTGGATGCGTCGGCTCGCGCCTTGAGCGTGCCGCCATCGAAGAGCGGGGCCGCGATCCCGATACCGGCTGACCAGACACCGCCCGGCTGGGTGAAGAACTCGCTCAACCGGGTGGTCTGCTGGGCGTATTGCGCCGAGATACTCAGCTGCGGCAACCGCGCCGCCTCGGCCACACCGATGTCGGCGCTGGCAGCGTGCAGGTTCTCCTCTGCGGCCAGCACGTCCGGCCGCTGTCGCACCAACGCAGAGGGCAGCGAGACCGGCAACCGGCCCGGCAGCGTGAAATCGGCCAGCGTCAGCGCGGGCATCCTGAATTCATCGGGCGTCCGGCCCGTGAGGCGCGCGAGCGCATCGCTATAGGTTTCGCGCTGCTGCTCCAGGCCGGGGAGCGTCGCCCGCACGTTCTCGACCTGCGTTTCCGCCTGCAGGGTGTCGCTGCGGATGATCTTGCCTGCGTTCTCGAGCTGCACATTGAGGTTGTATTGCGCCTGCAACTCGCTCACGAGCGAGCGGGTGACGTCAATCTGTGCACTCACGGCCGCGTAGTCGAACGCGGTAATGACCACCTGGTCGACCAGCGTCACGTAGGTATCACGGAGCTGATCGCTCACTGCGGCGGTCTGCGCCCGTTGAGACTCGATCGAGCGGCGCAGTCCCCCGAAGGGGTCGAGGTCGTAGGCCAGCGAGGGACCGAGCTCGAAGCGATCGCCGGTCGAGCTGAGCGTATTCACCGGCGCATAGAGCTCGCTGCCGTTGATGTGAGCGCGCCCAATTTGTCCCGTTGCATCGATCTGGGGGAGAGCGGTGCCCGCAACTGCCCTGAGCTCGTCCTGGGCGGCGGCCAGGCCGTGACGCGCGCCTTCGAGGTCCGGATTGTTCGCCAGCGCCTGATGCACCAGCTGGTCGAGCGCGTCGGAGCGGAACAACCGATACCAGTCGCCAGCCACCGTCCCGCCGTAAGTGAAGCTGCGCGTTGTGCTGCCGGCGCCCACGGAGCGTGAATAAGCGGTCGCAGGCGCCTCGGGCTTCACGAAATTGGGACCGACCGTGCAGGCCGCGAGCAGCGTAACTGCGGCGCCCGAAACAAAAGCCCGGGCCCATCCAAGTGTGCGACTCCGCGGCAGTTGATGGCGATGCCGATAGAGCCAGAGCACGAGCGCAACCAAGGTGCCACCGGGCAGAACGAACTCCACGAGCGCGTACGGACCCAGGGTCTTCAGGAGCGTCATCCCCTGCGCGATCCAACCGGCACGCGCCGCCGAAGGTTTGGCGGCGAAGGTCATGTCGCGTCTCCTTTTCTCGAGCGCCGCGCCTGCCGGGTCCCGGAGGCGTCCGTCGCGGATCGTGCTCGTGGTCGTGGCAGTTTCTGTTGCGGCTGTGTTGACAAGGTAGTCATCTGCGCGTCCTGCAGGCGCGCCATCAGTCTCTGGAGGAGCGAGATCAGCGATTCGAGCTCCTGTCGGGAAAACGGCTCCGTGAGTGAGTTGAGCAGCTCCACCACCAGCCGCTTGCCGGTCAGCAGGTACCGCCGCCCCTGGGGCGTCAGGGCGATCTCCACCACACGCCGATCACGCTCCGTACGCTCACGGCGCACCAGGCCCTCCTCCTCGAGATCGTCGACGATTCGCGTCAGGGCGCCCATGTCATGGCAGATCTCCTCGCTCAGCGCCGTGGCCGTCAGACGCTCGTACCGGCCCAGGATCGCAATCACCATCCACTGGGTGAAGGAGACCTGCTCCGTGGCGAAATGACGCTCGGCAAGCTGCGACATCAGTCCGCCGCAGCGCTTCACCAGGAAGCCAATGCTGTTCGGCGCCTCGAGGGTATCGACGGTGTAGAACGGCTCGGCCATGCTTGCTCCCCAAAAGTTGCCGAAACAATACTTGCCGAGGCAAATATTGTCAAGGGGTAGGAGCCGGAAGGAGACAGGATGAAACAGGTAATAGCCGACGCGGCTAAGCTATTGGTTTTGTTGCAGTAATTCGGAGCGGAGACGACTGCGCGTGCGCCGCATCCCGCTTGCGGCGCACGCCGGGGGTCGCTTACCTGGGATCGAGGGCAATCAGCTCCGCATCCCGGTCATGCGCGCACAGCCTACCTGTCCGGACTGGGCGAGCTGCAGTGCCGCTGGCGCGCAGTCGCTGTGCGCCACGACCGGCAATGGCCGCGCGAAAGCGATGGGTGCGGTGACGAGAGCGGCGCCAACGAGCGTGATGGCAAGGGCGCTGGCGGCGAAAGTGGCTTTCTGGATGGTGTTCATGATGTGTTTTCCTCTTGTTTCGCCCCTAGAACACCGCTGGCGCCCGAAAGTTACAGCAATCACGCACCCGGCTTTGTTTTGCGGCAAAGAAAAACGGCATGCGCCGCATCCTTGGTGCGGCGCATGCCGTTGGGATCGGTCGGGTTACCTGCGATTGAGCGCGACGAGTCCCGCAACCCGGGTGAGCCCGCTGCATTCAGCCTGCACGCCGGCTGTCGCGCAGTGATTCTGCACCATGGCCGCGAGGGGCCGCGCGAAGGCGATGGGAGCGGTGACGAGAGCCGCGCCAACGAGCGTGATGGCAAGGGCGCCGGCGGCGAAGGTGGCTTTCTGGATGGTGTTCATGATGTGTTCTCCTCTTCTTTCGCTCCTAGAACACCGCCGGCCGTCAAAAGTTACGGCGCTGACGCGCGCCTCGGCGCTTGCGCTACAATCCGCCCCGGCCGCCACAGAGGTTGCACGTCATGCGCACTTTGCGAATCGCCGGCATCGTCATCGGCTGTATCGTGGTGGTGCTCATCGCCGCAGCGATCGCACTCTGGTTGATCGTCAACCCCAACGACTACAAGGGCCGCATAGAGGCCGCCGTCCGCACCTCCACGGGACGGGACCTTTCCCTGACAGGCAACATCCGCCTGGCGATCTTCCCGTCTCTCGCCCTGGAGCTCGGCCCCGCGAGCCTCGGCAATCCACCGGGTTTCAGCTCTTCGCAGCCGTTCGCATCGCTGCGGCGCGTGTCGCTTCGCGTGCATGTGCTCCCGCTCCTGCACCACCGGCTCGACGTAGGACGCGTCGAGATCGACGGGCTCGACCTGCGTCTTCTCAAGAATACGCAGGGTCAGGGCAACTGGGCGATGCCGGCCGGGCAGACGCCCCCGCCGCCGCCGCAATCGGGAGCTCAGGCGAGTCAAATGACACTTGGTGGAATCGAGGGTGTCGTGATCAAGAAGAGCCACGTCAGCTACCAGGACATGGTGGCCGATGACGTGAACGTCACTATCGGGCACGTGGCGACGGGCGTTGCGGTGCCCATCAAGTGGAATGTCAACGTTACTACGAGCGCGGGAACCCGGCCGATCGCCTTGTCGGGAAATGCCACGCTCGAGTACGACTCCAGGTCCGCGCACCTCACGGGCCTCGATGCGCGAATCGATGATTCGACCGTGCGCGGCAACGCCGCGGTGACGAATCTGACCACCGGGGCACTGGGCTTCGATCTGTCCATCGACCGGATGGACCTCGACCGTTACCTCGGTACCGCGCCCAAGTCCGCGAAGACCGCTGCGCCGGCGCCGGGTCAACAGCCGACGGAGCTACCGACCGGCGCCTTGAAGACACTGCAGTTGACCGGCAAGCTGGCGATCGGCAGCGCGACGGTCCACGGCATGAAGCTTTCGCAGGTCGAGGTTGGGCTCGCCGCCGACGGTGGGGTGCTGCACATCAAGCCCGCCGCGGCAGAGCTCTACGGCGGCACTTCCTCGGGCGACATCACGGTCAATGCCCACGACACCGTCCCGGTGCTCGATCTCAATGAAAATCTGTCGGGTATACAGATCCAGCCGTTACTGACCGACTTCGCGAAGATGAATCGCGTCACCGGTCGCGGCAACGTCACGGTCAACGTAACCGCGCACGGAAATACCACGACCGCTCTGATCGGCTCGCTGGACGGGCACGCCGCCGTGAACCTCACCAGTGGGGCGATCCAGGGAATCAATCTCTGGTCAGCCATCAACAGCGCCGTTGCGCTCGCGCAGCGGCAGTCGCTGCCCGCCAAATCAGGCGGCAACAGCACTCCCTTCGATGCCTTCAAGGCATCGGCCGATCTCACCAATGGGGTGGCCACCACGAAGGATCTGGACATCGCCTCGGGCGACCTGCACGTCACCGGCCAGGGCACCGCGAACCTGGCCACCCAGGCCGTCAATTACCGGGTGAATGCGGCCATCCTGAAGGGAGCCGCGACGAGCTCCGCGCTGGCCAACATCCCACTCCTGATCACCGGAACCATGACGAGTCCCAGCGTCCGTCCCGACACGCAGGCTCTGGTCAAATCGGTGGCGCAGCAGCAGCTGCAGAAACAAAAGGGTGCGGTCGTGAACAAGGTGCGCAACGCGCTGAAGGGTCTCATCCATTGAGCGACCGCCGGCGGATCACCCCATCCTGACGTCGAGCCCGGCGAGATGTGCGGTATCCATGACGATGTCGATCGCGGTGATCTTCCCACCCTCGATCGTGAAAACGAAAGCCGATTGAACCCGGCCGCCGATCGCCCACACCGCGCCGGGCTCGCCGTCGATGAGGGCGGGCAACGCAGCCTGAGCACGGCCTTTGAAAGTATTAGCAACACGTGCCGCGCCGCGGATCTCCGCGGCCAACTCAGGAGCGCCGTGACCTCGGTTCACGGCGGCTGTGTGCACGGCGCGCTCATCGGCCTGCAGCACTACCTCGGGCGACAGCACTGCGACGAGGCGCTCGAAATCACCTTCGCGCGATGCCGCCAGAAACGCGCCGACCAACTCGCGGTGTTGCGCGATGTCCACCGCCGGAGCTTCCCTTCCCCTTATTCGCCTCCTGGCGCGACTGGCGAGCTGCCGCGCCGCGGTGGGTGTGCGATTGAGGATGCGCGCGATCTCCTCGAACGACACGTCGAACGTGTCGTGCAGTACGAATGCCACGCGCTCGCCGGGCGCCAGTGTGTCGAGCACAGCCAGCAGCGCCGGGCCCGTAGCGTCGGCCAGTGCCAGCTCCTCTTCAGGACTGCCGTCGCCCGGCGCATCGCCCGCCGCCGCTAACGGCTCCTCCCGCCGTGAGCGACGTGCTCGCAGCATGTCGAGACAAACCCTTGCGACGACGGTCGTCAGCCAGCCGCCCAGGTTTTCCGGTTCCTCAGAGCTCGAACGGGTGAGCTTGAGCCATGTCTCCTGCACGGCATCCTCGGCCTCGCTTGCCGAGCCCAGCATCCGGTAGGCCACCCTAGCCAGACGAGTCCGATTCTCGTCGAAACGTCCAGCCAGCCAGTCGTCGCCGTCCACCTGAGTCCTCCTCTTTACCAGTATTGCTCCGCCGGGCGGATCTCGATGGCGCCGCCGTGGCGCGCCGCCGGGATGCGCGCGGCCAATGCTACCGCGGCGTCCATGTTCTCGGCTTCCAGCACCAGATACCCGCCCGCTCCTTCACACATGTACGTCCCGTCCTTTACTTCAGCCTTCCCGTTCCGAACCTGAACGGTTCTAGCAGCGTTGGGCAACCCCAGCGGCAGCCCCGGCGTGACGCCCGGCGCCTTGGTGAGCTCCGCGTAATCCGCGTAGATCGCGCTCTGTTCCGCCTGCGGTAAGGCATTCCAGCGCTCGGATCCAGGCAGTGGGGGATTGAGCCCCTGATAAATCAGCAGTATGTATTTCATGAAAGCCTCCTCACCCCTATGACGGATCGGGCCGGGTGAAATGTGACCGCCCGCGCGCAGTCCGTGTCACACGAGGGCGATCCCGGCCGTCTAAGGTGAGGAAGCAGAACTCGAGGTATCACGTGCAGGATGATTCTGGTGAATTCGAGCGTCATCGCCCGCGGCTCTTCGGCATCGCGTACCGCATGCTCGGCTCCCGTAGTGATGCCGACGACATCCTGCAGGACGCTTACCTACGCTGGCATCGTGGAGCATCGGAAGAGCTGCGATCGCCCGAAGCGTGGCTCGTGACCACGGTCACGCGGCTATGCATCGATCGCCTGCGGGCCGCGCGCACCGAGCGCCGTAACTACGTGGGGCCTTGGCTTCCCGAGCCCCTGATCGGCGACACCGCGCCGGCGGCGGATGCGCGGGCCGAGCTCTCCTCCAGCCTCTCGATCGCGTTCCTCGTGGTGCTCGAGCAGCTCGAGCCGGATGAGCGCGCCGCATTCCTGCTGCATGAGGTATTCGACACGGACTATGCCGAGATCGCCGAGATACTCGGCAAGAGCGAGGCAGCCTGCCGGCAGACAGTGAGCCGCGCCCGCAAGCGGGTGCGCGGGCGCAGGCCCCGCGCTCTAGTCACCGATGCGGCACGCCGCTCCGTGCTCGAGCGCTTCGCGACCGCGATTCAGATGCAGGATAAGGCCACGCTCCTGGAGCTCGTTGCCGACAAAGCGAGCTGGACCTCCGACGGCGGCGGCCGGACTCGCGCTGCGCTCAAGGCAATCCGGGGCCGCGAGCGGGTGGTACGCTTCGCGCTCGCCGTGCTCGGGCGCCATTCCGATCGGTTCGCCTTCGAGATGACTTCCGTCAATGGCGAGCCGGCGCTCGCGCTTCGAGCCGAGGGCAACCTCTTTTCGGTCATCACCGTCCGCACCGATGGGATGCGCATATTGGATGTTTACACGGTGCTGAACCCGGACAAGCTCACTTCACGAAGGAGATCAACATGAAGCCCCGTATCGATGCTCGACGTGTCAACCCCAAGGTCCGGCAGCACTTGCTGGGAATCAATGCGTATCTGCACGGCTCCAGCCTCGGCGGCCGCCTGCTGCACCTGGTCGAGATGCGCGCATCCCAGATCAACGGCTGCGCTCAGTGCCTCGACATGCACAGCCAGGACGCCCGCGCCGAGGGCGAGTCCGAGCAGCGTCTCTACACGCTCGATGCCTGGCGCGAGACGCCATTCTTCGACGAGCGCGAGCGCGCTGCGCTCGAATGGACCGAAGTGGTGACGCTGGTCGCCGCGACTCGCGTTCCCGACGAAGTGTACGAGCGTGTGCGCCAGCACTTCAGCGAGCAGGAGTTGATCGATCTCACGCTCGCCGTGACTCAGATCAACACCTGGAACCGTCTCAACGTCGCCTTCCGCACGGTGGCAGGCAACTATCGCGCCGGCATGTACAAAGAGTGGCTGGCGGCGGCTGGCCAGTCGGCGGCCTGAGCCGCGTCCCCGGGGGCGGCAACCGCAAGCCGCCCCCGAGGCACAGATCGTCAGCTACGCCCGATCGATCCGTGCGGCAAAGCAGCCGGGCTTGGCGTAGTGAGCATGGATGTAGGCGGTCTGCGGGCTGGAAAGCAGTCGCTCGATCAGATTTTCGACCGCGCCGCCTTCCACGATGTCCGCATCGCAGAGCATGTCGTTCTCGTCGAATGCGCGCAGCGACAACACTCGCGAGCGGAACTGCCCGGGTATCTCATTGATGCGGTCATAACGTTCGCGCGCGCCTTCGCGCACATAGATCGCGTACGACGAGCGAAATGGCGTCTCGGCTGGAAGATGCATGTAGTTGACGAGCAGAACCGACTCACCCGGCTTGCGGTCGACGATGCGGCGCACGGCTCCATGCCGCGCGAGCTCTGCTGCCGGAAGACCGAAAAGCGGTTGAAAGAGCTCGGGGGCGAGGCCCGTGATGCGAAAGTCCATGGACAGATCCTCCGGCTGGGTGAGTCGAGGATGACAGCCTAAGCAACGGGATCGCCTGATACTCGCCGGAATCGGACGCGACCGGCAAACTCATTTTTTCCCGGGTAGCGGCAGGTTACGTCGCGGAACAGGGGTCGATTGCACGATCGATGTCGTGGTCTGTCCATAGACCAGGAACTGGTCGAGGATGAGATCCAGGTTGTCCAGGGAGTCGAGGCCCACCTTCAATATGAAGCAGTCCTCGCCTGTGATCCGGTGACATTCCATGACCTGTGGCAACGACAGGGCCAGCTCCGCGATCTTGGGCAGCTTGCCGGGCATGGGGCGAACGCGGATGAATGCTGCGATCGGATACCCCAACGCCGCGGGGTCGATCTCGAGCCGGTAGCCCTGAATGACCCCTGCCTCTTCCAGGCGTTGGATCCGCTCGCGGGTAGCAGGGGCGGACATTCCCACGCACCGCGCCAGCTCCGAGACACTCATGCGCGGGTTGCCCTCGAGCAGGGCCAGGATCTGGACGTTGCGGGCGTCGCGAAGCAGATCCGAGGTCTGAAGGTTTCGGGCCGCCTTTGCCTTTAAATTGATGGCTCTTTTTTGCATGGACATTAAGAATGCCATTCAAATGGCGATGACGGGCTGCGATTATGCAGCCGCCATGAAAGCCGTGCCAGTCCCCGCAGTTCGGCAAGGCGTCCCGCCGGCGCATTCATACGTCGTCGATCGCGTGCCACCGCAGGGGTACTTCATGGTCAGCGCGGTATTCCACTACCTCGGCCCCGCGTTCGCGGTTCTGCTGTTCGCGCACGTCGAGCCGCTCGGAGTGGCATGGCTGCGGATCGCGAGCGCGGCCGCCGTATTCGCGGTATGGCGCCGGCCGTGGCGCTACTACCGCGGCCTGCAGATTTCCGCGAGACGCACCGTGCTGCTGCTCGGCGGCGTCCTCGCGCTGATGAACATCTGCTTCTATCTCGCCATCGATCGCCTGCCGCTCGGGACGGTGGGCGCCATCGAATTCCTGGGGCCCATCGCGCTCGCGGCGCTCGGCATGCGCTCCAGGCGGAATTTCGCCGCTCTCGCCTTCGCCGTGGCAGGCGTGTATGTGCTGACCGATGTGCGGCTCGCGGGTGAGCCGCTCGGCTTCGTCTTCGCCTTCGCCAACTGCGCCTTCTTCGTTCTCTACATCATCCTCGGCCACCGGATCGCTGCCGATGGCGGCACGGCGGGAATCGACCGGCTGGGGTTCGCCATGCTCGTTGCGATGGTCGTCGCCTTCCCGATCGGAATTCGCCAGGCGGCGCCGGCCTTCGTCAGCCCGCTACTGCTTGCGGCCGGGATCGGGGTCGGCATCAGCTCGTCGGTGATTCCGTATGTGAGCGATCAGCTCGCAATGGCGCGGCTGCCGCGCGCGACTTTCGCGCTACTGCTGTCCCTGCTTCCCGCCATGGCGAGCCTGATCGGCGCGGTGGTCCTGCACCAGCTGCCGACGGCGGCGGAAGTCGGCGGCATCGCGCTGGTCATCGGCGGCGTCCTGCTGCATCGTACCGTTTAGCCAGCTCCGCCTTTCCGGCAGACATCGGTCGTGCCCTTCGCGCGTGTGTCATCGGCGATCCAGTTGGATTGCCACGTCTTGCCGCCGTCTTGCGAAATCGCTTGCGCGAAATGCGCCGAATTCGCAGTAATGCGCGACCAGACATTGCGGACGAGGACCTGGTGTCCGCCAATCGGCTCGAGATCGTAGAACGTGCCAACGCCGTCGCGGAATTCTCCTATGGTGGGCACGCCCATCACGCCGCTCGCGATGTTGGCGAAATTGAGGCTCCACTGGCGCGACGCGGGATCGTAAAGGCGCAGATTGATTGCCTCGAAACGCCGTCCGTCCGGCCCGGTCACCTCGAGCTTCACCATGTCCGCGCGGCAATTCCAGATGGGAATCACGTCGGAGGTGCCCTCATACGTCACCCATGCCGCGGTCCCGTCGGATTTCTGCCTGAGGACTCTGAGATGTGTCTTCCAGACACCGACTTCCCAGTCAAAATCGTGGGAGCCGTCGCGATGCTGGCGGGCGGCGTAGGCGGATCGAAACAATAGAACAGGTGCCAGGAATGCCAGACCCGCGACCATGACCCATCTCATCGCACCACCGATTCGAGGTTTCATCGGCTGAGCGTCCACGAGACGCGGGCTTGCGGCAAGGGCCACATCCGGTCGAAACCACATGACCACCGTATATATACTTGTCGTGTCTTCACGTAGGAGAAGGCCCATATGTCCAAGACGCACGACTTCACGGCCGACATTGTCTGGACAGGTGACCGTGGACAGGGCACGAAGCAATATCGGGGCTATCACCGCACCTGGCGGATGGCAACGCCCGGGCAGGTGGTGATCGAATGCTCGAACGACCCCATGCTGGGCGGTGATCCCTCCAAGCCAAACCCGGAGACTCTGCTGCTCTCGAGCCTGTCGGCCTGCCATATGCTCTGGTACCTGCATCTGGCGTCCAACGCCGGAATTGTCGTGCGGGGATACGAGGATGCGCCGGTTGGCGTTGGCGAGACGGGATCGCGTGGCGAGGGTCGTTTCCTCCGAGCGGCTCTGCGGCCGAAGATCCGTGTGGAGCGCGGCAGTGACCTCGTCAAGGCGGACTCCCTGCACCACGAGGTGCACCACTTCTGCTTCATCGCCAGATCGGTCAATTTCCCGATCAGCTATGAGGCCAGCTACCTGGAAGTCTGATGCTCCCGTGAGCCACCTTCGCGCGGGCTTCCTGCCCTCGATCAGGCTCGATGCGGGCGCATCGACGCCCCTGCGTCGCCAGCTTTATGAATGGTTTCGGCGGGCGATCGCGGACGGTCGCCTGAAATCCGGCCAGCGCGTTCCGTCCAGTCGCGGCCTCGCCGCGGAGTTGCGGGTCTCCCGCCTGACAGTAGTGTGCGCCTACGAGCAGCTCGAAGCGGAGGGCTATCTGCAGAGTTTTCGCGGTGCGGGCACCTGCATCGCCGCGTCGATTCCGGAGTTGCGTCGGCCCGGCGGCGCAAGAACCGGCAGGAGCGACCGCAGAGCGCGCGGTACCCGCGGGATTGCGAAGCGCGCGAAACAACTATTGAGCATGCCCGAGGAGCCTCAACCCACGATTGCCGGACCCTTTCGGGTAAGCCTGCCCGCTCTCGACCATTTCCCGCGGCGCGCGTGGTCACGGCTGATATCGCGGCATGCACGCAGCGCTTCGATCAGGGATATGGCCTACGGCGATCCCATGGGCGAGCCGAAGTTCCGGGCCGCGATTGCCGAGTATCTCGGTGCCGTTCGCGCGGTCCGTTGCGATGCGTCGCAGATCATGGTGACGTCCGGCTCACAGCAGGCCGTGCAGATCACCCTGCGCGCGCTACTCGACCCGGGCGATGCGGTGTGGGCCGAGGAACCGGGCTATCCGGGCCTGCACCGCGCGCTCGTGGCGTCGGGATGCGAGCCTGTCCCGGTTCCGGTCGATGACGAGGGACTCGACGTCGAAGAGGGGATCCGCCGGCGGCCATCCGCACGAGCTGCGTACGTTACCCCGTCGCATCAGTATCCCCTGGGCATGACGCTGAGCGCGGGCAGGCGCATCCAGTTGCTGAACTGGGCACAAGGCGCGGATGCCTGGATCATCGAAGATGACTATGACAGCGAGTATCGTTTCGGGACGGAGCCGATAACATCGCTGCAGGGGCTCGACACGGACGACCGGGTCATCTACATCGGAACATTCAGCAAGGTTCTCTTCCCTGCGCTGCGCATGGGCTATCTGGTATTGCCCAAGGATCTCATTCCGAGTTTCCGTGCCGTACGCGATGCCGTCGATATTTTCCCACCGGTGCTCTATCAGCGGGCGCTGACCGATTTCATTCGCGACGGCGGCTTCGCCCGGCACATCCGCAAGATGCGGACACTCTATGCCGTCCGTCGCGAACGCATGATCGAAGCGATCGAGCGCCACTTCAGAGGCGTCGTGGAAATCAGCAGCGCTGCGGCAGGCCTGCATCTGGTCATCCGCCTGCCGCGGAGTATCGACGACAAGGCCGCTGCTGCACGAGCCTCGGCGGCCGGCATTGCATGCGCGGCGCTCTCCACTTGCTGTCTGGACTCGCCACAGCTCGGCGGCTTGATTCTCGGCTACGGCGGTGTGGCCGCCGGAGGCGTCCAGGAGGCGATCCGCAAGCTGGCCAGAGTCGTCCTCAGAGAGAAGCCTTGAGCGGCGGGCGCAACAGCAGATAAAACGCGACGGCGTGCGTGATCATCAGCAGCGGCACGTAGATGACCGGGATCTGGTACGCGGCAGCCAATTGCCCCGGCGGAATGGCGAGATGTCTGCCATGGTAATAGTCGACGAGGATATCGGCCGCCCCCACCACATTGAACGCGACGACCAACAGCCAGAACAGGGAGCGGACTCTCACCGCGCACAGCGCCAGCATTGCCAGCACGCCGGTTGCGAGATCGCCATAGGCGGCAAAAGTGGCGAAACCGGCTGGAAGATCCGGGCCGACGAAGCCCGGAAGGATGAAGGCGAGCCCGAAGAAGCGGAAGCTGTGGACCGTGGCAATGGCGCGATGCGCATCGACCCGGCTCATCACCTTCAGCCGCGGCCACGCGTAGGCTGCGAAGAAGAGCAGCCACGGGACGTAACCCAAGGCGAGCTGTGTCTGGAAAATGGTGCCGGGTGACATAGTTGGTACCAATCAGTACCTTAAGGGACAATGACGGTACCATACGGTACCGGGGAAAGGCAAGCGACTGTTCCGCGAGGCGCTCGAGCGCGGGTTGCTAGCGGGGGTTGAGCAGCACCAGGGCCTTGGCGGCGCACCCGGCCCGGCGCTCGAGCTCGACGGCGTCTGGTGTCTCTACGCTGCGCAACAGCAGGTTCATCATGAGATCCCCCCACAGGAGTCCCAGGAACTGCTCGGTCATTTCGGCGGGATCCCCGGAAAGGAGGCCCTCGGAACACGCATCGAAAAGGATTTCCTTGAGGACGGCGCGGTTGGCCTGGCGGGCCATGGACTGCAACGCACGCGCAACCTCCGGGGATCGTGTCGCCTCCGCGATCGCGAGGCGGTGCATGCCGACTACGGTTGGGTGAGTTGCTTCGGTGAGGAGTCGCGCCCCATAGGCCTCGAGCAGGCGCTCGAGAGCTTGCCGACTCCGCGGTTTCGGCATGTCGGCAGGCTGCGAGCGCATTCGTGCCGCTCGCTCGGTGATGCAGGAGACGAGGATGTCCTGCTTGTCGCCGACCAGGGCGTAGAGCTCGCGCTTGGAGACCCTGGCGCGCGTCGCGATCTCGAGAGTGCTGGTGTCGGAGTATCCGCGCTCCATGAAAGCGGCGAATGCGGCTTCCAGGATGCGCATGCGCTTCGCGGTGCCGTCCCGCGTATCCGGGGCCGCTGCCAGGATGAGCTTTCGGGATTTCGGCTTGCTTCGCAACGGTCGAACCTCGCCGTCCTATGTTCGCTCAGCGTTGCGCGTTGCGCGCGAGCAGCATGCTGGGGTCGGTGTCGGTCGCGGCACGGACCGAGGTCGAGTAGCCGAATTTCCGTGCGAGGTGAACCGAAGCATGATTTTCCCGATGGATGATGCAAAAGGTCGCCGCGGCATCGAAGTTCGCATCACCCCACTCCAGTACCTTACGCAGCGCCTCCGTAGCATAACCTCGCCCATGTGCCTCTACCGCAAGAGCCCAGCCGATCTCGGGGAGGCACCGAACCGCATCCGGCAGATCACGATGGAAATCGGCAAATCCGAGCTCGCCGATGAATCGACCGCTGCTCCGGCTTTCGACCGCCCAGTACCCGAATCCCAGCAAAGCCCAATGACCACAGTACGCCAACAGCCGCTGCCACGTGCGTTGCGGTGGTGATTCGCTGCCGATCGTATACTTCACAACCAGCGGATCGCGCCACATGGCAGCGCACTCCGGAAAGTCCTCAGTCCGGTGTGGCCGCAATATCAGCCGATCCGTCTCCAGCCGAGGGGCTGATCGCGTGCGCGCTCGTGGAGTTCCCGGACTGCCGACGCTCATCGCCTGACAATCCGCTTCGCGCTCACGATCTCGATCGGCGGCATGAGCTTCTGTGCGCCCATGCCACCGTCCGGGGGCGCGGTCTTGGACCTCCAGATCGCCCGGACCACGTCCATGCCATGTACGACCTGGCCAAAGGCTGCAAATCCCTGGCGATCCGGATTGCGCCTGCCTCCAAAGTCGAGCTCCGGCTGATCGCCGATGCAGATGAAGAAAGCGCCGGCCGAGCCCGTGCCCGGCTTGTCGCGCGCGGTCGAAATCGTGCCATTGCGGTGGTGGAGTCCGGTCTTGCTCGTCGGCTCGTGAGGAATTGGAGGCAGGAGCTTCCTGTCATTCACGAGGCCACCCTGGATGACGTCGATCTTCACCGGATTGATGTCGTTGTCCGGTCGTACGGTGCGATAGAAAGCGCTACGGTCGAAGAGCCTGTGATCCACGTACTTCAGGAAGTCGCCTGCCGAAATCGGCGCGTGCGCCAGATCGACTGCAACCTCGATCGCCCCAAGCGCCGTCGTCAGCATGACGCGGACTCTGCCTTGCCGAACGCCTCGGCTGCTGCCTGCAAGCAGCGGCAGGCTGACAGCCCAGGATGCCATGCCGGCGAGAATCGTCCGACGGGACGGTCCCGATTTCGCCGCCACTCAACCTCCCCACGAAACCTGATCTGCCTAAAACATAGCACATTCCGTTGCGAACAAGACGCTCAGCCAGGCCGCCGATGCTGCATCGCATCGCGCCAGAGCGACTCGGTAATGGTCTCACCGCTCACCCGTGCGCGCCGGAAGACGTCGCTCGCGAGACGAGCGAGCCCGCGCCCCGAGAACCCCGCCGTTTCCTCGGCCAGGAACTGCGGGACCTCGATGGAACACCCGAACTCGAGCACCTCCAACTTCAGGATCTCGCGGCGCTCGGCCGCATCAGGTAGGAAGAGCTCGATCTCGGCGCCAAACCGTGAGGTGATCGCATCATCGATGAGCCACTTGCGGTCGGCCGCGCACACGACCCACACCCTCTGATCCGGCGTGCCCGCTCTGTCCCACTCGGCAATGAACGCCTGCACGAGCTCTTCGCTGGACATGCCCGAATGCTTTCCGTCACGTCTCGGAAACACCCACTCGCATTCGTCGATGAACATGACACAACCTCCCGGGGCACGTGCCCGCTGCCAGGCCTTCTGAACGAGCCCGGAGCTCTGGGTCAGATAGGGCGCCTTGAGGTCTCGAGCCGCGAGCCCCATGAGATGACAACCCGTCAAGTCCCCCATGTGCCCGCCGATCAGTGACTTGCCCGTGCCCGGAGGCCCGTACAGCAGCAGTCCCCTGGATGCCGCCGCGTCGGCGCGATTGAACGCTCGGATCCTGCCGAGGAGGTCCTGCTTGATGGACGGTTTCAGGATGATCTTCTCCGAGATCATCGCAAGGTCGGTGTCCGAGACCATGACGGTCAGGTGAGCAAGCGCTTGAGCAGCCCCCAGAGCGCCGCCCACAACCCGCCTGCTCCCGCGTGCCACGTCCAAGGCCGCTCGATCGTCTCGCCGGTGACCAGGTCACGCACGGTCAGTTTGCCTTGCGTGCCGTTCGGAGCGACCGATACGATGTCCGTCTGCAGGGACGACGTGCCCTGATAGGACCGGCGATAGTTTTTTTGCTCCATCAGCGCTTCGATGGCGTTGCCTTCCCTGGTCGTAATGGCGAAGCGGCATGAATCGGCGTTGGGCAAGCGGACGTCGATCCACTGGATCTGCAAGTTGCGTACGCCGTCCTTGCCCTCCGTGACCCGAGCCTCCTCGATCTTCATGGCGCTTCTTTTCCGGTTCGCGCTGTCGGGCACCTGTGTCGCGATCTGATCCGCCGTCCGCTGCTGCGACGCCGATCCCTGCCGCGAATCCTCTTTCTGACGCTGCTTTTCCTGTTGCCGCTGCCGTTGCTGCTGTTCCTGGGACATGTGGGCTCCGGGTGATCAGAGAGACGGCTGGCCTTCGCCGCGGGATCGGACCAGCTCGGGGCGCCGCGTGGCCGCCGGCATTGCGCCGATGAGGTCGTCCCGGGATAGCTGTGCCGCTTTGGGATTGCCCGCCGCGCGGCGGATCGCTTTCTGCGCCGCATTCTGCACGACGTTGCGGATGTCCCGTCCGCCGAGGCCCGCCGAGCGCTGCGCAAGCTCCTCGGCCACCGCATCGCGGTCGAAGCCGACCGGCAGCTTGCCGAGGAACGCCCGAAAGAGCCGTGCGCGCTGCGGCGTATCGGGATTTGGAATCTCGATGCGCTCCGGGAACCGTGACAGCACCGCTCCATCGACCGCATCGGGCAGATTCGTCGCCGCGAGCACGAAGACGTGGCGCTCGGTCTTCCTGACTCCCTCCATCTCCTGCAGCAGCTGGGTGACAATCTCACCGGTGAACGAGTCAGCCTGCGGGCCGCCACGGCTGGGCGCGACGGTTTCGATCTCGTCGATGAACAGGATGCACGGCGCACGCCCGCGGGCCATCTCGAACAGCTCCCGCACCTTCTGGCCGGACTGGCCGATGAACCCGGCCTTGATATCGGCCGTGCTCGCGGCGACGAACGGCACGCCGCTTTCGTTGGCCAGCGTACGCGCGATCTGCGTCTTGCCCGTGCCGGGCGGACCATAGAGCAACGCGCCCTTCGGTACGTCAAAGCCCTGGGCCGCGAACTCCTCGACGTGACGCAACGATTCGCACAGGGTCTTCAGCTTCTCCAGTACATCCTGCGACAGCACGAGCGAGTCCCAGGTGGCGCCCTTGTCGACGGCCTCGCTCTTCGCCTCCGTGTGTTGCTTCAGCACCTCGCGCCATAGATTGTCGGTGATCGTGTCTCCCTGCTTCCTGGCGAGCGTGCACACGTCGCTCGCGACACGGGACAGATTGCGGCCTGACAGGCCGGCGGTCAGCTCGCCGACGAACTGCGGCACCTCCGCGGGGCGCTCCAGATTTTCCATCTCGAGCCTCAGGATCTGCAGCCGCTCGGCCGCGCCCGGCAGGCCGATCTCTATCGCGGCGCCGAAGCGCGAGACCATGGCCTCATCGATCAGGTCGCGGCGATTGGTCGCGCCGATCACCCAGATCTGCTGGCCCTCGGTACCGAGCCCGTCCCATTCCGCGAGAAAAGCCTGCACCAGCTCCTCGGAGGCAGAGTCCGAGCTCGTCCCGCCGCGGCGTGCGAATACTCCCTCACATTCGTCGATGAAGATCATGCAGCGGCCGCGCGCTCTCGCCTGCTCCCACACCTTCTTGACACGCTCACCGCTCTGGCCAACGTAACCCGCCTTCAGATCCGGGGCCTTGAGCGCCATGAAGAAACAGCTCGCCGAGTCGGCGATGCGCCGCGCGATCTCCGTCTTACCCGTGCCGGGCGGCCCATAGAGCAGGAGTCCCTTCGGCGCCGCCTTGTCGCCGCTGTTGAAGAGGCGGATCTTGTCGAGAAGGTCGGCTTTCAACTCGGGCTGCAGCACTATCCGTCCCCAGATCCTGTCGAGGTCGGCATCCGAGACTTCCTTGGAGCGCGGTGCCACCTCGCCGATCATGTCATCACGCGTGAGCACCACGCGGTCGGGCGTGCCCTGTGCGATCGCCCGGTTCACGGCCACCTGCGCGGCTCGCTCGACGATGGCGGAAATGGCACGGCCGCCGATGTTCCTGGTGCGCCGCGCGAGCTCGGACGCCATCTGGTCCGGATCGAAGTCGGTCTTGAGCTTGCCGAGGAACAGGCGGAAGAGCTGTTGCCGCTGTGCCGCATCGGGGTTGGGGATTTCGATCGAATCCTTCAGCCGTGATCTGACTGCCTCGTCGACCGCCTCGGGCCGGTTGGTCGCGGCGAGTACGTAAACATGGCGGTCGGTCGACTTGATGCCGTCCATCTCCTGCAAAAGCTGATTGACGATTTCGACCGTGAACGTATCGGAGCCGCTGCCGCCGCGGGCCGGGGCGATGGCATCGATCTCGTCGATGAAGAGGATGCAGGGCGCGCGGCCCCGCGCACGGTCGAAGAGCTCCCGCACCTTCTGCACCGACTGGCCGGTATAGCCGGCCTTGAGGTCCGCTGTCGCGGCGGCGATGAAGCCCAGTCCGCTTTCGTTGGCGAGCGTGCGGGCGATCTGTGTCTTGCCTGTGCCCGGCGGACCATATAGCAGCGCGCCCTTGGGTGCGGGCACTCCCTGCTTGCGCAGGGTCTCCACGTGCCGCAGCGCCTCGCAAACACCCTTGAGCTTCGACAGGGTGTCCGGCTCAAGAATGAGCGAGTCCCAACGCGCGCTCGAGTCGACGGCTTCGGATGGCCGCAGACGTTTGATCGCATCGCGCCAGAACGCCTCCGTGATGCCGTTCTGTCCCGCGCGCACGCAGACATCGCTGGCGAGGCGCGAGAGATTGCGGCCCGAGAACCCGACCGTCTCCTGGCCGAGGAACTCCGGGATCTCGGCCGGGCGCTCGAGCTTCAGCATCTCGAGCCGCAAAATCTGCAGGCGCTCGGCCGCCTCGGGCAATCCGATCTCGACTTCGCCGCCGAACCGTGACGTGATCGCATCATCGAGGAGGTCCTTGCGGTTGGTCGCCCCCACGACCCAGATGCGCTGATCCTCCGAGCCGACTCCATCCCACTCCGCCAGGAACGCCTGCACCAGCTCCTCGGAGGCGCCATCGGAATTCGTCCCGCCGCGGCGCGCGAACACTCCCTCGCACTCGTCGATGAATATGACACAGCGCCCTCGGGCACGAGCCTTCTCCCAGATCGCCTGCACGCGCTCGCCGCTTTGGCCGACGGATCCCGCCTTGAGGTCGGGCCCCTTCAGCGACATGAAGAAGCAGCTCGCCGAGTCGGCAATGAGCCGTGCGATCTCCGTCTTGCCGGTGCCCGGCGGCCCGTAAAGCAGCAATCCCTTCGGAGCGGCCTTGTCGGCGCGGTTGAACATGCGAATCTTGTCGAGCAGATCCTGCTTCACGGACGGCTTCAGGACGATCTTCGACCAGGTCTTCGCGAGCGCCTCCTCGGAGACTTCCCTGGCCTGCGGCAGCGCCTCCTTGAGGAGGAGATCCCGTGTGAGGGCTATCGTCTCCGGCGAATCGCTCTCGGTCGCCGCCCGCTCCATGGCGCGATTGACGATCATGACGAGATCGCGGCCGCTCTTGCGATTGAGCCGCTTGGCGAGGAACGCGCAGACCTCATCGACGTCGAGCGCCGGATCGCACGGCCTCTCGGCAAGCAGCCGCTTCAGGATCTCGGCCCGGGCCGGCTCGTCCGGCAGCGGAATTTCGATCTGGGTGGTGAAGCGATCGAGAATGGCCTTCTCCATGCGCTCGGGGAGATTGGTGGCCGCCAGGACGATCACCGGCCGGTCCGATTTCGCCGCGCCGTCCATCTGCTGCAGCATTTCGGTCACGATCTCCTGGGTAAAGGAGTCCGTGCCCGCCCCCTCACGCTTTGCCGTGACCGCCTCGATCTCATCTATGAAGAGCACGCAGGGAGCGCTCGCGCGGGCGCGGCCGAAGAGGTCGCGCACCAGGTGCGCCGACTGGCCCGTATAGCCGGCCTTCAAATCCGCCGTGCCCGCGGCGATGAACTTGACGCCTCCTTCGTTTGCGAAGGTGCGTGCGATGTCGGTCTTGCCCGTGCCCGGCGGCCCGAACAGCAGGATGTTGGGTACGCTGACCCGTGCCCCCTTATAGCGGTCCGCCTCGCGTAGGATGCGCGCGGCGCGCTTGAGCTGATCCTTCTTGTCTTGCGGCAGCACCAGGCGATCCCAGGTCTTGCTGCGATCGATACCCTCGTTGCCCCGAACGGCCGTCACGGCCGTTCGCCAGTGCTCATCGCGCGGCGCGTTTGGCACGCTCAGCACCTTGGTCTCACGGACGATCTCGCGCATCTCACGGATCGAGGCGCCGCCCAGACTCTCGATGAGCCACTTTGGAGCCCGCCCCTGCAGCTCGTTCTCCGAGCACGCGAGCGCCAGAAGCTTCTCGCGGCCCGCGACGGCATCGGGCGCAGTCACCTCGATCTTGGAGCCGCCGAGGAGCGCGAGCAGCCGCGGATGGATGTCCTTCTCCTGCTGTGCCGTCATCAGCACCCACACGCCGCTCTGCCAGGGCTCGCGACGCGTCCACTCCTCGATGAATGCGAGCGTCGCCTCACGCGCTCCCGGATTGTCCTGCTCCGATCCCGGCTTGGGGAAGAGGTGGTCGGCGTACTCGACGAACAGCACCACGGGCGTCTTCGCGGTGTTGGTCGTCCAGAACTCCTTGACGTCCTTCGACGAAGAAAGTTGGTCCGCCGTCGCCTTGATGACCGGCGCAAATACCGAGCTCGCGACCGTGCGCGCCAGGAACTCCTTGCCGTTGCCGGGATAGCCGTGAAGCAGGATCCCGGCGGGCGTTGCGCGGTCGCGCATGTTGAAAAGATCGATGCGGCGGATGAGGAATTCGAACACTTTGTCCGAGACATAGACCGGCGCCCAGATATCGCTGAGTCGCTTGATGTTGCCGAGCAGCGCCTCGAGTCGGGGGATCTGGCCCTTCTGGCGGTGTTCGCGCCACTTGAGTTGCGCGATCGCCTCGGCATGTTTGATGATTGGAACGAGATCGTTGCGGCACTCCAGAACCGCCCTCTGCAGGAGTGGACCGTGGGCCGCTATGAACGGACTCTTGGCGTTGAACATGAGCAGCTGGGGGTCCGCGTCCGGGAAGATCCGATAGTTCGCCATCTCGTCGAAACCGAGAAGATTCGCTCCCCCGACGGACCTTGGATCCGCGTTCGGAAGGGTGGTCTGCGTCTCATCGAATGCCGGCTTGCCCGCGATGGTCCAGAAGCGCAGCAACAACAAGGGGCCCGGCGCCTGGTCCGGATAGATATGCGCGAGCATCGGGTGCTGCAGGGTCGCGGCGTTGGCCTCGAGTACTTTCACGGTCCCGCTGGTCTGCGCGCGTCGCTCGAAGTAGAAGCAGACGCCCGCCACGATCAGATAGCTGAGCAGCGGGAGGAAATGGAAGCCGGCCGCGAGCAGGCGCAAATCGCGCGACACGAGCCACCAGACGGCAATCCCGATCACGATCTTGAGTCCGAGGCCGCCGCGCCGGAAGCGGCGCCAGACAGGCATGAGCAGGAAGGCGTTACTCACTGCCTTGGCCAAGCCCGGAGTCGCTTCGTGCAACAGCTTCTTCACGCGGTCATGCACGAGAGTACCGACGCGGCCGATGTCCTTGCGCAGGAGCTCGATCACTGCCTTGCGCTCCTCGAGCAACGCCTGAGTTGCCGTGAGCTCATCCATGGCGGCAGTGAGCGCCGCCTGATATTTCGCGGTCTGCTCCGCGAGCAGGCGCTCCTTGGCGTCGCCCGTCACGGCAGCTGCCGACACTGCGGCGGTGGGTTTTGGCATGACTGATCCGGAGGCGGGTATGGCGGGGAGAGACTCCGGCTCCGCCGGTAGGGCGGGCGCGGACGCGGATACGAGGGCGGGCGCCGGGGGAAGTGCGAACGATCGGGACGGAATCGCCTCGACTTCCGCCGGCAACGACGCGCTGTCTGTGCGCCGGCGGCGCGCAATCACCACTACGCCGGCTCCGACACCGCCGCCGACCAGGAGCAGCACCAGGAGGCGCTCGAAGCCGCTAGACCGGGGGGGCGGCGGAATGTAGGGCGCGGGCGGCACGTACGGAGGTGGCGGTGCGTAAGTCTGTGCCGCAGGCCTGCCAGTTCGCTGCCGCCCCCGCGACTGCCCTCGGCGCCGCCACTCGGCGACCCGCCGATTCAGTTGGGCCATGTCCTGATTGAGGGCGTTCTGGGCAGCCAGATGCACGACATTCTGCTGGTCGGCAGGCAACTGGATGAGCATCTGCTGCAGACGTCCCAGCTCGACCTTGTCGCCCTGCATCCGCGCCTGATATTGCTGCGCGGAGATCTGCCCGCTCTGCTCGAGGAACGCGTTCAGCCGAACGTCGCCCACCGTACTGCCGATCGCCACACCGAGGCTCTGATCTCGCGCCTGCGTGGCCGCATCAAGCGCGGGGGCTCGCGACGATGCCAGCAGAGCCAATCCGAAGACGAGGAGACGAAGCACGGGAACCGCAGTAGGTCGAGGCGGGACGGCACGTGTGCGCGATCGATGGTCGGCCATGGTCACCCTTCATCAGCTGCGATCGTGCGCAGCGTGAAGAGTGAGACGCAGGGTCAGGCCAAGCGTCAGGGTTGGGCATTGCCCGATTGCCCTGACGTTTACCGTCGAGGTGCGTCCTTAGTTTCGGCAATGCCGCAGAAGGCCCGAAATGTCATGCAGAACACCCCGGAGATCTCCGCACTCGCCCACAACACCCGCAACATCTACATCGCCATCGCGGCGCTCACCCTCGTCGTCGGCCTGGGCCCGAGTGGCCTCAAGATGCCGGCGTACCTCGGGGTCATGGGTCTGGTGGCGTGGCTTCTCTTCCTCAGTATCAATGGCAAGACCGCGCGCGAGATCCCCGTCAAGACAATTTGTGGGGTGGTCTCGGACGTCACACCGTTTCCGACAGCACAGACCTTCACGATCTCCGGGTACCCCAATTCGGGGCTGGTGGAAGGGGCGATCAGGTTCACAGTGGGCTTGCACGTCGTATATATGAAGTCTCTCGCCCAGCCCGCTGTCGGTCACGCCGTGGTCGTGGCCGTCATTCCCAATGAAGCCAAGGACGGGCCCTTCGCAGGTGTGCCTTTCGAAGCCCTGATGCTGCGCGATGACACCCGCAGGGACCCCGAGGGTCGTTACCTGACGATTCCCGACGCGCATATGAAGGTGCCGACCGGTACGCGGCTGTGGCTCGCGGCGGCGCTATCGGTGCTGCTCATCGGGTTCCTGTTCCCGATCTATTTCGTCGTCGTCGTCAAAAGGAGCTACGACATCAAATTCGGCTGGGAGCGCGCGCTCGCCGAAGCCCGTCGCATCCTGGCCTCCGGCGACATGACGTCGGCGGAGGCGATGGTCAGCGGGCTGCTGGCCTGAGCGCGTGGCCTCGAAGGCAAAAAGCCGGGGCAGCGGCAGCGGCTGCTTCATGCGCTTCCTGTTCCTGGTCGTAATCGGCTACCTGCTCATCTCATGGCTTCCGCAGTGCGCACAGGAGCTGCCGCAGCTGGCTGGGAATGCGGCGCACGGCGTGGCGGGCGCGGCGGCCAACTCTCTGAGCAACCTGGGACGACATCTGCTGAATCGGGTCGAGAGCCTGTTCGGCGCTGAGAGCCCCGCGGAGCAGTTCCAGCAGGTATGCGAGCACATACCAGTTGAAGGCGTCGACAAGGTCTGCCCCTATTTCACCTCGGCCCTGCAGGGAGCCACGGAGGCACAGGTGGCGCAGACAGCCTGCTACCTGACCGCCATCGGGAAAGCACCCAACGGTCAACAAACCCTGCAGACCGTCCGCCAGACCTGCCCGCAAACTCCCAACAACGCCGCGGCATTTCAGACTTGCGTGCAGAATTACGTTTCGAATTATGCCGAACCGGGCGACGTGGCCAACTGCCTCTCGAGCTCCGAGCAGCAGTTTGAGAGCGAGGTGCACACCATGACCGAGCCGATCGCATGCATCCCCGGTCTGCCGAAGTCATGGTGCACAACGCAGTCCTCGTCGGCGCCGACAACGCAGCCCGGCGTACCTACGCGCACCGACCCGAACTATCTTAATTGTCTGCAAAACTACTACCAGAGCCCGGCCGTGAAGGCCGCTGTCGGCTCGTCCTGCGGGACAGCGGTCAATGCGGGCAACGCCGCCTGCGTCACGGGTGCACTGCAGTCGTTCAATTATCCGGGGCAGTCCCAGCTTGGACAGCAATACGTCCAGTATTGCGGCGCGCAACCGCAATGAGCAGCCGTGCCCCGGGCAGGCAGGCCCGCACGGTGCGCTGCATCGACTTTGCCGGCACCCTCCGGTAGGCTATGAATAGAACAACACGCCCGGCGAGCTGGGGTCCCCTTGGAGCGGTCTGCCTTCATGCGCGCGTGCCGCGAAGGAGGCGTGGCAATCGAGCGAGCCTTGCGGCAGCTCGACCGCAGCTATTTCGGCGCCCTCTTTCGAGAGTCGCTGCGCGGCCTGCGCGATCACGAATCCGCCCGCGATCTGGTGCAGGATACCTTCATCAAGGTCTGGCTGCGCTGCGCGACCTTCCAGGGTGACTCCGAGTTGCTGCCCTGGATCAAAGCCATTCTTCGCCACGGGCTGCTCGATCGTCTGCGCAAGTCGGTCGGCGAGGTGCCGCTCGAGACCGGGGACGAGCAGGCCAGCGAGACCCAGCTGCGGATCGCGGAGCTGTCGGAGGAAACCATTCCGCGGCCTGATTCCGAGGCGGCACGCGCGCAACTGGATGACTGCTTTCAGCGCTGCTGGCGCCGCTTCGAGGCCGCATCACCGTCCCACGCCCTGGTGATCGCCTGGATCGCCGAGGACGGCCTCACGCACGAGGAGATCGGCGAGCTGCTCGGCCGCACTCCCGGCGCCACGCGCGAGTTCATCTCTCAGTGCCGGAAGCGCGCGCGGCTGCATCTCTGCGAGTGGTACGAGCTCGCGTTCGGCACCAATGAGACGGCGGCATGACGGACGAGGATCAGGATTGGCTCGACTCATTGGCTGGCCGCAGCGCCACCGGCTCGCACCGCGCGTCGATCGCTGAGGCGCAGCGTCTGCGCGAATCCATCCGCCGCAACGTGCGCGTACCCGATGTGGCAGTGCCCGCGCAGGATGTGCAACGGGAGGCGCAGCTCCTCGAGCGCGCAGGGCGCGAGGGCCTCATCGACCCGACGCGGCTCGCGAGACGCACACGTCAGCGACTGCCCGCGATTGGGGCAATGGGGGCGCTCGCGGCGAGCGTAGCCGGCGTCGCGATCGCACTCTTCCTACACGGCAGGCCCCAGACGGAGCACCTTCGCGGCACGCGCGCTCAGGTAACCCGTATCGAAGCGGCCGACCCAACGGCATTGAAGATGCAGATCCTCGACGAGTTGCGTGCAGCCGGAGTCCGAGCCACGGGCTACGATCAACTGGGCATCGAAGGCATCGATGCGGACCTCCCGCAACCGGTGCCGCCGCGTGTGCGGGATGTTCTCACGCGCCATCATCTGGGCGTCCCGGCCAACGGTGTACTGAGAATCGAGATCGCGGCGCCGAGCAAGCCCTGATGGCTACACGAATGCGCATGGCGTGGCGCGTTCTGGTTGGCACTGCCGGTTTGCTTCTCGCCATGGGCTCTGCCCGCGCCGTCGAGCTGCCCGCGTTCTGCGCCGCCGCCGCCGCCCCACTCGATCTGAAGACACCCATTCCCGTGCTCCGCCGCCAGGTCGAGGAAAAGGCGGAGACGGATCCCAAGGCGACGGTCGCCATCATGTGCATGGCGATCCCCCGTGTCGCGCGCGAATACGGCGAGCAATCGCCGCAGCTCGCCTGGTGGGTCAACTCGCTCACCATGCCGATGATCGCCTACATGAATCAGTTCGCCGCGGCGGAGCCGTTGCTGCGATTCGTACAGCCGATTCTCGAGCGTCGTTATGGCAAGGAGGCGGTGCAACTCGCCGACCTCCATGTCGCATACGCCTGGATCTACAACCGGGAGGGCCGCACTGCCGATTCGGAGCGGCAGTGGGAGCAGGCG
Source organism: Steroidobacteraceae bacterium (assembly GCA_036273095.1). Taxonomy (GTDB): domain Bacteria; phylum Pseudomonadota; class Gammaproteobacteria; order Steroidobacterales; family Steroidobacteraceae; genus 13-2-20CM-66-19. The sequence goes on along the minus strand of DATAXF010000164.1, from coordinate 18,797 downwards.
CTTCGCATCCGCGAGCGCTTCCCGGGCGCCCGCAGGATCGAGCTGCAGAAGGTGCTCGTGGGACTGGCCCTGATCAGAGTGGACCGCGGCGAGTTTCCGCAGGCGCGCATCGCTTTGCAGCGCGAGCACGACATCCTGGCCGAGAACGGCGATCTCGTGAGCGAAGCGGGCGCGGCGGTCGAGAACGTCTACACGAATCTTGCCTTCCGCCAGGAGCGATTCCTCGAGGCGAAGGCGCACGCCGAGCGACAGCTCGCAATCGAGAAGCAGCTGAGCGCGGGCATTGGGCAGTTCGTTCCCGCCTACGTTTTCCTCGCGCGGATAGACGAGCGGCTCGGGGACTATGAAGGGAGCGAGGCGGCCTCGCGCGAGGCTATCCGCCTTGCCGAGACCACACACGGCGGCCCCTTGCAGCAGCATCGGCTCACGGCTCTCACCCAGCTCGGCGCACTGCTCGATGCGCGCGGCCGGCCGCGGGAAGCATTGCCTTTTGCGGAGCAGGCCGTTGCCCTCGGCGAGACGACTCTGGGCGCCGATGCCCCGGCCCTCGTGACCTCGCTGCAGACTCTCGCCGAGGTCCGGCGGGCGCTCGGTCAGCTGCCGGACGCCTGGCACCTGTACGAGCACGTGGGACAGATCGTCGCCAAAAACCCAACGGACGTCGACTTGCCCACCCGGGTAACCTACTACCGCGGCCTCGCCAACTTGCAACTCGACCTCGGCAATGTCGATGAGGCCCTCGCGGCCCTCGACGCGGGGCTCGACGCCACGCGGGCGGAACCGGCGCTCGTCCTGCAGCGCGCCTATCTGATGGAGACGCTCGCACAGGCATCGGCGCGGCGCGGGAACCCGCAGAGCCGTGGCTACTACTCGCAGGCTCTCGCACTATTCGGCTCGCGCCTGCCGAGTGCTCATCCGACGATCCTACGGGTGGTAAACGAGCTTTGCGGCTTCGACATCCGCGAGGGCGCGGCCGCGGCCGACCACGAGTGCGGTGAAGCGCGCTCTCGCCTCGCAAGCACCCGGGATGTGGATCCAGCGCTGCGCGCAGCGGTGTATGACAACCTGAGCGCGCTCAGCGATGCACGCGGCGATACCAAGGACGCCGCCTCACTTGCGGCATCCGCCGTGTCCGCCGCCGAGGGCCTCGGCACACCCGAGCCGCTCGCCCGAGCGTACTTCATAACCGCGCGCGCCCTGAATGCAAACGGTCAGACCGCGCTGGCGATCTTCTTCGGCAAGCGCGCGATCGCACAGATCCAGCGCCAGCGCCAGTACTTCAGCGGCGAGGACGAGCGCCTCGATCGCGGCTTCCTGCTCGACAAGATAAACATGTACCGCACCGTCGCGGACTGGCTCATGGCCAGCGGTCGGATCGATGAGGGTCTGGAAGTGCTGCAGCTCCTCAAAGCCCAGGAGCTGTACGATTTCACATCCCGTGCCGCGGTGTCGGATGGGCGCGGCGGTGGGCCGGCTCTCGACGGTCTCGAGCTCACCTGGGACCGCCACTACGCGGCAGCGCTGCGTATCGATACGGCGGCGGGCGTCGAGATCGACCACCTGCGCCGCCTGCAGAACCGGTCCCGCATCACCGTGCAGGAAAGTGCGCGGCTCGATGTGCTGCTGAAACGTGCTCAGCAATCCGAGGGCGCGCGCGCCCGGCGGATCCAGGAGTTCATCGTTTCCAACGCAAGAGTCGGGAGCACCGGCGCCGCCGCGAGCGCGACCGCAAGGATCGACGCCCAGAGCCTCGAGCGTGCGATCGCGCGTGCACCCGCGGACTCCGCGATCGCAATTTACGTGCTCACGGAGAAACGGCTGCGCCTGCTCATCGCGACGCGCCACACGCAACTCGAGATTCCGGTTTCAGTGGATGCGCGCGACTTGCAACGCCAGATAGGAAATCTTCTCGACCTCATCGGACAGCGTGCGCCGAGTGACGGGCCTGCCCGGACGCTCTATGACACTCTCGCCCGGCCTCTCGATGAGGTCGCGCGGCAGGAGAAACTGACCCATCTCTTCCTCTGGCTCGACGGTCCGCTGCGCTACATACCTTTCGGGGCGCTCGAGGCTCCTGACGGCAGTTACCTCGCCGATCGGTATGCGATCGAGGTGCTCGCCGGCATCACACTGACTGCTCCTTCGCCGGCCGGCGGCGCACCGCAGCGGCCCGAGAGCAGCTCGCCCCTGCGCGTGCTGGGATTTGGCGTGACGCAAGCGGTGGCTGGCTTCCAGCCGCTGCCGGGCATGGCCGACGAGCTCTGTTATGTCGTCAATGGCCCGATCACCGGACTCGCGACGCGCTCGGCCGCCTGTCACGGTACGGCTGCGGGTGAGGGAGCGCTGCCGGGTGAGGGCTTTGCCGACGGTGCCTTCACCACGCAACGATTCGAGACCTCGCTGCATGCGCCTCATTCCTACACGGTGTTGCATGTGGGCACTCATTTCAGTCTGCGGTCCGGTAACGCCATGCGGTCCTTTCTGGTGCTCGGCGATGGCTCGCGGATGATGCTCGACACGCTGGCCGGACTGGATTTCACGGGACTCGACCTCGTGACCCTGTCCGCGTGCCAGACCGCGATGAGCGGCGGCCAAACTGACGACGGGCGCGAGATAGAGGGCCTGAGCACGATCGTGCAGCAACGCGGCGCCAGGCAGGTCGTTGCGAGCCTATGGCGCGTCGAGGACGAGAGCACTGCGCAGCTCATGCGTGCGATGTATCTCGCCCTGGCCGCCAACAGCACGGATGTGGCAGGCGCATTGCAGCAGGCGCAAAGAAGCCTGCGGGCAATGTCGGTCAGCGGCAGACATCCATACGCGCATCCCTACTACTGGGCCGGGTTCGTCGTCTCGAGCAGCCAGCTGCCGGTCAAGCAGGCGCTGGCCGCCCGCTGACCGGGTCAGTCCGAATGCCGCGCCTGGTAGCGCCGCGCCTTGACACGATTGCCGCAGACTTTCATGTTGCACCAGCGCCGCGTGTGACTCTTGCTGGTATCCAGGAAGAGCCAGCGACAGGTCTCCGCTTCGCAGGCGCGCACCTGCTTCATCTCAGGGCCCAGGAGAAGATCGCGCGCCGCGTGCGCCAGCACCCACACCGGCAGCGCTGCGCCCACGTTGTCGCGCCGCCATGACCATGACAAGGCGGAGTGCTCACTGACGCCTTGCCGCCAACGCAGCCCGCGGTGACGGTCTGCAACGTGGAAATGGCTCTCGAGCGTCTCGAGATCACCTGGTGGCGGCATCCGCTCGTCGATCATGGCGTGGAAGGTTGCCGCCAAGGCTTCGCGCAGCGCGCATGCAGCGCGCAGCGCACGTATCCCTTCCGCGGGGGTCACAGTCCGTCCGAGCTGGGCTATCTGGGCCGAATCCAGTAGTTGCGTCTGGCGTGCGAACCGCAGCAGATCGTCGTAGCTCTGCAGGCCCTCGATGCGGCCTCGGCTGTCGAAGCGGTGGTCGAGGGAATTGACGAAGTCGAGCACCGGATGGCCGCCGCACAAATCGAAGGCCGCCGGCTTGCCGGCTGACTCGCGATCCAGGGTGCCTGTAACCATCAAAGCGCATTTTACAGGTTGCAGCGGGAGGCCGCCACGGGCTATAGTAACCTTCAATTATGAGTTTGACGGTTACGATAGAGCCCAGGTACCGCATCGACGCGCAGGTGGCGCTCGCCTTTGCCGCCATCTATATTTTCTGGGGCGGCACGTTTCTCGCGATTCGCATCGCCGTGCTGCAGCTGCCGCCGTTCTTCGCGAGCGGAGTCCGTTTTCTCGTTGCGGGCACAGTGCTCTACAGCCTCACGCGACTGCGAGGTCAGCCCAGTCCGACGCCGGGAGAGTGGCGCACCATTGCCATAACGTCGCTGTGCCTCTTCGTCGCGACTTACGCCTCGCTTTTCTGGGCGGAGCAGTTCGTGCCCTCCGGCGTCGCCTCGGTGCTGGAAGCGACGCTTCCCATCACGGCGATGGTGCTCGAGGTATTTCTCTTCCGGCAGCAGCCCTTTCGGTGGCGAATGGGCGCCGCGGTGCTGCTCGGATTCCTCGGTGTCGCCTGGCTCCTCCTCAGAAACCAACATACGTTCCCGGCACTGCCCTGTGTCGTCATTCTCGCAAGCGGCGTCGCCTGGTCGTTGGGCGGGGTTTTGACCCGCTCCATGAAGCGCCCGCGCTCCCCGGCGCTCACCGCCGGCGGACAGATGCTGCTGGGCGGCATGACACTGCTGCTGCTGGCGCAAGCGACCGGTGAGCTGAGGACGCCGCCCCACGTTACGCTGCGGGCGGCGGCCGCGCTCCTCTATCTCATCGTCCCCGGCTCGCTGCTCGGATTTACGGCATACGTATGGCTGCTGGCACGCATGCCTCTGACGCGGGTGGCGAGTCATGCCTACGTGAATCCGATCGTGGCTCTGATACTCGCGTACTTCGTGGCCGGCGAAAACCTGACCCCGGCGATGTTGGTCGCCTCGGGACTGGTGATCGCGAGTGTCGGCCTGATTCTCGTTTCGCCTTTGGAACGTGAGCGGAGAAGCAGCGATGATCGTCAGAGTGTGGCGGGGCAAGTCCGGCGCGGCATAGGCCGACGAGTACGAGAAGTTCCTGAAGGAGACCGCTTATCCGGACTACGGCGAGGTGAGCGGTAATCGCGGCTGGATGCTCCTTAGACGTCAGCTCGGCGACGCCGTGGAGTTCATGTTCGTGTCGTACTGGGAGTCGATGGCCGCGGTGAAGCGGTATGCCGGCGTCGATCCGGAGCGCCCCAGGTACTATCCGGAAGACCGGGCCGCGCTACTGGACCTGCCGGATCGAGTGGACCATTTCGAGGTCGTTGACCTGCAGGCACCTGGCCGGTAGTCCCATTCACCGGAATGAGACCTGAACTCTCGCTTCCGCGAGCTGTCCGTCGTATGGTCACGAAGTGATCACCGTGACCCCAAACGGTTGGTACACTGCACCGCTGTGCCTTCCGCGAGGGCGGAACGCGGCACATTCTTATAAATGCGATTTCGAACCGGCGGGGGCTATGTAGTGGAGGAGTCGACTGACTGCCTGAAGCGGCAGAAGTGCGCCATGATCGGGCAATACGGCAAGTCCAAGGATATCAAGGGCTTGGCGCAAGTGTTCACGACCCTGGTGCCCTTCGGGCTGCTCTGGTGGGCCGCGATTCGGCTCATCAGCGTGTCCCCGTGGCTCGCAGCGGTGCCGTTGCCATTCATCATTCTCCTGACCGTGCGCGCCTTCGGACTGATGCACGAATGCGGCCATGGCAGCCTCTTTCGCAGCCGCTGGCTCAATCGTCTCGTCGGATTCCTTCTCGGCGTCATGTCGGGGATGCCGCAGTATGTGTGGTCGCAGCACCACAATTACCACCACGCCCACAATGGCAACTGGGACAAATATCGTGGTCCCTACACAACATTTTCGGTCGATGAATATGCGGCGCTGAGCGAGGCGGCGCAGCGCTTCTATCGGTTCAAGTGCAGTGTGGTCGCCTCCCCTCTCGTGGGTTTCGTCTATCTGATCTTCAATCCGCGCTATACCTGGATAAAGGGCAGCATCGGGCTGGGGATCCACACGCTCCGGCGGAAGTTCGCTCAACCCGGCCTGTCGTTACAGGCACATGCCGCCACTTACCAGAGCCGCTACTGGAAGTCGCCGCGAGAGTACCACCACATGCTGTGGAACAACCTCGCACTGTTGAGCGTCTGGTCGTTGATGTGCTTCGAGTGTGGTGTGGCGAATTTCTTTTGCATCTATGTGCTCAGCGTATCGATCGCGGGCGCCGTCGGCATCGTACTGTTCACCGTGCAACACAACTTCGAGCATTCGTATGCGAGCGATGGCGAGCACTGGGATCAGGACTGCGGCACGATCGAAGGCACGAGCCACCTGGTACTGCCGCGCTGGCTGAACTGGTTCACCGTCGATATCGGCTACCATCACATTCATCACCTGTCCGCCAGCATTCCGAATTACAGCCTGGCCAGGTGTCACGACGAATATCAACACCTGTTCTCGAGCGTCACGCGTGTGAGCTTGCGCGAGGTACCCGGCGCGCTGAAATGCATTCTGTGGGACCGGAACGCGCGGCGAATCGTTTCAGTGGCGGAGTACCGGCAGCGGTCGTGGCAGGATTTGCCCGCGCGCTGAGGTCGATCATCCTCTCCGAGCAACACACCGGAGCCATTCCACGGGCCCCGCTTCCCGGTCATGACCATCCGCGACAACGTGCGGGCCGTGCACGAGCGGCTCACTGATAAACTGCACGTGCATCATCTGCGCGCGGTCATCGGCTTCTCGATGGGAGCTCAGCAGGCATTTCAATGGGCGGTCAGCTATCCGGATTTTCATGGACCGCATCGTGGCCACGTCGGGGACGGCAAAAACCTACGGCCACGGGATCGTGCGTCTGGAAGGCCAGATCGCCGCGCTGACGACCGATCCCGCCTTTGCCGGGGGTGACTATAAGGTCGAGCCGGAGAAGGGCATCCAGGCGTTGTCCCTGGTCTGGACGGGGTGGCTGTTCTCGCAGGAGTGGTGGCGGCGTGAGCTGTGGCGCTCCGATCCTTCCCTCGGGAGCACGCTTCCCCAGGTCATCGACCATTTCAGAAAGCACTTCATACCCGGCGCGGACGCCAACAACCTCATCCTGCAGATGCGCACCTGGGAGAGCAACGACGTCGGCGAGACCCCGCCGTTCGGCGGCAATGTGGAAGCCGCGCTGCGTTCCATCAAGGTCCCGGTCCTTTACATGCCCTCCGCCACCGACCTGTATTTTCCCCTGACTGACGCCCGCTACGAAGCCGCCTTCATTCCAAATTGTCAGCTGGCACCGATACAGCGACCACGGCCGAGCAGGGGCAGGCCGCCATTGCGGCCTACACGGAAGCGATCCGCCTCGATCCCGCCTACGCCCTGGCATTCGCAGAACGATCCATCGAACTGACCAACTACGGGTCATTTGAGGTTTACGATCCGGCGACCGCTCATGGAGTTTTCAACCGTGCCCTGACAGACGCACGCACCGCAACCCGTCTCGCGCCTGACCTGGCAGAGGCATACTACGCCCTGGGCGTTACGCTCGAATCAGCCTCGCTCGACTTCGCGGAATCCGATGAGGCATATACACGCGCGATGACGTTGGCGCCCGGTAATGCAAGGATTATCGTGGCATATAGTCGCCAAGCTGCACAGATGGGCCGTATCGCCGTTGCCATTACTGCCGGTCATCGAGCCATCGCGCTCGATCCTTTGAATTTCCACGTGCATCGAACCGTCGGTATCGCTTTCCTTCTATCGCGTCAGTACGCAGACGCGCTCGCCGCCTTCCAGGCTGCCCTCTCTCTCCAACCTGACTACGTTCGGGATATCCACCTTCGAGGCGAAGTGCAGTATGAGATGGGTGACTACGAGGCTGCCCGGAAATCCTGCGAAGTCGCGCCGGCGGACGAGATGGCCGACGGGTGCCTGGCGCTAACTTATCGGAAGCTCGGTAGGAATGCCGATGCGGAGGCCACGCTGCGAAGACTGCAATCGATTGAGGGCGACTCCGGTGCGTACGGTTACGCGACGATCTATGCACAGTGGGGCGAGGTGGCCAAGGCACTCGACTGGCTCGACACGGCCGTGCGTCTGCACGACGCGAGTCTCGTAGAGTTGAAAGCCGAGCCCGATCTCGATCCGCTGCGCGAAGAGCCCCGATTCCAGGCGATCGAACGGGAGTTGAAGTTCCCGGACTGACGGGGCCGTCAGCCGGATTGCGCGCGGTACTGCGCCAGGATGGTATATCGAACGCTCACCCCGCAAGGTCCCTTCACCAGACCCGGACGTGGGCGCATGCCCTTGCAGTCGAGCGTCCCGTCCGCATGCGAAGATGCGTCCCTCATCACTGAATTAACTGCGGCGGAAAGGTCGAAGGTGCCGTCACAGTCAGCGTGGGGGCAGAGAAACTCGAAGAATGCACGTGCCCCGGGATGCACCGCGTGAGATTGGGCGCCTGGTGGCGCCGCCGCAGTGTCCTGAAACGTCAGATCCACGCAGATGCGCTCGACCCCAGGGAAGGCGCTGCGCAGCGTCCGCGCGGCAGCTCGGTCGCGCAGCCATCGTTGCCGGTGCAGCTCGTATACGGAGGCAGGCGCGCGTGATGAGGCTGGCATGTCAGCGAGTCGACCCGGCCGCTACTCCGTCTTTGTATTCGCGGATCGTCGCCGCTGCTCCTCATGCATCTGTTCGAGCGCCAGGCCGGTAGCGGCCGCAATGATGCCGAGCGCCGGATGATTGGAATCGAGCGGCAGGGTCAGTCCGTGGCGTCGCTCCCAGATCACGATGCGCTGACTGGGCGTGTTGCGTCCGGATATCTGCTCCAGGACCTCTTGCTGCTTACGCTCGAGCTCCTGTTGCCGCTCCTGCGCGATGCGCGCCCTATGGTCCGCAACGAGATTACTGGATCCCGATATCGGCAGCTGATCACGCCCCCGACCGGCGAAGAAATCGAACGACATGGGCCCTCCTAGAGTGCGCAGCTTGCTGATGGGCGCAGCGGTAATTGCAGTTGCCAGCCGCCAAACGGCATATACGCAACCATGGCGCGAGGGAACCGCGCGCTCAGTACCTTCAGCATACTCCTCTTTGGCCGCCCGCTGTGCAAAATAAACCCCACATCGATCCCGAATCTGTGCGTTACTGCAGCCTACACAGGTTGAAGATGCGCCCGCGCGGCTGGTGCGCCGGCCGGGCGAGGAATGGTGACTCATGAGTGACAACGGCATTCAGACGGGCTGGCAGCGGTTTCTGGAGAGATTGCGGCGACTGTGGCCCAAGCACAGTGACGGAAGAAATCCACTACCTGGCTGACCCACAGCAGTGCTTCGAACAATGTTCACTGCGCAAAAATGCGAGTTCGGCAAGGACGCCGGCAAGTGGTTCGTAGTTACCATCCAACCCGGCGGCATCACGCACCGCATCGGCTATTGCGCTCGGGGCTGCGCCGGGCACGAATCGAGCGTTGCCGCACTGAACCATCATCTGCAGTTTCAGCTGGACCGGGAAACCAACTTATTCCTGGAACGGCGGCAGGCTGATGCATGTGAGATCTGCGGCGCGCCTACCAAGCTTCGGGCGCGGCTGGGACGCGACACCAAGCCGAACGTCCTGTGCACCGACCACCAGTCCTCGAGCAGCCTGCAGCTGCTCTTTCAGCGACGCATCGCGCTCGCGGATGCAAAAGCAACAGGCGATTGACGTCCGCGGCGCCGCCGATCAAACAAGTCCGCCACGTCAACCGCCCAGGACGTCCCGGCTCGCGGCCAGAACTTCAGGGATGATCTCGGCAACATCCGTGTCGGTAGTACGATGGTTGACGAAGCAGGCGCGCAGGGCAAAGCGGCCACCTAGAGACGCATTCGACAGGTAGACGCGACCGCGTTCGATGAGCCGCTTCAGGATCGCCGTATTGAGTCGGTCCAGGTCGCCGTCAGCGACACCCGACCGGTATCGGAAGCAGACGGCACTGAGCTCGACGGGCGCCATCAGTTCCAGCTCCGCTGTCTCAGCGATCATGCGGGCGAGATCGTTGGCATGCCGCAGGTCCGAGCGGATCGCGGCCCGAAACGCTTCGGCGCCGTGATAACGCAGGGACAACCAAAGCTTCAGCGCCCGGAAACGCCGCGACAGCTCGATCGATTCCTCGAAGAATGAGAACGCCTCGAGGGGGTCGGATCCGAACGCGCGAGCATATTCGCCCGTCTGCGAAAAAGTGGCGCGCGCAGCCGCCGGGCTTTTGTAGAGCAGGGCTCCACAGTCGACAGGCTGGTACAGCCATTTGTGCGGATCGAGCGACAGGGAGTCGGCGAGCGCGAGGCCCCGCATTCGATCCGGGCTTGCAATCGCCGAGAGCGCTCCGTAAGCGCCATCGATATGCAGCCAGAGATCGTGTTGCCGACTCACTGCCGCGATGGACTCGAGCGGATCGACTGCTCCGGTATTGACCGTACCGGCGGTGGCGACCACCGCAATGGGCTCAGCTCCTGTGGCAACGTCCGCATCGATGGCAGCCTGTAACGCGCGCACATTCATCCGCCATGAGCTGTCGACGGGCACCAGATGGAGGCTCTCGCGACCCAGACCGAGCAACGCCACCGCCTTCGGGATGGACATGTGCACTTCGCTGGATGCGTACACAATTGATCGAGCGCGCGCGGATGGCCGCTGCTTCGCCTCGCGCGCCATGGCGAGCGCCATCAGATTGGCCGCCGAGGCGCCGCTGCAGAGGCTGCCGCCGAAGCCGCCGCAGCCAACCGCCGTCGCGAGCCATTCGATCACTTGTCTTTCGATCGTCACCCCTACAGGGGCGGAGCGCCATGCCGTCACGTTCTGATTGAGGACGCTGGCGAGCAAATCCGCCAGCGCGGCCACCGGCTCTCCGGAGCCGAGCACGTAGGCGAAGAAACGTGGCGAAGGCGGTCGGCTCATGGCCACGACATCCTCCAGCATCTCCAGTGCCGCCTCCTTCAATCCATTCTCCGGCAGCGGCTCGCTGAAGCGATCGCGGGTCTGCTGTCCCGAAACGCCGGGGAAGGAAGGCAGCGTCGGCAGCGCCGTGAGGAAACGGGTTGCCAGATCCGTGACTCGGGCGGCGAGAGCGTGAAATTCCTCGGGAGACAGGTCGAGCGAGCTCAAACAGCTATTCCTCCGGCATCGGGGTCAAAACAACTATCGGGGGCGTCACGAGTCACGCGCGGCGGCATCCTGCCCCCGGCCCGAGCGGGTGGCAAGGGGGCGGAATCGGAGAATCGACCCACCTTATGAATCAACCATTTGCACTCCAGGCACCTCCGCCTCTGATCGCGACAGACATCGGAAAGATGGCGTCCGTTAGGCTGACGCCGGCCAATAAATGACCGCCCGCCATGCAGGCGGGGGGCTCCCAGCCATAAATCTTATAACCATTGAGGGAATGTCATGAAGAGCTCGATCCGACCCCTGGTGGCCGCACTCGTAATGGGCGCTGCCGGTCTCTCACTGTTGCACCCCGCGCACGCTGGATGCGGTTTTTCGCCGCCGACGCTCAAGCCCAACGTCTGGAACCCATCGACGCAGGCTCCCGACATGCTGCACTTCGCCTACTATCGACCCGGAGAAGAGCAGGGTCGCTTCCTGCTGACAGCGAATGACAACGGCTGGCACTTCGACTCGCCGATCGTCGGCATGTGGCGCTTCGTACTGGTGACGCCGGGCCCCAACGGCATGCCAATCGTGGTTGACGACGGTTATGCGCAGTGGCATTCCGACGGCACCGAGATCCAAAATTCCGGAATGCATGCGCCGATCACCAGCAATTTCTGTCTCGGTGTCTGGAAGCAGGTCGGATCCAACTCATTCAAGCTGAACCATTTCCCCCTCGCCTGGGATTCCAATGGAGTGAACCCCGCCAACGCGATCCAGCTCACAGAGACGGTGCGGCTCAAGGACGGGAATCATATGACCGGCACGTTCACGCTCAAGATCTATCCGTGGACCACCAAGGATTCCCTTGATGTATCAGGCGCCGCTCAAACGGTTACCGGAACGCTGACGGCGGTGCGAGTGACCATCGACTCCACCGTGCCGGGTGCACCGTAACATCGGGACTTGCATCTCGGGACAGAGACTGCCCGCGTGGATTGCGGGCAGTCTCCAGCCAGACTTGAAAATCAATCATTTACGGAGCGCGCGTACGGCCATTTAAAATTCGGCTAAGCTGATGTTGCTGGCATAGTCGGCGGTACCCCTTGGAAGGTCCCCAGTAGGCTGGACTCACGTGTCCCTGTCGCTTCTTCTCAGGTGCGTTGTGATCGCCGTCGCGCTGGCTGCCGGGCTGCCCTTCGCGGCGGCGGATGGCGCGCCGGCACCGGAGAAGGGGGTACTGGGGGCCGCGGTCACCAACCCGTCTCCGCAGTGGCGAGGTGCACTCATCACGCGCGTAGCGCCGGAAAGCGCCGCTGCGCGCTCCGGCCTGCAGCCGCAAGATCTGATTGTCGAAGCCGACTCACATCCGATCGCCTCGGCCTCGGATCTGACCGCGTATGTGGCAACCCGTCGCGCCGGGGACCGCATTACGCTCATTGTGATGCGCTGGAACGGCACCTCGGTCGGGCGCGTCCAGCTCGTCGCCACACTCAATCCGGCGTCTGGTCAGGGCACTCCGGGCGTCGCCGTCCCGGCGCAAACCACTGCCACTCCGCCGCCGCCTTCAGCGCCCGCAGGCGCCCCGGCAAAAGGGCTGACCGACGTCTCTTGGACCACCTTCACCGATCCGAGCGAGGACGCATTCACCATCGACGTTCCGCGAGGTTGGAAAGTCGTAGGCGGCATCATCCGCAAGACCCCTCTGTGGCCAAGCGCAGTGATGCGGGTCCTCGCGCCCGACCGACGCACCCTGATCGCGGTTGGCGACCCGGATAGCGTTCCCTATCAGGCGCCTATCGGGGCCCGCGATTACGTCCGGAGCTTCACCAAACGCGCGATGAGCGGAGCATGCCCGGACCTGAGCATCGTCACCGTCGCCGGGTTGCCCGACGTCGAACGCTTTGAAAGCGCCCATTCGCCCGGGACCTACAACCAATGGAGCGCCGCCGAGGCTACTTTCAACTGCGGCGGCCGCCAGGCTGGCATGGCCGGAGGCGCGATTGCCATCCTGCAATACATGACGTCCCTGCACGGCGGACAGGCAACGGTGCTCGCCGCATTCGTGACCACGAAAGGACAGCAGGACGAGGCTGACCGGCTGTTGAATCACATGTACTCCAGCTTCCGCCAGAACCCGGAGTGGGCGGCGCGGGAGCAACAGATTGGACAGCAACTGGCCAACGGCGCCCTCGCCCGGTGGCGCGGTGAGCAGCGGCAAGCCCAGCAGATGGACGACGCGATTACCAACACCGCGCATTTCGTCGGGCCCGGCGGTCAGCACTACGACCTGGACGCCAGCCCCCGCTACCAGTGGCTCACCCCAAATGGCCAAACCATCGGTACCGACAGCCCGACACCGCCCGCTCCCGGCTTGCAGCAGCTCAAGAGGCTGCCGGAATAGCCGTTCCCGGCACGCCCGCCCCGGGGACGACAAGCGTTCGCCTTTTCGATCATAAAGCCCGCTAAATCAATCACTTGAACCAGGGTGCCCCTGGCACGGTTCAGGCACGCAAAAGCAGCAGCTTGAGCCATGCAGTTAGCGCTATCATATAACTGGCCTCCACCAGGAGGTGGATCTCGTCAATACCAAAAAGAAACGCCCGAGAGGCCAGCTCATGAATCCATCGCGTGCCCGCACATTCTTTGCCCTCCTCCTCGTTGCCGCCAGCGGGCTTGCTCTATCTGGTTGTGGCGGTGGTGGCGGCGGCGGCAGTAACGGTGGCGGCGTCAGCGGCGGTGGGCTCACGTTCACGGCCGATAAGACCTCCATCAGCTTTGACTCCGATCAGAACCAGGTCGCGCCGCCGCAGACGGTCACGATTACGGCAACCGGCCAGTACACAGGCCCCCTATACATCGCGGCGACGGTCACCGGCACGGGGCTCGTTTCCACCATCCCGATTGAGATCTCGGGAACCACCGGCACTGCGCAGATATCGGCCGTCACCGGACTTGCGCCGGGCACCTATTCAGGACAGCTGGACCTGCTTGCGTGTTCTGACGCTGCGTGCGCGCACCAACTGGGCAACTCGCCGGTAGTCATCTCGTATTCGGTGACCGTGAATGGTGTGCTGGTGCAGCCGGCGGATGCTTCCGTGAGCGTTGGTGCCGAGACCACCCCGGCGGATCTGTCGGGCTCAGTCGCAATAAACCTTTCGGGCGGCCCCGCAATCACCTGGAGTGCATCCAGCAATGCGCCGTGGCTCGTGTTGACCAATAGCAGCGGCCAGACCGGCGGCTCGCTGAGTTATTCAATCGATCAGACCGCGCTCGCCCCGTTACCCAATGCAACGGTATCTTCCGCGCAGGTCACCATCGTTCCCGCTTCGGGCGGCTCGAAGACCTCCGTATCCTTCAATGTAAATCTCAATAAGAACCTGCCGCAGATCACGAGCCTGGCACCGTACGTGCAACTCACGGGTCAAACGGCGCGGGTAATCCTGCGTGGCTCGGGATTCAATACGGTTACTTCCCTTGCAACACGCCTGTCCATCCAGGGCGCCACGATAAGCAGCCTCACACCCGTCAACGATACCGAGGTGATCGCGCTGTTTGCGCCACTATCAGCCGGTGCGCATACGGTCAGTGTCTCGAATGCTCTCGGCGACTCGACAGCGACGGCAACTGTCCTGGCTGTGGACCCACCCGTTTATACATATGCGGCGCTCCCAACACAGGGATCACTGCGCTCCCTCGCTTATGATCCCGAACGCGGCTCGGTGTACGCGGCGAACACGACGGCGCAACAGTTCATGAGTTTCCATTACGCCGGCGGCACCTGGTCGGTAACATCCGTGTCAGCTCCCGGGGCCTATGATGTCGGATTGAGCGCGGATGGCACTGCTTTATTCGCGGTCTCCAGCACCGGACCGAGTACTACAATCCAGCAATTGGATCCACTTACGCTCATGTCCGTCGACTCTACGATGATATCCGGCGGACCGGTACCCGGTTTCACAACGCTGGGTTTTGGCATTCCGACTACGAACGATGCCCGCACTTGGCTCCCGACGGGCAATCTCTCATTCGCGACGCCACAGTCACTCACGCCAAACCCGTTCACGCCACCCACCTCGAGCGTGGTGACAGATTTCTACGGTGGGCCGTGGTTCGCAGTATCACGTGACGGCGAGAGGCTCATCATCACGCAGAGCGCCGAGGTTACGCCTGCGCCACCGATGCTCTACATGAATGCTGCGGATTCGGTGATCCGGCAGAATCCCGCGGGGCTCACGTTCAGCTATTACTTCTCGGTCAGCGAAACAGGCGATCGTGTGCTGTTCGACAACGTGACGCTGCGAGACGGCTCCTTCAATCTCGTTGGCGCGGCAACCCTCCCGACTCTGTCCGGACAGCCGAGTTATTATGCGGTCGACGGACAGGTGACGCCCGATGGGTCGCGCGTCTACATCCTTGCATACACCACCGCCGCAGCAACCGATCCGTCCATAACGCCGCGAGTGTTCGTATTCGATGCGACGGCCGCGCAAGCCAATCTCACCTTCCTCGGATATTTCGATATACCCGACTATCCGGGGTGCGCGCCGAACGAGAGCAACTGCGTGAGCAACACGATGGCCGGTGCGATCAGTTTGGACGGCCGCACGCTGTTTTTCGGCGGCGAACATTACTTCATCGTCGCGCCGGTGCCTGCAACACTATCAACCGGCTGACTCAAACGCTGCTTCCGCGCCGCGAGCCGAGCGCGAGAATAAGCCATCACCTCATTACTGGCGCGGACGAGCTCGGCCCGCTCGCACGGCGTCAATTCCTTCACGGGAGCGCGCCTGCCGACGCTCGGCTTCCTAAGCATACGCTAGCCCGGGCGAACGCAGATGACCGTCTTGCCGTTGCGTCGCTCGGGCGAGTTGAAGGCGGCGACAGCTTCATCGAGGGTCGAAACATTACCGATGTTCGTGTGCAGTCGTCCATCCCGCACCCGCTGGACGATCTCACTCAGTTGGGCACGATCGGCCTCGACAACGAAGTCGACCGCCAGGCCATCAACGGGCCGCGCGTCCGTCGGTCCGACGACGGACACCAGGGTTCCTCCGGCTCGAATCAGGCCCGCGGACCGCTTCCCGATGTCGCCGCCGATGACATCGAAAACCAGATCGACTCCGCCAACGTCCTCCAGAGTGTCGTTCTCGAGGTCGACAAACTCCTTTGCTCCGAAGGCGAGTGCCTTCTGACGATCGGCGGCGCGTCCGGTGCCGATGACGTAGGCACCGGCCTCTCGTGCGAGTTGCGTCACCATCGCCCCGACTGCGCCGGCAGCGCCGTGCGCGAGGACGCTCTGCCCCGCCCGAAGCCGGGCGTACTCGAATAGTCCCTGCCATGCAGTGAGGCCCGAGATCGGCAGGCTCGCGCCGGCCGTGAAGTCGACGTCTCCCGGCAGCGGCGCAAGGTTGCGTGCCTCGACCGCCGCGTATTCCGCGAGGGTGCCATCGCGAGTCCAGTCCGTGAGACCGAACACCCGCTGGCCCACTGACAGCCCCCTCGTGCCATAGCCGAGGGCGGTGATGACTCCGGCCAGCTCGTGTCCGGGAATCGACGGTGTTCGGTCACGGCCCAGGCGATCGATCCATGTTGAGGGCCACGTCAACTCAGTCGGGACGAAGCCCGACGCATAGATCTGAACCACGACGTCGTTTATCACTGCCTGCGGCTCGGGCCGCTCCATCAGCGTCATCCCGGCCGCTCCCGCAGCCTGGTCGGTCACCACTATCGCCTTCATGGGAATCGCCTCCTCGGTAACTTGTCTGTCGATCCCGAGGGCTCGACACGTGCCGCGAACCCCGGGTTCCCGTGCTGAACCGGGGGGAGGCCATTGCCATCCCGCCTACCAGCGCGCGCAGGACCAGCCCAAGACCGATGCTCCAGCGCGCCATACGCGGCATATCAGTTCCAGCCGATGGCGCGACAGTGTAACTTAAGCGCGTGGCGCTCGGGATGCCGAGCCAGTCGGTGCGTTTGAGGGTGGCGAGTTCGGGTGCGACTTCCAATGACGCTTGTCGGTGTTGACGAAGACTAAAATAGCCAAGACAGTCCCAATGGGGAAGCCGAGAAGCCAGAACGCCCCAACTATCCGCGATGAGGTTCGCCCGTATGAACGACCAAGGCGAGCCCCTTTTGCTGCGTACCAATGAGCAGCGGCCAAGGCCAAAAGTAGAACGTCCAGGATGATAATGCGAGGGCTGTCCGCCATCACACTAATGCCGACGGTGGCAATGAGAACGAGTACAAAGAAGACTTGATGTAACCGGACAAGGACAACGTTGAGCATTTTCGTGCCAGGGGCAGGGTTGTCTCTGCATGAAGTATACGCTAGCCCTGGAGGTGAGGAGACCGCCTTACGCGTGAGGATCAGACAGGGCCGCTGACGAATAACCTGCGCCACATGCCCGGTATCCCCTGTACGAACTACGGCGTCCAAAGCATATGGTGTTTCTGAGCTCCACCAGGACCTACGGGCGTATGTCGAGTATGGAACTCCCGGCGAGCTGCGCGGGCTGGCCTGGAGTGCTGTCGAGTTCGCGAGCGCCCGCGTGATCGTCCGTCGCCAACGCTCCGGCATGACTGGCGAGCCCACAGCGCCGAAAACTGAGGCCGGCACCAGGTGGATCGATCTGCCTGGCGAGCTGATCACCGGGCTGAAGAAGCACCGGCTGCGCACTCCGGGGGAGTATTGCTTCGCGTTCGATGAACGCAACTGGCGCGGCAGAGTCTAAGCACCCGGCGCTGCGTCGCGCCGGATTACGCCGCATCCGCATCCATGACGCTCGGCACACTCACGCCTCCTGGCTCCTGGCGGCAGGAGCCAACATCGTCGCCTTCAGCCGGCGGCTGGGGGACTCCGACCCCGGCGTCACGTTGAAGGTGTACAGCCACTTTGTGCAGCGGCGCGGGGCAGGGCTCGGCGATCAGCTCGCCGCGTTCATGGCGGCCGAATGCGGAGGTGCCAACCTCTCTTGCGTTCCTTCCGCTCCTTGACGCTTCAGAGCTACAGCCGAGGCCACAAGAAGATTACGAGGACCGGGGTCATCGCCGCGGGAACCAACGCCACGAGGTAAGCCCACACCATCCGTCCTCGATTGGAAAGTCGGTAAGCCAAGGCCACCGGCACCCAAGCGAACGCCAGGGTGCCGAAGAAAATGTTGTAAGCAACCTGCTCATCAGCACTGTGCGATCCCGCCGGAGGGGCTGCCGCTATCATCAGCTCTAAGAGAGTGGTCAAGGTTCCGACACAGGAAAGAAGAATGGCGCCGAGTACAGCGATACCTACGCATCCGCTCGTCGGTTCGTCTTCCGATTCAGGCGTCCTCGTCATCTCTCTCGCCTGCATCAGCTCGTGAAGACCAAAGGTCAATCTCTCCCGCACCCAGTGCCGATGAATTCGCCTGATCCGGCTCGGTCACCAGACCCGGCTCCGGTATAACCGGCGACAGCAGAAGATCCCGTTCGCGGAGCCAAGGGGCAGGCATGTCGTGATGCAATCGTGCTTCCGGAGAGCGGTCACTGGATGTCGGTGGCCAGCGGCAGCAGACTTGGCCATCTGCTCGCTTACGGAAGACGTCAGATGCAGTTCCATTTCACTCGAAAACGCCTCTTTTGGGGCGCTCTGCTGGCGCTGGCGTTCGGTGGCATTAGCTACAACAATATTCTCACCGGACGTTGGCCCCGCAGTCTCGGTATTGCGATGATGGTCTTGCTGCCGGCCTTCACGCTGTTTTCAGCCTTCACCGGCAAGTTTACCAAAGAGACCTTCTTCTCCGGCTCGCCTGAGCAATGTGCCCGAGCGCCAATCATGGCACGAAACAAAGTGGTGATTTGGGCGGTGACCTTTGTCATCGCCTATCTTCTCTTCAAGCTGAATGACGCATACCACCTGTTTGCAGCAATGAAGAAGTAGCCGCCTGCGAGTGCGGAGCTGGCAGAAAGGTGGCAGTCGAGCCGGCGCAGCAGGCGCAGGGCGAAAAATCCTCAAGCATTTCATGGTGGCCAGGGGTGGAATTGAACCACCGACACGCGGATTTTCAATCCGCTGCTCTACCAACTGAGCTACCTGGCCGCCTTTGGGAAGGGCCGCGTATTAGACCGGGCCCGGTGGCGGCCGTCAAGCAATCTCGAGCCTAAGCC
>DATAXF010000163.1:0-6545 GCA_036273095.1 Steroidobacteraceae bacterium | reverse complement strand
TCATGGACATGCTGCGCGCCCGGAACTTGCGGGTGGGGAATGCAGACCTGACCGTGCTTGCGGAGCGACCGAAGCTCTCTCCCGTGCGGGACGACATCCGCCGGCAGGTGGCGGAGCTTCTCGAGGTAGGCATAGAGCAGGTCAACGTCAAGGCGACGACCACCGAGAGGCTCGGCTTTCTCGGCCGGGCCGAAGGCATCGCGGCGCAGGCGGTGGTGCTCCTCCTCGATGTTGACTGACGCCGCGCTCGATCCGCCGCGCGCCCACGGCGCGCCGCTCTGCACGGGAAGATTGCGCGTAGAGCCTGAGGATTTCATCGTCGAGGAGCAGCTCGGATTCGAGCCCGCCGGTCAGGGGCAGCACGTGCTGCTCAGGGTGCGCAAGCGCGACGCCAATACACAGTGGATCGCACGCGAGCTGGCCCGTGCCTGCGGGTGTCGGCCGAATGACGTGGGTTACGCGGGCCTGAAGGACCGCCGTGCGGTCGCCACGCAGTGGTTCACGGTGCCGCAATCGCGGCTCTCGCCGGAAGACTGGGCCGGTGTCAGGAGCGGCGAGTACGAGGTGCTGGAGGCGCATCGCCACTCCCGTAAGCTCCCCCGCGGGGCGCTTGCCGGTAATCGCTTCATCATCAGGATTCGCAGCACTGCCATCGACGACGCATCTCTGGCGAGCCACCTCGCCGCTATCGAGGCACGCGGCGTACCGAATTACTTCGGACCGCAGCGGTTCGGGAAGGGTGCGTCGAATCTGAAGCGTATGAGCGAGGACGTGCGCGTCCTCGGGCCGGCGGAGCGCGGCTTCGTTCTTTCAGCCGCGCGGTCCCTCGTTTTCAACGCCGTACTTGCGGACCGGGTCCGCGACGGCAGCTGGGAGCGCCTGGAGCCAGGAGACCTTGCCAACCTCGATGGGCGCGCGAGTCATTTCCGGGTCGAGGCGGTCGATGAAGCGATTGCCGAGCGGAGTGCGCGGCTCGATATCCACCCGACCGGGCCCCTCTGGGGGCGCGGCGCGCCGCCGAGCGGCGGCAGGGTGCTGGAGCTGGAGCAGCGTGTCGCGGCAGGGCTGACTGCCGCGTGCGAGCTCGTCGTGCGGGCCGGCATGGAGCAGGAGAGGCGGGGCCTGCGGCTCGCGGTCCGCGATCTGCGCTGGCGGCGGGACACGGACGCTGCTGACTCGATCATCCTGGAGTTCCGCCTGAGCCGCGGTGCCTATGCGACGGTGGTACTGCGGGAGATGTTCGCGCTCGACGCCGACTACGATGAGAGCAGCACGTAGACCGCACCGGTCCCGCCGTCGACCTGCCGAGCGGAGACGTACGCCAGCACCGGCCCAATTTTGCGCAGCGTGGCGCCCACCATGCCCTTCAGCACCGGGCCGCGATGTCCGGAGCGAAGTCCTTTGCCGTGGATGATGCGCACGCAGCGCCACTGCCGCATCAGGGCTTGCGCCAGGAACTCGCGCAGGGCCTGCTTCGCCTCGGCGACATTGAGACCATGAAGGTCGATCTCCCCCTGCACGCGGTAGTCGCCGCGGCGGAGCTTGCGCAGTACCGCGGGCTGAATTCCCGGGCGGGAGAAAACGAGCTCCTCGCCGCTGGCGATCTCCGGGTCGATGACGTCGTCGCGAAGGCTCTCCTCGAGCACGGCCAGTCGATCGGCGCGGGAGAACTTCGCCGCCGGGCGCGGACGCCGGCGGCGGCTCGACGGCTGCTCTGCTGCTGCCTGTGCGGTGGGTCCCAAGGGCTTTACGTCCCGGACGGCTTCGCGAAAAAGCTGCGTCTCATCGCTCTGAGCCCCACCGTGAACCGCATCCTTGCGGACTGGTTGACTAGGAAACTCCTTCGAGGAACGGGGACTCACGCTACCTCCGCGCATTTTGCTCCAGTATAGTGACGCGCCCGCGGAGGGGCGTAAGCCTTGCAGCACCCTACATCAGGACCGTGAAGATCCTCGTCAGCAACGATGACGGTTACCGCTCCCGCGGCATCCGCCTCCTCAGGGAGGCGCTTGCAAGCCTCGCCGAGATTACCGTCGTGGCCCCGGACCGGAACCGTAGCGGCGCCAGCAACTCGCTGACGCTCGACATGCCGCTACGGGTGTTCGAGTCCGAGCCCGGCGTCCATTACGTCCAGGGCACGCCTACGGATTGTGTGCACCTGGCCATCACCGGCCTGTTCGACTACGAGCACGACATGGTGGTTTCCGGCATCAACGACGGCGCGAACCTCGGCGATGACGTGCTTTACTCCGGCACCGTGGCAGCCGCGGTCGAGGGTCGCTTTCTCGGCCTGCCGGCGATCGCGATCTCCCTGTGCACGACGCCGGATGAGGAGGCGCATTTCGAGACCGCCGCGCACGTCGCGCGGCAGCTCGTGGCGCAACTCGTCCAGAGTCCGCTCGAGCCGACTCTCATCCTCAACGTCAACGTGCCCAATCTGCCGCTTGCGGCGCTCGGGGGCTTTCGCAGTACGCGTCTCGGCTACCGCCATCGCTCGGAGCCCATCGTGCCCGCACGCGACCCGCGCGGGCGGCCGGTTTATTGGGTGGGACCAGCAGGGCCGGAGCAGGACGCAGGGCCCGGCACCGACTTCGAAGCAATCGCCCAGGGCTACGTCTCGGTGACGCCGTTGCAAATCGATCTGACGCGCCATTCGGCGCTCCCCGCCCTGAAGAACTGGCTGAAAGATATCCATGCCTGACCTGCGGTTTGCCGGCATTGGTATGACCTCCGCGCGAACGCGCGACCGGCTGGTGCAACGCCTGCGCGAGCAGGGCATCACGAGTCCCGCCGTGCTCGATCGCATTCGCAACGTGCCGCGGCATATCTTCGTCGACGAGGCGCTCGGCAGCCGCGCCTACGAGGATACCGCGCTCCCGATCGGGTTCGGGCAGACGATCTCGCAACCCTACATCGTCGCGCGCATGACCGAGGCGCTGCTCCAGGGTGGCGCCGTGCGGAAGGTGCTCGAGGTCGGCACCGGGTGCGGCTACCAGACCGCCGTGCTCGCGCCGCTGGTCGATCGCATCAACACCATCGAGCGCATCGCGCCACTGCTCGAGCGTGCCAAGGAGCGCCTGAAGGAGCTCGGAGTGCGCAATGTCAGGTTCCGGCACGGCGACGGCAGCGCCGGCTGGAAGACTCAGGCTCCGTTCGACGGCATTCTCGTGGCCGCGGCGCCGCTGGTCGTTCCGGAGGCACTGCTCAAGCAGCTTGAGGTCGGCGGCCGGCTGCTGGTCCCTGTGGGCCCCGAGGGGGAGCAGGAGCTGGTGCGTTTCACCCGCCGGGAGCAGCGCATCGATCGGGAGTCTTTGGGGCCAGTGGCCTTCGTCCCTCTGCTCGGCGGCACGGGCTGATCCGAGACTCGATATGAGATTAACTCTCTAAGCAACTGAAATATAACAGGACTCAATTCTACAGTTGCTAAGCCGGCGGGTACCTGTTTAACATTGCGTCCTCTGTCGCTTAGTGCAGACAGGTTGCAGAGCCTCCGGAAGAGGGCACAGGGAGGAGGGGATGTCGAAAGAAAAGCAACAACAGCGGCCCACAAGAAGAAAAGCAGTCCATCGTTCGCAGTCTGTCAGCTCCGGATGATGGGTCGGTTGGTTGATGCCCCTCCCCCTGTGTCTTCTTCCGGCGGCTCTGCCGCCGGAAGAGTTTGCTCTCTTCTAATCCAGGAACAACACCGCCACCGCGTGCCGCTCTTCCTGCACCAGGATGTTGTAAGTCCGGCAGGCCGCGCCCAGGTCCATCACTTCCAGCCCGACACGACGCTCGGCGAACGGCGCCCGGACGTCCGCCGGCGGGAAGCGTTGCCGCTCGCCGGTGCCGAGCAGCACGACTTCAGGCTCGAGCTCAAAAATCGCTTGTAAGTGCTCGGGCCTCAGAGCATCGAAACGCGCCGGCGGCCAGTCGGTGATCAACCGGTCCGCGGACACGATGCAGCTCGAGCGCACCAGCTCCTCGCCTATCCGCAGCTCCGCCCGCGAGTAGGCGCGCACGAGATTCACCCGCGAGCTGTTTTCCAAAGTGAACTTCATGAGGCGCTACGATAGCGCCCGTGCGCGAGATCGTCATCGTCATTCGGGATCTTTACCTGGAGCCGGAGCTGGCCGCGGACGCGAGCGCTCCGGGAATCGAGTATCTCGCGCGCTTCGGTGACCAGGCGGCGCTGCGCGAGGGCTGGCGCGCATGGACCTCCCGCTGGCTCGGGTTGCAGCAGTACGCCGATGCGGCGCCCGCCAGTGTGGCGGCAGCCGCGCTCGAGCATGCGCCGAAGGATGGCGCCGTGTGGTTGGCGACACCCGTGCATCTGATCGCGGGCCTCACCAGCGTGCATTTCGACAGGCGCAGTGTCCTGCAACTGCCGCAAGCCGAGCTGGCGGAGCTCGCGGCGAGTTTCCGCGGCACCTTTCGCGGCTCGGGATTCGACCTGCGCCCCCTCGACGGTGGCGAGCTCCTGCTCACCGGGCCTGAGGTCTCATCGACGGCGGCTACCATCGAGCCCGCGCGGCTGCTCCTGACTTCGGTGGCCGAGGCGCTTCCAATGGGCGGCGGGACTCATGCGCTGCGGCGGCTGAGCGCGGAAATCGAGATGTGGCTGCACGATCATCCTGTCAACGGCGAGCGTGCCCGGCGCGGCGAGCTGACGGTTGCAACTCTGTGGCTCTGGGGCGGCGGCGCACCTGCCGTCTCGCGACCGGCGGAGGCTCCACGAGAGATCATGGACGCGGCGTTCGGGGCGGACCCATACATCCGGGGCCTGTGGCGGCTCGCCGGAGGAGCGGCCCGGTCGATGCCGGTAGACTGGACTGCGGTGATCGGTGACACTCGCGCGCAGCGCGCGCTGGGCATGATGGAGATTGCCGAATTGCTGCATGCGAATGCTTCCTGGCGTCTGGCGGAGGCGGTGGCGGAGATCGACCGCCGGTTGATATCGCCGTCGCTGACCGCTCTGCTTCGCGGCAAGCTCGATCGTCTCGTGCTGCTGGCGAACGATCGCTGCCTCAGCCTGCGGCCGGCTCACCGTTGGCGCCTGTGGCGACGCATGCGTCCAGCCCGCAAGGGCCTGGAGGCCTTGGCATGAATCTGCGCGTCGTGCGGCGTGCGGCCTCCGCGGAAAGTGCGTCGGTACTCACCGGCGCCGGACTCCATCCAGTGCTCCGCCGCATTTATCTCGGTCGCGGCGTGCGCACGCCCGACGACCTCGATCTCTCGCTCGAGCGCCTGTTACCCGTGGGCACGCTGGAGAGCATCGCTGCCGCGGTGGACCTGTTGCTCGAGCATCGGGTCAGGGGCCGCGTGCTGGTGATCGGCGACTTCGATGCCGACGGTGCCACCAGCACGGCGCTCGTCGTCAGGGCGTTGCGGGCGTGGGGTTTCGCCGCGGTCGACTTCCTCGTGCCCAACAGGTTCGCGTTCGGCTACGGCCTCACGCCGGAGATCGTCGAGCTGGCGTCGGGTCGCGCGCCCTCACTCATCATCACGGTGGATAACGGGACTTCGAGTGCTGCCGGAGTGGCGCGGGCGCGCGCTCTCGGCATCGACGTCCTGGTTACGGACCATCATCTGCCGGGTACCGACCTTCCGTCGGCCAATGTCATCGTCAATCCCAACCTGACGGGCAGTCTCTTCAAGAGCCGCTCGCTCGCAGGCGTGGGGGTGGCTTTCTATGTGATGGCGGCGCTGAAGCGCCGGCTCGATCAGGAGCTGCTGACGCCGCAGGGAGCGCCCGGCGCGGCGGAATTCCTCGACCTCGTCGCCCTGGGCACGGTCGCCGATCTCGTGCCGCTGGATGCCAACAACCGGGTGCTCGTCTCGCAGGGATTGAAGCGCATCCGCGCCGGCCGCTGCGCCGCGGGTATCCGCGCGCTACTCGACATTGCGGGAAGATCTCTCGAGCGCCTCATCGCCGCCGATCTCGCGTTCGGCGTCGCGCCACGGCTCAATGCGGCCGGACGCCTGGATGACATGACCGTGGGAATCCAGTGCCTGCTCGCCGACGACATCGTGGCCGCGGCCGCGCTGGCCGCGCGTCTCGATGAGCTAAACCATGAGCGGCGCGCGATCGAGGCACGCATGCAGACGGAGGCTCTGGCGGCGGTGCGGCAGCTGCGTGATCCGGGCCCACGGGCCCTGCAGCGAAGCGGCGTCTGTCTCTTCGATGAGAGCTGGCACCAGGGCGTCGTCGGGCTGGTGGCGAGCCGCGTCAAGGACCGTATCCGGCGACCCGTGATCGCCTTTGCGGTCGCCGGCGAGGGGCAGCTGCGCGGCTCGGCGCGCTCCATGCCCGGCATTCACATCCGTGACGTGCTCGCCAATCTCGACGCCCGCCATCCGCAGCTCATCGGCAGATTCGGCGGCCACGCCATGGCGGCCGGCCTGTCGCTCGAGCGCTCCCGGCTCGATTTCTTTGCGCGCGCCTTCGACGAGGAAGTTGCCGCCTGGGCGGCGCAATGCGGTCCGAGCGATGCAATCGAGACCGACGGCGAGCTGATGGTGGAGGAAATCGCGCTCGAGACCGCGCACGCATTGCGCGCCGGCGG
>DATAXF010000162.1:0-9161 GCA_036273095.1 Steroidobacteraceae bacterium | reverse complement strand
CCCCCGCACCCCACGCGCAAACAGCGTCAGGCGCCCGTGGTCGCGCAGCAGCACCTCGAGAATCCGGCTGGTATCCCGGTAAGGCCGATGGTGCAGGATGTACCCCGGCGCCAGCAGAATGCGGCGGGGATGCGCCGTCATCTTTCTATTCCAGCCCCAACTCCCGCAGCGCGCGGGCATTGTCCGCCCAGTTCTCCCGCACCTTCACCCAGAGGTTGATGTGCAGCCTCTTCCCGAGCAGGCCGTTCAGCGCCAGCCGCGCCGAGGTACCGACCCGCTTCAACCGCTCCCCCTTCGCCCCGATGACGATCGGCTTCTGGCCATCGCGATCCACCCAGATGGCCGCATCCACCATGAGCTGTCCGTCCTCTTCGGCCAGCTTCTCCACCTCCACCGCGATCCCGTACGGAACCTCCTGATTGAGCTCCAGGGTCAGCTTCTCCCGAATCATCTCCGCGATGCGAAACTGAATGCCGCGGTCCGTGAGCTCACCGTCGGGAAAGAGCGGCGCCGAGACCGGCAGATGCGCCGCGATCGCATTGCGCAGGTCATCGAGATTCTTGTCTTTGAGCGCCGAGATCGGCACCAGCGCCAGGAATCCGTGACGGCTGTCGAGCTCTGCGAGATAGGGCAACAGCCGCTCGCGCGGCCTGGCGCGATCCACCTTGTTGACCGCAACCAACACCGGCCTGCCGGAGCGCGCGATGCGGTTCAGCACGAGCTCGTCTTCCGCATTCCAGACGAGCGCCTCCACCACGAACACCACGAGGTCGGAATCCTCGAGCGCCGCCGCCGCCGTGCGGTTCATCGCTTTGTTGAGCGCGCGCTTCGCCTGACTGTGGAGTCCCGGCGTGTCGACGAATGCGATCTGCGCGTTCGGCATCTGCACCAGTCCGATGATCCGATGACGCGTCGTCTGCGGCCGAGGCGTGACGATGCTCAACTTCTGCCCAACGAGTGCATTGAGCAAGGTCGACTTGCCGACGTTCGGGCGTCCCACGAGCGCCGCGAAGCCGCAGCGAAAATCGGCGGCAGGCTGAGTCACTTCGGGTCTTTCGCGTTGTCCACGGCCGACAGTATGCGCTCAGCGGCCTCCTGCTCGGCGCGCCGGCGGCTCGAGCCGCGGCCCGCGGCCGAAAGCCTGAGCACCGGCACCTCGCAGGTCACCTGGAAGGTCTGCGCATGGGGCTCCCCCTCGACATGCTCCACTTTGTACCGGGGCAGCGTGATCCCCCGGGACTGCAGATATTCCTGCAGACGCGTCTTGGCGTCCTTGAGCTCATCCGGCGCCGGAAGCGCCTCGATCCGTGGCTCGAAGAGCCGGGCGATCACCCCCTCGGCCACTGCGAGTCCGCCGTCGATATACAGCGCCCCGCATACCGCTTCCAGCGCATCCGCCAGAATGGACTGGCGGCGAAAGCCGCCCGTTTTGAGCTCGCCCGAGCCGAGCTGCAGCGCTTCCCCCAGCTTGAGCGATGCGGCCACCTCGGCCAGCGGCTCGGAGCTCACGAGCCGTGCCCGCAGCCGGCTGAGATCCCCCTCGCTGGCCGCGGGGAAGGCCGCATAGAGATGGTGCGCCACGACCAGGTTGAGCACCGCATCGCCGAGAAATTCCAGCCGCTCGTTGTTGGGGCCGGGGGCGCTGCGATGCGTGAAGGCAGCGCGGAAGAGACCGGCATCGCGCGGCTCGTAGCCGAGCTCGGCGCGTACCCAGCCGAGCGGCCAGTCAGGCCCGTTAGCCACCGCCGCCGTGCAGGGTGACCGTCTTGTCGAACTGAATCTGCAGCGTGATGTGGGCAAAAAGCGGCGCCTGGTCGTAATAGGCAGCCTCGACCGTCCAGCCGCCCTGGCCAACGCGGGTGATGTTGATGTCCTTGGTGGCCGGATAGTCTATGCCCTCTACATCGAAGCGCTTCTGCAGGGACGAGCGGATGGTGTCCGGCGTCGCACCGCCGCCCGCATATTCGGTCGTCAGCTCGTTCAGCGAGCGCGCGACCGACATGTAATTGAGATACACCGGCGTCAGGCGGATGCCGGCATAGATGATGATGGCGAACGGGATGAGCAGTATCAGCCACCCGATCGCCGTCACGCCACGTTGACGCGCACGCATTGCCGAACCCCCGCTACTGTATCTTCTTGCCGATCCGGCTCCACACCGGGCCGCCGGAGTGCTCCGGATCCCAATTGAACCATATGTAGGTCGCTTTGCCGACCAGATTCGCATCCGGCGTGAATCCCCAGACACGCCCGTCGTCGCTGTTGTCGCGATTGTCGCCCATCATCAGGTACTGGTCGGCCGGCACCACCTTCGTCACCACCTCCGGCTCGATGAGCGGCTCGGCGCCCGGCGGAGGCGTACCGCCGCAGGTGTAGCCGCGCGCGTCGCTGCGCGGGCAGCCCGGCAGGGAGTAATTGGTGACCTCGAGCGGCACGGGGCAGAGAAGCGCCTGATGAGTGTGGGCACCCAGGCGCTCGACGGCGAGCTGCATGTTGATGTAGCAGCCGTCGCTGTAGTTTCCCGTGACCGTGAACGGGATAACCCGGTCATTGATGATGGGCCGGTCGTCGCGCACGGTCACATGATCGCCCGGCACGCCGACCGTGCGCTTGATGTAGTTCTCAGAAGGGATGAGCGGATAGCGAAATACCACCACATCCCCCCTTTTTGGGCTGCCCGTGTCCAGGATCTTGGTGTTGGTGACCGGGAGCCTGAGGCCGTAGGAGAACTTGGTGACGACGATGAAATCCCCGTCGAGCAGCGTCGGCATCATGGAGTCGGATGGGATCCGGAAGGGCTCGAACACGAAGGCGCGCAGCAGCAGCACCGCCACGGCAACCGGAAAGAAGCTGCGCGCGTAATCCACCGTGCCGGGCTCCGGGACGAGCGCCGGGTCCTTGCCGGCCGACTTGGCCGCCGCCCGTCGCCACCGCTGCAGCACGCAGGCATCCACGACCCAGATGACCCCGGTCACCGCCGATATCGCGACCAGCACGGCGCTGAAATCGAGCTGCTCGGAGACCAGGAGCCGCACCACCGCCGCGCCGACCAGGATCGGCAGCGCCAGGTAGCAGAACGACATCAGCGGCGAATCGGCCACCGGCTCCGGCGCCGCGGCGATCTGCCGCCGGGGCCGCAGGAACCAGTCATCGAGGATGCACACGAGCCCGACCGGCAGCGCAAGCCAGGAGAGGGCCACGATGATCTGCATGACGAGAGGAGGCATCGCGCCGGCGCCCTACTCGCGGCCGATCTTCAGGACGGCGAGGAACGCCTCCTGCGGAATCTCGACCCGGCCCACCTGTTTCATACGCTTCTTGCCTTCTTTCTGCTTCTCTAGGAGTTTGCGCTTGCGGCTGACATCGCCGCCGTAGCATTTGGCCAGCACGTTCTTGCGCAGCGCCTTCACCGTGGCGCGGGAGATGATCGCGCTGCCGATCGCCGCCTGCACGGCGACCTCGAACATCTGCCGCGGGATCAGCTCGTGCATCTTCTCTACGAGCTCCCGACCCCGCTGATACGCGTTCTCCCGGTGCACGATGATCGAGAGCGCATCGACCCGCTCGGCGTTGATGAGGATGTCGAGCTTGACGAGCGGCGCCGCCTCGAAATGCGAGAACTCGTAGTCGAAGGAGGCGTAGCCGCGGCTGACCGATTTCAGGCGGTCGAAGAAGTCGAGCACCACTTCCGCGAGCGGCAGCTCGTACTGCAGCGACACCTGACTGCCCAGGTAGAGCATTTTTTTCTGCGTACCGCGCTTGTCGTTGCAGAGCTTCAGCACCGCCCCGACGTGATCGGGCGGCACGAGGATGTTCGCGACGATGATGGGCTCGCGGATCTCCTCGATCTCGTTGGAGGGCGGAAGTTTCGCCGGATTGTCGACGTATTCCGCTACACCGTTGGTGCGCGCGACTTCATACACCACCGTCGGCGCGCTCGTCACCAGGTTGAGCTCGTATTCCCGCTCCAGGCGCTCCTGCACGATGTCCATGTGGAGCAGGCCGAGAAACCCGCAGCGGAAGCCGAACCCGAGCGCACTGGAGACCTCCGGCTCGTAATGGAGCGCCGAGTCGTTGAGCTTCAACTTCGCGAGCGCATCGCGAAAGCTCTCGTAATCCTCGGAGTCGACCGGAAAGAGGCCCGCGAACACGCGCGGCTTGATCTGCCGGAAGCCGGGGAGCGGCGCCGCGGCCGGCCGGCTCTCGAGCGTGATGGTATCGCCCACAGGCGCACCGTCGATCTCCTTGATGCCGGCGACGATGAAGCCTACATCGCCGGGCGCCAGCATCTTCTCCACGATCGGCTTCGGCGTGAAGCGGCCGAGGCGGTCGACGGTGTGACTGCGTCCGGTCGACACGACGCGGATCTTCTCGCCGGTCTTGAGGCTTCCATTGACCACCCGCACGAGGGAGACCACGCCGACATAGTTGTCGAACCAGGAATCGATGATGAGCGCCTGCAGCGGCGCCTCACCATCGCCCTTCGGCGCCGGAATGCGCCGGATGAGTGTCTCGAGCAGATCCGGCACGCCCTCGCCGGTCTTGGCGCTCACCGCCACGGCATCGTCGGCCTCGATGCCGATGATCTCCTCGATCTCGCGCTTCACCCGCTCCGGATCGGCCGAGGGCAGATCGATCTTGTTGATGACCGGCAGGACCTCGATTCCCTGCTCGAGCGCCGTATAGCAGTTGGCGACGCTCTGCGCCTCGACTCCCTGGGAGGCATCGACGACCAGCAGCGCGCCGTCGCAGGCCGCGAGCGAGCGCGAGACCTCGTACGAGAAGTCCACGTGCCCCGGCGTGTCGATCATGTTGAGCTGATAACGCTCGCCGTCGCGCGCCTGGTAGTAGAGCGTCACGCTCTGAGCCTTGATGGTGATGCCGCGCTCGCGCTCGAGGTCCATCGAGTCGAGCACCTGCGCCTGCATCTCGCGATCCTGGAGGCCGCCGCAGAGCTGGATGAAGCGGTCGGCGAGGGTCGACTTGCCGTGATCGACGTGAGCGATAATGGAAAAATTACGTATGAGCCGCATGAATCGGGGTCTGTCGCGTTGCTGCCGCGCCAGATGACCAGCGGCCGCCCCGATTATAGCAGTCAGCCCTTGCGCAGCAGGCGCTTCAGTTCCCCGGTATCCAGCCGGTGGCGGCAGACCACGGTACCGTCGAGGAGCAGTACGGGGACATCGAGATCGTGGCGGCGCTTGAGAATGGGGTCCCCGTCCACGTCCACCACTTCGATGGGCGGCAGCTGCATCGTCCGCCCGAGCGCCTGCAGCTCCGCAACCATCTGCTCACACAGATGGCAGTCGCGCCGATGGACTACCGTGAGAATGACTCGCCTTTCAGCGCGGCGGCGAGTGTGCGAAGGGCCCTCCCCGCAGGGGCGGCGCCATTACGGGGGGCGGCGGTAGGGACTCAGAAGTCTTCTCCGCCTTCACGGAATCCGCGATGAAGCGCACGGTCTGCGCCGGCACTTCGCCCACCGCGGTCACCTTGTGGCCATCCACCACGGTGGAGAAGGCATACGACGAGCCGACACGCGCCGATTCCATGACCGGCCCCCGGCCTGGGGTCAGCTCGATGTGTGTCGTCTCGACGAATACCGACACGGAAGCCAGTCCGTCCGTGAATACGAGGTGGTCCACGGGGCCCGGCGAGCCAGGCATGATCTGCGCCGCTCGCACAGTCATGTGAAAACCCGGCGGCAGGCGGTCTGCGCTCCAAACCGTGGTCCTTTGGCTCACCGTCTCCTTGAGCGGCGGTGAGTCGTTGCGCAGCCACTGGAAGCCCGTGGTGGAAATGCCGCTGCGGAAAGCGGAGTCAGGGATGTGGGAGCGGATCCTGAGATTCGCGAACACGAGCTGCTCTATGACATTTCCACGGGCGTCACAGAGCTGCGTCTTCAACGGCATCGCCGTCGAATCGTCGATCCACAGGCGATAGCCGTACCTGTACTGATCCCGCGGCATCACCGTGATGAGATGCGTACCGCGCTGATTGAAGCGCATGCGCGCCACTTCCTTGATGTCATAGAAACGTGCGGTCTGGCTGTTGATCGCCGGAAAGCCGCTGAGGAGCGAGACCTTGGCCGGCGTATGCTCCACCAGCACGACGTGCTTGTCGGGAAGATAACAGGTGAGGCTGGAGCCGGTACGGATGAACTCCCGGCCGGAGCCGTCGAGGGACACCAGCCGCTCGGAGACGGTGCCGTCCTCGACGCGATGGAGAATGCGCAGCATCTCCACCTTGCCGCCCTCCCAGTGGGCGAAGGTGCCATCGTAGTTGAGTGTGGTGAGCGCGTGATTCATGCGCTGCAGCCACCTGGCCGGCTCGTCGGCGTACGCGACGCCGGCAACGGCCAGCGCAAGCGCCAGCCAGCCGATACGCTCGCTATTTCGGATTCTGGATCGCATTGCCATGCACGCCTGGGGCTGGCTGATCCGACCCCGGGGGCGTGCTGGAGGTTCCCGGTTCACTCACCATCAGCGCCGAGAGGAGATTGCCGCGGCTGACGGGCCACGAGAAGGCGCTGTGGGCCACCACGTAATCGGCCAGCTCCGTGGCGGGGACGACCATGGTGGGCTGTTGCGGCGTCGGCGGCACGACGAAGCTATCTGACGTCGTAGCGCTCACGCGCTGCAGAGCCGGCTGCGCGACAGGCGCTCCGAGAAGCGAGTTGGCAGCGACCGTAGTCACCGCCACTGGAGAATGGCCGCTCACAGCCTGGGAGCGCAGCCAGAAAATGGAGACGGCGGCCACGCCGGCCGCGAGCCCGGCGCCCGCAAGCGGTTGCCACCAGCGGTTTTGAACCTTACCGCCCGATCGTGCCCCATCGGCGGTCAGCGCGGGCTCACTCCAGATGGCGGCGCTCACGCGCCCCGCTACGCTGCCATCCAGCGTAACGCCCCGCTCCGCGCGGATGACGGCGCCCATGACTGCGTACCGCCCCCAGCGGGCCTTGAGGTCCGGATCGCGAGACAGCCGGCGCGCCAGCAGCTCGCATTCGGCGGCCGGCAGCTCGTTGTCGAACATGGCTGAAAGCTGGCTGTCGAGCTCCTCGTTCATCCCAACTCCTCGGCGCGGCCGAGACCGCCTTCGAAGACTTCGCGCAGGCGCCGGTCGATTGCCTCGCGCGCCCGGAAGATGCGCGAGCGGACCGTGCCCACCGGACATGCCATGGCCGCGGCGATCTCCTCGTAGGAGAGGCCCTCGAGCTCGCGCAGTACGATGGCTGTGCGCAGATCGTCAGGCAGGGAGTCGATTGCGGCATTGACGGTGGAACGGATCTCATCCGTCAGCACGAGTCCTTCGGGGGTCTCGGAATCCTTCATTCGGCCTTGCATATCGTAAGACTCGTCGGTGTTGCTGCGGTCGAGATCGTATTCGACGGGGTTGCGGTCCCTGGAGACCACGGCATTCTTCGCGGTGTTGATCGCGATGCGGTAGAGCCAGGTGTAAAAGGCGCTGTCGCCGCGAAATTGCGGCAGCGCGCGGTAGGCCTTGATGAAGGCCTCCTGGGCGATATCCTCGGCCTCGGCCGGGTTGCGGACATAACGCATGACCAGCTTGACGAGTTTGTGCTGGTACTTGAGCACCAGCGCATCGAATGCCCCCTTGTCGCCGCGCTGCACGCGACGAACCAGGCTGAGATCACTTGCATCGGCGCTCATGGGCGCCTTCTCCTCCCAGGGTAAGGTCGCTGCACCGCGACCTGATAGACCCTGAAACAATTTGAAAGTTCAGGGACCTTGCCGCCTGTTCCGTCGGCCATGGTCTCAAGGGCTTTGGATCATGCACGAAGTCGTGATGCGCGTCACGAGCGCCGCCATTTCGGGCTCCGGCGGCGCCTCACCTCCCAGGAAGTACCCTGCGAGCTCAGGATCGGGGTAGTCCAGGAGCCGGGCGAGCAGCCGGCGCTCGGCGGCGCCGGCCTGCGGCAGGGCCGCGGCCGCGTAGCGCTCCAGGAGCACGTCGAGCTCCTTCATTCCCCGCCGGCAGCGCCAGAGGAGCGCCCGGGCCTCGGGGTCCATTATGTCCGCTCGACCAGCATCCGCTTGATCTCGGCAATGGCCTTGGCGGGATTCAGGTCCTTCGGGCATACGTCGGTGCAATTCATGATGGTATGGCAGCGATAGAGCCGGAAGGGATCCTCGAGCTCATCCAGCCGCTCTCCGGTCGCCTCGTCCCGGCTGTCGATGATCCAGCGGTAGGCGGCGAGCAGCGCCGCGGGCCCGAGGAACCGGTCGCTGTTCCACCAGTAGCTCGGGCAGGCGGTCGAGCAGCAGGCGCAGAGAATACAGGCCGCGGGGCGGTCGATCTTCTCCTGCTCCTCCTTGGACTGCAGCCGCTCGCGGTCGGGAGGCGGCGGCGTGTGCGTCACCAGCCACGGCTTCACCGAGGCGTACTGGGCGTAGAAGTTCGTCAGATCCGGCACCAGGTCCTTCACCACCGGCATGTGCGGCAGGGGATAGATGCGGATGTCTCCGCTGCCCAGGTCCTCCATCGCGGTGGTGCAGGCGAGGCGGTTCATGCCGTCGATGTTCATCGCGCAGGAGCCGCAGATGCCCTCGCGGCAGGAGCGGCGGAAGGTGAGCGAGGAGTCGATGCTGCCTTTGATCTGGATCAGGGCATCGAGCACCATCGGTCCGCATCCGGTCAGGTCGAGCTCGAAGGTGTCCACCCTCGGGGTCTCACCCGAGGTCGGGTCGAAGCGGTAGATGCGCAAGCTGCGGACCTTGCGCGCGCCGGCGGCTGCCCGGTGAACGTTCCCCTTGCGGATGCGGGAGTTGGCTGGAAGTCGAAATTCGGCCATCGGAACCCTTGAGCGTCAGTAGGTGCGCGCCTTCGGCGGAATCGTCTGGACTTCATCGGTCAGGGTGTTGAGATGCACCGGCCGATAGTCGAAGCGCGCGCGTCCGGGTCCCTCGACCCAGACCAGGGAGTGCTTGAGCCAATGCTGGTCGTCGCGCTGCGGGAAGTCCTCGCGGGCATGGGCGCCGCGGCTCTCGGTGCGGTTGCCCGCAGACTGCATGGTGGCTGTCGCCTGCAGGAGCAGGTTCTCGAGCTCCATCGTCTCGACGAGATCGGTGTTCCAGACGAGCGAGCGATCAGCGATCCTGACGTCGGCGAAGGACTCGAAGGTCTGGGCGAGCTTGCGGGCG
>DATAXF010000161.1:0-11101 GCA_036273095.1 Steroidobacteraceae bacterium | reverse complement strand
CATCGACGACACGGTCATCGAGGAGGGTGCGAAGCTCGACAACCTGATCATGATCGCGCACAACGTACGGGTTGGCGCCCACAGTGCCCTGGCGGCCTTGGTCGGAATCTCAGGAAGCACGAGCATTGGCCGCCGCTGCATGATAGGCGGAGAGGTGGGCATCGGCGGACACCTCACGATCAGCGACGACGTGATCATCACCGGCTGCACCATGGTCAGCCATTCGATTCCGCGCCCCGGCGTATACTCCGGGGGCATTCCGCTCGAAGAGGCCCATGTCTGGCGCCGGCTGGTCGCGCGCTTCAAGCGCATCGACTCGCTCGCCACACGGCTCAGGGCGCTGGAGCGCCACACCCCCCGCGGCCCCGATCTGGAAGAGGATGATGACTGAATCCACGCAACTCGATATACAAGGCATCCTGCGGTACCTGCCGCACCGCTATCCCTTCCTGCTGGTCGACCGCGTGCTCGAGTGGCACAGCGGCCGGAACATCCGGGCGCTGAAGAACGTCACCTACAACGAGCCGTTCTTCCCCGGACATTTCCCCGGACGGCCGGTCATGCCCGGCGTGATGATCATCGAGGCGCTGGCGCAGACGGCGGGCATCCTCACCTTTCTCAGCGCCAATGTGGTCCCAACCGCGGAGACCCGCTTCTACTTCGTGGGCATCGACAAGGCGCGCTTCAGAAAGCCGGTCGAGCCGGGCGACCAGCTCGTGCTCACCGCCCAGGTGGAGCGCTATCTGAAGGGCATCTGGCGCTTCTCCACCGTCGCTCTGATCGGCGATAACGAGGTGGCTCACGCGGAGATCATGGTGGCGCCGGAGACCGCGAAGTGATCGACAGCCATGCCATCGTCTCGCCGCAAGCGGAGCTTGCGGCGGACGTCGCCGTGGGTCCTTTCAGCGTGATCGGCCCCGGCGTGCGCATAGGTCCGGGCACCGTGGTCGGACCTCACGTCGTCATCACCGGCCAGACGACCATCGGTGCCGACAATCAGATCTATCAGTTCGCCTCGCTCGGAGATGCGCCACAGGACAAGAAGTACGCGGGCGAGCCCACGCGGCTGGAGATCGGCGACCGCAACGTCTTCCGTGAGAGCTGCACGATGAATCGCGGCACGATCCACGACAAGGCCGTCACCCGCATCGGCGATGACAATCTCTTCATGGCCTACTCGCACGTCGCGCACGACTGTCTGGTAGGAAGCAACACGGTGTTTGCAAATTGCGCCTCGCTCGCCGGTCACGTCGAAATCGGCGACTGGGTCATTCTCGGCGGTTTGTCGGCGGTGCATCAGCATTGCAAGATAGGCGCACACGCATTTCTGGCAGGCGGTGCCATCGTCACTCGCGACGTTCCTCCCTACGTCATGGTTGCCGGTAATCCCAGTGCACCGCACATGGTCAACTCGGAGGGCCTGAAGCGACGCGGATTCACGGAGGAGCAGGTGCGCTCCGTCCGCGAGGCCTACCGCCTCGTGTATCGCTCCGATCTGAAGCTCAGCGAGGCCCTCGCGCGGCTCGAGCCATCCGCCAGGGAGCAGCCCGCGCTGCGGCTGTTCGTCGACTTCATCCGCAGCTCCACACGCAGCATCATAAGATGACGCGGACGGCGCCGCTGCGCGTCGGCATCGTCGCGGGTGAATCATCGGGAGATCAACTCGGCGCAGCGCTGATTACCGCGCTGCGCGAGCGCGCACCCGATCTCCAATGCTTCGGGGTCGCGGGCCCGAAGATGATCGCCGCCGGCTGCGAGGCGTGGGCGGGCGCGGAGGAGCTCGCGGTAATGGGCCTGGCGGAAGTGGTGCGTCATCTGCCGCGGCTGCTGCGCCTGCGGGCCTCCCTGGCCGCCCGGTTTCTCGCCTCCAGTCCCGATGTGTTCGTAGGCGTCGATGCGCCGGAGTTCAATCTCGGCCTCGCAAAGCGCTTGCACGCGAGGGGCCTCAAGACCGTCCAGTACGTGAGCCCGCAGGTTTGGGCCTGGCGGCAGGGGCGGGTCCGGGACATCAGCCGCGCCTGCGATCTGGTGCTTTGCCTGCTGCCCTTCGAGACTGCTTTCTATTCGAGCCAAGGCGTGCGGGCGGTCTTCGTCGGTCATCCACTTGCCGATCAGATTCCGCTGCAGGTCGACCGCGAAGGTGCGCGCGCGGCGCTCGGTCTCGAGACTTCCGCCACCGTCATCGCGCTCTTGCCGGGCAGCCGCCTCGCGGAAGTCGAGCGGTTGGGGACGGACTTTCTGCGTGCCGCCGCGTGGCTTGCCGAGCGTCGGCCGGACCTCGAGTTCATCGCGCCGATGGCGACGGCGCGCGCTCGTGAGGTTTTCGAGAGCAAGCAGGCGGAAGTCCCTGCCGCACCGAAGATTTTGTTGCTCGAGGGGCGCGCTCAGCAGGCGCTCGCGGCGTCTGATGCGGCCATCGTCGCCTCGGGAACCGCTACACTTGAGACGCTGCTGTCGCGCCGTCCGATGGTTGTAGCGTATCGTTTCGGCGCGCTGACCGCGTTCCTGCTGCGAATACTGCGACTGGTCAAGGTGCCGTACTTCTCGCAACCGAATCTGCTCCTCGGACGGGCACTCGTGCCCGAGTTGCTGCAGGAGCAGGTGAGTGGTGCCGCGCTCGGCGAGGCGCTCCTCGGCCGGCTTTCCGATCCGGCGTATCTGCGGCAGCTCGATGAGGAATTCCGCAAGCTCCACGAAACGCTTCGCGGCGGTGCGGCGGCGCGCGCGGCCGAGGCGATCCTCGCGCTGTTGAGCACACCGCACGCGCAGGAAGCCCGGCCGTGAGTCGACGCATGCGCACGCTCCGTAAGCCACGGCGCGCCGCTCAGGCCGATTTGTGGCCCGCCGGTCCGCGTCCGGCGGGCGCGCTGCGGCGTGTCGCCGGTGTCGATGAGGCGGGCCGCGGCCCGCTCGCGGGGCCAGTGGTCGCCGCCGCGGTCATCCTGCACCCCAACCGGCGCATCGAAGGACTGGCTGACTCCAAAGTCCTCAGCCCCCAGGAGCGTGCACGTCTCGCACCGATCATCCGCACCCGCGCCCTGGCCTGGGCGGTCGCGTGGGCCGACCGCGACGAGATCGACGAGCTGAATATTCTCGGCGCCACGTTCCTCGCGATGCGCCGCGCCCTCCTGCGCCTGCCCGTTTGCCCAACACACGTCAAGGTCGACGGCAACCAGCTTCCGCCTCTGGCCGATCTGCAGCTGGGCTGCACGGTGGAGGCGATCATCGAGGGCGACGCGCGCGTCGCCGCGATCAGCGCTGCTTCCATTCTTGCAAAAACCTGCCGCGACGCCATGATGGAGGCGCTCGATCCCTGCTATCCCGGCTTCGAGCTCGCCACCCACAAGGGCTACGGCACTCCGGCGCACCTCGAGGCGCTGCGGACGCGCGAGCCTTCGCCGCAGCATCGCCGCTCCTTCAGTCCGGTGAGAGTGGCGCTGGGAGCGCTCCCCGAGCCGCAGCGCGAGCTGGCCCTCACCGGCACCGACACGGAGTCCTGACATGGCCGCCGGATTCGTACACCTTCGCCTGCACACCGAGTACTCGCTGATCGACAGCGTCGTGCGCGTGCCGGAGCTCATCGAGGCGGTCGCCGCCGCCGGCATGCCCGCGGTCGCCGCCACGGACCAGTGCAACCTGTTTGCGATGGTCAAGTTTTACCGCGCCGCGCTCGATCGCGGCGTCAAGCCCATCATCGGCGTCGACCTGCTCGTGCGCGAGTCCGGAGAGCGCCAACAGCCCACTCGCATCACCCTCATCTGCCAGAACCAGACCGGCTACCACAACGCCACGCGCCTCGTCAGCCGCGCCTATCTGGAAGGCCAGCAGCGGGGCGTACCCCTGATCGAGCGTGACTGGCTGACTTCCGAGACGCTCGATGGGCTCATCGCGCTCTCCTGCGCGACCGAGGGCGATGTCGGGCGCGCGCTGGTCAACGGCCGCGAGGATGAGGCCGCCCGCGCCCTCGATCGCTGGCTCGCGCTGCTTCCCGAGCGCTATTACATCGAGCTGCAGCGCCTCGGCCGCGCCGATGAAGAGAGCTACATCGCCGCCGCCGTCAACCTTGCCGGCCGCCGGGGCGTGCCCGTAGTGGCCACCAACGACGTGCGCTTCCTCAAACCGAGCGACTTCGAGTCGCACGAAGCCCGCGTCTGCATCCACGATGGCGCCCTCCTTGCCGATGCCAACCGCGTGCGCCGCTACACGGCTCAGCAATACCTGCGCTCGCCCGAAGAGATGGCGCGCCTCTTTGCCGACATCCCCGAAGCGCTGGCCAACTCGGTGGAGATAGCCCGCCGCGCCAGCCTCGCCCTCAAGCTCGGGCAGATGCGCCTGCCGCCTTATCCGGTTCCCGGCGGCATGAACACCGAGGAGTTCCTCCGCAAGGAAGCCGGGGCAGGACTCGAGAAGCGCCTGGCAGAGCTCAACATGGCGGACACCGCGGTCTACAGGAAGCGCCTGCAGGACGAGCTCAATGTCATCTGTCAGATGGGCTTCGCCGGCTATTTCCTCATCGTCGCGGACTTCATCCGCTGGGCCAAGGAGAACGGCATTCCCGTGGGCCCGGGCCGCGGCTCGGGCGCCGGCTCCCTGGTCGCCTACAGTTTGCGCATCACCGACCTCGAGCCCCTGCGCTACGATCTGCTCTTCGAGCGCTTCCTGAATCCCGAGCGCGTCTCCATGCCCGACTTCGATGTCGATTTCTGCATGGAGGGCCGAGACCGGGTGATCGATTACGTTGCCGGCCGCTACGGCCGCGAGCGTGTCTCGCAGATCATCACCTACGGCACCATGGCGGCCAAAGCCGTGGTGCGCGACGTCGGCCGGGTGCTCGGCATGACCTATGGCTTCGTCGACAAGATCGCCAAGCTCATTCCTTTCGAGCTCGGCATCACCCTCGAAGACGCGCTGGAGAAGGAGCCGGAGCTCAAGCGCCTCTATGGCGCCGAGGAGGAGGTTCACAACCTCATCGATCTCGCCCGTTCACTGGAAGGACTGACACGCAACGCCGGCATGCACGCCGGCGGCGTGGTGATCGCGCCGTCCGTGTTGACGGATTTCGCGCCGCTTTATTGCGATGAGTCAGGAGGGAGCCTCGTCACCCAGTTCGACAAGGACGACGTCGAGGCGGCCGGCCTGGTGAAGTTCGACTTTCTGGGCCTGCGCACCCTCACTGTGATCGACTGGACCGTCAAGGCAATCAACGCGCGCCGCGCGCAGGCCGGCGAGAGCGCGCTCGACATCACCCGGATTCCTCTTGATGACGCCTTCACCTACGAAAAGGTATTCAAGCGGGCGCAGACGGTCGCAGTCTTCCAGTTCGAGTCCGGGGGCATGCAGCGGATGCTCAAGGACGCGAAGCCCGACCGCTTCGAGGACCTCATCGCCCTGGGCGCGCTGTACCGCCCGGGACCGATGGAGCTGATCCCGGAATACGTCGCCTGCAAGCACGGCAAGAAGCCGGAGTACCTGCATCCGGACATGGAGCAGGTGCTCGGCGTGACTTACGGTGTGTTCGTCTACCAGGAGCAGGTGATGCAGATCGCCCAGCGCCTGGCCGGGTACACCCTGGGCGGCGCCGACCTGCTGCGGCGCGCGATGGGCAAGAAAAAACCCGAGGAGATGGCGAAGCAGCGCGGCGTCTTCGTCTC
The DNA here is from genome assembly GCA_036273095.1 of Steroidobacteraceae bacterium. Lineage (GTDB taxonomy): Bacteria > Pseudomonadota > Gammaproteobacteria > Steroidobacterales > Steroidobacteraceae > 13-2-20CM-66-19. Next base: position 5,450 of record DATAXF010000161.1, on the reverse strand, counting down.
CGGCGCCGCCGCGCGCGGTATCGGGGACAGGATCGCCAATGCGATCTTCGACCAGATGGAGAAGTTCGCCGGTTACGGTTTCAACAAGAGCCATGCCGCCGCCTACGCGCTGCTCTCCTACCAGACCGCCTACCTCAAGGCGCATTTTGCCGCGGCTTTCATGGCGGCCATGCTGTCCGCCGACATGGATCACACCGACAAGGTCGTGACGCTGATCCACGAGTGCGGCGCCATGAAACTCGAGGTGCGTCCGCCGGACGTCAACACCTCGCTTTACGAGTTCACCGTCGAAGGCGACAACGCCATCCGCTACGGGCTGGGCGCTGTACGCGGTGTGGGGCAGGGCGCAGTGGAAGCTCTCATCGGCGAGCGCGAGGCCCGCGGGCTCTTCACGAGCCTGGAGGATCTCTGCCGGCGGCTCGATCTGCAGAAGATCAATCGGCGCGTGCTGGAGGCGCTGCTGCGTTCCGGCAGCCTCGATGCGCTGGGACCGAACCGCGCGACCCTCATGCACCGCCTGCCGTCGGCAATGCAGCTCGGCGATCAGAACTCCAAGGCCCATGAAGCGGGGCAGAACGACCTTTTCGGGCTCGGCTCCGCGCCCGCCGCGCAGCCTTCGTCGCCTGCATCACGAGTGGACGGGCCTGTTCTGCGGGAGTGGACTGAGGCGGTACGCCTCGCCGGCGAGCGCGAGACGCTCGGCCTGTATCTCACCGGGCATCCGGCGAAAAGCTACGCCGGGCTGCTCGCCTGCGTTGCCTCGCATTGGATCGCGGACCTGATGAGTGAGAGGCCGATGCCGGGGGCCGAGCCGATGCGCTTCGGCGGCGGCAAGGCGGTGACGGTGGGCGGGCTGGTCGATGAGGTCAAGAAGCGCGGCACCCGGTTCATCGTGACGCTGGACGACGGCACGGGGCGACTCGAGGTGTCACTCTTCGAGGACGCTTACCAGAAGTACCGCGATGTCATCGCCAAGGACGCGTTGGTGCTGGTGGAGGGCTTGCTGCGTTTCGACGATTTCAGCGACGGCTGGCGGCTCACCGCCAAGCGCATCATCGATTTGCGCAAAACCGGCGAGCAACAGGCGCGCCGCATCGATCTCACGTGGCCGCAGGATCGGCCCGATACGGCGCTGCTGCAGGCGCGCCTGGCGGCGCTCCTCGCCGCGTTCCGGCCCGGTCCCTGCGCCGTCACCATCGAATTTTCCGGCTCAGCCGCCCGCGGCGTCCTCAAGCTGGGACCGGAGTGGGCCGTGCGCGCCGCGAGTGAGCTGCGGGAGGGTCTCGAGGAGTTGCTGGGTCACGGCTCCGTGGACGTCAAATACGCGCCGCTGGCAGCGGCACCTGTACTGCTTGCGCCCGGGGCGATCCCCCCTTAACCTCACGCGCAGCGTGAGAAAGTTGCGGTAAGACTGCATGGCCGTTGCGTTCCTGGATTTCGAACAGCCCATTGCCGAGCTCGAAGCCAAGATCGAGGAGCTGCGACACGTCACGTCCGACTCCGAGGTCAACATCCAGGAGGAGATCTCGCGCCTGCAGGCGAAGAGCCGGCAGCTGACGATGAGCATTTTCGCGAACCTCACGCCCTGGCAGATCACCCAGCTCGCCCGCCATCCCCGCCGTCCCTACACACTGGATTACGTCGCTGCGATCTGCACGGAGTTCTGCGAGCTGCACGGCGACCGGATGTTCGCTGACGACCAGGCGATCGTCGGCGGTCTCGGCCGCATCGACGGCCGGCCCGTCATGATCATCGGCCATCAGAAGGGTCGCGACACCAAGGAGCGGGTGCGGCGCAACTACGGCATGCCGAAGCCCGAGGGGTACCGCAAGGCGCTGCGGCTGATGCGCCTCGCCGAGCGCTTCGGACTGCCGCTGGTCACACTGATCGACACGCAGGGCGCTTACCCCGGTGTTGGCGCCGAGGAGCGTGGCCAGAGCGAGGCGATCGCGCGCAACCTTTTCGAGATGTCGGTGCTCAGCGTGCCGATCGTGACGATAGTGACGGGCGAGGGCGGGTCCGGAGGCGCCCTCGCGATCGGGGTCTGCGACCGCCTCCTCATGTTGCAGTACAGCACTTACTCGGTCATCTCGCCCGAGGGGTGCGCATCGATCCTGTGGAAGAGCCAGGACAAGAAGGAAGCCGCCGCCGAGGCGCTCAACCTGACCGCCGATCGCCTGTTGAAGCTGGAGCTGGTGGACGAGGTGATCGAGGAGCCGCTCGGCGGCGCGCACCGCGATCCGACTGCGGTGTCGGCGAGTCTCAAGGCTGCGCTGGTGAAGTACCTCGAAGCGCTCGAGTCGATTCCGCGCGATGAGCTACGCGCCGCGCGCGCGCGCCGGATCGCCTCCTTCGGGGTGTTCAGTGAGAGCGAAGAGAAGGAGTAGGGGCGAGTTCGGACCGGACTGGCTCCGGGAGCGTCTCATAGACCTGCTGCCCGGATTCCCCGACGTCGCGATCTGCGTTGCCTTGAGTGGTGGACTGGATTCCACCGCACTGCTTGCTGCACTTGCGGAGGCGCGTTGCGAAGGCTTGCGCTTACGCGCCTTACACATCAATCACGGCCTCCACCCCAATGCAAAGCGCTGGAGCGCGCATTGCCGCAAGCTCGCGCGCCGGCTCGGCGTTCCGCTGCGAGTGCTGTCTGTGACCGTCGCGCGCGCGCGCGGCACCTCGTTGGAAGAGGCCGCGCGGGTCGCACGCTACCGATGCTTCGCGGAGCAGTTGCGCAGCGGTGAAACCCTGCTCACGGCGCACACGCAGGACGATCAGCTCGAGACGGTGCTGCTGCAGCTCTTTCGCGGTTGCGGTCTGCCAGGGCTCGCCGCCATGCCGGCGGTTGCGCCGCTCGGCCCCGGAACGCTGGCGCGTCCGCTGCTCGCCTGCTCGCGCCTGCAGCTCGACGCCTGGGTGCGCGCTCGCGAGCTCACCTGGGTCGAGGACGACACGAACCTCGATGAGCGCTTCGACCGCAACTACCTGCGGCGGCGGGTGCTGCCTGCGGTGCGCGAGCGCTGGCCCGGGGTCGGCGCTGCCGTGTCACGCTCCGCACGTCACGCCGCCGAGGCGCAGAGGCTGCTCGCCACGCTGGCACGGACCGATATCGAGCGCGCGAGCGATGGCGCGTCACTCTCCGTGAAGGCACTGAGATCGCTGGCGCCCGACCGGCGGCGCAATGTGCTGCGGCTGTGGATCGCGAGCGCCGGGCGCACTCTGCCCGATGCGCGGCGGCTGGAGGAGATCGCGGGCCCGCTGATCGATGCGCGCGCCGATGCGCATCCGCAGGTCGAGTGGGTCGAGGCGGCGACCCGGGAGAGCGCGTCCGCCCGGCGGGTCATCGTCATGCGCCACGCGGAACTGCTGTCGCTCGCGGAGCGCGCGCCGATGTTGGATTCCGGGCCGCCGGCGGCGCAACTCGCGTGGGAATGGCGGGAGTCTGGCACCTTTGCGCTGCCGGACGGTGGCGTCCTGGAGCTGACGCCCGAGCGGCACGGTCCCATAGACCTCGATGCGCTGCCGCCGCGGCTCGGCATCGCCTGGCGGCGGGGCGGCGAGCGGCTGCGCGTACGGCGCGGCGGCCCGCGTCGCGCACTCAAGAGCTTGCTGCAGGAAGCTCATGTACCACTCGCGGTGCGGGCGCGGCTGCCCCTGATTCTCGCGGACGGTGCGCTGATCGCGGCGGCGGATCTGTGGATCGACGAGTCGGTGCGGGCGCCGCCCGAGGCGCGGCATCGCGGCCGGCTCGTCTGGCGCAAGCCTGTGTGATATCCTGCTCTCCCGTCGTCCAAGCTCTCATTCACGGGCGCTGCAGGCAGCACCCCTCACGACGGGACACCCCTGATTTAATTATGGCGCGATTCGTATTCGTCACCGGTGGCGTAGTGTCCTCATTGGGCAAGGGTATCGCCGCCGCCTCCCTTGGCGCGATCCTCGAGGCCCGGGGCCTCAAGGTCGCAATGGTCAAGCTCGATCCCTACATCAACGTGGATCCGGGGACCATGAGTCCCTTCCAGCATGGGGAGGTGTTCGTCACCCATGATGGCACCGAGACCGATCTCGACCTCGGCCACTACGAGCGCTTCGTGCGCACCAGCCCCGGGCGCAACAGCAATTTCACCACCGGCCGCATCTACGAGCGGGTGATCGCCAAGGAGCGCCGCGGCGACTATCTGGGCGCCACCGTGCAGGTGATCCCGCATATCACCGACGAGATCAAGCGCAGCATTCACCTCGGTGCCGAGGGCGCCGACGTCTGCATGGTCGAGATCGGCGGCACGGTGGGCGACATCGAGTCGCTTCCCTTCCTCGAGGCGATACGCCAGCTCGGGGTCGAGCTTGGGCGCAGCAATTGTGTCTACATGCACCTCACGCTGGTGCCGATCGTGGGCGGCTCCGGCGAGATCAAGACCAAGCCGACCCAACACTCGGTCAAGGAGCTGCGCGGCATCGGCATCCAGCCGGATGTGCTGCTCTGCCGCTGCAAGCATCCGCTGCCCGAGGAGCAGCGCCGCAAGATCGCCCTGTTTACCAATGTCGAGGAGCGGGCAGTCATCTCCGCGATCGACGCTGACGACATCTACCAGATTCCGATGCTGCTGCACGAGCAGGCGCTCGATGAGATCGTCGTCGACAAGCTGCGACTGCAGGTGCCGCAGACCGATCTCACGGAATGGCGCCACGTGGTGAGCGCCAAAGCCAATCCCGACGGTCAGGTCGACGTCGCCATGGTTGGCAAGTACGTACAGATCCGCGATTCCTACTTGTCGCTGCACGAGGCGCTGATGCACGGCGGGCTGAAGTCGCGCACTCGCGTCAACATCCACTACATAGAGTCGACCGACGTCGAGCAGCACGGCACCCACGCCTTGAAGGGCATGGATGCCATTCTGGTGCCGGGCGGCTTCGGTGAGCGTGGCATCGAAGGCAAGATCCAGGCGGTGCGCTACGCGCGCGAGCATGGGATCCCTTATCTCGGCATCTGCCTCGGAATGCAGGTGGCTATCGTGGAGTTCGGCCGCCACGCGCTCGGCCTCACGGGCGCCAACAGCACCGAGTTCAACCGCGCGACGCCGCATCCGGTGATCGCGCTCATCAGCGAGTGGCAGGACCAGACCCAAGGCACGCAGACCCGCGACGAGGCTTCCGCCAAGGGCGGCACGATGCGCCTCGGGGCCCAGGAGATCCTGCTCGGAGCCGGCACCCGTGCCAGGGAGATCTACGGCAAGGACGTGATCTTCGAGCGCCACCGCCACCGCTACGAGTTCAACAACAACTTCCTCGACCGCTACCGCACGGCGGGCATGCGCTTCTCGGGTTTCTCGCGCGACGGGCTGGTGGAAGTCATCGAGATTCCCAGCCATCCCTGGTTCGTGGCGACGCAGTTCCACCCGGAGTTCACCTCGACGCCGCGCGACGGCCACCCGCTCTTCACCGGCTTCATCCGCGCTTCG
>DATAXF010000160.1:0-30678 GCA_036273095.1 Steroidobacteraceae bacterium | reverse complement strand
GCTCGCGCGGCATCGGGGAGATCGGAATCGTCGGCGCCGCGGCAGCGATCGCAAACGCGGTCTATCACGCCACGGGCAAGCGCATACGCGCTCTACCCATTACGCCGGATAAACTCCTGGCCTGACGAGGTCCGTCTGTCCCGCATTTTTCGAGTCAATCGCGCCTCGCAGCGCAGGTAATGTCGCAAATACGGATCAATGGAGCCGTCCTGGCGAGTTCGATCAGACGTCCAGGTTCGTCACCGACAACGCGTTCTTCTCGATGAACTCGCGGCGGGGCTCGACCTGATCGCCCATCAGGGTGGTGAAGATATCGTCGGCCGCGACTGCGTCCTCGATCTTCACTTGCAGCAGGCGGCGGGTCTGGGGATTGATAGTGGTATCCCAGAGCTGCTCCGGGTTCATCTCACCCAGGCCTTTGTAGCGCTGGATCGTCTGCCCCTTGCGTGCCTGGTCGAAGAGCCACTTCATGGCTTCCTTGAACGAGCCGACGTCCTGGCGGTCGTCACTGCGGCTGACGAAGGCGCCTTCGCCGATGAGACCCGCGAGCGTGCGCGCAAGGTCGGCAATGCGCTGGTATTCGGCGGAGTCGAAGAACTCACGCGGCAGAAATTTGTGACTGGCGGTGCCGTGCTCGGTCTTGTGGACCATGATGCGCGCCGCATGCTCACCGGATGCGGCGTGCAGCTCCACGCGGTAGGCTCGCGTCGCATCGTCGAGTGAATTGAGCCGCTGGTTGAGCTCCTGAGCCCAGCCTCGCAGCCAGTCGAGCCGGTCGAAATCGGTCGGCTTGACCTCCGGCATGTAAATCAGCTGCTCGAGCAGCCGGGCGTCGTAGCGGCGCGACCAGCGCTTGATGATGGCCTGTACTTCCATGTATTTGCGCGACAGTGCCTCCAGACCGGGACCCTGGAGCGGCGGTGCCGAGGCGTTGACGTGCAGCGCGGCGCTCTCGAGCGCCGTATTCAGCAGAGCTGCATCGAGCTCCGGCTCATCCCTGACATACAACTCCTGCTTGCCGCGCTTCACTTTGAAGAGCGGCGGCTGCGCGATGTAGATATGCCCGTGTGCAATGAGTTCCGGAAGCTGACGATAAAAGAACGTCAGAAGCAGCGTCCGAATGTGGCTACCATCGACATCAGCATCGGTCAGCAGGACGACGCGGTGGTAGCGTAGCTTAGTAAGATCGAAGTCGTCCTTGCCGATGCCGCAACCCAACGCGGTGATCAGCGTGCCGACTTCCACGGACGAAAGCATCTTGTCGAAGCGCGCCTTCTCCACGTTCAGGATCTTGCCTTTGAGCGGCAGAATCGCTTGTGTTCGCCGGTCGCGGCCCTGCTTGGCGGAGCCGCCGGCGGAGTCGCCCTCGACAATGAAGATCTCGGAGAGCGCCGGGTCCTTTTCCTGACAGTCGGCCAGCTTCCCAGGCAGTCCCGCGACATCCAGCGCGCCCTTGCGGCGCGTCATCTCGCGCGCGCGGCGCGCGGCTTCACGGGCGCGGGCGGCCTCGATGATCTTGGCGACGATGGACTTGGCTTCCTGCGGATGCTCCAGCAAGAATTCCTGCAGTTTTCCGGAGACCACCGCCTCCACGACACCCTTGACCTCGGAGGACACCAGCTTGTCCTTGGTCTGCGAGGAGAACTTGGGATCGGGCAGCTTCACCGACAGGATCGCGGTGAGCCCCTCACGCGCATCGTCACCGGTGGTCGGCAACTTGTCCTTCTTTGCGGACAACTCCTTCTCGATGTAGTCGTTGAGCGTGCGGGTGAGCGCGCTGCGAAATCCCGCCAGGTGGGTGCCGCCGTCCTTCTGCGGGATGTTGTTGGTGTAGCAGAACATGCTCTCCTGGTAGGAGTCGTTCCACTGCATGGCAACTTCGACCGACACGGATCCCTCCTGGGTCTTGAACCAGAACACCGCCTCATGAACCGGTACGCGCGTGCGGTTGAGGTACTTCACGAAGGCCTTGAGGCCGCCTTCGTGCTGGAAGACATCGGACTTGTTCTCGCGCTCGTCCACGAGCTCGATGCGCACGCCCGAGTTGAGAAACGACAGCTCGCGCAGCCGCTTGGCCAGGATCTCGTAGTTGAACTGGATGTTGGTGAAGATCTGCGAGCTTGGCTTGAAGCGCACCACCGTGCCGCGCTCGGACGAATCCCCCACGGCGGCCAGCGGCGCGACGGGATCACCGAGGTGATATTCCTGGCGATGTACTTTCCCGTCGCGATATACGGTCAGGAGCAGATAGTCCGAAAGGGCGTTGACCACCGATACGCCGACGCCGTGGAGCCCGCCCGAGACCTTGTAGGAGCTGTCGTCGAACTTCCCGCCCGCATGCAGCACGGTCATGATGACCTCGGCCGCCGAGCGCCCCTCCTCTGGATGCATGTCCACCGGGATGCCCCGGCCGTTATCGAAAACGGTAACCGATTCGTCCGCGTGGATAGTGACTACGATTTTGTCGCAGTACCCGGCCAGCGCCTCATCGATGGCGTTGTCCACGACCTCGAAGACCATGTGATGCAGACCGGTGCCGTCATCCGTATCACCGATGTACATCCCCGGGCGCTTGCGCACCGCATCGAGGCCCTTTAGTACTTTGATTTTGCTGGAATCGTAGACGTCTTCTTCAGCCATGCACAGGTCCGATTTCAGGATGGGACATTATACCGGCCTACCCTCCCCTGTTCCACGTGAAACACCCTATCGGCAGTGCCGAAGGCCTGTGTTTCCGGGTGCAGCGAGGTAATCACCAACTGACACCCAAGTGGCGCGATCTCGCGGACAAAATACCCCAAGTGGTCTGCATCGAGCTCCGCCGCGGGATCGTCCAGAAGCAGGGTCGGCGTAGTGCCGGACATACCCTTCAGCAGGCGCAACTGGGCGAGAGTAAGCGCCACCGCCATCAGTTTCTGCTGCCCTCTCGAAAGTACTTCCCGGGCGAGCCTGCCGCCTACTCGGATGAGCACGTCGGCACGATGCGGACCGGAATGCGTGAGCCCTCGCAGCTCATCCCGTGTCCGCGAGGCCTCGAGCGCCTCGGCAAGCGAATGCTGCGCCCCCCATCCGCGGAAGTACTGCAGCTCGCCCACTGGACAGTCCAGCCCGGCGACGACCTCGCGCCAGTAAGGCTGCATCTGCTCGACCACGTTCCGGCGCGCCTCGGAGATTCGCTCGCCCTGGGCGGCTACTTCCACATCCCACGCTCTGACGCTTCCGCTCCGCTCCCGCAGTGCCGCGTTCCGCTGCCGAACGGCCCTCCCATACCGAACCCACCAGTCGGCGAACCGAGGTTCCACGTGGAACACCGCCCAGTCGAGCCAGCGCCGTCTTCTCCTCCCTCCTTCCTCGATCAGCTTGTGAATCTCCGGATCGATCACCTGAACTGGGAACACGTGAGAGAGATCTGCCAGCGACCCTACGGGTGCGGCGTCGATGCGAGCCCTCGTACCTTCCTTGCGGTCCACTTCCACACCAACGGCATGGACGAAACCGGTTGACTCGGGACCCGAGCTCTCCGTCCTCCCGAAGACCACCAGGCGCTCCTGGCCATGTCTAACCAGGCGCTCAGAATTCCGGGTGCGAAACGAGCGGCCCCGACCGAGCAGGAAGATCCCCTCCAGCAGCGAGGTCTTTCCCGAGCCGTTTCCTCCCCAGATGAGATTGTGGCCTGGATGCAGAGACAGCTCGGCTTGCTCGATGCAGCGGAGATCGCGGAGTGTGAGCTCGCCGAGGATCATTGGAGCATTGTGACATTCGGCGCGCGGGGTCTCACTTGCAAAGGGTCTGCCGGGGACGCCGCAAGTACGGTTGCGCGCCCTGCCGGGCGCTCACTGATCCCTGTAGGCTCCGTTCCGTCATCCCTGACTCCACAGGCCCCGTCAGATCCCTTTGCAAGCGAGGCCCCGCCGTGTGCATGCCAGAGCAGCAGCTCTTACTCTTAAGCTCGAAGCGGCGATTTTGCCCCGATTGTTATAGGGAGCGAGATGCGCAATGAATCCTGGCCAGACGCTGATCGCCAGGACGGCGATCCGCGAGCCTACATGGACGTACTTGCGGCGTTCTGGACAGGGTTCATTGCGTAGCTCGCTCCCTGCCCAGTCGGGACCATTTTGCCGCTCCCGACCTGCCCTGAAATCAGAGCCTCATAGGCATCACCACGTACCGAGTTTGAGTCAACCCCGGTGCATGGATCAAACAGCTGCTGTTCGAATCAGTAAGCCCGATCTCAACCTTATCTCCCTCGATCGCGCTCAAAGCATCCAGCAAATAGTTGACATTGAACCCGATCTCGACCTCATCTCCCGCGTACACGACCTCAACCTGATCCTCCGCCTCTTCCTGCTCCGGATTGTGCGCCTGGATGGTCAAAAGGTCAGTCCGCACCGCCAGCCGAATCCCCCGATATTTCTCGTTCGAGAGAATCGCCGTGCGCTGCAGCGACTGCCGCAGGAGCTCTCTGTCCGCCTGCACCAGCTTGCCCGGGCTGCTGGGAATGACCCGGCCGTACTCCGGGAATCTGCCGTCAATTAGCTTCGAGGTGAAGCGAATGTCGCCGATCTGGGCGCGAACGTGATTGGTGCCTATCGCCAGCTCCACATTCCCTTCGGTCCCCAGAATCCGCTGCAGCTCCAGTACACCCTTCCGCGGCACGATGACCTGTCCCGCCTTGCCAGGTGAGGGAAGAGCTATCTCGCAGAGTGCCAGCCGGTGCCCATCCGTCGCCACGGCGCGCAATACGCTTTCCTGCGTCTCGAGCAAAAGGCCGTTGAGGTAATAGCGCACATCCTGCTGTGCCATCGAGAAATGCGTCTTGTCGATGAGCCGACGGAACTCCCCCTGCGGCAGCGACAGGGTCTGCGCGGCATTGATCTCCTCGACCACCGGAAACTCCGCCGCCGGCAGAGTCGCCAGGGTGAACCGGCTACGGCCCGCGCGTACGACTGCGCGTTCGCCCTCCGTACTCAGCGTGACACTCACGCCATCCGGCAGCGCACGAAAGATGTCGACGAGCTTGCGTCCCGGGACGGTGATGTCCCCGGGCTGCTCCAGTCCCACCTTCGTCGCGGCAACGAGCTCCACCTCGAGATCCGTGCCTGTGATCGCCAGTCGGTTGTCTCGTGCCGACAGGAGCACATTCGCGAGCACCGGCATGGTCTGCCGCCGCTCGACCACGCCGATCACGCTTTGCAGGGGAGCGAGAAGATCCTCGCGCTTCGCTGTCAGCTTCATAGATCTAATCTTTCTTAGGAATCTTAAATCCAGATTGTAGTAGCTATTGGGCCTGGGGATAACGGGAACAACGTTCTGCGCTCCACAGGATCAACAGCTTGGCCCGTCCGCGATGTGCCCGGCTTTGTGGCACGACCTGCGCGGTGACTGTGGGCGCCCTGTGCGTAACTTTATCCCCTTCGTCGCTCACAGAAAATCCACAGGGCTTACCCCCTCAACCCGTCAGGGTTCTCAACAGGTTCGAGTAGTCCTCGCTCATGCGAACCTCGGAGGTACGCAGCTCCTTGATGCGCTTGCACGCATGCAGCACCGTGGTGTGGTCGCGGCCGCCGAAAGCATCGCCGATCTCCGGCAGGCTGTGGCTGGTGAGCTCCTTCGCGAGCGCCATGGCAACCTGCCTCGGCCGCGCGACCGAGCGGCTGCGGCGCTTCGAAAGCAGATCCGCCATCCGAACCTTGTAGTAATCAGCCACGGTCTTCTGGATGTTCTCGATGGTGACGAGCTTCGCCTGCAGGGACAGCAGATCCTTCAGCGCCTCGCGGGTGAAGTCCAACGTGATCGGGTGGCCGGTGAAGCGCGAGTTGGCGATGACACGCCGCAGCGCGCCTTCGAGCTCGCGCACGTTGGAGCGGATGCGCTTCGCGATGAAGAACGCGACCTCCTCGGGCAGGTGAGCCGCTGCGGACTGCGCTTTTGACATAAGAATGGCCACACAGGTCTCGAGCTCCGGCGGCTCGATGGCGACCGTCAATCCCCAGCCGAAGCGCGATTTCAGGCGCTCTTCCAGGCCCGCGACCTCCTTCGGGTAGCGGTCGCAGCTCAGGATGACCTGATGCTGGCCCTCGAGCAGCTCGTTGAAGGTGTGGAAGAACTCTTCCTGCGAGCGCTCCTTGCCGGCAAAGAACTGGATGTCGTCGATGAGCAGCGCATCGAGCGAGCGGTAGGCGGTCTTGAATTCGTTCATGGTGTTGTGCTGCAGCGCACGCACCATGTCGCCGACGAAACGCTCCGAATGCACGTAGGCGATCCGCGCTTCGCCGTCACGCTCCTTGATGTGGTGGGCGACGGCGTGCATGAGGTGAGTCTTGCCGAGACCTACGCCACCGTAGAGGAACAGCGGGTTATAGGCGCGGCCGGGATTTTCCGCGACCTGCACGGAGGCGGCTTTGGCGAGCTGGTTGCTCTTACCCTCGACGAAAGTGCCGAAAGTGGAATCCGCGTTGATTCGCGCACCGACGACCAGACCCTCGGCGCGTCGCGGCCGTTGGACCGGCGGCGAAGCTGCCCCCGGCGGGGCTGCTGGCGCGACTGCGGCACGCCTTGGCGTGCTGCGCGAGCCGACCTCCACAGTGACGATGGGAGCATCGCCGGTGCTCTCGTCACGCAGCAGCTCTCCGATGCGCGGCAGGAGATGCTCGGTGATCCACTCGACCGCGAAACGATTGGGCGCGAGCAGCTTGAGCGCGCCTGCGCCTTCGAGCGCCTGGAGTGGTCGCACCCAGGTATTGAACTGCTGCTCCGGGAGCTCGGCCTCCAACGCATTTTTGCATCGAGCCCAAAGCGACGCTTCCACGTGCGTTGCCTCCGCGACCACTTCAAGGCCCAGGCTGATTGACAATCGCCGTAGCGAGGGCGTTGCACAGCATCATCGATCTGCCCGGCTCTTGGGGGAAAGGGCAGCGGAGTCTATACCCTTGAGCGCCGTCGCTGAAGGTTTTGCAATGCCTAAAGATATTGACACCTTGGCGCTCAACGGCTTAGCCTTGCCGCCCCTTTTTGGAACCCCCACGGATCCTCTGGAGCGCCCTGAATGAAGCGTACCTATCAGCCTAGCAAAGTGCGCCGCAAGCGCACGCACGGGTTCCGGGCACGCATGGCGACCCAGAACGGCCGCAAGGTGCTCGCCCGTCGCCGCGCCAAGGGCCGGCGGAAGCTCATCCCATAAGGGCTGGGAAGAAGCTCCGACTTTCCCGGTTGCCACTTCTGGCCGTACGCTGCGCAGCACGGCCGGCGGAGATCTGCTGGAACGGCACACCGGCGGGCTCTCAGCACATAGACTATGCACCGGCTCACTTTCCCGGCGCACAAGCGTCTGCGGCGCAAGTCGGAGTTCGACGCCGCGTATGCGCGCGGCCGGCGCTTCGGCAATGGATTCTTCGCGGTGACAGCAAGTAGCAATGACAAGCACGGCGCGCGGCTCGGCATGGCAGTTGCCGTGCGTACGGCCGGTAATGCCGTGGAGCGCAACCGCCTACGCCGCATCGTCAGGGAGTCGTTTCGGCTGCACCAGCATGCTCTTCCGGCTGTCGATATCGTTGTGAATGCACGGCCGAAGGCTCGCGGGGCATCGGGTGCGGAGCTGCGCGCGAGCCTGGCGGAGCTGTGGCAGATGGTGATCGACCGCAAATGAGCCGGGCATTGCGCATTCTCGTGATCTTCCTGATCCGCTGTTACCAGTGGACGATCAGCCCTTTCCTCGGCCCCTGCTGCCGGTTCCATCCCTCGTGCTCCCATTACACCCTCGAGGCCATCGGCCGGTTCGGCCTGCTGCGCGGCGGCTGGCTCGGCATGCGGCGCATTGCGCGCTGCCATCCCTGGCATCCTGGCGGGCTCGACCCGGTGCCCGCCGGCGACGTCCCGATCTCTCACCGCCACCCTCATGAATAACAATCCGCGCTTGTACCTCTGGATCGCGCTGGCAGTGGTCCTGTGGATGAACTACACGACCTGGCAACGCGATTACCCGCCGCTTCCCGCCGCTGCGACGGCGGCCCAGAGTCAAACCGCGCCCTCCAAACAGCAGAGCTCGCTGGCCAACAGCATTCCTCAGGCGGAGCAGTCGACGACGAGCGGTACGCCTCCCGCGGCCGCCGCGCCGACGTCGCCGCCCCCTGCCGCGGCCGCAGCTGGCATCCCTGCCGCAGAGCCGGCGGCATCCGCAAACGCACCGCTCATCCACGTCCACACGGACGTTTATGACATGGACATCAGCACCAGCGGCGGCACACTGGAGCAGGTGCACCTCCTCAAGTATGCGGAAATCAAGGGTCAGGCACCTCGTGTGCAACTCGAGAACGACGCCAGCCCGCAGACGGTGTATCTGCTGCAGAGCGGGCTGACGGGATCGGGAGACTCTCCATACCCGAATCACACCGCGCTCTTCACGACGCCGCGGCAGAGTTATGACATGGATGGCTCGCAAAAGCTCAGCGTGCCACTCTCCTGGAGCAGCGACGGCGTGACGGTGACGAAGACGTTCGTCTTCACCAAAGGCTCCTACGGCATCGGCCTCGATTACACCATCCGGAATCAGGGCTCGGCACCGTGGCAGGCGCGGCCCTACGCGCAGGTCTACCGTTACGATCCGCGCACCAAGAGCAGTTACTTCAACCCCAACAGCTACGCCTATCACGGGCCCGCCATCTGGGACGGCAACAAGTACGAGCGGCTCGATCCCTCCAAGGCCGACAACCAGAATTTCTCGCTGACGGTGACCAACGGCTGGATCGCCGCGACCCAGAACGATTTCGTGAGCGCAGTGGTGCTGCCGAAGAGCGTGCCCTACCACGTCACCTCCAAGGCGTCCGGGTCCGAGTACCTCGTGGCGGCAGTGGGCCCACAGCAGACCGTGTCCCCCGGCGCGACGGCAATGATTCATCAGACGCTCTTCGTCGGTCCGATGCTGCACTCGCAGCTCGAGAAGATCGAGCCGAGCCTGAAGTATGTGGTCGGCTATGGCTATCTCACCATCGTCGCAGGCCCGCTCTTCTGGCTGCTGAGCAAGGTGCACGCGCTCACCGGCAATTGGGGCGTCGCCATCGTCCTGGTGACGTTCCTGCTGAAGCTCGCGCTCTATCCGCTCTCGGAGGCTAGCGGCCGCTCCGTCGCCAAGATGAAAGTGCTGGGCCCGCGCATCAAGAACATCCAGGAGACCTACAAGGACGACAAGGAGAAGCTCGGGCGCGCCATGATGGAGATCTACAAGCGCGAGAAAGTGAACCCGGTGTCGGGCTGCCTGCCCATGGTCGTGCAGCTCCCGGTGTTCATCGCTTTCTACTGGGTGCTGCTCTACAGCGCGGAGATGCGCCAGGCGCCGTTCGCGTTCTGGATCCAGGACCTCTCGGCACGCGATCCCTACTTCATCCTGCCCGGCATCATGGCGATCGCCATGTTCGTGCAGTACAAGATCAACCCTACCGTGGCGGACCCCGCGCAGGCGAAGGTCATGATGGTCATGCCGATCGCCATGTCGGCGATGTTCGCGTTCTTCCCCGCGGGCCTGGTGCTCTACTATCTGACGAACACCCTTCTCGGGGTGGCGCAGCAGTGGAACATCAATCGCCGGGTGGGTGCCCGCATTGCTTCCCAGCACGCGTAACCGGATAGGACGCGTGGTGCTCCATCGGCGGAACGGTTGAGCGCTCTGCGACAGCGTCGTTGGAGGTTGCGGCGGCCGGCTCTTCAACCGGCGCCGTAGCGGCGGTAGCCTCACGGGAATGAGCCGCACCGATACCATCGTGGCGGCGGCGACTCCGCCGGGAAGAGGCGGCATTGGGATCGTACGTATTTCGGGTCCGCGAGTACCGGAGATCGCCGCCGTGCTGCTCGGCGAGCTTCCGCTGCCGCGCCGGGCGGGATTCGCGCGCTTTCTCGATGCCGCGCAGGAGCCGATCGATGCCGGCCTGGCGCTCTTTTTTCCCGGGCCGCACTCCTATACCGGCGAGCATGTCCTCGAGTTGCACGGCCACGGCGGGCCGCTGGTGCTCGAGGCACTGGTGGCGCGGGTCGCGGAGCTCGGCGCGCGGCGCGCGCTCCCCGGGGAGTTCACCCAACGTGCGTTCCTCAACAACAAGCTGGATCTCACCCAGGCGGAGGCGATCGCCGACCTGATCGACGCCGGCTCGCGCGAAGCGGCCCGAGCGGCGATGCGGTCTCTACAGGGAGAGTTTTCTGCCATGGTGCGCGGACTCACCGACGCGGTTGTGGACCTGCGCACTTACGTCGAAGCGGCCATCGACTTCCCCGAGGAAGAGATCGACTTCCTGGCCGATCGGGCGCTCGAGGAGCGCTTCCAGACGGTGCACGACCACTTCGAGGCGGTCGAACAGAGCGCGCGCCAGGGCCGGCTGCTGCGCGAGGGGATGACGGTGGTGATCGCGGGCCGGCCCAATGCGGGCAAGTCGAGTCTGCTCAATCGGCTGGCCGGCTACGACGCGGCTATCGTGACGGCAATCCCAGGGACCACCCGCGATATCGTCCGTGAGCGGATCGATATCGATGGCATGCCTCTGCACGTCCTGGATACGGCAGGCCTACGTGAGGATGCGGACGTCGTCGAAGCCGAAGGGATCCGCCGGGCGCACGCGGAAATGCGGCGCGCCGACCGCGTGCTCTTCGTCATCGATGCCGTGGCCGACCCAGGCGGCACCGCCTACGGCGAGGAAAGAAGCCGATTGCCCGTCGACGTTCCCGTGACGCTGGTGCTCAACAAATGCGACCTGGCGACGGGCATCCCGGTCGCCGATACCATGACCGGACCGCCGCGGGTCGCACTGTCTGCCCTCACCGGCGATGGGCTGGACGCTCTGCGCGCGCACCTGAAGATCTGCATGGGATACCAGACTCTGGAGGCCGGTACGGTCTCCGCCCGGCAGCGGCATCTCGATGCGCTCGACCGCGCCCGGCGGCAGGTCGCTGAAGCGGAGCGGCAGCTGCGGGAGAGCCGTGCCGGTGAGCTGGTCGCCGAGGAGCTGCGCGGGGCCCAGGAGGCCCTCAATGAGATCACCGGGGAGTTCACCAGCGAGGACCTGCTGGGCCGGATCTTCAGCGGCTTCTGCATCGGCAAGTGACCGGGTTATCCTGGCACTTCTCCCGCGGGCAAGCCTCATCCGCGCCCGCGGGTCCAAGAAAAAGGCATTACGGTGTACCAGCGAATTCTCCTGGCCTACGACGGCTCCATCGAGGGGCGCACGGCGCTGCGCGAAGGCGCGCTGCTGGCTCGGCGCTTCAGCGCGCAGGTGTTCGTGCTCTCGGTCATCCGGGAAGCGGCGGGCACCAAGCTGGGTGAGGGAGTCGGAGGCGGAGGCGTCGCGCAGCAACAGGAGGACTACGAGCGCGTGCTGCAGGAGGGTATGGCGCGACTCGCGGCCCTCGGCTTCAAGGCTACGGGCAAGCTCTCGATCGGTGAGCCGGCGCGTGAGATCGGCGCGTACGCCGAGCAGGTGAAAGCGGACCTGGTCGTCGTGGGGCATCGGCGCCAGACGGCGATCGGGCGCTGGTGGTCGGGGCCGAGCGGGGCCTATCTCAGCGATCACATCCCCTGCAGCCTGTTGGTCTGCAAGAACGTGATCGACGAGCAGCAGTTCGCCGCGCTGCTCGCGCAGAACGAGCTCGGACCGGCTGCGGCGGCGGTGCTCGGCCAGGAACGTGTGACTCCGGCAGAGCCGGTCGCGCCCCAGCCCGGCCCCGTCGTGCACGCACCGTCCGTCACGCCTGCACCGGTGCAGGCGGCCCCGTCGGCCACGCGTCGCCGATTGCGTGTCGTGTTGTTTCTGCTGCTGCCGCTGGCGCTCATCATCGCCTGGATCGTCTATGCCACCGGTGGCGCGAGCATATCGACCGACGATGCGTATGTGGAAGCCAACACGGTCGGCGTTTCGACCGATGTGTCGGGGATCGTCGCGCAGGTATATGTGAAGGAAAACCAACACGTCACGCGCGGTCAGATTCTATACACGCTGGGGCCTCGTCATTACCGCTACGCGCTGGATCGTGCCAATGCGGAGCTCGACGGCGTGCGCGACAACCTGCTGGCTTTGCAGGCGCGCTATCGGGACATGCAGGCGAAGGTCGCGCAGGCGCAGTACGACCTGGGCTACAGCCAGGTGTTGTTCCGGCGCGCGCAGAACCTTGCCCACGTGCACATCGTCTCGAGCACGGGATACGACACCGCGCATCGCAACGTCGAGAGCTCCCAGAAGACGGTGGCATCCCTCAAGGCGCAGCTCGCCGGCATGGACGCCAGCCTGAACGGGCACCCCGCGGGGCCGGTGGAGCAGTACCCGCAATATCTGAGCGCCCTGGCCGCTCGCAATGAGGCCGCCCGGCAACTGGACCACACCGTCGTCCGGGCGTCCTTCGATGGCATCGTGACCAGCGTGCCTTCCATCCAGCCGGGCCGTTATCTTGCGGAGTCCGTCACCGCGTTCTACCTGGTGGACACCGCTCACGTCTGGGTGCATGCGGACCCGAAGGAAACCGAGCTGACATATGTGCGCCCGGGACAGTCGGTAACGGTGAAGGTCGATACTTATCCGGGCGAGAAGTGGCATGGCAGCGTAGAGAGCATCAGCCCGGCGGCCGCACAGCAGTTCGCGCTGCTGCCGGCGCAGAACACCAGCGGCAACTGGGTGAAGGTCGTGCAGCGAATTCCCGTTCGCATCGCGGTCGACACGAGCGACCGGAATCTGCCGCCGCTGCGCGCCGGGATGAGCGTCGAAGTCAGCGTTCACACCGGCCACGTACACGGCTGGTCCATACTCTAGCAGGAAGAGGCGGTGGCCGAGGAACTGCACCCTACTACGCCGCATCGCGGCGCCATCACGGTCTGCGTGATGCTCGCGACCCTCATGCAGTCGCTCGACACGACAATCGCCAATGTGGCGCTGCCGCACATGCAGGGGAGCCTGTCCGCGAGCCAGGACCAGATCAACTGGGTTCTGACCTCCTACATCGTGGCGGCTGCGATCGCGACGCCGCTCACCGGATTTCTCACCGCCCGGATGGGCCTCAAACGCCTGTTCATCATCTCCGTGGTCGGCTTCACCATTGCCTCCATGCTGTGCGGCATGGCGCAATCTGTCGTCGAGATCGTGATCTTCCGCTGGCTGCAGGGACTGTTCGGCGCCGCTCTGGTGCCCCTGTCACAGACCGTTCTCCTCAACATCAATCCGACCGAGCGCCACGGCTCCGCCATGGCGGCCTGGGGCATGGCGGTCATGGCGGCGCCCATCCTCGGGCCCGTGCTCGGCGGCTGGCTGACCGAGGACTACAGCTGGCGGTGGGTGTTCTACATCAACCTGCCGATCGGCGTCGTTACCTTCATCGGCATGGCCCTGTTCCTGCCCGCACCGCGGCGCCGCACCCAGGCACGGCTCGACTGGACCGGCTTTGTCAGCCTGAGCATTGCGATCGCCGCCATGCAGGTGATGCTCGATCGCGGCCAGGAGCTCGACTGGCTCGGCTCGAAGGAGATCGTCGGCGAAGCCATCCTCGCGGGCGGTGCTTTCTATATCTTCCTGGTGCACATCTTCACCGCGCGCGAGCCGTTCCTCAGGCCGGCGCTGTTCCGCGACCGCAACTTCACGGCCGGCGTGATTTTCGTTGCGATCGTCGGCCTGACCTTCTATGCCTCGCTCGCCCTGCAGCCACCCTACCTGCAGGAGCTGATGAACTACCCCGTCATCACGGCGGGTTTCGTCATGGGGCCGCGCGGCATCGGCACGATGGGCGCCATGATGATCGTCGGCAAGCTGATGGGGCGTGCCGACACGCGGCTGCTGCTCGCCTTCGGACTCGGACTGTCGGCGTGGTCTTTCTACGTCATGACGGGATGGACCCCGGATGTCTCGAGCTGGACCGTCATCTGGGTCGGCGTGGTTCAGGGCGTCGGACTGGGGTTCCTCTTCACGCCTCTCAGCGTCGTGTCGCTATCGACGCTTCCGCCCTCTGTCCGGCCGGAAGGCGCCGGCTTCTACAACCTGGCGCGCAACGTCGGCTCGAGCATCGGCATCTCCATTGTCGGCACACTCCTCACGCGGACCACTCAGGTGAACCACGCCGATATCGCGCAGTACGTCACTGCGGTCAACCGGCAATTCGGCAATCCGATCGTGGCGCACGCCCTGAATCCCCTCACCGCCTCCGGCCGCGCGGCGCTCGATGCACTGATCACGCAGCAGGCCCAGGTCATCGCCTACAACGATGACTACAAGCTCCTCATGATCGCCACCCTGGCCGTGATTCCTCTGCTGGTGGTGTTCGGGGGGCGATCGGGCGCGCCGGGCGCCGGGCATTCCACCGTGGCCGAGATCTGAGTCGGCGAATCACATGAGGAGACCACCGTGCCGAACCAACTTGGAAAGATCGAGCACATCGTGCAGGTCATGCTGGAAAACCGCTCCTTCGACCAGATGCTCGGCTATCTGTACGCGGATCGCGGCAACGTGTCAGCCGCCGGCCAGGCGTTCGATGGCCTGACCGGCAAGGAATCCAATCCCGACGATACCGGACGCAGCGTCGCTGTCTATGCCATCCAGGCCGACGATCCGAACCCCTACCTCATGCCGGGCGCCGACCCGGGCGAGGGGTTCCTGAACACCAACTATCAGCTCTTCTCGACGGACGACCCGGCGGCCGGAGCAAAGCCGACCAACCGGGGATTCGTCACGAACTTCAAGTCCGCGATCGCTTCCGACCTCGCCAGGCACTACAGCGACACACTGCCCGGCACGCAGCCGTCACAGATCATGGGCATGTACACGCCGGAGCTGCTCCCCATCCTCTGCGGGCTGGCGAGCGGTTATGCCGTCTGCGACGTCTGGTTCGCATCCGTGCCCACGATGACGCTGCCCAACCGCGCCTTTGCGGCCGCAGGCACTTCCCAGGGTCATCTCGACGATACGCCGAAAACATATACCTGCCCGACCGTGTTCGGCAGGCTTTCCGACAAGGGCCTCGACTGGGCGATCTACGGCTACAACAGTGATCCCCTGACGCGGCAGACCTTTCCTGACACGAAAGCCGCGGCCGACAGCCATTTCGGTCATTTCCGCGATTTCCAGCAGCGCGCCGCGGCCGGAACCCTGCCGCCGTACACCTTCCTGGAGCCGAGCTGGGACGCGACGGGCAACAGCCAGCATCCCAACTACGACGTCGCCAAGGGTGAGCAGTTCCTGCACGACATCTACGTCGCGCTGCGCAGCAACGCCGCGGCTTGGAATGCCACCCTGCTCATCATCACGTACGACGAGCACGGCGGCAATTACGATCACGTCGCGCCGCCGGCCAAAGCGACGCCGCCTGGTGATGGAACCGTGGGCGAGTACGGATTCGACTTCACGCGCTTCGGATTGCGGGTGCCGGCCGTGTTGGTTTCGCCGCTGATCGCCGCCGGCACGGTTTTCCGGGGCTCCGGGCCCATCGACCATACTTCGGTACTGAGCACGATCGCGCAGCGCTGGGGCACGGAGCCCCTGACGAACCGCGACCGTAACGCAGCCTCACTGGGCGATGTCGTTACCCTTGCCAAACCGCGGACGGACGATCCGCTGAGCGGCGTCCTGCCGCCCGTCTCGTCAGTGGCCCACCCCAACTCGTCCAAGCCGACCAAACTCGACAGGATCCATGCCGCGCTGGTGGCGGCACTGCCTGTCCGAAATCAGCAGGGACACTATCCGGAGGATGTACCGGCCCCGACCTTTGCGTCGGCGTCAGATCTCAGTGACTTCGTTCGCGACCGCACCGCGGCGTGGAAGGAGCATGTGCGACGCCAGCAGCAGCGGCGCGGCGAGGGCGGCGCTCCGGCGGCCAGACATCCGCCAGCGCGCGGTGCCGCCCGGGCGCATCGTGGTCGCCGGCGGTGAGTCGGCCGGACGCACTCAGCGGCTGCGGCCGCCGCTGTGGCCTCCGCTCCGGCCGCCGCCCCGAAAGCCCCCGCCGCCGCGGAAGCTCCCCCCAGCCCGGAAGCCCCCGCCGCCGAAGCTGGCGTGCCCCCGTGGTGCGAAAGCTCCAGGCTCGCCGCCGCGGGCGTACCTGCTGAAGCCGCCGGAGCGCATGCCGCCCATGCTATGGGGAACGGGATATCCCCGCGCCGCCCGGAAGTTTCCGCTGTAGCGATCCGGCGGGGCGCTGAAGCGGCCGGCGGTACCGAGATGAAACTCACCGTGGGCGGCGGGACCGCGGTAGAAGTTGCCGCGGTTGACGAAGGAGAAGCTGCGGGACGCATAGTGCGCGCGATCGAAGAGCACGTTGTGACCGCGCCAGTCGCACCGCCAATGGTGCCAGCCCCAGGGATAGCCCCTGAAGAAACCGATCGGACTGCCTATCCCGAACGAGAGGAAGGGTCCGGCGTACCAAATGCCCGGGTAGTCATACCACCCCGGCCAGGCGTCGATGGCAATGCCGTATACGGCCCAGGGATCATACTCAGGAACGTAAACGACATCCGGGTCCGTCGGCTCGATGTCGACGTCGGAACCCTGGGTGGTGACATCTTCTTCCGGCGTGCCCTGCAGGGTGCCGGCTGCCTCAGCGCTCCGGCGCAGCACCTGGACCGCGGCCATTACGTCCTGAGGCTGATTGTAGTAAGCCTCGCCCAGGGAGGACGTCCAGGAGAGGTTCTGGTCCATGTTTCCAAGGACGGCCGGAAACGCCGTGAGCGCCTTGACGCTCGCATCCCAGGGCTGCTGGTTCACTACCCGCGCGAGATCGTCGGCTGCCAGGCCCTGATTCCCCTTAAGCCAGCGATCGGCTTCGACGATCTGCTCGGGAAAGGTGGCGGCCGGGAGAATCGCCGCCACCAGCGAATCCGGATACAGAGCGATCGGCGCCACCAGCTGCTGCAGCTGTTCCGGGGACTGCGCCGTGTAGCTCGAGGCGGGCTGGGACTGGTCTGCGGCGGGAGTCTGCGCAAGGAGATCGGATGGCGCGGCTGCGAGCAGCAGAGCCGCCGAGAGCAGAGCGGCTCCCAGCCGGCGATGGCGGGCGAGGCGCTTGAATTTGACCATAATGTCGAAACTCGCAACGGAGACCGACAGGCCGGACCTCATTATGGAACCGGAGTGAGACGGCGCCAAGCCTTACTTCGTCAGGCCGAGGTCCTTGCTGTACGTGACATTCATGATGTCACTGTACCATCCCGTAACGCGCGGCTTGACCAGGTGTTTACTCACGTAGAAGTAGATCGGGATCACCGCCTGGTCCTGCAGCATGACCTGCTCCGCCTGCTGGAGGAACCCGCGGCGCCTGGCAGGATCCACCTCGACAGCGGCACGCTCGAGCAGGTCGTCGTACGCGGGGTTGTGATAGTGAGTGAGATTGACGCCGAAGTCGCTCTTGAAATACTGGGCAAAGGTGTAGGCGTCGTTGTAGTCGCCGATCCAGCTGGAGCGAAACATCTGCACGTCGCCGCTGTCGATGTCCTGCATCAGTGAGCGGAACTCCTCCGCTCTCAGGGTCACCTGCGCGCCGAGCGCCTGCTGCCACATGGATGCGATGGCGATGGCGAGCTCGGTGTGTATCTCTTCCGTGTTGTAGCGCAGCTCGAAGCGCAGCGGCCTGGCGGCGGAGTAGCCGGCTTCGGCGTAGAGCCTGCGGGCCTCGGCGAGGCGCTGCGCCATGGGTAGCGCCCGATAGGCCGGCGACTGCGGCGCGTAGTCGGCAACGCCCGGGGGTACCCAGCCGTAGGCCGGCAACTCACCGGAGCGAAGCACGAGCTGCGCCAGCTTCTCGCGGTCGATCACCATGGCGAGGGCGCGGCGCAACCTTGCGTCACCGTTGAATGGCGCGCGCCGCAGATTGAAGCCGTAGAAGTACACGCCCAGCTCCGGCGCGATATGGAGCTGATCGGCGAGATGCGCGCGGATCCATCCATACTGAGCGCGGGGGATGACGTCGGTGACATCGAGTTGATCCGCGCGATAGAGAGTGAGCTCCGCGTTCTCGTCAGTAGTGATCAGGTACTTCACCCCATCGAGGCGGGTAGCGGCGTTGTTCCAGTAGTAGCGGTTGCGGGTGAGGTAGATGTATGAGCCGTGAACCCATTGTGACAGCACGAATGGCCCGTCCGACGGCAGGTTGCCAGGACGAGCGTAAGCGTCCCTGTCGTTGACGAGGGCGATCGGCTCCACAGGGCACGTGCTTGGGTGCGACAGCAACGCCGGCAGATACGGCGCGGGGTTGCTCAAGCTCACAACGACGGTGTAAGGATCTGGAGCGGAGACGCCGAGGCTCTCCGGAGGCTTGCGGCCTGCGACGATATCGCTCGTGTTGACGATTACGTCCACGACCTCGGCGTATTGCGAGGCAGTGTCGGGCTCGACCAGGCGGCGCAGACCGCCCACGAAGTCGGCGGCCACGACGGGTTGGCCGTTCGACCATCTGGCGTCATGCCGCAGATGAAAGGTGTAGGTCTTGCCGTCGGGGCTGACCTCCCATCTCTCGGCGATACCAGGCGCCACGCCGCCCGATTTGTCGAGCGTGGTCAGTCCCTCGCAGATGTCCCTCAGCACCCGTTGCGCTTCATCCGCCCGGGCCTTCTGCGGGTCGAGCGAGTCAGGCTCCGCGCCGAGGCCGCGAAGGAGGGTCGCCGGACCGCTCGCCGTACCTCCCGCCGAGCTACCGGTGTGCGAGCGCGAGCAGCCGCAGAGCGCGGCGAGCGCGAGCAACGAGCAGACGAGGGCGCGGGCGCCGCGGCGCATTAACAAGCGAGCTGCGGCGGCCGGGCACGTCCCTGTGCCTGACTACGAGGGCCGGTGGCGGTGGACATTGATCTGATCCCGCAGCGAGAGGGTCGCGGATCGGGCCGCGGCGGCGAAGTCCTCTCCGGAGGAAGCATAGAGAATGCCCCGCGCGGAGCTGACGATGAGACCGGTCCCGGCGGCGGTCTGTCCGTTGCGCACCACCTGAGCGACATCACCCCCCTGTGCGCCTACGCCGGGCACCAGCAGCGGCATGTCAGCGACGATCCGGCGGATCTCGGCCAGCTCCTGCGGATAGGTGGCGCCGACCACCAACAGGCAGTTGCCGCGCGTGTTCCAGCGCGTGGCAGCAAGCTCTGCCACCACGTGGTAGAGCCGCCGGCCGCCGGCGCCGAGCTCCAGATCCTGCAGATCACGCGCCCCCGGGTTGGAAGTGCGACAGAGCACTATGACGCCGCGGTCTTCACGCCGCAGGAAAGGCTCGAGCGAGTCGCCGCCGAGGTAGGGGTTCACGGTGACGGCGTCGGCGCCGTAGCGCTCGAAAGCTTCGATCGCGTACCGCTCCGCCGTGTTGCCGATGTCGCCTCGCTTGGAATCGAGAATGACCGGCACGCCGGGGTAGGCGCGGTGGATGTAGTCGATGGTGCGCTCGAGCTGATCCTCCGCCTCGTAGGCCGCGTAATGGGCGAACTGCGGCTTGTAGGCGCAGACCAGGTCCGCAGTGGCGTCGATGATGGCTTTGTTGAACTGAAAGATGGGCGAAGGCTGCGCGGCGACTTGCGGCGGGAAGCGCTCGATCTCCGGATCGAGCCCGACGCAGACCAGCGAATCGCTGCGCTCCCAGCACGCGGCAAGTTGTGTGCGGAAAGCGCTCATGCGACCCGCGTGCGCTCCGCCGCGAGGCTGCGCTTTTTCAGGTGGACCAGCAGCAGCGTGACTGCGGCTGGTGTCACCCCTGGCACCCGCCCGGCCTGCCCGACCGTGGCCGGGCGATACTCCGCCAGCCGGCCGCGCACCTCGTGCGAGAGTCCCGCCACCTGCTCGTAGTCGATGTCGTCCGGCAATTTCGTCTCCTCGTTGCGGCGCTGGCGGTCGATCTCCTCGCGCTGCCGCTCGATGTACCCGGCGTACTTGGCGCGCGCCTCGACCTGCACGCGTACCTGCGCGGGGACACGGTCATCGGGCGGGTCGCTGAGCCAGTCCGGACTTCCTACAACGTCGAGCAGGGCTTCGTAGCTGACTTCCGGCCGGCGAAGCAGCTCCAACCCCGACACGTCGCGTCCCAGAGGGCCGGAGAGCACCCGCTGCGCCCATTCCTCAGGCACTTTATCGGGATGGATGCGCACGCTTTGCAGCCGGCTGGTCTCTTCCTCCGACAGGCGCTGCTTCGCCTCGAAGAGCCGCCAGCGCTCATCGTCCACCAGGCCGAGCTCGCGTCCGAGCGGTGTCAGGCGCAGATCGGCGTTGTCCTCGCGCAGCAGCAGGCGGTACTCGGCACGGCTGGTGAACATGCGGTACGGCTCCCGGGTCCCCCTGGTCACCAGGTCGTCGATGAGCACGCCGAGATAAGCCTCGCTGCGCTTCGGCACCCAGGCATCGAGCTGGCGGGAAGCCAGCACCGCATTGATGCCGGCGACGATGCCTTGCGCCGCCGCCTCTTCGTACCCGGTGGTGCCGTTGATCTGGCCTGCGAAGAAGAGACCATGAAGAGCTCGCGTCTCGAGCGAAGGACGGAGATCCCGCGGGTCGAAGTAGTCGTACTCAATCGCGTAGCCCGGCCTGGTCAGGTGCGCATGCTCGAATCCAGGGATGCTGCGAACGAGCTCGTACTGCACATCGAACGGCAGGCTGGTGGAGATGCCGTTGGGATAGATCTCATGGGTATCGAGGCCCTCGGGCTCCACGAAGATCTGATGCGAGGTCTTGTCGGCGAAGCGAAAGATCTTGTCCTCGACCGAGGGACAATACCGCGGACCGACGCCCTCTATGACGCCCGTGAACATCGGAGACCGATCCAGAGCCCCCCGGATGATCTCATGTGTGCGCTCGTTTGTATGCGTAATGAAACAATCGATCTGTTTGGGGTGCTCTTCGACTCGCCCCAGAAACGAAAACACTGGCAGCGGGTGATCGCTCGACTGCCGAGTCATGGCAGCGAAGTCGAGCGTCCGCCCGTCCAGCCGCGGCGGCGTGCCGGTCTTCAGGCGGCCGACCCGAAGCGGCAGCTCCCGCAGCCGGCTCGCCAGTCGGTTTGACGGCGGGTCCCCTGCCCGCCCGCCCTGGTAGTTGTCGAGTCCCACGTGGATCCGGCCACCGAGAAAGGTGCCCACCGTGAGTACCACCACCGGCGCCTGGAAAGTGATGCCGGTCAGCGTCACGACGCCGGTTACCGTGTCGCCCACTAGCAGAAGGTCCGCCGCCTCCTGCTGAAAGATCGACAGATGCGGCTCAGTCTCGAGCAGCGAGCGGATGGCCTTCCTGTAGAGCTGGCGATCGGCCTGAGCGCGGGTGGCCCGCACCGCGGGTCCCTTGCTGCCGTTCAGAGTCCGAAACTGAATCCCCGCCCGATCCGTAGCGCGCCCCATGGCGCCGCCCAGCGCGTCGATCTCCCGAACCAGGTGGCCCTTGCCGATGCCGCCCACGGCGGGATTGCAGCTCATCTGCCCCAGCGTTTCGATACTCTGCGTCAGAAGCAACGTGCGCGCACCCATGCGGGCGGCCGCCAAGGCGGCTTCAGTGCCGGCGTGGCCGCCGCCGATGACGATGACATCGAACGTTTGGGCAAAGCGCATGGTCGGTATTGTAGAGAGGCGCGGCGCGTGAACAAGGGCAGGTTCCGCAGCCCTCAAGATGCCTTATTCTCTAGCCCGAGTGAGCCTGCGCACCACAATGCCGCTTCTTCGTCTGGTTGCCGCCGTATTGATCGGAGCTGCGGCGGGAGCTCTGTTCGGACCCAGGGCATGCGAAGCGGCACCGGCGCGTCATCTGACGTTGTCTCCGTGCCAGTTGCATCAGGCCCTCGATCTGACGCTGGTTCAGGCCGAGTGCGGCCGGCTGGCCGTGCCGGAGAATCCGGCTGCGCCGCACGGACGGCAGATCGCGCTCCGAGTGGCGGTGGTACCGGCCATCAGCACCCGCAAGCGTCCCGACCCGCTCTTCGTTCTCGCCGGAGGGCCGGGTATGGGGGCGGCCTCCTTCTACACCAGCGTCGCGCCGGTCTTCGCCCTCATCCATCGTGACCGCGACATCGTCCTCGTGGATCAGCGCGGCACCGGTGCGTCCAACGCCCTCGACTGCGAATCCAGTGACGGCGACCTCGATCAGAGCACGACCGCGGAGATCGTTGCCGAGACCGAGCGCTGTCTGAAAACGCTGAGCGCGCACGCCGACGTCCGGTTCTACACCACCAGTCTGGCTGTTCAGGACCTCGACCAGGTGCGCACGGTGTTGGGGTATGACCGGATCAACCTCTATGGCTCCTCGTACGGCACGATCGTCGCGCAACAGTACCTGCGTCGCTTTCCCGACAGAGTCCGCAGCGTCATCCTCGACGGTGTGGTGCCACCCCAACTGGCACTCGGGGCCACGAGCGCGCTGGATGCGCAAGCAACCCTCTCGAGCATCTTTTCGCGTTGTGTGCAGCAGCAGGCCTGCCACGCGCGCTTCGGCGACCCGGCGGCGGTCTATCGGCAGGTGCGCGATGAGCTTGCCGCTCATCCGGTGTGGGTCGACCTGACCGACCCGACGAGCGGTGAGCCCCAGCGGCTGCAGTTTACGAGCTATCAGCTGGCCATGGTGCTGCGTCTCGCGAGCTACACGCCCGAGCTCGCCGCGCTCCTACCCCTCGACCTGCACGAGGCCGGCGCATCCAGCAACTTCGAGCCGCTGGCGGGACAGTTTCTTCTCATCGATCGCGTGTACGGAGACGCCATCGCGGAAGGCATGAACGACACCGTCGTCTGCTCCGAAGACGTTCCGTTTTACCACGTGGGCTCTGACGAGCGCGCTGAGCTCGCCAAGACTTTCCTCGGCACGTCCCAACTCGATGGGCTGCAGGCAATCTGCGGCGTCTGGCCGCGAGGCCCGATGGATTCGGACTTCCACCAGCCGCTGCACTCGCAAGTTCCGGCGCTGCTGCTCTCGGGCGGCAACGACCCGATCACGCCGCCCCGATACGCTGCGCAGGCCGCGCGCGGCTTCAGCCACAGCCTCAGCCTGGTAGTGCCCGAATTCGGTCACGGCCAACTCACCGATCCCTGCATGGCCGGCGTCATGGCGCAGTTCGTGCGACAGGCCACAGTTTCCGGGCTCGATACGGCCTGCACGCGCCATCTGTCGCCGATGCCGTTCTTTCTGACACGAAACGGACCGACGCCTTGATCGAAGCCGAAGGACTCTGCAAGCGATTCGGCACGGTCGCTGCGGTCAGCGGCGTGAGCCTGCGCGCGCCCGATGGCCGTATTACCGGGCTCCTCGGGCCGAATGGCGCCGGCAAGTCAACCACGTTACGCATTCTCTACACGGTCTTGCCGCCGGATTCCGGTGATGCGCAGATCGACGGCGTCAGTGTTGTTGGTGACCCGCTGGGCGCCCGCCGCCGCATGGGCGTCCTCCCTCACGGGGCGGGCCTATACCACAATTTGACCGCACGCGAGAACGTCCTCTACTTCGGTGCGTTGTACGGACTTTCATCGGCCGTGCGGCGTACCCGCACGGCCGAGCTGATCCGACAGCTCGAGATGGAAGAGTTTGCGGATCGGCCGGCGCGAGGCTTCTCGCAGGGGCAGCGGATCAAGACCGCGCTGGCGCGCGCTCTAGTGCACAGGCCGCGGAACATCCTGCTCGATGAGCCGACCAACGGCCTGGATGTCATGGCGGTGAGGACGCTGCGCGGCCTGCTGCAACAGCTGCGCGGGGAGGGCCATTGCATCCTCTTCTCCAGCCACGTGATGCAGGAGATCGCGGCGCTGTGCGATGAAGTGGTCGTCATCGCGCACGGCCATGTGGCTGCGCAGGGTGCGCCCGCGGAGCTGCTCGTCCGCGCGGGCACGGAATCGCTGGAAGAGGCCTTCGTCCGCCTGATCGACGCGGCCGGCGCTGGCCTGGAGCCCGAGCGAGACGGCCGATGAAGGCAATCTGGCGTGTCTTCATCAAGGAGGTCCGTGAAAATCTCCGCGACCGGCGCACGGTGATCTCGGCGTTGATCTTCGGGCCCCTTTTTGGTCCCCTGCTGATCTCGAGCGCGCTCTCGCTGAGCTTCCGCAACGCGGGGACGCAGGACACCCGGCCGCTGTATCTGACGGTGTCGCATGCGGAGCGCGCGCCAGAGCTGATGGCGTATTTGCGCCAGTACAATGTCAGGATCAGGACCGTCGAGGAGGACCAGACGGCGGCCCGGCAGGAGGTGGCGGCACATCACGGCGAGGAAGTCCTGCTGGTACCGGACGACTTCGGCTCGCGGATCGAAGCCGGACAGCCCGCGCCGCTGCTGTTGTTCGCAGATGAGTCCGACACGAAGAGCGCGACGAGCGTCGAGCGCATCGACGCCATCGTCAACCAGTACGGCACCACGATCGCGCGCCTGCGCCTGGTGGCGCGCGGGCTAGACCCGCTGCTCACCGTGCCGATAGCGCTGCATGCCATAGACATCTCGACGCCGGCCGCCCGCTCAGCACTCGCGCTGGGGACGCTGAGCTATCTGGTGCTGCTCACGATGCTCATGGGCGGCATGTACCTGGCGATCGACGCCACCGCCGGCGAGCGGGAGCGGGGCTCGCTGGAGCCGCTGCTCACGGTGCCCGTGCGTCGCGAGTACCTCATCTACGGCAAGATCATGGCGGCCTGCGCTTACATGACACTGTCGCTCGTACTGACGGTGACTGCCTTCGCGATCTCGCTGCGTTTCGTCGGGCTCGAGCGCGTCGGCATGAGCGCGGACTTCGGACTTCGGGTTGCCGTCGGGATCGTGCTCGCGTGCCTGCCGCTCGTGCCGCTCGGCGCGGCCCTGATGACGCTGGTAGCAGCGTTCACCCGCAGCTACCGCGAAGCGCAGACGTATGTCGGATTGGTCCTGCTCATTCCAACGCTGCCGCTCGTGTTCGCCGCCGTCCTCGGGCTGCAGCCCCGGGTGGCGCTCATGGCGATCCCCTCCCTGGGACAGCACTTCATCATCCTGAGTCTCATCAGAATGCAGCCGCTGCCGGCCGCGTATGTGGCGCTGTCGGCGTGCTCGACGCTGGTATTGGCAGCGCTGTTCGTTTTCGCCGCCGGGCGCCTTTACCGCCGCGAATCGCTGCTGGGATGAGTCGCGCCCAGGACGGCCAGATTTTCATCCGCAAAGGCGCGCGCCTCGACTTCGAAGCGGTTGTTGTAGTAGCCGTGCCGCAGCCACTCCAGGCAGTAGCGCGCGATCGTCAGCTCGCGCGGCTCCCATTGCTTCAGCACGTGACAGTATTCGTGCAACAGCAGCCAGGGATCATCGAAGAAGTCCTGCGCGGAGCCGCGCAGATAAATACGCCGGCGGCGGGTCGTGGCGATGGTGTGGGGATGCATCCGCGCGTACAGCGAGTTCTCGGTGATGGAAACCTGCGACACGGCCGCACCGAACACGCCCTCGAGCGCCGTGCTGAGGGAACCCGGAAGGGTTACCTTGCGTCCAATCCTCACGATCCTGCCGTGTAGAATGACTTTATGAGACTGCTCCTCGCCGTTGCGCTGACTGCCGCTTCCTCTTGGGCGGTCGCCCAGCCGTCCCCGGGCTCACCTCCAGTCCGGCCGCCGCGGCCTGCCACCATCCAGGTGACCGGCCAGGCGCAGGTGTCGGAAACCCCGGACCGAGTCTACATCGACATTGGGGTGAGTACGCAGGCGCAGAGGTCAGAGGACGCTGCCTCCGAGAACGCCACGCGCCTTTCGGCGGTGATCGTAGCCATGAAGCGGGCGGCCGGCGCCGGCGCGCAGCTCACCACGACTGAATATTCCATCAGCCCCAACTACAACTACCCTCGGAACGGAGGTACCGCCACCGTCGCAGGGTATACGGTGAGCAATGTGGTCGAGGTACGGCTGGATGACCTGCGCAGAACCGGTCAAGTGATCGACGCCGCGACGCAGGCGGGATCCAATCAAGTGCAGGGCATCCGGTTTGCATTGCGCGACGAGGAGGCCCCAAGGCGCGAAGCGCTGCGGGAAGCCGCTCTGAACGCTCGCCAGGACGCCGGGGTCCTGGCCGATGCTCTCGGCCTGAGGGTCGTGCGGGTGCTATCCGTGGGGGAGGGGAGCCCGGCGGTGACGCCCGTTTACCCACGGGGCCGGCTATTTGCCCAGGCCAACGCCGTGGCTGCTCCGACTCCGCTCGAAACGGGCACCCTCGACGTTAACGCCAGCGTCAGCATGACTGTGGAAGTCGTCCCCGCCACGCGCTAGTCTGTCTTGGACCGGGTGCGAAACCCGCGGTTCGGAGGTGCACCATGACTACTGTGCGTCACCTGCTCGACGGTAAGGGTCGGGCCCTTTTCAGCATCGAGCCCGAGGACCCCGTGCTCGAGGCAATCCGGATGATGGCCGATCGCCACGTCGGCGCGCTCCTCGTCATGCGCGGCAGCGAGCTTGCCGGCATCCTCTCGGAGCGCGATTACGCCCGCAAGGTCGTGCTGCTCGGCCGCTCCTCGGCGGAGACGCCCGCGTGGCAGATCATGACTTCGCCGGTGATCACGGTCTCACCCGACAACTCCCTGCAGGACTGCATGCGCCTGATGACCGAGCACCGCATCCGTCACCTCCCGGTGGTGGAGGGTGGCCGCGTCGTCGGCATGATCTCGATCGGCGATCTCGTGAAAGCGGTCATCGAGGAGCAGCAGAAGACGATCGAGCAGCTGGAAACGTACATTCACAGCTGATGCGCGGGATCGCGCTGAGCTACGGGCCCGGGTCACACCGAGTCGGCACGCCCACCTTGGGTCCCTCACACTGGAGGGTGTTGCCGCTTTGGTCCACTTCTGTCCAGTGCCATATACCCCCTGCATCACGCGACGCGCCCTGCGTGGAGCCGTGCTTGGAGGTCCCAAACCCAACCGCGGTTACCGCTGTCTCGTCGACGGCCTGCTTGAGCGGCGGGGTGCCAGGCGGGTCCCCGGTCAGGTGCACGATCGAGCACCCGGTAAGACCCGCAACCAGGAGGGTGCTCGGCAGCAGCATCAGAAACCCACAGCGCTTAATGGTTGACATATTGCGCATGTTCCTTTTCCGTTCGCTTGCATGGTACAGCACGTGAGCCTCCGGCGTCCCTACTTCCTCCAGTACGTCCTCGTAAACAACACGATCACGCTGAAGATTTCCAGGCGACCGAGGAGCATCGCCGCCGTGCAGATCCACGTCTGTAGCGGCGTCAGGGAATGTAGGTTCCAGACCGTCTGGCCGGGGAGCCCGAAGGCGGTGTTGTTGATGGAGGCGACCACGACACGGAAGGCCCAATCGAAGCTCATGCCCGTGAGCAGCATCGCGAACGTGAGTAGCGACACGGTCATGAAGTACAGGAAGATGAAGGCTAGCACCGCATCCGCCGCGCGTTCCGTCACGGGCCGTCCTCCAACGCGTAGCGGGGCCACGGCGCTCGGGTGTACGAGGAGCTTGAGCTCCCGGCCGGCCTGGCGTGCCAGCACCAGCGTACGGAACATCTTGATGCCGCCGCCGCTCGATCCCGTATTGCAGACGATGCCGGAGAGAAAAAGCATCCAGATGGGCGCGAACACGGGCCACGTGGTGAAGCCTGCCGGGCCCACCGTCGCCCACCCCGTCGTGGTTGCCAGCGACACGACATTGAAGGCCGCGTAGCGCAACGCGGTGCCGAACGTCGGATAGACGCCGTGCCAGGTAAGCAGGCCCGCGATGAAGACGACGCTGGCCGCAACCAGAATGGCGGCCGTCCTGACCTCCGGGTCGTGGCGGTAAGGCTTCAGCGACAGCCGCCGCAGCGCCGCGAAATGGCGCGCGAAGTTCAGTGCCGAGATCAGCATGATGACGATCAGCACGAACTCGACAGCGGCCGAGTGGAAATACGCGATGCTGGCGTCGTGGGTCGAGAAGCCGCCCAGTGCGACTGCGGAAAACGCGTGGCAAATCGCATCGAACCACGTCATGCCGCAAAGTCGCAGCGCCAGAGCGCCGCTCAGCGTGAGCAGGGCGTAGACCAGCCAGAGCGAGCGCGCCGTCTCGGTAACGCGCGGCGCCAGCCTCTCTTCCTTCACCGGTCCAGGCGCCTCGGCCTTGGAAAGCTGCATGCCGCCCACCCCGAGGAGCGGCATCACCCCGACCGCCACCACGATCACCGCGAGGCCGCCCAGCCAGATGAGTGAGTGGCGCCAGAAATTGATCGACGGGGCGAGCGAATCGAGCCCGTCGAGGACGGTCGATCCGGTGGTCGTGAGACCCGACATCGTTTCGAAGAACGCGCGGGTGAAGCTCAGCCCGGGCAGTGTCAGGAGAAGCGGCAAAGTGGCGGAGGCGGCCAGCAGGATCCAGCCGAGCGTCACCAGGAGGAAGCCGTCCCGCGGTTTGAGCTCACGGCGATAGCGGAAAGTTGCCGCCGCGAGTACCGCACCGACGGCGGCAGTGATCGCGGCCGCCAGCAGGAACTGCATCCAGAGCCCATCACCGGTCGCGAGCGAGCATCCTATCGGCAGGATATAGGCGAGCGCGAAGGCGGCAAGGATGAGCCCGAGAAGGTGCGCGATGCCAAGCATCTAGTTGGCAACGCTGCGATCAATCGGACGAGGGCTCACGACGGTGACATGCGCGTGAACAGACGTTCGACCGCCTCGATGTGGCGGCGGTCGGAGAGGAAGAGGATCACGTGATCGCCCGAGCGTACGAAGGTGTCGTGATGCGCCATGATCACCTGCTCACCGCGCACCACCGCTCCGATGGACGAGCCTTCCGGCAGCGGGATGTCGTCCACGGTTCTGTCGACGACGCGTGAGGTCTGCTCATCGCCATGCGCAATCGCCTCGATGGCCTCGGCGGCTCCACGGCGCAGGGAGTGCACGCGCACCACCTCGCCGCGGCGCACGTGCGCGAGCAGCGAGCCGATGGTGATGCTCTGCGGCGAGATGGCCACATCGATGCTGCCGCTCTCGATGAGGTCGGCATAGGAGGGCTTGTTGATGAGGGCCATCACCTTGTGCGCGCCGAGCCGTTTGGCGAGCATGGCGGACAGGATGTTCGCCTCCTCGGAGTTGGTGAGCGCGACGAATACATCGGTGCTGTCGATGTTCTCCTCGATCAGCAGCTCCTCGTCCGCGGCATCACCGGCCAGCACGATGGTGTTCTCGAGCTGCTCCGACACTCGGCGCGCCCGGCCGACGTCGCGCTCGATGAGCTTCACCTGGCTGGTCTTCTCCAGCGAGCGCGCCAGGCGAAAGCCGATGTTGCCGCCGCCCGCGAGAATCACCCGGCGCACGCGGCTGTCTTCCTTGCGCAGCTCGCCGATCATCCGGCGGATGTCCGCGCTCGCCGCGAGGAAGAACACCTCATCGCCTTCCTCTATGACCGTCGCTCCCTCCGGCGGGACGCTGCGGCCGCGGCGGTAGATGGCAACCACCCGCGCCTCCATGCGGGCGAGGTGCTCCGGCAGCTCCCGCAGGCAATGGCCGACCAGCAGGCCGCCACTCACGGCGCGGACACCGACCAGGCGCACCTTGCCGGCGGCGAAGTCGAGCACCTGCAGCGCGCCGGGATGGCGGATCAGCCGCTCGACGTATTCGGTGACGAGCTGCTCCGGGCTGATGAAGACATCGACCGCGATCGACTGCTCGCTGAAGAGCTGCGGCCGATGGGTGTACTCGGCGGAACGGATGCGGGCGATCTTGGTCGGTGTGCGAAACAGTGTGAACGCCACCTGGCAGGCCATCATGTTGACTTCGTCGCTGTTGGTCAGGGCGACGATGATCTCCGCCTCCGCAGCGCCCGCCGCCTCGAGAACCGTCGGGTAGGCAGCATTGCCAACCACGGTATGGACATCGAGGCGATCCTGGAGGTCGCGCAAGACGTCCTCATTCATGTCGACGACGGTGACTTCGTTGGCCTCTTCCCGCGAGAGATGCCTGGCAACGGTGCGGCCGACCTGCCCGGCGCCGAGGATGAGGATCTTCATCCGATTCGTTCAGTCTTAGGCACAGGGATGTGCATCAACATGGTTCCAAGTTGGCGTACTGCATCATGAGCCACTTGGTGCCCTGCTCCTCGAAGATCACCTGCACCCGCGCGTGCGGGCCGCTGCCCTCGAAATTCAACACCACGCCCTCGCCGAACTTGCCGTGCCGCACCCGCGCGCCCAGGCGCATGCCGGCCGGCGGGGGCTCCTCGGTCCGGAACCTGATGGCGGGTGCCGCCGGCTGTTCCCGCCGCGCGCGGGCCGCAAGGGCGCGGCTGACCTGCACACGCGGCCTGACTTCCGCGATGATGTCCTCCGGCACTTCCTTGATGAAACGCGAAGGTGCGGGGTGAGTGTCCATGCCGTGCAGGCGGCGCTGCTCGGCATAGGTGAGATAGAGATGCTTCATCGCGCGCGTCATGCCGACGTAGCAGAGGCGACGCTCCTCCTCCAGGGCCTCAAGATCCGACAGGCAGCGGTTGTGGGGGAAGAGCCCTTCCTCCATGCCGCAGAGAAACACGAACATGAACTCGAGGCCCTTCGCCATGTGCAGCGTCATCATCTGCACGCTGTCCCCTCCCGCATCGGACCCTCTCTCGCCGGACTCGAGGGCCGCGTGGGCGAGAAAGCCTTCGAGCGGCGGCAGCTCGAGGTCGGCGCTCTCGGCGCCGAATGTGCGGGCGGCGCTCACCAGCTCCGCCAGGTTCTCGCGCCGGGCCTCGCTGCGCGCCATCTCGCCGCGGGCCTCGGCGCGCGAATCCTGGCTCGCCTTCTCGCGGCCGTGATGTGCGGTGAGCCCGCTCTCCTTGAGGACGT
>DATAXF010000159.1:0-10801 GCA_036273095.1 Steroidobacteraceae bacterium | reverse complement strand
CTCGTCGTGGGCCCGCACCACTTCCTTGAAGTGCTCGAATGCCTCCGGCGTGGTGCGGTCGAGTGAGACCTCCACATAGGCCAGGAGCCCGAGCCCGAGCTTGCGCGGGTTGAGGCGCGCGAAATAGCCGTCGATGAAGCCGCCCGCCTCGAGCCGCCGCACGCGCTCCAGGGTCGGAGTGATCGTCAGGTTGACCTCCCGCGCGAGCTGCGACACCGGGACGCGGCCGTCCTGCTGAAGACGCGCGAGAAGCTTGCGGTCGATCCTATCGAGCCGCCGATCGCCAGGCGGCGGGTTCTGCTGCACTGAGGCTAATTTGGGTGCCATGGCAGTTAAATCTACTGCTAATAGAGCCTAAATGGAAAACTATCCTCTGGTTCTAGGGATATCATAAGCACAATCAACCAATTAGCGCCGGTACGCTGATCATCATGTCTGCCGTCCCCCAGACCCATTCCGCCGTCCCCCCGCCCGAGGAGAGCGAGCGCCTCCGCAATCTGCGAGACCGCATGGCCGCAGCCACGCTGCGCCCGGAGCCCGAGGCGGTCGAGGAGATGCGCCAGGAGCTGCTACCGCTGGCAGACCAGCTGGAAGCCGCCCGCCGCCGCGCCATACGCTGGGTGAACGCCGTTCGCGCCCAGGCGCGCTCCCGGCCGCTCGCCGAGTCGCTGCTGGACCAGTTCCCGCTCGACAGCAAGCAGGGAAAGGCGCTCATGAGTCTGGCCGAGGCGCTGCTGCGCACCCCGGACCCGCGATGCGCCGATCGCCTCATTGCCGAGCGGCTGGCCGCCCTGCGCCAGGGCGCAGTGAAGAGCTCCGACCTTACCGTCCGCGGATCCATGGCTTTGCTGGGCATCGCGAGCCGCTTATTGCCGGACCCGGGTGCGGCGCTCGCGGGAAATGCCAGGCGCCCCCTCCTCGCTCCCGTCATGGCGCCGATCGTGCGCAGCGCGCTGCGGCGCGGGATGCGGATGATGGGCCACGCATTCATCGTCGGAGAATCGATCGAGTCGGCGCTGGCGCGCGGCCGGCGCGACCCGGAGCTCTCGCTCTGCTCGTTCGATGTCCTCGGCGAAGGGGCGCGGTCCGAGACCGACGCGCAGCGGTATCTCGCCGACTATGCGGCTGCCATCGATGCACTGCGGTCACAGCCCCCGGGCTTCGTTCATCGCCGCTCCGCCATCTCGGTGAAGCTCTCGGCTCTCGAGCCGCGTTACTCGCTGACGCAACGTGACAGGGTCATGGAGAGCCTGGTTCCGAAGATGCTGTCCCTTGCGCGCCGCGCCTGCAGCGCCGGCATCGGGTTGACGATCGATGCCGAGGAGGCGGACCGGCTCGACCTGTCACTCGATGTCGTGGAGGCGCTGGCAAGTGATGCCGAAACACGAGCCTGGGGCGGCCTGGGCCTGGCCGTTCAGGCTTACGGCAGGCGGGCGCCGCTGGTGTTGGATTGGGTCACGGAGCTCGCCAGACATACCCGGCGGCGCATGACGGTGAGACTGGTCAAGGGCGCCTACTGGGACGCGGAGATCAAGCGCGCGCAGGAGCGCGGGCTCGACAGCTTCCCCGTTTACACGTCGAAAAGCGCGACTGACGCCAGCTACCTCGTATGCGCGCGCCGGCTGTTTCACGCCCCCGACGTCATCTACCCACAATTCGCTACACACAATGCGCTGACCGTGGCGGCGGTGCTGGCGATTGCGCCGCACTCCGCGATTTACGAGTTTCAGCGTCTCCACGGCATGGGGCAGGGGCTCTACGACGTGGTTCGCGCAGACACGCGCGACTTCCCGCGCGTACGCGTATACGCGCCGGTGGGGACACACGAGGAGTTGCTGCCTTACCTCGTGCGCCGGCTGCTCGAGAACGGCGCCAACACATCCTTCGTGCATCATTTCCTCAACAAAGACATTCCCGTGGAGCAGGTCGTGGGCCAAATCATGGGCAAGGTGATCCCCAACTCCGCCGCTGCCGCGGGCGACGGCTCTGCCGCGCGGATCCGCGAGCCCGGCGACCTCTACCGCTCGCGGCGCAATTCCCGGGGCGCGGACTTCGGCAATCCGGCGGAGCTCGCGGCACTGCAAGGCGAGCTCGCGGCCGCGGCCGCCGAGTCCTACCTGGGCGGACCTGTTTTGAGTCACGGCGAGTCGATCGCTCCCAACGTACCGGTGCGCTCGCCTGCGAATGCGGCGGAGACCGTGGGCCTGACGCGGGACGCGACTGAAGCGGAAATCGCGGGCGCGATGGCAACCTGCGGGCAGGCGCAGCGCGCCTGGGATGCGACACCCGCCGGGAGCCGTGCCGCCTGCCTGGAGAAGGCGGCGGATCTGTTGGAAAGCCGGCGCGGCATTTTCCTCCACCTTCTGGTGCGGGAGGCCGGCAAGACGCTGCCCGATGCGATCGCCGAGATTCGTGAGGCGGCGGACTTCTGCCGATACTATGCGGTGCGCGGCCGCGAGCTGTTCGCGGCTCCGCGCGAGCTCGACGGCCCGGTCGGTGAGCGCAATCTGCTCTCTTTGCAGGGCCGCGGCGTGTTCGCCTGCATCAGCCCGTGGAATTTTCCGCTCGCCATCTTCACGGGACAGATCACCGCGGCTCTCATGGCCGGCAATGCCGTCGTTGCCAAGCCGGCGCCTGCCACGACACTGATCGCGCATGCGATGACGCGGCTGCTGCACGAAGCGGGAATTCCACTCGACGTGCTGCAGCTTGCGCCGGCCGACGGCCCCCTCTTCGGTGCCACCGCGCTGACGCATCCGGCGCTCGCCGGTGTGGCGTTCACCGGCTCCACGGCCACGGCCACGACCATCAACCGCACTCTCGCCGCGCGGGAAGGGCCGATCGTCCCGCTCATCGCCGAGACCGGCGGGGTGAATGCGATGATCGTCGATGCAACGGCGCTCCCGGAACAGGTCGTAGATGACGTGATCGCCTCGGCCTTCACCAGTGCGGGGCAGCGCTGCTCGGCGCTGCGCATGCTCTACCTGCAGGAGGAGGTCGCGGACCGCGTCCTCGAGATGCTCATCGGCGCGATGAAGTGTTTGACGATCGGCGATCCAGCGGACCCTGCGACCGACGTCGGTCCGGTAATCTCCGCGGATGCGCGGCAGCGCTTGAGCAGGCACGCGGAGCGAATGACGCGCGAGGCGAAGCCCCTCTACTCCTGCCCGGTCGATCATTGCGAGGGGAGCGGCAACTTCTTCGGCCCGCGGCTGTTCGAGCTCGGCTCGCCCAACCAGCTGAAGACGGAGGAGTTCGGCCCGATCCTCCACGTGTTCCGCTACCGCGCCGACGGGCTCGGCCAGGTGCTGGATGCGGTGCGCTCCACGGGATTCGGCCTGACACTCGGAGTGCACAGCCGGCTCGAGAGCATGGCGGAGCAGGCGTTCCGGGCACTACCGGTCGGCAACACGTACGTCAACCGCAACATGATCGGGGCGGTCGTCGGCGTGCAGCCGTTCGGCGGTCAGGGGCTCTCAGGCACCGGCCCCAAGGCGGGCGGGCCGAACTACCTGCAGCGGTTCGCCACCGAGCGGACCCTCACGATCAATACAGCGGCGATCGGCGGAGCGGTGGAATTGCTTTCCTAGCCGCCCCTAGGCCCGCAGGGCCTCGGCCAACTCCGGGAATGAGGCTATGGGCTCCCCGCAGACGTTACCGCGGCAGACATAGGCCACGGCTGGGCCCCTGGGTGCCTTGTCTGCCAGTGCCGCGGGCAGGTCCGGGGCGTCGGCGGGTATGGCGAGCACCATCCGCCGCGGCGAGTAGAGTTTCGCAAGCTCGCGCCGCCAGCCGTCGATCATCGCAGGCTCGCCGCGCAACACGACGATTTCCGGCGGATACAACATCTCCTCGAGCGCCATGAGCAGGCTCGTGTGACCCTGCGGGTACCGCTCCATGACCGCCCATCCGCCCCGGATCGTCCGCTCCGCGGCCTCGAGGTAGCGAGCTTCGCCCAGAAGGTAGCCCATCCGTTGCAGCGCGAAAGCCGCGACGCCGTTTCCGGCGGGAGTGGCATCGTCGCCGAAGGACTTCGGCCGGTGGATCAATCGCTCGTGATCATCCGAGGTGAAGAAGAAGCCACCGGCGCTTTCGTCGGTGTAGTGCCGCAGGATCACTTCCAGCAACTCGCGGGCGAATTGCAGCTCATTGGCGCGGAAGCGGACCTGTTGCAGCTCCAACACGGCATCGGCGAGGAATGCGTAATCGTCGAGATACGCGTTCAGATGCGCGCGGCCGTCGTTGTAGGTCGCAAGCAGCCTACCGTCGCGCCAAAGCGTGCGGCGCACGAACTCGAGCGCGCGCCCGGCGGAATCGGCCAGCTCGTCGCGGCCGAGCGCCCGCGCCGCGACGGCCAGGCCTCGGATCATGAGGCCGTTCCAGGAAGCAAGAATCTTGTCATCCCGTCCGGGGCGGATCCTGCGCTCCCGTATGCGCAGCAATTTCTGCCGCGCCGAGTCCAACGCCGATTCCACTGCCTCGGGCGGCCGATCAAGCGTGGATGCGATGTCATCGACCGAGCGGACAACGTGCAGGTGCCAGCGGCCCTCGAAGTTGGACTCGCGATCGAGACCGTAGCGGGGGGCGAATGCCGCGTATTCCTCCGCTGTCAGCGCCGCGCGCACTTCGTCGCGGTCCCAGACATAGAACTTGCCCTCGTGCCCCTCCGAGTCGGCATCAAGGCTCGAGTAGTATCCGCCTTCGGGCGCTTGCATCTCGCGCCGCACCCAATCGGCGGTCTCCGCGGCCACCTTGCCGTAGAAGGCATCGCCGGTCGCCACATGCGCATCGGCATACACCGCAAGGAGGCCCCCGTTGTCGTAGAGCATCTTCTCGAAGTGCGGGATCATCCAGTACTCGTCCACCGAGTAGCGGCAGAAGCCGCCCGCCAGCTGATCGTTGATGCCGCCCTCGCCCATGCGCCGCAGCGTCAGGCCTGACATGTAAAGCGCGTGCAGATCCGGTGTGTCGCTATCGGCACCGGCCCGCCATTCCCGCAGCAGCAGCTCCAGCGATTTCGGATGCGGGAACTTGGGCGCCCCGCCGAAACCCCCGAAGCGAGGGTCGAACGTCCGCTCGAGCGTCTGGCGGCAGAGGAGCAGCGGCGCGTCGCTCAGCTCGATGGCGTCTTCGGGCGCCGGCGGCTCGAGCTGCGCGAACGCCGACATCAGCGCCTCGTTCTGCTGACGCAACTCCGCCTCGCGCTCGCGATAGAAACGGGCCACGCGCAGCAACAACTCCCCGAAGGCGGGCAGGCCGAAACGCGCCACCTTGGGGAAGTAGGTGCCGCCGAAGAACGGCCGCCGGTCATCGGGAGTCAGAAACATGGTGAGCGGCCAGCCGCCGGAGCGCTGCGTCAGCATCTGCTGGGCGAGCTGGTAGATGCGGTCGACGTCCGGCCGTTCCTCCCGGTCCACCTTGATGTTGACATATAGCTGGTTGAGGACTTGCGCGGTCGCCTCGTCCTCGAAGCTCTCGGCAGCGAGTACGTGGCACCAGTGGCAAGCGGCATAACCGACGCTGAGGTGAATGGGCTTGCCCTCCTGCTGCGCCCTTGCGAAGGCTTCCTCGCCCCAGGGATACCAGTCCACCGGATTGTGCGCATGCTGGCGCAGATACGGGCTGGTCTCGGCCATCAGCCGGTTGGTGTACTTCGGCGTGCCGTCGGCGTTCAGGTGTCGGGTATCCATGGAACCCCAGAGAATACCCCCATCCCCGATTCTGTATACTGCCGGCCCGCCGAATCGCCCCTCGAGCCTGCCTTGAGCTCTCCTGCATCCAATCCCCGCGCCGATACCGGCAGCGCCCGCGAGCTCCGCCTGAAGCGCGGCGAAGAGCGCCGCCTGTCGTCAGGGCATCTGTGGGTCTTCAGCAATGAGATCGATTCCGACGCCACACCGCTGGCGGCGTTCGCGCCCGGAGATGTCGCACAGATCAAGTCGCACCGCGACCAGTTTCTCGGGTACGCCTACGTCAACCCGCACGCGCTCATCTGCGCACGAATCCTTAGCAGGGACCCGGCCCGGCCCATCGACCGCGTGCTTCTCGACACCCGCCTGCGCACCGCGCTCACTTTGCGCGAACGGCTCTATAGCAAGCCGTACTACCGCCTCGTCTTCGGGGAATCAGACGGCCTGCCTGGGCTGGTTCTGGATCGCTATGGCGATGTCGTCGTGGGGCAGATTGCAACCGCGGGCATGGAGGCATTGAGAGAGACGGTGGCCGAGGCAGTGCGCGCACTGCTCTCACCGGCAGTCCTCTACTGGAAGAACGATTCCGCGGCGCGGCTGCTCGAGCAACTGCCGCAAGTCACAACGACCGCTTTCGGCGAAGCGCCCGCGGAAATCACCGCCGTCGAGGCCGACCTTCGCTTCGCGGCCCCGCTGACGCAGGGGCAGAAGACCGGCTGGTTCTACGACCAGACTCATAACCGGGCGCGTCTGGTGCGCTATCTGTGGCCGCAGGCGCGGGTCCTGGACGTGTGCAGCTACGCGGGCGCCTGGGGCGTCACCGCATTGAAAGCCGGCGCGGCTGCGGCAAGCTGCATCGACTCCTCGGAGACCGCTCTCGACTTCGCGCGCCGCAATGCGCAGGCGAACGGCGTCGCGCTGGAGACGATCCGCGCGGACGCCTTCGATGCAATGAAGGCGCTGCACGATAGGGGTGAGCGCTTCGACATCGTGGTGCTCGATCCGCCTGCCTTCATCAAGCGCAAGAAGGATATCCCGCAGGGGCAGGCGGCATACCGCAAGCTCAATCAGCTCGCGCTCGCCCTCATCGAGGGCGAAGGGCTGCTGGTCTCCTGCTCCTGCTCCTACCACCTTGCGCCCGAGGATCTGGTGACGGCCATCCAGACGGCCGCCCGGCATACCGGCCGCTTCGTGCAGATACTGGAATCCGGCGGCCAGTCGCCCGACCATCCCGTGCATCCGGCCATCCCTGAAACGCGCTATCTGAAGGCTTTCTTCTGCCGCGTATCGCGCGAGGTCGGCTAAACTTCGCCGCCATGATCCCGTACCCGAGCATCAACCCGATCGCCTTGCAGCTGGGTCCGGTCAAGGTGCACTGGTACGGCATCATGTACCTTTTGGGGTTCGGTGCCGGATGGCTGCTGGCGCGCCGGCGCGCCTCGCAGCCGGGCTCCACCTGGAAGCCCGTGGACGTCGACGATCTCATCTTCTTCGCCATGGTCGGCGGGATTCTCGGCGGCCGGCTGGGCTACGTGCTCATCTACGGCCTCAGCTTCTGGACGGCACAGAACCCGTGGTACCCGTTGGAGGTCTGGGACGGGGGCATGTCCATTCACGGCGGCTTCATCGGCGGGATCATCGCGCTGGTGCTGTTCGCACGGACGCGCGGCCGCAGCATCGCCGACGTTTTCGACTTCACGGTGCCGCTGCCGGCGCCCGGCCTCTTCTTCGGCAGGATGGGCAACTTCATCAACGGCGAGCTCTGGGGCAAGCCGACGACTCTGCCATGGGGCTTCGTCGTCGACCCGAGGCACCTGTATCCCTCTCAGGCGAGCAATGCGCTCTCGGAGTGCGCGCGCTTCCGG
This sequence comes from Steroidobacteraceae bacterium, assembly GCA_036273095.1. Lineage (GTDB taxonomy): Bacteria > Pseudomonadota > Gammaproteobacteria > Steroidobacterales > Steroidobacteraceae > 13-2-20CM-66-19. The sequence continues at coordinate 3,246 of DATAXF010000159.1, read as the reverse complement.
ATTACGCCATGCATTCTGCACGTGCACGCGTCGCAGCTCTACGAAGGGTTCCTCGAAGGCATCGTGCTCTTCATCGTGATGTGGTGGTTCACCTCGAAATCGCGCCCCCGGTTGGCGCCCTCCGGTCTCTTCCTGTTGCTTTACGGCACCTTCCGCTTCCTCATCGAGTTGGTCCGCGTGCCCGATCTGCAGATCGGCTATCTCGCGTGGGGTTGGCTCACCATGGGCCAGGTTCTGTCGCTGCCCATGATCCTCGTCGGCGGCGCGTTGCTGATTTACGCCTACAGCGCTCGCGTGCGTTCCGGCAACGTTGCCATCGCGCAGTGAGCGACGCGCGATGAAACCCTACCTCGAACTGATGCGCCGCATCCTGGCGAGCGGCGCGCACAAAGGTGACCGCACGGGCACCGGCACGCTGTCACTCTTCGGCGAACAGCTGCGCTTCGATCTGTCGCAGGGCTTCCCGCTCGTCACGACGAAGCGGATCCACCTTCGCTCCGTCATCTGCGAGCTGCTGTGGTTTCTCCGGGGCGACACCAATGTCGCCTGGCTGCGCGATCAGGGAGTCACCATCTGGGACGAATGGGCCGACGAGCGCGGCGAGCTGGGGCCGGTCTATGGCAAGCAGTGGCGCGCATGGCTCGCGCCCGACGGCCGCAGCATCGATCAGATCCGCGCGGCGCTCGAGCAGCTGCGCGGCAATCCGGACTCCCGCCGCATCCTGGTGAGCGCCTGGAACGTGGGGGAGCTCGAGCAGATGCACCTCATGCCGTGTCACGCGCTCTTTCAGTTCTACGTCGCCAACGGCAGGCTGTCCTGTCAGCTCTATCAGCGCAGCGCCGATGTTTTCCTCGGCGTGCCGTTCAACATCGCGAGCTACGCGCTGCTGACACACATGTTCGCGCAGCAGTGCGACCTGGAGCCGGGCGAATTCGTCTGGACGGGCGGCGACTGCCATCTCTATGTCAATCATCTGGAGCAGGCGAAGCTGCAGCTCGCGCGCGCTCCGTTCCCGGCGCCGCGACTCAACATCCGGCGCCGCCCGGCAACCCTGTTCGACTACACCTTCGAGGATTTCGAGTTCGTGGGCTACCAGCATCATCCGGCCATTGCCGCCCCGGTGGCGGTCTGACATGGCGCCGCAACCGCTCTTCAAGGTGCGCCGCTCCCCGGTCCATGGCATGGGCGCTTTCGCCCTGCGCCGCATTCGCAAAGGCACGCGCATCGTCGAGTACCTCGGCGAGCGGGTGTCGCATGCGGAGGCCGACCGGCGCTATGAGACCAAGGACGCGGCGGACGCCCACACCTTTCTCTTCATCGTGGACTCGAGGACCGTCATCGACGCCGGCGTCGACGGCAACGACGCACGGTTCCTCAATCATTCCTGCAAGCCAAACTGCGAATCCGTGATCGAGAGCCGGCGCGTATTCATCGAGGCCACCCGCACCATCCAGCCCGGCGAGGAGATGACCTACGACTATCAGATCCAGCGCGAGGACGACGATCCACCCGGCATAGAGGAAGTGTTCGCCTGTCGCTGCGGCTTCCCGGAGTGCCGCGGCACCATGCTGTGGCCGCCGGATCCGCCGCAACGCCCGAAGCGCGCGCCCAAGCGGCGGCGGAAGGCAACGAAGCGGAAGCGAGCGCAGCAGGAGCGCAAGAAGTCTTCGCGGCGCCGCTGAAGACATGCGCACCCCATGAGCAACTCCAGTCGCTGGAGCACGACAGCGGTCATCGGCGCGCTCGGCGTCGTCTATGGCGACATCGGCACGAGCCCGCTCTATGCGCTCGATGCCACGCTCACCGTGGCCGGCCGTTTCAACAGCGAGCTGGTGCTCGGTGCCCTGTCGCTCATCCTCTGGGCGCTGACGATCTCCGTCACCATCAAGTATGTCAGCGTCATCATGCGCGCCGACAACGATGGTGAGGGCGGCATCCTCGCGATGTTCGCTCTCGCCCAGCGCCAGCTCATTCCCGGCAGCCACTGGGCGCGTATCGCGGTCTGGCTGGCGCTCGCCGGCACGGCCTTCTTCTTCTGCGACTCTCTCATCACACCGGCCGTCTCGGTGTTGAGCGCCGTCGAAGGCCTGGAGGTCCTGAACCCCGAGCTCAAGAGTGCGGTCGTTCCGGTCACCGTCGGGGTCATAGCGGGTCTGTTCGCGTACCAACACCGCGGCACGGCGACCATCGGCAGTCTCTTCGGCCCCGTCATGGTGGTGTGGTTCGTGGTGATCGGGGTCACCGGCGCCGCCGCGATCCGGCGCGATCCGGTCGTGCTCGCCGCGATCAATCCACTCTATGGGATAGAGCTGCTGATGCACCGGCCGGGCGTCGCGCTCGCGATCATCGGCGCGGTGTTCCTGGCCATGACGGGGGGTGAGGCGCTCTACGCTGACATGGGACAATTCGGCAAAGTGCCGGTGCGCATCGGCTGGTTTGCGCTCGTATGGCCGGCGCTCATACTCAACTACTTCGGTCAGGGCGCGCTGCTCCTCGCGCAGGGGAAATACCTGCCGCAGGCCCTCTACCTGCTGGTGCCGGCGCCGGCCCGGCCCTGGATGGTGATCCTCGCGACCGCGGCGACGGTCATTGCCTCGCAGGCGGTCATCTCGGGGGCGTTCTCCATGGCGCGCCAGGCGGTACAGCTCGATCTGCTGCCGCGTATCCGCGTGCTGCAGACCTCCGCCACCGAGCAGGGGCAGATCTACGTGCCCGTGGTCAACTGGCTCGTGTTCATCGCGGTGGTCGCTTTCGTGATCGGCTTCGGCTCATCGGACGCCCTGACGGGCGCCTACGGTGCTGCCGTGGTCGGCACCATGCTGGTCACGACCATTCTGGGCTCCTTCGTGGCGGTGACCCAATGGAGCTGGCCGAAGTGGTGGGTGGGAACCCTGTTCGGCCTGTTGATGATCGTCGACACGATCTTCGTCCTCGGCAACATGACCAAGGTGCCGAGCGGCGGCTGGATTCCGCTCACCCTGGCGGCGATCCTGTTCACGGTCTTCATGACATGGCGCAGCGGACGGCTGGAGCTGCGGGCTGCGCTCGCCAAGATGGCCGTGCCGCGCGCCGACCTGCCGAAGCTTATGGCGGGGGCACATCGCATCCACGGCACCGGCGTATTCCTCGCCAGCGACCCGGACCTCGTCCCTTCAGCGCTGATCCGTAACATCGAGCACAATGGCGTCGTGCACGAGCGGCTGATCATTCTCAACGTGGAGGTGATGCGCACTCCCCGCCAGGATC
>DATAXF010000158.1:0-18497 GCA_036273095.1 Steroidobacteraceae bacterium | reverse complement strand
GCTGCAGGCGCTCATCTACGACGCGGCGGTCTGCCCGTCCTCGAGCTACAACATCAACGTCGGCACGGCGCACATCCGCGGCTTCGAGTCGAACATCGCCTACAATATCGATGAGAACTGGTCGCTGCAGGCCGCGATGGGCTACAACGATGCGCGCGTCACCTCGGCGGCCACTCCCAGTTATAGCTCCTACGTGGGCGAGCAGCTGCCGTTCGCGCCTTACCTCAACTGGAGCTGGAACGCCCGTTACGGGCATCCGCTGACGAGCAGACTGAGCGGCTATCTGCAGTTCGACATGTCCCACAAGGGAGCCATGTACAACGGCTTGAACCCGGACGACATAAACACCGGCTTGCCGCGGATCCTGCAGCCGTCTTACACGCTGATGAACGTCCGGATCGGAGTCAACCCCGCCGATGACGAGCGCTGGCTGGCGGAGTTTTACATCACCAACCTCACCGACAAGAACGCGATCGTCTACAGCAACACCGGCAATTTCGATCTGCGGCTGACCACCAACGAACCGCGTGTCTATGGGGTGCGCCTGAGCTATCGTTTCGGCAAGGCGGTTGTGAACGGCGAATAGCCTGATGCGGGTTGAATCCCCATGCGCATGTCGGATTCCCGATCGTCGATGCGTCTGATTCTCCGCCGGGCCGCGACTGGCGTTTGCGGTTTCGCCGCCACGCTTTGCGTAGCGGCCGGTTCCGTACCGGCGGCAATGGCCGAGTGCCCGCAACGGGCCCGTGACCTCGGCGTGACTTTCGAAGGCACCCCGGGACGATTCAACGCGATCACGGATATTCCGGGCGTGGAAGTCGGTCAAATTACATTGATCAGCGGATCGGGCGCGCTGCAGGTCGGCAAAGGGCCGGTGCGTACCGGGGTCACGGTCGTGCTACCCCGAGGCAAGCGCAGAGACGCGGCGGTCAACGCCGGATTCTTCGATCTGAATGGCAACGGCGAAATGACCGGGCGGGCCTACCTGGAGGACTACGGGGTCGCTTACGGGCCTATCGGCCTATCCAACACGAATGCGATCGGTCAGGTCTATGCAGGTATACAAGAGTGGTCCTCGCGGCGCTTCGGCAGCGCGATCTGGCCGGTCGTCGCCGAGACCTGGGACGGTGACCTCAACGACATCGAGGGGTTTCATGTGCACGCCAGCGACGCCATTGCCGCGATCGATGGGGCGCGGGGCGGACCGGTCGCGGAAGGCGACGTCGGCGGCGGCACCGGCATGGTGTGTTTCGGCTTCAAGGGAGGTATCGGCACGGCGTCGCGCGTGGTGCGCGTGCGCCGGCATGACTATGTCGTGGGCGTGCTCGCACAATGCAACACGGGGCTGCGGGACGTGCTGCGAATCGCGGGCGCTCCCGTCGGTCACGAATTTGCCGCGCGGTGGCTTCCGTGCTACGACCCGACGCTTGCGCCGGCGGGAAAATCCCCGCTGTGCCACACGGATGGCATGGGCGGCGCACACGGACGCGATCAGGGCTCCATCATCATCCTCGTTGGCACCAACGCTCCGCTTTCGTCAACGCAGCTGAATCGCGTCGCCCGGCGTGCATCCATGGGTCTGGCGCGGCTCGGATCCTTCTCCGGCGACAGCTCCGGCGATCTGATACTGTCCTTTTCCACGGCCGACGGCGCAAATGCCCCGGATCAAGCCGTGCCTGTTACCTCAACACCGCTCGCCAACGCCGCGATCGACGTCGTGTTCCGAGCAACGGTTGAGGCAACCGAAGAGGCGATCACGAACGCGTTGGTTGCGGCAAAGACGATGACCGGAGCCAACGGTTATACCGTCTACGGAGTGCCGCATGACGACCTCGGCCGCGTCTTGCGCAAGTACAATCGGCTGTCCCGTCAGACGGCCTCGTGTCAGCGGTCCCCGCCGCCTCATTGAAATGAATCCAAAGGCACCGACTCTGGCGTAAGTCTTTGATTTATTGGCTCGCTGGTTTGTGGTGCTGAAGCTATCGTTGAACCGCGGCATCTGAGGTGGTTTGCGCTCTTTCTCGAGAAGCTGCTGAAGGACGAGCTCGCGGTGACGGCGCTGCTTGAGAAGAATCCCTTTGCGGCAGTGGCGGGGCGGGTGGACGCGCTGCCTCGGCGCCGGCAAAATCGCAGTTCGGAAGCTCCGGCTAGTTGAATGGCACGCTCATTACGTTGAACTGCGTCGCAGAGTCCCCGGATGGCTTATGCGAGCATTTGCGTCCCGCAAATAACGATTCATACCGCGGGATCCTGGCGCAGGAGAGTAGAGTATGGGCAACCCGTTCGAAGTAGAGACGGGCGGGTTTCTCGTGCTCGTGAACGTCGAAGGCCAGCACAGCCTCTGGCCCGCTTTCCATGAGCTGCAAAACGGGTGGCCCTGGATCGAAAGTCAATGGACTCACACGCTGCCCAGATCGCTTGCCGCAGAGCCACCCGCCTCGAAGCAATGAGGCCCCAGTCATTGTGCGTATCGTGACCGCCAGCAGCAGCCCCGACGGTCATGAAGACGCGCCGATACGGCCTCAGAACGTGTCAGCGGTCGCAGTGCGGCTGCCGCTCTCGGTAGCGCAGACCGATGTCTGGCGCGCGCAGAAACTGGCCCCGGGCGACACGCTCTATAACATCGGCGGGTACCTGGAAATCTTCGGCGCGGTGGATCGCCGGGTTTTTCGCGCGGCACTCTACCGCGCTTTGAACGAGGCTGATTCGCTCCTATTCAGATTCACCGAGACCGCCACCGGCCCGCAGCAGGTGCGCATGCCGGCCGAGGATGTCGACATACCTTTCGTTGAGTTGAGCGCCAGCAAGGATGCGCCGGGCGAGGCCCAGGCGTGGATGCACGCCGACATGGAAAGGCCGTACGATCTGTCCGGCGGGCCGCTGTTCCGCTTTGCGCTCATCAAGGTCTCGGACGAGCGCGTGTTCTGGTATTGCGCGTTCCATCACCTCATCACCGACCTGTTCGGCGCGGAAGTGTTTATGCGCCGAACGGCCGAGCTCTACGGGCTCGACGAACGTGCGTCTGCAGCCGTGGAGCTGACGCCGTGGGCCGAAGTACTGCGCGACGAAAGGGAATACCGCGCTTCGGCGCGTTGCGAGCGCGACCGTGCCTACTGGCGAGAACGGCTGCGCGATCGCGCAGCGCCAGTGACGCTGTCGGGTCGCCCACCCGGCTGGCCGTCCGCCGCCTTGGGCAGCACCGGCAGCATCCCACGCGTCACCCTCACGCGGCTGGAGGAGCTGGGCAGCGCCTGCGGGACGAATCTCGTGGCGGTGCTGTTTTCCGCCGTTGCCGCGTATCTGTCGAGGATGAGCGGCTGTCGCGACCTCATTCTCGGGATGCCGGTGGCGGCACGCACCAACGCCACGCTGCGCCGCACGGCCGGGTTTGTCGCCAACGTCGTGCCGCTGCGGCTTGAAGTCGACCCTGCGCAGAGCTTCGCAGCGCTGCTGCGGCACACGGGAGGGCGCATCCGCGAAGCATTCCGGCACCAAAGATTCTGGTCCAGTGAGCTGCGCGCGGAGCTGGGGCTTGGCGCCAATGAGCCGAGCCCGTATGGAGTCGTGCTGAACTTCGTACCGAACGACACCGAGTACCACCTTGCCGGGCAGGCCGTAAGGCTCACCGTATTCACCCACTCGAGGCGGGTCGAGGACCTGAGCATTACGGTGCATGCGCGCAGCGACGGCTCGGATGTGGCACTGCAATTCGACGGCAATGCTGCCCACTACGACGCGTCCGCAGTCAAGGCACATCAGCAGCGCTTCCTGGCTCTACTCGGCACCCTGACCCGAGGAGCGGACGTGCCGGTAGGGCTGATGCCGCTGCTGGCAGAGGAGGAGCGGCAGCTGATCCTGGCGCGGTGGAGCGGGCACCCCTGGAGCGGCCCGGCCAGGACGTTGGTGGAGCTGTTCGAGTCGCAGGTGAAACGCGCGCCGGATGCAGTGGCGGTGGTATGCGGCGCGCGAACTCTAAGCTATGACGAGCTCAATGCACGAGCCAACCACCTGGCGCAGCGGCTGATCGAGCACGGCGTGAGTGCGGAAAGCGTTGTCGGTCTGTGGGCCGACCGCTCCCCTGAGATGGTCATCGGCATCATGGGAGTCTTGAAGGCGGGCGGGGCGTATCTGCCACTCGATCCGGCCTATCCCCTCGAGCGGCTGCGGCTGATGCTCGAGGACGCGCAGCCCTCGCTGCTCTTGAGCAGTGCGGCAGCGCCGGCGGCGCAGTTGGGGAGCGGAATTGCGCGCCTCACCATCGATGCAGCCGAGGAGCCCGCCGCGGGCGCGGCGGACCCGGGCCGGCGCAGCACGGCTGCGAACGCCGCCTACGTGATCTATACCTCCGGCTCGAGCGGCACCCCAAAAGGGGTGGTGGTGACGCACGCCGGACTCAGTGCGCTCGCCGCGGTGCAGGCCCGGCACCTGCACCTGACTCCCCGTTCGCGGATCCTGCAGTTCGCTTCCCTGAACTTCGACGCCTCGGTGTGGGAGACACTGATGGCGCTGTCAAACGGCGCGGCCCTGGTGCTGGTGCCGGCTGAGGCCCTGAGCGCGCAGGCGCTGGGCGCGGTGCTTCTCGGGCAGCGCATCACTCATGCCACGCTGCCGCCGGCGGTGCTGGCGACGCTCACCCGCAGCCCAGAGCTGGCGCTTGAATGCCTCATCGTCGCCGGTGAGGCATGCCCCGCTGCGCTGATCGCTGAATGGAGCCGCGGGCTGCGGATGATCAACGCGTACGGACCCACCGAAAGCACGGTGTGCGCAACCATGAGTGCGCCGCTCGACGGGACCGGGACGGCACCGATCGGCACTCCCATTGCGGGCACACGCGTCTATGTGCTGGATGCGGCGCTCGAACCCATGCCGGTCGGAGTGGCAGGGGAGCTGTACATCAGCGGTGCGGGCCTGGCGCGCGGGTATCTCAAACGCCCGGGACTGACGGCTGAGCGCTTCGTCGTGGACCCTTACGGGGAGCCCGGCAGCCGCATGTACCGCAGCGGGGATCTGGTGCGCTGGCGCGAGGACGGAGCGCTGGAGTACCTGGGTCGCGCCGATCAGCAGGTCAAGGTGCGCGGCCATCGGATCGAGCTGGGCGAGGTCGAGGCGGCCCTGCGCGGCCTGCCGCAGATCGAGCAGGCGGCAGTAAGCGTGTGCGAGGACCGGGGCACCGACAGGTACCTGGCAGCCTACGTGGTCAGTCGCACCGGTCACGCGATCGAGGCGTCGGAGCTGCGGCGCTCGCTCGCCGAGCGGCTGCCGCGGTACATGGTTCCATCGCTGTTCATCCCCCTTGCCACCCTGCCGCTGACCCCTAGCGGCAAGCTCGACCGTCACGCGCTGCCCGCGCCGCAGTCTGGCTCATCGCAGGGCGCTGCCTACGAGGCGCCGGTGGGCCCTGTGGAGTCAGCGCTCGCCTCGATTTGGGAGCAGCTCCTGAAGATTGCTCGCGTCGGCCGAAACGACAACTTCTTCGAGATCGGCGGCAGCTCGCTCGACCTCGTGCAGTTCATCGACCAGCTGGCGCGGCGTGGCTGGCGTGTCGAGGCGAGACTGCTGTTCACCGAGCCGACCATCGCTACCCTGGCTGCAGCCATTGAGACCGGTTCGGATGGCAGCGCGCCGGAGGTCCCGCCAAGTGCCATTCCCGAGGGCTGCGCGCACATCACTCCTGACATGCTGCCGCTCGTGGCGCTCGAGCCGGGGCACATCGAGCGGATTGCCGCACGGGTGCCGCGCGGCGCGCGGAACATACAGGACATCTACCCGCTCGCACCCCTGCAGGAAGGCATTCTCATCCACCACCGCGCCTCCGACCAGGATGCCTACGTGCTGCGGGCACTCCTGGCCTTCGAGGCCAAAGAGCGCGTCGAGGAGTTCGTCACCGCGCTGCAACTGAGCATCAATCGGCACGACGCGCTGCGCACCGCTGTGCAGTGGGAAGGCTTGCCGGAACCGCTGCAGGTCGTGTGGCGTAGCGCGCCGCTGGTCCGCGAGGACATTTCCATCGACACCGCATCCGGGATCGAGGGGCTGTGGAGTCGGGGACGCACGCGCATCGACGTTACTTGCGCCCCTATGATGCGCATCCTGACGGCCCCCGATCCGCAGCATTCCCGTTGGCTGCTTCTGCTGCAGTGTCACCACCTGGTCCTTGACCACACGAGCCTCGAGCTTCTGCTCGCGGAAGCAAGTGCGCACCTCTCGGGGCACGGCGAGCGCCTGCCGCCGCCCGCAGCATTTCGCGACTTCGTGGCGCAAGCACGCGCGCAGAGCGCGCTTGACGGGCACCAGGCGTTCTTTCGCGACATGCTGGCGGACGTCCATGAGTCGAGCGCGCCGCTCGGGATGGTTGCGAGCCGAGGCGACGGGCCGGGTATCGAGGAGACGCGGCTGGAACTCGACCCGGTTCTGGCCCGGGCAGTGCGCGAGCAGGCCCGCATTTGCCGCGTGACGGTCTCGAGCATTTTCCATCTGGCCTGGGCGCTGGTGCTCGCGCGCATGTGTGAGCAGAACGATGTCGTCTTTGGCACGGTGCTTTTCGGGCGCATGCATCGGGGCGCGGATGCGCAGCGCGCCTTCGGCCTGTACATCAATACCCTGCCGCTGCGCGTGTCGCTCGCGGGCAGGAGCGTCGGCGCGGCGCTCCGCGAGGCGCACGCACGGCTCGGTGAGCTGCTGCGTCACGAGCACGCCTCCCTTGCCATGGCGCAGAGCTGCAGCGGCTTGCCTGCCGGGGTGCCGCTGTTCTCGGCATTGTTCAACTACCGCCACGACCCGAACCACGTGTCGGTAACGGCGACGCCACAGCTGTTGCCGGGTGTGCAACTGCTGCGTGCCGAGGAGCGCACCAACTATCCCCTGAGCCTGTGTGTCGATGATCTGGGGGCGGGCTTTGGCCTGACGGCGCAGGCGGCGGCGGTGATCGGCTCGCAAAGGACCTGCCGGCTCATGCTCAGCGCGGTGACGGCGGTGACGGCGGCACTGCAGGGGGCTCCCGATACGGACGTGCAATCCCTCGAGCTGGCGGCAGACCAGGTCCCCGCGCCGCCCGATTCTCGCAGCGCGGCGTCACGCAAGGTCATGACTCCCGCCCGCGCCCATGAGGCGCCGCGCACCCCGACCGAGCTGCGCCTGGCCGACATCTGGTGCGAGGTGCTGCGCGTTAGGCAGATAGGACGGCGCGACGACTTCTTCGCCTGCGGGGGCCACTCGCTGCTCGCACTGCAGGTGGTGGCGCGCATGCGGGACGTGTTCCACCTGGAGCTGCCGCTCCGGGAGCTGTTCGACGCACCGACGCTCGAGGCGTTGGCCGAGAGAATCGACTTGGCACTCGCGGCAGGGGCTGCGCGTGACATTGCGCCCATCGTGCCGGTGAACTGGGAGGGACCTGCGCCGCTTTCGTATTCGCAGGAGCGCATGTGGCTCATTCAGTCCCTGAACCCGGCGACCACGGCCTACAACATGGGCGCGGTTTTGTGGATCCACGGCAGCCTGGACATTGCGGCGTTCGCGGAGAGCTTTGATGAGCTCATGCGCCGGCACGAGATCCTGCGCTCCCGGATCCTGCTGCTCGATGCAGAGCCCCACCAGACCATCGAGCCCTGGAGCGCTGGCGCGCTGAGCATTGTCGATCTGCGCACGCGTGAAGACGCGAAGATCGAAGCGGTGCGCCGCATCGAGCATGATATTCGTACCACATTTGATCTCGGCAACGAGCCGGTGGTGCGCGCCCGCCTGCTGCAGGCGACGGATGACACGTTCCTCTTCGGCATCGTGCTGCACCATATCGCCGCAGATCAGTGGTCGATGGGGGTGTTGGGGCGCGAGCTGGCGAGCCTCTACAATCAACGGCTGCGGGGTGCCGGCGCGGCACTTGCGCCGCTGCCCTTGAGCTATCGGGACTTTGCGCACTGGCAACGCAGCGGGGCGCTTGCGACTGCGCTCGAGGCGCAGCTGCGCTTCTGGAGCCGTCAGTTGGCGGACCTGCCGACCGTTGATCTGCCCATCGATCACCCGCGCCCGAAGATCTGGACCATGAACGGCGCCTTTTATGAGCGCGTGATACCGCCTGCACTCTTCGAGGCTCTCGGCCACCTGGCACGCGCTACCGGCAGCACGCTGTTCATGACCTTGTTTGCAGGGTTCGTCGCGCTGCTGCGGCGGATTTCGGGGCAGACGGACATTCCCATCGGGGTACCGGTGGCGAATCGCTCCCACAGCGCAACCGAGGGCCTCGTCGGCACGTTCGTCAATACTGTGGTGCTGCGCACGGATGTTCGCGGCGACCCGCAATTTCGCGAGCTCCTGGATCGGGTGCGCGCCACCGCGCTCGATGCCTTCGCCAACCAGGACGTGTCGTTCGATCGCCTGGTGCAGGAGATGGGTCACCGCGGCGATCGCAGCCGTGCCCCCCTGGTGCAGGTGCTGTTCAACGTAGCCAATGCCCCCATGCATGGCATCGAGCTCGACGGGCTCAGATGGGAGCACGTCATCCTCGACCGGGGAGGCGCGCAGTTCGAGCTGAGCTTCGCCATCGACACCGAGGTGACGCGTGGGCTGAGCGTGGAATACAACACCGACCTGTTCGAGCGGGCCACCATCGAGCGCCTGGTCGCGGAGTATTTCACCCTGCTCGCGGCCGCCGCCGCGGCTCCGCACAGCCGGATCAGCCGCCTGCCGCTGCTGCCTGCCGAGCAGGCGCTGGCCTTGCGCAACTGGAACGCCACGGCGGCGGCATTCCCCGCGGTGACATTCCCGCGGCTGTTCGAGGCCGCAGCGGCACGCTTTGCCAACGCGACCGCAGTGTCGTTCAAGGGCAGCGCTGTTGGCTATGTCGCGCTCAACGCGCAGGCCAACCGCCTGGCACGCGCGCTCAAGGCTGCAGGTGCCGGGCGGGGCGCAGCAGTTGCGGTGTGTGTACAGCGCTCACCGCTGCTGCTCACAAGCCTTCTCGCAGTACTGAAATCAGGCAGCGCCTATGTCCCGCTCGACCCCGAGTTTCCGCCCGAACGCCTGAAATACATGCTGTCCGACAGCGGCGTGCGGGTGCTCATCACCTCTGGCGCGCTGCCGGCCGGACTTGAGATCCCTCACGGCATCGAAGTGCTCGACGCGGGTGCGCTGCCCGAAGACTCGCAGGCCGGTGTTGCGGACAACCTCGGCGATGCCCCGGGGCTTGAGGATCCTGCCTACGTGCTCTATACGTCCGGCTCCACGGGGCGGCCCAAGGGAGTTACTGTCTCTCACGGCGCGCTGGCCAACTTCCTGTGTGCGATGCGTGAGTGCCCGGGCATGGCAGCGACAGACGTGCTCGCAGCCGTGACTACGGTGTCGTTCGACATTGCCGCTCTCGAGCTGTATCTGCCGCTGCTGGTCGGGGCGCGGATCGAGATCGTGCCCCGGGAGACTGCCACCGATGGGGCGTTGCTGGCGCAGCTTCTGGACGCAAGCGGCGCGACCGTGCTGCAGGCAACGCCTGCGACCTGGCGGATGCTGGTAGAAGCGGGCTGGACGGGCAGCAGACAGTGCCGCGCACTGTGTGGCGGCGAGGCCCTGCCCCGAAAGCTCGCCGATCAGATACTCGAGCGGGTCGGGGAACTATGGAACATGTACGGCCCTACCGAAACCACTGTCTGGTCCACCCTCGAGCGGGTCGAGCGCGGGCCGGCTGCCATCAGCATCGGGCGGCCGATTGCCAACACCCAGGTGCACATACTGGACGCTGCCGGGGAGCCGGCGCCTATCGGGGTGACGGGCGAGATCTGTATCGGCGGGGCGGGGGTCGCGGCCGGCTACCACGCACGCCCCGCATTGACGGCGGAGCGCTTCATTCCTGATGCGTTCTGCCCGGCGTCCGGCCGGCGCCTGTACCGGACCGGGGACCTGGGCCGCTGGGGCGCCGACGGAAAGCTCTATCACCTGGGAAGATCCGACCATCAGGTCAAGGTCCGCGGCTTTCGCGTTGAACTGGGTGAGATTGAGAAGGCGCTCGGGTCCCACACGGCCATCCAGCACGTCGTGGCGGCGGTCCACGAGGCGCGCTCTGATGATGCGAGGCTGGTCGCGTACGTGACCTACCACGACGGGGAGGACGCCACGGCCGGTGACCTGAAACGATTTCTTCGCAGTAGTTTGCCCGAGTACATGATCCCCTCGGTCATCGTGCCGCTGTTGGCGATGCCGCTCACCCCCAATGGCAAACTCGACCGCGCTGCTCTGCCGGATCCGTTCTCGAGCGCGCAGCACTATGCAGGGGGTGATGAGCCGCCCGCGAGCGCGCTGGAGCGCACGCTCGCGGAGATCTGGCAGGCAGTGCTCAAGATCGAGCGGGTCGGCGCACTCGACAATTTTTTCGAGCTCGGCGGATACTCGCTGCTGTCATTGCGGGTGGCGAGGATGCTCGAGAAGCGTACCGGCAAGCGACTTGATCCGCGGACGCTGTTCTTTCATAACCTGCGCGAGGTGGCCGCGATTCTCGAGCCCGAGGCCTCGACCGGCGATGGGAATTCTATATCCGCGCGTGTTTGAGTGCGCCGAGCCTGATATAGAAACAAGGTGATGTATTTATCATAACACCTTGAAAAATAAGTAGATTGGCTCCCCGGGTTGGACTCGAACCAACGACCAACGGATTAACAGTCCGACGCTCTACCAACTGAGCTACCGGGGAACCGAGCGAGCAAAACGCGAAAGGGCGCGAATTCTGAGGCGAGGGCCGGGAATTAGTCAAGGAACCCTGCGGCGCAGGCGGCGGCGAGGCCAAAGGAGGGCGCCGTACGCCACGATAGTGACCGCAAGCAGCAGTGCCGCGAGCACCCACTGGTCCGGCCGCGTGAGCCCTGGCGGATAGAGGATCGGGACCAGGTAGTGCTCGAGAAAGCCCCCCTGGTATCCGGCTTCGCCGGCCAGGTGGCGGAAATGATTCTCGAGCGGCGTGAGTGGACAGATCTGTCCCGAGGTCTCCACCCAGAAGCCCCACGCGAGTGCCGGCAGATGGGCAAAGACCACCCACCGCCACTTCCACGCCAAAAAGCCGCCGAAAACCACGAACGCCGCGAACGCCAGGTGGAGGACGAACAGCAGATCCGCCAGGATCCTCCAGCCCATCGAGTCTCAGGCGCGCTTCGCCACCGCACCAGTCGCCAGGACTCGCGCGATGCGCTCGACCGCCTTCTCGAGCGTCTGCAGGCTGCAGGCGAAGGAGATCCGCATGTGGCCCGGCGCTCCGAAACCGGAGCCCGGAACGACCGCAACGCCGCCTTCGTTGAGCACCAGCTCCGCGAACTCGCCGTCAGTGCTGCAGCCGAGCGCTGTCATCGCCTTCGAGACATCGGCGAAGGCGTAGAAGGTGCCCGCACCCGGCAAGCAGCTCACGCCGGGCAGCGCATTGAGCGCGGCCACCACGTAGTCGTGCCGCTGCTTGAAAGCCTCGTTCATCTTGCCGACACAGGCCTGATCACCCGCGAGGGCGGCGGTCGCCGCCTTCTGCGAGATACTCGAGGCGTTCGACGTCGACTGTCCCTGGATGGTGGCCATGGCGGTGATCAGCTCCTTGGGTCCACCACAGTAGCCGATGCGCCAGCCAGTCATGGCGTACGCCTTCGATACGCCGTTGATGGTCACGGTGCGGCCGTAGAGCTCCGGCACGGCGGTGACGAGGCTGCAGAAAGGCTCCGCGCCCCAATAGATCTTCTCGTACATGTCATCGGTGCCAATGACGATGCGCGGGTGCTCGAGCAGCACCTCGCCCAAGGCACGCAGCTCCGCGCGGGTGTAAGCCGCGCCGGTCGGATTGCACGGACTGTTGAGTAGAACCAGCCGCGTCTTCGGCGTGATGGCCGCGGCGAGCTGGCGAGCGGTGATCTTGTAGCCCTGCGCGGCACCCGCGAACGGCATCACCGGTTGCCCGTCAGCGAGCAGCACCATGTCCGGGTAGGAGACCCAGTAGGGCGCCGGGATGACCGCCTCGTCGTCCTTGTCGAGAACCGCCATGCAGAGATTGAAAATCGTCTGCTTGGCGCCAGAGGACACCAGTACCTGCGAGCGCTCGTACTGGATACCGTTGTCGCGGGCGAACTTCGCGATGATGGCATCCTTGAGCTCGTTGATGCCTTCGACGTTCGTATAGCGCGTGAATCCGCTGCGAATGGCATCGACGCCCGCCTGCGCAATGGGCACCGGCGTATCGAAATCGGGCTCGCCTGCGCCGAGTCCAATCACATCCTTGCCTTCCGCCTTGAGGCGGGCGGCGCGCGCAGTGACGGCAAGCGTCGGCGAAGGCTTGACGCGCTGGACGCGTCGTGAGACGGATAGGGTCACGGCAATACCTGTGGTTTACCGAAAAGGGGCGGGCGCCACTATATTAAGGGATCGGGGCGGTCCCCACCATCTATGGCGCGTCGCGGAGGCGTAACGGCAGGAAAGGCATGGAACAGATTCCCTTCAAACTCGAGGCGGGCTTCAAGCCCGCCGGTGATCAGCCCGAGGCGATCGCCAAGCTCGTCGATGGTGTGCGCGACGGACTGAGCGCGCAGACACTGCTCGGCGTCACCGGCAGCGGCAAGACCTATGTCGTGAGCCAGGTGATCGAGCAGATGCAGCGTCCCGCGCTGGTGCTGGCGCACAACAAGACACTTGCGGCGCAGCTCTACGGCGAGTTTCGCAGCTTCTTTCCGCAGAATTCCGTCGAGTACTTCGTCTCCTACTACGACTACTACCAGCCGGAAGCGTATGTGCCGTCTTCCGACACTTATATCGAGAAGGACGCCTCGATCAACGAGCACATCGAGCAGATGCGGCTCTCCGCCACCAAGGCGCTGCTCGAGCGCCCGGACTCGATCATCGTCGCCACCGTCTCCTCGATCTACGGTCTCGGCGATCCGAAGGCGTATCTGTCGATGATCCTGCATCTGGACCGCGGCGACCGCACCGATCAGCGCAAGCTCCTGCGCCGTCTCGCCGACATGCAGTACACCCGCAACGACATGGACCTGACACAGGGCACCTATCGGGTGCGCGGCGATGTGATCGACATTTTTCCGGCGGAGTCGGAGCGTGAGGCGGTCAGGGTCGAGCTCTTCGATGACATCATCGACTCGATCGCGCTTTTCGACCCGCTGACAGGCGTGGTCTCGCGCAAGGTGCCGCGGTTCACCGTCTATCCAGGCACGCACTACGTGACGCCGCGCGAGCGCCTGATCGGCGCCGTGGATGAGATCCGCGAGGAGCTGCGCGAGCGTCTCGCACAACTGCGCGAGGGCGGCAAGCTCCTCGAGGCGCAGCGGCTCGAGCAGCGCACCATGTTCGACATGGAGATGATGAAGGAGGTCGGATACTGCGCCGGCATCGAGAATTACTCGCGCTATCTCTCGGGACGCGCCGCCGGCGAGCCGCCGCCGTGCCTGTTCGATTATCTGCCGCGCAACGCGCTCCTCATCATCGACGAGAGTCACCAGACCGTGCCGCAGCTGGGCGCCATGTACCGCGGCGATCGCTCCCGCAAGGAGGTGCTGGTGGAGTACGGCTTTCGCCTGCCCTCGGCGCTCGACAACCGGCCGCTCAAGTTCGAGGAATGGGAGCGGCTGGCGCCGCAGATGATCTTCGTCTCGGCGACCCCTGGACGCTACGAGGCTCAACACGCCAGTCAGACAGTCGAGCTGGTCGTGCGCCCGACAGGGCTCATCGACCCACAGGTCGAGGTACGGCCGGTGGGCACTCAAGTGGACGATGTGCTGTCGGAGATCCGCAAGTGTGTCGAGCAGAACGAGCGGGTTCTCATCACCACCCTGACGAAGCGAATGGCGGAGGACCTGACCGACTATCTGCACGAGCACGGCGTGCGTGTGCGCTACCTGCACGCCGACATCGAGACGGTCGAGCGGACGGAGATCATCCGGGACCTGCGCCTGGGCAAGTTCGACGTGCTGGTTGGCATCAACCTGCTTCGCGAGGGACTCGACATGCCCGAGGTGTCGCTCGTCGCCATCCTCGATGCGGACAAGGAGGGGTTTCTCCGCTCCGACAACTCGCTCATTCAGACGATCGGGCGTGCCGCGCGCAATATCAACGGCCGCGCCATCCTCTACGGCGACAGGATCACGGGCTCCATGCAGCGCGCCATCGACGAGACCAGCCGGCGCCGCCGCAAGCAGGTCGAATACAACGTTGCCCACTCCATCACACCGCGCGGCATCCACAAGGCAGTGACGGATATCATGGAAGGTGCGCGCGGCGGCGCACCGCTGGGGCCGCTGCTTGCACGTGGGAAGCGTCGGGATGGCAAGCGCGGCGAGGCCGCCGCGGCAGCGGAATTGAAGCCCGAGACGCTCGCGCGACAGATGAAGAAGCTCGAGGGGGAAATGCTCAAGCGCGCCCGCAATCTCGAGTTCGAGGAGGCGGCGCGCCTGCGCGATGAGCTCGAGCGCCTGCGGCAACTGGAACTGGGCATTGCCTGATCCGTTAACGGGGCGGAAGATCGGCACAGTATGAACGGGTCACGTCAAGCGACCACCACCGGAACCGTGCTCCTCACGGTGATCGTGGTAGTGGCGGTCCTGCGCCTGGCGCAGGACCTGTTCGTGCCCCTGGCGATCGCCATCCTTCTCACCTTCCTCCTCGCGCCCATCGTGGTGCGGCTGAAGCGCTGGCACATCAACCGGGTGATCGCCGTCTTCGTGTCCATTGCGCTCGCGCTCGGCCTCATCGGCCTCGTCGGCGCCGTCATCTTCGGCCAGCTGTCCGATCTCGCGCATCAACTGCCGCAGTACGAGATGCAGCTGCGCCAGCACATCACGCATTTGCGCGGCTTCATGCGCGGCGGCATCACGGATAGCCTCAATGGCCTCGATCGCCTGACCGCTCAGATCGAGAGCCTGAGTCCGCTCTCGAGAGTCCCCGTTTACGTGCAGAAGGTGCAGGTCGTCCAGGCGCCCGCGAGCCTGCTCGAGCTTTTGCGCGAGCTCATCGGCCCTCTCGTGAAGCCTCTCGGCTGGGGTTTCGCGGTCATGGTGCTGGTCGCCTTCATGCTGCTGCGGCTTCCGGACCTGCGCGAGCGCGTGATCCGCCTCCTGGGTCCCCGCAATCTGCATGCGACCACTTCGGCGCTCGATGATGCCGCGGCGCGGGTGAGCCGCTACCTTCTGTCGCAGCTCCTCATCAATTCACTCACGGGCCTTTGGGTGGGCGTCGGGCTCTCGTTTCTCGGCGTGCCGAATCCCGGCCTCTGGGGCGCGCTCACTCTCGTGCTGCGGTTCATCCCCTACATCGGGGTCTGGTCGGCGGGTGTGGTGCCACTCGCGCTGTCGTTTGCGGCCTTCGACGACTGGATGCACCCGCTGATCGTCGTCGGCATCTATGGCAGCATCGAGCTCTTCAATTACGCGGTGCTCGAGCCGTGGCTCTACTCCGCCAAGACCGGCGTCTCGTCGGTCGCGCTTCTCCTCGCCACTGCTTTCTGGACGTGGCTTTGGGGGGTCCCAGGCCTGCTGCTCTCCGTGCCCATCACTGTATGTGTGGTCGTCATGGGAAAGTACGTCCCGCAGCTCGAATTCCTCGAGGTGCTGCTCGGCGATGAGCCGGCTCTGGAGCCTTATCAGCGGCTCTATCAGCGCCTCCTCACCAGCAACCGCGACGAGGCCGATGTGGTTCTCGAGCAGACGCTGCGCGAGCACTCGCTGCGGGAGGTCTGCGACATCGCCATCGTCCCGGCCTTGCGCCTGCTGGAGGCGGACTTCGTCCGCGGGTCGCTCAAGCCGGCACGCCGCCGCGCCATACTCGACCATATCCAGCAGTGGGTGGACGAGCTCCTCGAGGAAATGCAGCGCACCGACGGGCGCGGCGTGTCGTGGCAGGCGCCGTCGATTCTCTGCCTTCCGGCCGAGGACCAGGCCGATGCCATCATCGCCAAGCTCCTCGCCGCGGTTCTGATCAACCAGGGCATCAGCACGCGCGTGGGGACGCTCGATCGGCTGGATGAGGAGATCTCGACGAGCACCGAGAGCCTCGAGGCCGTGGTCATCTCGGCGTTGCCGCCGGACGCGGTCCCGCCGGCACGGGCCGTGGTCAAGCGCGTCCGCGCCCGGGCGGAGGGCGTGCCGGTTATCGTCGGCATTTGGGGGCTGGACCACGATCTCGATCGGGCGGGGCAGAGGCTCGGCAGCGTTGGCGTGAGCCTCTTCCAGACACGAGTGACGGACTGCGTGGAGCGGATCGAGCGGCTGCGGCGGGCGCCGGAACCGAGCCAGGAGGAGGCGTCCCCGACGCTGGTCCACGGGACCTGATCCCCGGTATACTGAACGGCTCAAGCATAGGCGCGTAGCTCAGTGGTAGAGCACCACCTTGACATGGTGGTGGTCGGTGGTTCGATCCCACTCGCGCCTACCAACGGTTCGATGCGGTGCCTCCTCGCAGTAAGAGCGGGGAGCGCTTTATTCAGTGATTGAGAGAGCCCTCGCAATGCCAGTCGTGACCCTGCCTGACGGCAGTCAACGCAGCTTCGACCGTCCCGTGACGGTCGATGAGGTCGCGGCCGACATCGGCGCGGGGCTGCGCAAGGCTGCGCTCGCCGGACGCGTCAACGGCAAGCTCGTCGACACCTCCTATGTCATCTCGAGCGATGCCGCCGTCGCCATCGTCACCGACAAGGATCCGGCGGGGCTCGAGATCATCCGCCACTCGACCGCCCACCTGCTCGCGCAGGCGGTGAAGCAGCTCTTCCCGGAGGCGCAGGTCACCATCGGACCGGTGATCGAGGACGGGTTCTATTACGACTTCGCCTTCACGCGCACTTTCACGCCGGAGGACCTGGCCGCGATCGAGGCCCGCATGGCGGAGCTCGTCAAGGCCGATCAGCGGGTCACCCGGCGTGTCATGGGACGCGACGAGGCGGTCGCGTTCTTCAAGAGCCTGGGTGAGCACTACAAGGCGGAGATCATCGCCAGCATCCCGGCGGGGGATGAGATCAGCCTCTACGGTCAGGGCGACTGGGTCGATCTCTGCCGCGGGCCGCACGTGCCTTCGACGGGCAAGCTCAAGGCTTTCAAGCTCACCAAGGTGGCGGGCGCCTACTGGCGCGGCGATTCGCGCAACGAGATGCTGCAGCGCATCTACGGCACCGCCTGGCCTGACAAGAAGCAGCTCGATGAGCACCTGCATCGCCTCGAGGAGGCGGAGAAGCGTGATCATCGGCGCATCGGCAAGGAGCTCGACTACTTCCACCTGCAGGAGGAAGCGCCGGGCGCGGTCTTCTGGCATCCGAAGGGCTGGAGTGTCTTCCAGAGGCTGATTGCCTACATGCGGGAGCGGCAGGCGGCGGCTGGCTACCAGGAGGTCAGTGCGCCTGAGCTCATGGACGTCACCCTGTGGGAGCAGTCAGGGCACCGCGAGAAATTCGGCGAGAACATGTTTCTCACCGAGACGCCCGATCATCGGCTCTATGCCATCAAGCCGATGAACTGCCCGGGCCACGTGCAGATCTTCAAGCACGGCCTCACGAGCTACCGGGAGCTGCCGGTGCGCCTGGCGGAGTTCGGCAAGGTGCACCGCTACGAGCCTTCGGGAGCTCTGCACGGCCTGATGCGGGTGCGCGCCTTCACCCAGGACGACGGCCACGTCTTTTGCACCGAGGACCAGATCACCGAGGAATCGGTGGCCATCACGAAGCTAATCCTCGACATCTACCGGGATTTCGGCTTCGATGACGTGCGCATCAAGTATGCGGACCGGCCGGTCAAGCGGGTCGGCAGCGATGCGGTCTGGGACCGGGCCGAGGAGGCGCTGAAGACCGCCTCGCGGGCCGCGGGCATCGATTTCACCTTGAACCCGGGCGAGGGGGCCTTCTATGGCCCCAAGCTGGAGTTCGTCCTGCGCGATGCCATCGGCCGCGACTGGCAGTGCGGCACGCTGCAGGTGGACTTCAACATGCCGGGCCGGCTCGGCGCGTATTACATCGACGAGCACAGCCAGAAACGCACCCCGGTCATGCTCCACCGGGCGATGTTCGGCTCGCTCGAGCGCTTCTTCGCCATTTTGCTCGAGCATCATGCGGGCCGGCTGCCGGCCTGGCTGGCGCCCGCGCACGCGGTGGTGATGAGCATTACGGACCGCCAGGACGAGTATGTTCGCTCGGTTACGGAATTCCTGAAAAATCAGGGTGTTCGGGCCGTGTCCGACTTGCGGAACGAGAAAGTGGGCTTTAAGATTCGCGAACACACGCTGCAGCGTGTTCCGTATCTATTGGTCGCGGGCGATAAGGAGGTCGCCGCACACCTATTATCAGTGCGCACCCGAAGCGGCAAGGACCTGGGCACGATGACCCCGGAGGCTTTTGTCGAACGCCTCCGCATCGAGCTCTCGAGCCGCGGGCGCCGTACGTTGGAGGATTGACGCATCGCCAGTGCAACAAAGCGGGTCCGGCGCAACGAAGACATCAGCGCGCCGCAACTGCGAGTGATCGCGGCCGACGGGTCGCAGGCGGGAGTGATGTCCCGGTCCGAGGC
>DATAXF010000157.1:0-26574 GCA_036273095.1 Steroidobacteraceae bacterium | reverse complement strand
CCGCCGCGCAGGTGGCGCTCGATCTCCGAGACGATGTTGGGGTCGGTGGCCGCCGCCTGGGTCACGAAGACTGTCTTCGCATCCGGCCACTGCGGATACATTTCGACCGGAATACCGGCCATTCCCGCGGTCTCCGGCAGGAAGTCCTCACCCGTGGAATCGTATGGGCGATACGTCGCGAGTCCCTCCGGCTGGCCGAGCGAGCCAGCGACAGCGTCCACTTTGCGCAGGGCATACTCGACCGCGTCTGCAAGAAGCGGATAGCGCGCTCCCGGCGCACGGGGAAAGCCGCCGCAGCACCGGCTCGCCATGTCGAAATAGTCGAATGTGGTGGCAAGGCGCTCCCAGTCGTCGCGGTTGCGCGGATCGGCGATGCTCAGCAGGTCCGTGTATTGGAAGAGATTGATGGCAGGCGCCTTGGCGAGGATCGTATCCCAGAGCTGACCGGCGTAGCGGTCGAGGTACTGCATGGCGATCGGATCGACCCAGCCGCCGCCGTTGCGTCCGGGCGCGATGTTCTCGAAGTAGCGGAAGATCTCGTAGCTCTCGTAAGGCCGCAGCTGCTGGTCCGTGGTCGCGGCGTAGCGTGTCTCATCGCCCGTCCAGATCTCCGGAAATATCTTCGGCTCGTTCCTCAGGTCGAAGCCCATCTCCTGGAAGGAGGGATAGAAGTTGGGAAATTTGATGATGACCTTGACGTTGGGATTCGCGGCCTTGGCCGGCTTGAGGATGAGGTCGCGCGACACCTCGTCCATGGTGCGCATGCGAAACTGCGCCCAGCTTTCCCTGCCCTTCGCCGCAATGTCCGCGTCACTCTTGGTGTTGAAGAAGTAGAGGTCGTCGAGCACGAACGTGTCGAAATGCCGCGCCAGCAGCGCGGACATGCGGCTGGCGAGCGCGCGATCCGCGGGATCCGTGTAATCCAAAGTCTGGAACTGCGCGCCGCGTTTGGCACTCAGCATCGCCATGCCACCGGCGACGGCGACGCCCTGGGAGACGAAAAACTGCTTCACCTGCGCAATGGCCGCATCGTCGGCGCCGACACCGGAGCGGTAGTCCTCGATGAAGACCTGGTCGACATGCAGCCGGCTGCTGATAGTATGCCAGCTCGAGCGCATCCACGCCTCATCGTGGGCCATGCGCTCCACCGCCTGCACCGGAATGTAGACCGTCACCTTGAAGCTGTGAAACGGCGGCGGCGCGGCCTGACAGGGGCGCGAAGCGCCCGTGAGGGCAGCGAGAGCGAGGAGCGCGGCGGGAAACAGCCACTGTCTGCGTAACGCCATTGTTGTTCTCCGCGGGAGGCTTGGATTGCGGTCCCATCAATCAAGGTAGCGCTACCAAGACTACACCCGGGATGCCCTCGAAGTCGATGGCAGCGCGTCGGTCAACGCGGCGATACGTCGAGCAGCGCGGGCAACTCGGCGAAATTCTCCAGCGCCGCACGGCACGGAATCTCCGCCACCGGCCCACGGCGGTAGCCGTGTTTCATCAGAACGAAGGGTACCCCCGCGGCATGCGCCGTCGCCGCATCGACCTCGCTGTCGCCGACGAGCAGGGCGTCTGTCGCTGCCGCCGTGAACTCTTCCAACAGGGCGAGCAGCACCCGCGGATCGGGCTTGCGGAACGGCAGCGAGTCGCCGCCGAGCACACGCGCGAAGTATTTGCCGAGCCCGAGGTTGTCGAGGATATCGGTCGCGATGCGTGCCGGCTTGTTGGTGCACACCGCCAGCGGGATGCGGGCGGCCGACAACGCCTGCAGCGCCTGGGCGGCCCCGGGGAAGACGGTGGTCAGCGATGTCGCGGCCGACTCGTAGTGGCGCATGAAGCTTCGCTCTGCTGCCGCCGGGTCGGCCGGTCGGCAATCACTTGCGGCCAGCGCGCGCGCGACCAGCATCGCCACGCCATCTCCCACCATCCGCCGCACTTCCCCGACCGGCAGCGGTTGGCTGCCATAGCCCGCCAGCATGGCATTGATGGCCACCGCCAGGTCCGGGGCACTGTCGATCAGGGTGCCGTCGAGGTCGAAAATGACGAGTGCGGGTGGCACGCCGGCATTGTACGCGCGGCGGCGGGGTCGGTGCGGCGCCGCGCCCTCGGCTACACTGCGCCGCATGTTCCCCTCGCTGCTGAATGCCCGTGACCTGGGCGGCAAGCCGACCACGGACGGCGCCGTCACTCGAAGCCGATCGCTGCTGCGCGCCGACGACCTGGCGCAACTCTCACCGCAGGGGCTGACGGCGCTCGCCGACTATGGCATCGAGACGGTGCTCGACCTGCGCTGGCCGGAGGAGATTGCCGCCGCCCCGAGTCCGGTGCCGCGGCTGCTTCGCCAAGTGCGCTACCTCTCCGTCTCGCTGCTGGCCGACGGCCCGACGGACTGGATCGCCCGCGGCGGCGTTTGCGCCAAGGAGCGGTGGAAGTGCACCGTCCTCGAGCGCTTGCAGCCTCAGGTCAGAGAGGCGCTGGCCGCGATCGCTGCGGCGGGCCCGGGTCCGCTCCTCTTCCATTGCGTGGCGGGCAAGGACCGCACCGGCGTCATTGCCGCGCTCCTGCTTTCTCTGGCGGACGTCGCCCCCGCGGCGATTGCCGCTGACTACGCGCTGAGCGCGGGGAATCTGCGGGACGCCTACCTGAGCCGATACCCCGACGCCGATCCGGCGGCGATCATCGAGTCCCTGCGATGTCCCGAGGAGGCGGTGCGCAACATGCTGCAGTACCTCGACCGCGCCGGCGGCATCCGCGCCTATCTCGGCGGCATTGGCTTGAGTGCCGCCGAGATCACGCGCCTGCGCGCCCGATTGCGCTAGCCCGGGCGCTCACTGCTGCTGCTGTTGTGGCGTGAAATCCACGCGCGTCGTCGCCTGCGGCGTGCCCGGCAGGTCGGTACTGATCACCAGGTTGACGTGCGCGGTCTGTGCCTTCGTCGCCAGCGTCACGGCGGCGGGCGTGCCGCAGGTGGCGTCTATCGGGAACGTGCTCACTACGCTGACGGCCTGGGCCGCCTTGACGTCCGCCTTGTCCTGACTCACCGGCTGCACTTGCGCGCCGGTGATATGCGCGTCCGGGGCAGTGATGATGTTGTACTGCACCGCACCCTGCCAGGAACGCGTCTTCTTGTCCGGCTTCCCGGAAGTGTCGATGCTCGCCTGCTGGGTGAGGGGGACGGGCGTGAGCTGGATGTTCCGCGGCTGCGGCGGGAACAGCTGGTGCTTGGTTACCACACCCTGCACCCGCCAGACCGCGAGGTACTGCAGCGGAAAGCTCGCCTTGCACTTGACGGGATACATCGTCCCGAAGGTCCCGTTGGGGCCGGCCGAGAGCGGCACCTGCTGCCCGTCGGCCCCGACCACAAACACATAGATCGGCGTGCTCACCAGAGCGCCGCTCGTAACCTTGACCGTGAGCGGATACATGCCGATGTCCGGGTTGACCGTGAATGTACCCGGAGTCTGGTCCTGCAACTGCACACCGCAGCCGCCCAGAGCCACCGCAACCGCCGCCAGCCAGGAAATTCCGATTAGTCGCCGCATGCCTGCCCCCTCATTCGTTTGTGAGCCACACGGATCAGCGCGGGCGGAGTTTGACAAACTCCGGGCAGCCGTGGCAAGGGCGGAGCTGTATAAATGAAGACGGGGGCCAGCCTGCGAGGCTGGCCCCCGTCCGTACTGCGTGCGGCGTTTACTTCTTCTTACGGGCGCCGGCTCTCTTGGCCGCCCGAAAGGAAATCCCAGCCCGCATGGCCTTCTGCTGAACGGCCGCCGCGGTACGCCCGAGCTTCTTCGCGACCTCGCTGGTCGGGGTTCCCGCTTTCGCGAGCGACTTCAAGGTCTTCAGCTCACTGGCGCTCCAGGACGCGCCATCGTTCGGGGGACGTTTCGCCATTACTCGATACTCCAGAAAACACCCAACTGTAGGGTTTCGGAACGGAATCATACACGCTTTTGCGAAAAAAGGCGCGCCCAACATCAGCGCCTGCGGCGAATCGACATGTTGTAGGGTCGGGTCGGTTGGAGAGGAGCCAGCGCTTCGGCTCGAGTCTCGGCGGTTTTCCCGGGGAGCTGACCGCTCGCGGCGGGGTAGGTTTTGCAACACTGCCGGCGTCGGGCTCCGCCTGTGGCGGCCGCAAATGTTCCGCGACAGCCACAGGCGGATGCCGTCTCTTACATTTCGTAGCGGGTAACGTCGACAAAACCCCAACTCGGGGCGTCCGGCGGCGGGCGAGCGGCGCCGCGCGGACAAGTGCTGTCGCCGAATAGCGTCAGTTTCGAAAACTTCTTCCCTGGCCCGATCCCTAGATGATGCTCGCCGACCGGATTACCCCCCTCCCGTCATCAGTAACGGTACTGATCAGACTTGTAGGGACCGGCCATGTCGACGCCGATGTAGCGTGCCTGCGCGTCGGTGAGGGTCGTGAGCTCGGCATCGAACTTCGTGAGCTGCAGCCGGGCGACTTTCTCGTCGAGGTGCTTCGGCAAAACATACACGCCGACGGGATACTTGCCCGGATTGCCGTAAAGCTCGATCTGCGCCAGGGTCTGATTGGCGAAACTCGAGCTCATCACGTAGCTCGGATGACCGGTCGCACAGCCGAGGTTAACCAGGCGCCCTTCGGCGAGCAGGATGAGCCGCCGGCCGTCGGGAAAGATCACGTGATCGACCTGCGGCTTGATGTTCTCCCAGGTGTGGCGCTTGAGGCCGGCGACGTCGATCTCGTTGTCGAAATGCCCGATGTTGCACACGATCGCGTTGTGCTTCATGCGCTGCATATGCGCATGCGTGATGACGTGGTAATTCCCCGTGGCGGTGACGAACATGTCGGCCTTGTCGGCGGCATAGTCCATGGTGACCACGCGGTAGCCCTCCATGGCCGCCTGCAGCGCGCAGATCGGGTCGATCTCCGTCACCCAGACCTGAGCGGATAGCGCACTCAGCGCCTGGGCGCAGCCCTTGCCGACATCGCCATAGCCGCACACCACGGCGATCTTGCCCGCGATCATCACGTCGGTGGCGCGCTTGATGCCGTCGACGAGCGACTCGCGGCAACCATAGAGATTGTCGAACTTGCTCTTGGTGACCGAATCGTTGACGTTGATGGCGGGGAACGCGAGGCTGCCCTCCTTCGCCATCTGGTAGAGGCGCTTGACCCCGGTGGTGGTCTCCTCGGTCACCCCCTTGATGTGGCGGATGCGCGTCGAATACCACTTGGGGTCGGCCTTCAGCTTCGCCCGGATGGCCGCATACAGCTCCGTCTCCTCCTCGCTCGTGGGCTTCGCGATCACGCTGGCATCGCTCTCCGCGCGCACGCCGAGATGCATGAGCAGGGTGGCATCGCCGCCGTCATCGAGGATCATGTTGGTGTGGCCGCCGTCCGGCCACTCGAAGATCCGGTGCGTGTAGTCCCAGTAGTCGGCCAGCGACTCGCCCTTCCAGGCGAAGACCGGCGTGCCGGCGGCCGCTATTGCCGCGGCCGCGTGATCCTGGGTCGAGAAGATGTTGCAGGATGCCCAGCGGATATCTGCGCCGAGGGCCTGCAGCGTCTCGATGAGCACGGCGGTCTGGATGGTCATGTGCAGGGAGCCGGTGATGCGCGCGCCGGCCAGCGGCTGTGACGGCGCAAACTCTTCACGGATGGCCATCAGTCCGGGCATCTCGGTCTGCGCGATGAGGATCTCTTTGCGGCCCCAGTCGGCAAGCGCGAGGTCGGCGACCTTGTAGTCGCCCTTACCAGGGGCGGAGGCGGATTTGAGTGTGGCGTTCATGGTCAGGTACTCCAATGACTTGAGTGAGCGCCGTGTATGGATCGCACGCCTCTGAGCCTGGCAGTGGGAGGAGGCGCCGGGCGGTCCCGGCATTCCATCCAGCTGTCGCAACGCTCCTCAGAAGCGCTTCGCCGCCGCACCGCTGCGGCGACGGGATGCGTCTGGCGCCCCGCGCGGCGACGGCAGCTTTGCTGCGCGTCGCCGGGGCGCCGGGTGTTCAGGCCGCCTTGGCGCTCTTCGCCTCGGCGGCGAGTGCCGCCGCACGGTCGGTCCGCTCCCAGGAAAACTCCGGCTCGGTGCGGCCGAAGTGGCCGTAGGCGGCGGTCTTCTGGTAGATCGGGCGCGCCAGATCGAGCATCTCGCGCAGGCCGAAAGGCGTCAGATCGAAATTCTTGCGCACCATCAGCGTGAGCTGCTCACGGGACAGGCGACTGGTGCCGAAGGCTTCCACCATGATGGAGGTCGGCTCGGCGACGCCGATCGCATAGGAAAGCTGCACCTCGCAGCGCTCCGCCAGACCCGCGGCGACGATGTTCTTTGCCACATAGCGCGCCGCGTAGGCCGCGGATCGATCCACCTTGGAGGGGTCCTTGCCGGAAAAGGCGCCGCCGCCATGACGCGCATAGCCGCCGTAGGTGTCGACGATGATCTTGCGGCCGGTCAGGCCGCAATCTCCCACCGGTCCGCCGACGACGAACCGCCCCGTGGGGTTGATATGGTACTTCGTACGTTTATCGAGCCATTTAGCAGGCAGGACGGGCTTCAGGATCTCTTCCATCACCGCCTCACGCAGCGCCTTGGTCGACACGTCGGGACTGTGCTGAGTCGAGAGCACGACCGCCTCGAGGCCAACCGGACGATCGGCCTCGTAGCGCAGAGTGACCTGGCTCTTGGCATCCGGACGCAGCCATGGGAGCTTTCCCGACTTCCTCACCTGGGCCTGGCGCTTGACCAGGCGGTGCGCCAAGGTGATGGGCGCGGGCATGAGCACGTCGGTCTCGTTGGTGGCGTAGCCGAACATGAGGCCCTGGTCGCCCGCGCCCTGCTTGCGCTCATCCTTGCGATCCACGCCCTGCGCGATATCCGGGGACTGCTTGCCGATGATGTTGATCACTCCGCAGCTTGCGCCGTCGAAGCCCATTTCAGACGAGTCGTAGCCGATATCGAGCACTGTCTTCCGGACTAGCGCCTCGACGTCCACCCAAGCGCTGGTCGTTACCTCACCCGCGACGATTACGACACCAGTCTTGACCAGCGTCTCACATGCCACACGACCGCGGACGTCCTCTTTGAGAATGGCGTCCAGCACGGCGTCCGAAATTTGATCGGCCACCTTGTCGGGATGCCCTTCTGAGACCGACTCGGAGGTAAAGAGATAGTCGTTGGCCATGTATTCGTTTCCTGGATTTGAATCGGATGAAAGTGTGTCAGCGGCGCGCAGTGAGCGCCGCCTTGGCCGCGGCCGCATCGCCGAAGCTCTCCGCAATGCGCCGCTCGATCTCAGCGGGCGTGGCGCGATGATTCTGGGTGCCTCGCGACTCGATCTTCAACGCGCCCATGACGGCGGCAATCTGGCCGCACGTCTCATGGTCGAGGCCGTGCATCAGGCCGTGCAACAGGCCCGCGCGGTAGGCATCGCCGCAACCCGTTGGATCGACCA
Organism: Steroidobacteraceae bacterium; assembly: GCA_036273095.1. Lineage (GTDB taxonomy): Bacteria > Pseudomonadota > Gammaproteobacteria > Steroidobacterales > Steroidobacteraceae > 13-2-20CM-66-19. The sequence continues at coordinate 19,152 of DATAXF010000157.1, read as the reverse complement.
CCGCCGAGGCCTTCGCGCACGGGATATCGAGCTGGCCGTCGTGGGTGTAGATGACCGAGCCCTTGTTCCCGCGCGTGACGATGAGTGCCTCCACCCGTTGCGTCAGGTCGCGAACCGCCAAGCCCGTTTTCTGCTGCAGCAGCTGCCACTCGTAGTCGTTGACCGCAAGCCACCTGGCATGCCCGACGAAGCGGTCGAGGTCCGCCTCATCGAACATCGGCAGCCCCTGCCCGGGGTCGAAGATGAAGGGAATGCCGCGGCTGGCAAACTGTTGTGAGTGCTCGATCATGCCTTGGCGGCCGTCCGGAGCCACGATTCCGATGACGATGTCTTTGCCGGCGTCTTCCACCCTATTGAGGTGCGAATGCTGCATGGCGCCGGGGTGAAAAGCCGTGATCTGGTTGTCATCCCGGTCGGTTGTGATGAAGGCCTGGGCCGTGAGCTCCGAGTCGATCACCCTGACGTGATCGAGCGCCAGGCCGTTGCGCTCCATCCAGTCCCGGTAGGGCGCGAAGTCCTGCCCCACCGTGGCCATCGGAACCGGATCATCGCCGAGCAGCCGCAGGTTGTAGGCAATGTTGCCGGCGCAGCCGCCGAATTCGCGCCGCAACTGCGGCACGAGGAACGACACGTTGAGGATGTGGAGCTGCTCCGGGAGTATGTGCTCGCGGAAGCGGCCCTCGAACAGCATGATGGTGTCGAAAGCGGCCGATCCGCAGATCAGCGGCTTGCGCGGCCGGTCAGTCATGGGATCCGGGCGTCCTCGAAGGGGGGCTCATGGAGACCGCCTATGATAGTTTTTGTGCCGTCCGCTGGCTATAGAGGCGCGATCAGCGGTCGCCGAGAGCCCTCAGGACGGGGGGGCGGCCGACGGCTCGGCGGCCGCGAGCAGCCCCACTCCGCGCAGCCCCAGGTCATTGAGACCCGCGCCGCGCCTTTCCTCGTAATAAGTAATGATCTGGCGCCGCATGCGCGGCTCCCAGTACCGCCGCAGGTGGCCCGCGACAGCCTTCGCGGCCTGTTCCGTGTCCGGCTCCGAAGCGAAGTAGGCGCTGATCTCGTTGACCATTTTGATGAGGCTGTCGATATTCATTGAGATTCCAGACGCCACGGATGCGTATAAACCACGTGCCGATGCTCGCGGGCGAACGCCACGAGGGTCAGGCCGGCGCGCTCTGCCAGGCGCACCGCAAAGGCTGTAGGCGCCGAGAAGGCCGCGACGAGCGCCACGCCCACCGCGGCGCTCTTCTGCACCAGCTCGAAGCTCGCGCGGCTGGTGAGAAGGATTGCGCCGCACGCGGGGTCCGCCCCGGAGCGCACCACGGCTCCGATCGTCTTGTCGAGCGCGTTGTGGCGGCCAACATCCTCCCGCACCGCCTGGATGCCCTTTCCGGGCGCGATCCAGGCCGCCGCGTGCACGCTTCCAGTGCGGGTGTTGATCGGCTGCAGGGTCGCGAGCTTCGCTATGGCCTCGTGGAGCTCCGCCGCGGTCAGCCGCGCCCCCGGTCCGACGGGTTTCACGTCCCGGACCGCCTGCTCGACGGTCTCCTGGCCGCAGAGCCCGCACCCGGTGCGCCCTGTCATATTGCGCCTGCGATCGAGCAGTGACGAGAAACGCTCCCAGGCCACCGTGATTCTGACCTCGGCGGATTCCTCTCCCCAGACAACCTCGACACCGCGGATCTCATCCGGGCGCTCCACCAGACCTTCGCTCAAGGTGAAGCCGACCGCGTAGTCTTCGAGATCGGCCGGGGTCGCGAGCATCGCGACATGCGGGACGCCGTGATAAACGAGTGCGATCGGCATCTCTTCCGCGACGATGTCCCGCTCACGCGTGACCGCACCGCGCTGCCAGCGCTCGACCTCGAGCTCGACGCACGCATCGTGTGGAGGGTCGGCGACGCCCGGCGGGGGAGTCTCGGTTTCCGCACTCGACATGCAGGACCTGCCTCGGCGCCGACCCGCTCAGGCCGGTGCCGGATCGCGGGACCGCCGGCGCCCCGGCCTCGGCAGCGCCCGCTCCTGCGCGGCGCGCTTGCTCCAGGCGTCCTTGTGATTGACCAATACCACTTCCACCGCCGTAACCTTGTACTCGGGACAGTTGGTCGCCCAGTCGGAGTTCTCGGTGGTGACCACGTTGGCGTTGGTCTCCGGGAAATGGAAGGTGGTGTAGACGACACCCGCAGCGATCCGCTCCGACACCTTGGCGCGCAGCACGGTCTCGCCCGCCCGGCTGGTGAGCCCGACCCAGTCGCCGTCGGAAATGCCGCGGACCTCCGCATCGTGCGGATGGATCTCCAGCAGGTCCTCCTTGTGCCACGTGACGTTGTCGGTGCGGCGAGTCTGGGCGCCGACGTTGTACTGGGACAGCACCCGGCCCGTGGTCAGGATCAGGGGGAAGCGGCTGGTGGAGCGCTCGCTGGTCGGCACGTACTCGGTGAGGCAGAACTTGCCCTTGCCCCGCACGAACTGATGCACGTGCATCGTCGGCGTGCCTTCGGGCGCGGCATCGTTGCACGGCCACTGGATACTGCCCAGGCGGTCGATCTTCTCGTAGCTGATGCCGGAGAAAGTCGGCGTCAGGCGGGCGATCTCATCCATGATCTCGGAGGGATGCCGGTAGCTCATCGGATAGCCGAGGGCCTCCGACAGCATCATGGTGACCTGCCAGTCCTCATAGCCCGCCTTGGGCGGCATCACCTTGCGGACCCGGGAGACGCGCCGCTCGGCATTCGTGAAGGTGCCGTCCTTCTCGAGGAACGAGGAGCCCGGCAGGAATACGTGGGCGAACTTCGCCGTCTCGTTGATGAACAGGTCCTGGACGATCAGACACTCCAGCGACTCCATGGCGCGTGTGACGTGATGCGTGTTGGGGTCCGACTGGACGAAGTCCTCGCCCTGCACGTACATGGCACGGAAGGTGCCATCCAGCGCCGCCTCGAACATGTTCGTGATCCTGAGCCCCGGCTCGGATTGCAGCGTGACGCCCCAGGCCTGCTCGAACATCCTGCGCACCACAGGGTCGGACACGTGCCGGTACGCGCTGAACTCGTGCGGGAAGGAGCCCATGTCGCAGGCACCCTGCACGTTGTTCTGGCCGCGCAGCGGATTGACGCCGACGCCCTCGCGGCCGAGGTTGCCGGTGACCATGGCGAGGTTGGCGAGCGCCATGACGGCGGTCGAGCCCTGGCTGTGCTCGGTGACACCGAGCCCGTAATAGATGGCGCCGTTCGGGCCGCCGGCATAGAGCCGGGCCGCGCTGCGCACGAGGTCCGCGGGAACTCCGGTCACAGCCTCCATCGCTTCCGGCGAATTGCGTTCTGCGGCCACCAGCTCTTTCCACAGCTGGTACGACGCCGGCTCGCAGCGCTCGGCGACATAGTCGTCTTTCGTCAGGCCCTCCGTCACGATGACGTGCGCGATGGAGTTGAGGACGGCGACATTGGTACCCGGCGTCACCTTGAGGTGGACGTCCGCCGCGATGTGCGGACTGCGCACCAGGCCCGTGGAGCGGGGATCGAGGACGATGAGCTTCGCCCCTTGACGGAGACGCTGCTTCATATGCGACCCAAACACCGGATGCCCTTCGGTCGGGTTGGCGCCGACGACCATGATCACATCGGCCTTGGCCACGGACGTGAACGCCTGGGTACCGGCCGACTCTCCTATCGTGCTCTTCAAGCCGTAGCCGGTCGGGGAATGGCAGACGCGGGCGCAGGTATCGACATTGTTGTTGCCGAAGGCCGCGCGCACCATCTTCTGCACCAGGAAAGTCTCCTCGTTGGTGCAGCGCGACGAAGTGATGCCGCCGATCGAGTCGCGGCCGTACTTCGCCTGGATGCGCCGTATCTCGCTCGCCGCGTACGCGATCGCCTCCTCCCAGGAAACCTCGCGCCAGTCATCACGGATGGTCTTGCGGATCATGGGCTTGAGAATGCGATCGGCGTGCGTCGCGTAGCCGTAGGCGAAGCGGCCCTTGACGCAGGCATGGCCGTGATTCGCATCGCCATCGCGGCTCGGCACCATGCGCACGACCTCGGTCGCGGCGTCGCTGCCGCGAACCTCGGCGCTGAGACTGCAGCCCACGCCGCAATACGCGCAGGTCGTGGTGATGGCGCGCTCCGGCTGACCGACACGGATGACCGACTTCTCCATGAGGGCAGTGGTCGGACAGGCCTCGACACAAGCCCCGCAGGAGACACATTCGGACTCGAGAAACGACTCATCCTGACTCGCCGCGATCTTCGACTCGAGACCGCGGCCCTGCACCGTCAACGCCAGGGTGCCCTGTATCTCATCGCAGGCACGCACGCAGCGCGAGCAGACGATGCACTGCTCCGGATCGAAGGTGAAGTAAGGATTGCTCTCGTCGCGCGCCATAGCCGCGCGCGCCGGACGCACCCCGTACGAGGTATGAGTGAGACCGACCGTCTCGGCCACGTGGCGCAGCTCCGTCCGCGCGCCGGAGGGATCGAGCGGGTGCTCGGACAGGTAGAGGTCCAGCACGCCGCGGCGCAGTGCGCTGAGCTTGTCAGACTGAGTGCGGATCTTCATCCCGGCCGCCACCAGGGTGGTGCAGGAGGCCGGATAGCCTTTGCGCCCCTCGATCTCCACCAGGCACATGCGGCACGAGCCGAAGGCCTTCAGCGTGTCGGTGGCGCAGAGCTTCGGCACACCGGTGCCGGCAAGCGCGGCGGCACGCATGACGGAAGCGCCGGACGGCACCGTAACGGGCTTGCCGTCGATCTCCACCGTGACCGACCCGCCGGCCTCGACAGGTGCCGGCGTCCCAAGATCCTCGTAATCAATCGCGAACATGACTAACTCCGAATGCGAAAGTCTTCCCTGAAATGCCGCAGCGCGCTCTGCACCGGGAACGGCGCCATGCCGCCCAGGCCGCACAGTGATCCCTGCACCATGAGGTCGCAGAGCTCCTCGAGCCGGCGCACGTTATCCTCCGTGTCGCGGCCCTCGATGATGTGATCGATGACCTCCATGCCCCGCGTCGAGCCGATGCGGCACGGCGTGCACTTGCCGCAGGACTCCACCGCGCAGAACTCCATCGCGTAGCGCGCCATCCGCACCATGTCGACGGTGTCGTCGAAGGCGACGATGCCGCCATGGCCGAGCAGCGCTCCGATACCGGCGAGTGCCTCGTAGTCCACGAGCGTATCGAACTGCGAGGCCGGGATATAGGCGCCGAGCGGGCCGCCGACCTGAACCGCCCGCAGCGGCCGGCCGGAAGCCGAGCCACCGCCGTAGTCATACAACAGCTCCCGGAGCGTCAGCCCGAAGGCCCGCTCGACGAGTCCGCCGCGCTTGATGTTGCCCGCGAGCTGCAGCGGCAGCGTGCCGCGCGATTTGCCCGTGCCGTAGCCGGCGTAGAACTCCGCTCCACGGTGCAGGATGGTCGGTACGGTCGCCAGCGTGATCACGTTGTTGACGATCGTCGGCCGGCCGAACAGCCCCTTGATGGCCGGCAGCGGCGGACGCACGCGCACCTCGCCGCGCCGGCCCTCCAGGCTCTCCAGCATCGAGGTTTCCTCGCCGCAGATGTAGGCGCCGGCTCCGAGCCGAACCTCGAGATCGAAGCGCTTGCCGCTGCCCATCACGTCGGCGCCGAGGTAGCGCGACTGGTAGGCGGCCGCGATAGCCTGACTCAACGCGTGGTGCGCATGCGGATATTCCGCGCGCAGATAGATGTAGCCCTGGGTGGCTCCGACGGCGACACCGGCGATCGTCATGCCCTCGATGAGACTCAGGGGATCCCCCTCCATCAGCATCCGGTCGGAGAACGTGCCCGAGTCACCTTCGTCGGCATTGCAGGTGATGTATTTCTGACCGGCGGGCTGCTCCATCACCGTCTTCCACTTGATGCCGGTGGGGAAAGCCGCACCGCCGCGGCCGCGCAGGCCGGAGCCGAGAATCGCTTGCACGACCGCCTCGGAGGTCATCGCGAGCGCATGGCGCAGCCCCTGATAGCCGCCATGGATGACATAATCTGCCACGCTCGCGGGGTCGACCACGCCGACCCGCGCAAAGGTCAACCGCTGTTGGCTCGCGAGCCACGGAATCGCCTCGGCGGGCCCCAGCGACAGACGGTGTGCGCCGCCGCTCAGGAAGTCCGCATCGAAGAGCCCCGGGACATCACCAGCGCTCACGGGACCGTAGGCGATCCGTCCGCGTGCCGTCACCACCTCCACCAGCGGCTCCAGCCAGTACGCGCCGCGCGAGCCGTTGCGGATCAGCTCGAGCTCGAGCCCGCGCGCGGCCGCCTCGCGCGCGACCGCGTGTGCGACCTCTCCCGCGCCGAGCGAGAGTGCGCCGGCGTCTCGGGGCACATACACGGTAAGAGTCATGCGGGAGCGGTTACCTCTTGCGGTCGGCAGCGTCCGCGAGCAGCGCGTCGAAGCGCTCCGGGCTCACCCTGCCATGCAGCTGGCCGTCGATCATCACCGCGGGGGAGCATGCGCAGTTACCCAGACAGTAGACCGGCTCCAGCGAGAAGCGCCCGTCGGGCGTCGTCTGGTGGAAGTGTACCCCCAGCCGGCGCTGCGCGTGCGCGGCCAGCGCTTCACCCCCTACCGCCTGACACGACTCCGCCCGGCACACGCTCACGGTGTGCGCGCCTGGCGGCGTGCTGCGAAAGAAGTGATAAAAGGAGACGACGCCATGAACCTCCGCACGCGAGAGGTTGAGCTCCGAAGCCACCAGCGGCACTGCCGCAGGCGGCACGTACCCGAGGTCCGCCTGAATGGCGTGCAGCACCTCGATCAGGGGCCCGGGCTTCCCCTTCAGGCCTGCGACGATGCGCCTGACCGTCGCGGCGTTCTCAGACGACAATCCTTCCATGCTCTAAGTATACGTCCAGGGCCGCCGTCGTTTCCCCTGTCCCCGAAGCCCCCCGCCGGGAGGGCGCAAGTGTTCGATTTCCGGGACGCAGCACCGAGAACGGCGTCACACCCCCAGCTGCCGGGCGTGGTGCCTCAGATGATCCTCCATGAAGGTGGAGATGAAGTAATACCCGTGGTCATACCCCTCGTGCCGGCGCAGCGTGAGCCTGAGCCCGGATTTGGTGCAGGCCTCCTCCAGGAAGTGCGGGTGCAGCTGCGCTTCCAGAAACTGATCGCCCAGACCCTGGTCCACCAGGATGGGCGGCCTCTGCGGCCCATCCGTCACCTTGGCAGCCAACTCGGAGGCGTCATAAGGCGCCCACTGCCCCTGATCTGTGCCCAGATAGCCGCTGAACGCCTTCTGGCCCCAGGGACAGCGGCGCGGCGCGCTGATGGGCGCGAAGGCCGAGACCGAGCGATACCGTCCGGGATTGCGCAGTGCAATGGTGAGCGCCCCGTGGCCGCCCATGGAGTGACCGAAGATCCCGGTACGCTCGGCATCGGCCGGGAAGTGCCCTTCGATCAGCGAGCGCAGCTCCTGTGTGACATATGTGTACATGCGGTAGTGCCGCGACCACGGCTCCGCCGTGGCATCCAGATAAAACCCCGCGGCAACGCCGAAATCCCACGAGTCACTGTCACCCGGCAGCTTGACGCCCCGCGGGCTGGTGTCGGGGGCGACCAGCATCAACCCGAGCTCGGCCGCGACTCGTTGCGCACCCGCCTTGATCATGAAGGTCTCTTCGGTGCAGGTGAGCCCGGCGAGGTAGTAGAGGACCGGGACCCGGGCCGATTTCGCCGCGGACGGCGTGAAAACCGCGAAGCGCATGACGCACGCGGTGCTCGCGGACTCGTGGCGATAGAAACCAACCGTGCCGCCGAAGCAGCGATGCTGACTGATGACTTCGAAAGGCTGCGTGGCCATGGTGGTGGAACTGTGAGGTGTCGCGGGAGGGGCACCTTACACCGGGCGCAGCGGTGAGTCACATGGCGTGAGCCGTGCGCGGCGGCACTGTCACGGGGCTGGAACAGGCACGGCGCTGTCGCCGCCTTCCCATCCCCCGCCGAGCGCGCGATAGAGCTGCACGAGGTCGGCCGACACGGCCGTCGTGGCATCCGCAAGTGAAATCTCGTTCTCCTCCTCCGTGCGCTCCGCGTCGAGGACATCGATGAAGCTCGCCACTCCGCTTTCATAGCGCTGCCGCGCGAGCACCCGGGCGTTGCGGCTCGCCGTAACCGCCGTCTGCAGCGCCGCGCGTCGGGCCTGATCGGCACCATAGGCCGCGAGCGCATCCTCTACCTGATGCAGCGCCGTCAGAACCGTCTGGGCATACGCGACGGCCGCCTCCTTGGCCTTGACCTTTTGCAGCCGGACCTCCGCATGGAGACGTCCGCCCTCGAAGATCGGCAGCTGAATGGCGGGCCCGAACGAGGCGAAGCGGCTCGCCGTATCGACGAGTTGGGACAGTCCCTCCGACTGGAAGCCGCCCGCGGCGGTGAGCGTCAGCTGCGGAAAGTAGTTGGAGATCGCGATGCCGATCTCCGCCGTGGCCGCGTGCAGGTTGGCCTCTGCCTGACGGATATCCGGGCGGCGGCGCGCCAGGTCCGACGGCAGCCCGATCGGCACCACGGGGGGCGCGCCAGGCACGGGCTGCGCCCGCTCGAGCTCGGCGCGCAGCGCCTCGGGCGGCCGCGCCATGAGCTCGCTCAACTGGTTGATGTCGACCGTGATCTGCCGATCCGCGAGCGGCAACTCGGCCTGTGTCGTACCGACTTCGGCCGTGGCATTCTCGACGTCGAGATCCGAGGTAAGGCCCGCGTTGCGCCGATCGCGGGTGAGGTTCAAAAGGTCACGCTGCGTCGCCAGGCTGCGCTCCAGGATCGAACGGCGCAGCTGCGCGCCGCGCAGATCCATGTAGGTCGCCGCCACGTCGCTCACCATCGAGAGCAGCGCCGCGTGCGCGCCTTCGACCGCCGCCGCCATCTGGGCGTTGGCGGCCTCTACCGAGCGTCGCTCGGTGCCAAAAAGATCGAGCGTCCAGGAGGCGCCGAGGCCGAGCTGATACTGGTTGTACGGATTCACCAGCGTCGGCGGCAGGCCCGGGAAATTCAGGCCGAAAATGGCGCCGTTCGGTGTATTGGTGCTGAGCCTTTGACGCGCCCACGAGGCGTTGGCCGATACGTCGGGCCAGAGCCCGCCCGCGATCACGGCGGTTTGCGCCTGCGCCTCCTCGATTCGCAGCACTGCCTGCTTGATGTCGAGATTCTGCTGCGCCGACTGCTGTACCAGCGAGGTCAGCGTTGCATCGTTGAAGCCGGACCACCATGCAACCGACTGCGCGCGCTCCGCGGTCGCGCGCGCGCCGCCTTCGGTGCCGTTGGCCACGGCGGTCGGAGACCACTGCGCCGGCACGTTCGGCTTGGGCTTGACGAAATTCGGCCCCACCACACAGCCAGCCAGTGTGCAGCCGAGGACGGCCAGCGCCACGGCACGCGCCATGACCGTGTTGTTGGTGTTTGCCATGATCTTCCTTACTGTAGCCGGTGCTTGAACATCCAGGAGGCGGCGGCCAGCGTGACCGTGGCGATGACCGCCAGCGGCCACAGGTCGGACGTCAGGACGCTCAGCCCCGCTCCCTCCAGGTATACCCGCTGCGCGATATCGATGGCATACCGCAGCGGGTTGGTATAGGTGAAGTATTGCAGAGACGGCGGCATGTTGCTGAGCGGCGTCGTCAGGCCGGAAAGCAGCGCGAACGGCATGATGACGACGAACGAGAAGAGCATCGCCTGCTGCATGGTATAGCACAGTGCCGAGACCACGAGGCCGATGCCCACGGCGGCGAGCACGAAGAGCATGAGCCCGGCATAAAGCGTCAGGAACGATCCTTGAAATGGAATGCGGAACCAGAGCTGTGCGACGAGCAGCACGCCGGTTGCCTGGACGATACCGACCAGCATGGAGGGCAGCGCCTTGCCGGCCATGATCTCGGCGGGCCGAAAAGGCGTTACGAGCAGCTGATCAAAAGTGCCCTGCTCCCGCTCGCGCGCAACCGACATCGCCGTCAGCATCAGCGTCTGGATCATGGTAAGCGTACCGATAAGCCCTGGGACCATGTTCCAGCGCGTCAGAAGATCTGGGTTGTACCATGCGCGCTCTTCGACGGTAACAGGCGGCCCCGGCCGACCATGATCGGCGCGCCAATCCGTGTTGAAGGCGTCCACCACCGACTCCACATACCCGAGCGCCGTGCCGGCCGTATTCGAATTGCGGCCATCGGCTATGATCTGGACGTCTGTCCCACCGCCGCCGCCGAGCTGGCGCGCAAAGTCGTCCGGAATCTCGATGGCGAGCAGCGCCCGCCTGTCGTCGATGTAATCACGAACCTGCGCCTGCGTGCTCAGGTTGGCCACGCGCTCGAAGAACCCCGTGCCATCCAATCGGGTCAGGAGGTCCTGCGCTTCGACGCTATGAGAGCGGTCCAGCACGGCGTACGGTACATGGTTGAGATCGTAGGTCGCGGCATACCCGAACAGCAGGCACTGGAGAATCGGCGGCAGCAGCAGACTGTTGCGCGCGCGGCGATCCTTGAGCACGGCGAGCAGCTCCTTGCGGGTGAGTGCCAGTATGCGCAGCAGCGATTCCAACATGAGGTCAGCCGATCCTCTTGTGGGTGACGGCACGGCTGGCGTAACCGAGCAGCGCGACCATGAGCGTGAGCACCGCCGCGTTGGGCAGGATCACGGACCAGATATCCCCGGCCAGGAAGGCGGTCTGCAGCAGCGCCACGTAATACCTCGCCGGCAGCAGGTAGGTGATGACCCGAACCCCCAGAGGCATGCTGCGCAGATCGAACAGAAACCCGGACAACATGAGCGCCGGCATGAAGGTCGCGAGCATGGTGAGCTGGCTGGCGACGAGCTGGTTCTTGAAGTACGAGGATATGAGCAGCCCGACACCGAGAGCCACCAGCACGTAGAGCATGGAGGCGCCGAGCAGCACCGCCATCGAGCCGACGATGGGCACATGGAAGAGGAACTTGCTCGAGGCGACGCAGAGCAGGAGCCCGAGCACTCCGAGGCCGAAGTAAGGAATCGTCTTGCCGAGAAGGATCTCGCCGCTGCGCACGGGAGTGACGAAGAGCGCCTCGAAGGTGCCGCGCTCCCACTCCCGCGCGACGACCATGGCGGTCAGGAAAGCGCCGATCAGCGTCATGACGAGGACGATGAGTCCCGGGACGAGGAAGTAGTGGCTGTCGTTCGCGGAGTTGAACCACATGCGGCTCTGGATCGTCACCGGTCCGCCGTCCAGCGCCACTCCCTCATCCGCCGCCTGCCGCACCGACCAGGCGCCGACCGCCCCTTCGACGTACGACTCGATGATGCGGGCGCGGTTGGCATCCGTCCCGTGCACCACGACTTGCACGCGAGCATTTCCGGCGCTCAGGCGCCGCGCGAAGTCGGGGGGGATGGTCAGGATCCCATCGACGCTGCCGGACCTCATCAGGCGGTCGGCTGCCTCGGGCGAGTAGACCACCTGGGGCTGAAAATAAGGTGACAGCGCGAGCGCGGCCAGCAGGTCGGCGGCGGGCGCGGAGCTTTCCTCCAGCACCACGGCGACCGGCACGTTTTTGACATCCAGCGAGAGGCCGAAGCCGAAGAGAAGAATGAGGATCACCGGCAGCACGATGCCGACCGCGATCGTCGCCGGATCGCGGATCATCTGCCGGGTCTCCTTTTTTACGAGCGCGAGGACGCGCCGCAACTTGGGTCGCGCCGCGCCGAGATCTCTCATGCCCGCACCGGCGCCTCGGCAGCCCGAGCGGCTTCGACCACGGCGATGAAGGCGTCCTCCATTGACGGCTGTCGTCCTTCACCAGGGCGCGCGCGCTGGCGGATCTCGGCCGGCGAGCCCTGAGCCAGCACCCGGCCGCTGTCCATGATGGCGATGTGATCGCAGTATTCCGCCTCCTGCATGAAGTGAGTGGTCACGATCACCGTCACGCCCTGCTCCGCCAGGGCCGTGATGCGCCGCCAGAAGGCGCGACGCGCCAATGGATCGGCGCCGCTCGTCGGCTCGTCGAGGAAGAGAATGTCCGGTTCGTGCAGGAGCGCCGCGCCCATGGCGAGGCGCTGCTTGAAGCCGCCAGGCAGCTCGCCGCTCGGCGCGTTCTGGTGGTGCTCGAGGTCGAACTGCCGCATCGCCCAGTCGATGCGCTCGCGGCGCACCGCCCCGCGCAGTCCGTACGCGCTTGCAAAGAACTCCAGGTTTTCTCTGACGGTGAGCGCACCGTAGAGGGAAAACTTCTGCGCGACATAGCCGAGGCGTGTGCGCGCGGCGGCCCCTGTCCGGCGGACATCGACACCGGCGACCTTCAGTACACCTCCAGTAGGCGGCAACAGCCCGCAGAGCATTCGGAAGGTCGTCGTCTTGCCGGCGCCGTTCGGCCCCAGGAGGCCGAAGATCTCGCCGCGCCGCACGTCGAAACTCACGTGATTCACCGCAGTGAAGTCGCCGAAGCGCTTGACGAGATCCCGCACCTCCACCACGGCGCCGTCCTCCGCGGCGGCGAGCGGGCGCTGCAACCGAATGTCCGCTCCGGCCTCGTGACTCGCCGTCCCGCGCAGCAACATCATGAAGCCGTCCTCGAAGCGAGGCTCTACCGCTGTTACGTTGTGACCTGAGACTACCTCTCCGGGCCGGGAGCCGGCGGCACATACCAACCTGACGAGCCCTCCATCGGGCACCGCATCTATGACCCGAGGGTCATCGAGCAGCCTCGCCTGCAGGCTGCGTGCACTGTTGCCGGGGCCAGGATCGAGCACGACGCTGTGGCTGGCGGCGATGCGGGTGACGGCTGCGGGCTCGCTCTGCGCAAGAGCTTTGCCGTCGTGCAGCACCAGGACCCGCGCCGCCCTCTCCGCCTCGTCCAGGTAGGAGGTGCTCATCAGCACGGTCAGGCCCTGCTCGCGCACGAGCTGCTCCACTATGGCCCACAACTCCCGCCGCGACAGTGGGTCGACGCCGACCGTCGGCTCATCGAGCAGCAGCAGCTCCGGTGAGCGCACCAGCGTGCACGCCAGGCCGAGCTTCTGCTTCATGCCGCCCGAAAGCCGACCGGCCAGCCGCCTGGTGAATCGGCCGAGGTCCGTCATTTGCATGAGTTGCGGATAGCGTTGCGCGCGCTCGTCGGCGCTGACGCCATGCAGGTCGGCATAGAGGTCCAGGTTCTCCTGCACGCTCAGGTCTTCGTACAAACCGAACTTCTGCGGCATGTAGCCGATGCGGTCCTGGATCCGCTGCGGCGCCACTGCGGGGTCGATGTCGAGCACGCGCAAAGTACCGCCGTCGGCTGTGAGCAGACCCGCCATCAGACGGATGAGCGTCGTCTTGCCCGCGCCGTCGGGTCCCACTAGGGCAGTCAGCTCACCTGCGCGCACTTCGATCGAGACGCCATCAAGCGCGCGCACTTCGCCGCCCTTGCCCGGCGCGCGGAACACCTTGCGCAGGTCCGTGCCCACGACTATCGGCGCCATGTCAGGTCTTCGGATTGCCGGCGGACAGATGCACGGTGGCCGGCATTCCGAGCCGCAGGTCATCGCCCGGATCTGTCACGAACACGCGGATCTCGTATACCAGGCTCGAGCGCAACTCCTGCGTCTGGACCGTCTTCGGGGTGAATTCCGCCTCGGGTGAGATGAAGCCCACCCAACCGGGGAAGCGCCGGCCGGGAAAGGAATCGACCGCCACGGCGGCCCGCATGCCGGGATGGACGCGCCCGAGCTCGGTCTCCGACACATAGGCGCGCACCCATTTTGGATCGGTGATGGCAAGCGTGAGTGCGGTCTTCTGCGGCGAGGCCATGTCTCCAGGCTCGGCTATGCGCGAGCGCACCACCGCGTCGAGCGGCGCGCGCAGCTGCGCATCGGCAAGCTCCTGCTCGAGGAGCGCCACCCGCGCCTCCTCGCTGGCGAGCATCGCTTCTGCCTGCGCGATGTCCTCCTGACGTGGTCCGATCAGCGCGAGCTGAAGCGCCTTGCGGTTGACGGCCACCCTGGCATCGGAAACATCCGACTGCGCCTTGGCATTATCGACTTCCTGCCGGCTCACGGCCCGGCCGCCGGAATTGCTGGAGACGGTCTCGAGCCGCTGATAGTTGTCATGGGACTGGCGGGCGTCGGCCTGCGCCAGCATGAGATTGGCGCGTGCCTGGGCAATCTCCTCCGGCCTGCTGCCGTGATGCAGCCGATCGACGACGGCGCGCTGCGCGGCTGCCTGGGCCTGGGCCTGGGCCAGCTGCGGCACCATGCGGCTCGTATCGAGCTGCGCCAGGACCTGACCTTTACGGACGGAATCGCCCTCGCGGACCAGAACGCTTGCAACCCGCTGACTGTCGTTGAAGGCGAGGTCCACCTCCCGCAGGTCGATGTTGCCGTAGAGCACGAGCTCGTTGCCCACCGTGTGCCGATGAGTCAGCCACCAGGCGACCCCCAAGGCGGCGATCGCCACGAGAACAATGGGGATGATTCGCTTCTTCATGCCGAACCGCACCTTCCCGATGAGACCGCTCGTTGGCGAAATTTTCTATCACTTGATACAAATCCGTCAAGCTAATGTATCGAGTGATAGAATTAACGACGTGCGAGGCGACTCGAATATTTCGATCCCGACGCCGTGAGAAAACGTAGCCCGGCGACCGCGACCCGCGGACCGCGCGCTACGACGCGGGCAGGCGAGGCGCGGCGGCGTCGCCACTTGGCTGGCGGCGGCTACGCCCGCGGCGAGCATACGCGGCAGCGGCTGCTGGAAGCCGCCATCGAGCTCTTCGCTGAGCTCGGGTACGAGCGCGCCTCGACCCGTGCCATCGCGCGGCGCGCCGGCGTGAGCTTGCCCGCTCTGCAGTACTACTTCGGCGGCAAGGAGGGGCTGCACCGCGCCTGCGCGGAATACATCACCGAGGACGTGCGTTCGCGGCTGGATCCGGCGGCGGAGCGCGTCCGACTGGCTCTCGGGCACAGCGACCTCACGCGCGCCGACCTCCTCGAGCTGCTGCGCGCGGTCGTGGAGCCTTTCCTCGAAGGCCTGGCCATGGAGCGGCCGGAGAGCTGGGCGCTCTTTTTCGCACGCGCGCAGGTGGAGCACACCGCCGCATTCGATACGATCTTCCAACAGATCGGCGGCCGCCTGCTGGCGATCGTCACGGAGATCATCAGCCGCATCATCGGGCGGCCGGCCGCGAGTCCGGAAGTGGCGATCCGCGCGGTCGTGGTCGTCGGGCAGCTCGCCCTGGTGCGCCGCGCCCGACCCATCATCCTGGAGGGACTCGGTTGGCCCGACTTCGAGGGCGAGCGCCTACAGACACTGAAAGAAGTGATCTGGCAGGGAATAGCCTCAAGTTTTGGATGATGAGCGCCTGTGCAAGGCCGACTTGCACATCCGCTCGACCAGCTCGGGGAAGCTGATGCCCGCCGCGCGGGCGGCCTGCGGCAACAGGCTCCCGGCCGTCATGCCGGGGAGCGAGTTGGCCTCCAGGCACCACATGCCACCTCCGGGGTCCATCCGAAAGTCGATCCGGCTGTAGGTGCCGAGCTTGAGAGCGGCATGCGCGCGCACCGCCAACTCCTGGAGACGCGTTGCGATGTCGGAGGGGAGGTCCGCGGGAAAGATCTCGCGCGCGGCGCCGGCCTGGTATTTCGCCACGTAGTCGAACACCTCGCCCGGCGCGATGATCTCTCCGACGGGCAGCGCCCGCCCCTCCAGCACGCCGACCGTCAGCTCGCGGCCCGGGATGAAACGCTCCACCATCACCTCATCGTCGTAACGCTGGGCGAGCGAGCAGGCGGCCGGGAGCGCGTCCGCTCCACGCACGACGGTCAGCCCGACGGTCGAGCCCTGTTTGTTGGGTTTCACGACGACCGGCCAGCCGAGCGCGCCGGCAATCTCCCCGGCGGTCACGGGCATCATCCTCCAGTCCGCCGTCGGCACGCCGGCGGCGCGAAAGAGCCGCTTCGAGAGGTCTTTGTCCATCGCGGTCGCGCTCGCGGTGTGATTGCTGCCGGTGTACGGCAGGCCCGCGAGATCGAGCACCGCCTGGATGTGGCCGTCCTCGCCCGCGCCGCCGTGCAGCGCCAGAAAGACCACATCGACGTCGCGCATGTCGGCAGCCTCGGTGGCAAGCACGGGCGCGCCCTGCCTGAAGCCCGCGAGCGCGGAGCCCGAAGGAGGCAGCGGCCCGACGCCGCTGGTGAGCAGCCGCTGCTCGGCCGGCCCGGATAGCCTGCCGGTCGCCGTGTCGACCGCCACCACCTCGTGCCCGAGGCCGCGCAACGCCGGGATCACCTGCGCCGCGCTCGCGATCGATACGTCCCGCTCCTCGCTGGTGCCGCCAAAGAGAACCGCAATCTTCATGGCTTGAAGTTCCGTCCGAACACGGCAATCATTTTCACACGTCCGTAGGCGCGGAACGCTGCCGGATGACACATCCTCGCACAGCGGGTACGATTACCGTACCGCCAGTCCCGAGTCGTGCACGCACATCGTGTTGCATTCCAAAACGCCTCCCAAGAGCTCGAGGGCGTTTATCGCGCCGCGCACGCCCGCGGCGACCGATCCGGATGCGGCGCTTTACCGCGGCGGCGATCCGGACTTCATGACCTCGCTCGCGCGGGGGCTGCATGTCATCCGCGCGTTCTCGGGCGTCGACCGGCGCCTCACGATCGCCGATGTCAGCCGCGCCACCGGACTCACCCGTGCCGTGGTGCGCCGCTGCCTCTACACGCTGCGCGAGCTCGGCTACGCCGCGACCGACGGCCGCACCTACAGCCTGCAGCCGAGAGTGCTCCATCTCGGCTATTCCTACCTCTCGACTGCCCCGATCCCCGTCGCGGCCCAGCCGGTACTGGAGGAGCTGAGCGAGCAGCTCGGCGAAGCTACTTCGGTTGCCGTGCTCGACGATGGCGAGGTGGTATACGTGGCGCGCGCGGCCACCCGGCGGATCGTTGCCGTCACTCTCGGCGTCGGCAGCCGTGTGCCGGCCTACTGCACTGCGCTTGGGCGCGCGCTCCTCGCCGGAATGCAGCCTGAGCAGGCGACGCAGGAGCTGTCGAAATTCGAGCTCGTCGCGCACACCCGCTTCACCGTGACCTCGCGCCGGCGCATCGAGGAGATCCTCGCCGAGACGCGCGCCGAAGGCTTCGCCGTGAACGATCAGGAGCTCGAGATCGGCCTGCGCGCGATCGCCGTGCCGGTGAGGAATGTCGTCGGTGCCCCGGTGGCCGCGATGAACGTCAGCGCCCAGGCTTCGCGGGTCACGCGCCGGGAGCTCCTGGAGAAGGGACTGCCGCTCCTCAAGGCGGCTGCCGAGCGCCTCGGCAACCAACTTCCCCCCTCGCGTTAGCCGCGGAGCGAGCCGACATGGAGCTGCGCGATGCCGCGGAACTCGACCTGGCGGGCCTCGTCGCCATCTACAATGAGGTCATCGCGACATCGACCGCGGTCTACTCCTCGACGCCCGTGACCCTGGAGGATCGCCGCCAATGGTGGCGCGCGCGCCTCCAGGCCGGCTACCCGGTGCTGGTGGCCGCCGATGACTCCGGAGTGACCGGATTTGCGACTTTCGGGGATTTCAGGGCCTGGCCCGGCTATCGCTTCACGGTGGAGCACAGCGTCCACATCCGCGCGGACCGGCGCGGCGGCGGTATCGGCACGAAGCTGCTGGAGGCGCTCTTTCCCCGCGCCGCCGCTCTCGGCAAGCACATGATGATCGCGGGGATCGACGCCGCGAACACGGCCTCTATCCGCTTCCACGAGCGGCTGGGCTTCGAGCAGGCCGGATGCCTGCGCGAGGTCGGGCACAAGTTCGACCGGTGGCTCGACCTGGTATTCCTGCAGCGTCGGATCGGCGCGTAGACTTGCCGGATGTTCCCGAAGCTCACGCCGGCCACGCGGGCCATCATCCTCGTCAACGTCCTGGTATACGTACTGGAGAAGGTGGCGACGGTACCCATGGAGGTGCACTTCGCTCTCTGGCCGCTCGCGACGCCGGAGGCGCTGTTCCGACCCTGGCAGCTCGTGACGTATGCCTTCCTTCACGACCCGGCGAACCTCTGGCACATCATCTTCAACATGTTCGCGCTCTACATGTTCGGGCCGGCGCTCGAGCAGTTTTGGAGCGCGCGGCGCTTCGTCGGGTATTACCTCGCGTGTGTCATCGCGGCGGGCGCGACGCAGCTGGCGGTCGATTACGCCTTCCATGGCGGTGAGGCCACCATAGGCGCCTCCGGCGGGATCTTCGGCATTCTGCTGGCATTCGCGATGCTCTTCCCACGCGCCAAGCTCTTGCTGTATTTCGTCATTCCGGTGCCTGCATGGCTCTTCGTCGCGGGCTACGCGGTGCTCGAGCTCATCTTCGGCGTCACCGGCACGCAGGCAAGCGTTGCGCATTTCGCGCACCTCGGCGGGATGCTGGGCGGTGCGCTCATGATGCTTTACTGGCGCCTGCGCCCCGACCGCGGCGGCTGGCGGCCGACGTGAACGGAACTTTTTACGTTTGCTTGCATCTACCGCAACCTCGGAGGTAGTTGATCCCATGATAAAGACCGAGCACTTGAGCAAGCGCTACGAGGCGGTAACGGTCGTGGAGGACGTCAGCTTCGAGGTCCGTCCGGGTGAAGTGCTCGGGTTTCTCGGACCCAACGGAGCGGGCAAGACGACGACGATGCGCATGCTCGCGGGCTTCGTCACGCCGACGGCCGGCAAGGCCAGCATCTGCGGCTACGACGTCGAGACGGAGCCGCTCGCCGCCAAGGAGCGGCTTGGCTACCTGCCGGAAGGCGCGCCGAGCTACGGCGAGATGCGCGTGCGCCGCTTCCTGGAATTCGTCGCCGACCTGCGGCGCCTCGACGGCTCCCACCGGCGGGCGCGGCTCGATTACGTCATCGACCGGCTGCAGCTCGCCTCGGTGCTCGAGCAGTCGATCGAGACCCTGTCGAAAGGATTCCGCCGTCGCGTCGGGCTCGCCCAGGCCATCATTCACGACCCGCCGGTGCTCATCCTGGATGAGCCCACCGATGGCCTGGATCCCAATCAGAAGTTCGAGGTCCGCGCGTTGATCAACGAGATGGCGCGCGACAAGATCATCGTCATCTCGACCCACATCCTGGAGGAGGTCGACGCAGTCTGCAGTCGCGCGATCATCATCGCGCGCGGACGCATCGTCGCCGACGACACGCCACTGAAGCTTGCCGCTCGATCGCGCTA
>DATAXF010000156.1:0-10159 GCA_036273095.1 Steroidobacteraceae bacterium | reverse complement strand
TGTTCAACCTCGCCTTCGCGGCAGCCTATCAGCTGCAGCCGTCGGGGATAGCGAACCTCAGTCCCGGCGGCTACTGGGGCCGGTTCTTCTTCAGCGTGGAGACCCTCGCGACCGTCGGCTATGGCGACATGCACCCGCAGACGGTGTATGCGCACCTGATCGCCTCGATCGAGATCTTCACCGGCCTGATGAGCCTCGCGCTCATCACCGGCATGATGTTCGCCCGCTTCTCACGGCCGACGGCCCGCATCCTCTTCGCGCGCCGCGCGGTGGTTCGCCAGTTCGACGGCAGACCGACGCTCATGCTCCGCGCCGCGAATGAACGCCAGAACGTCATCATGGAGGCGACGGCGCAGCTGCGCCTCATCCGCGACGAGCACACCTCGGAGGGTTACCGCTTCCGTCGCATCTACGACCTGCCGCTGCGCCGCAGCGAGCAGCCGATATTCCTCTATGGCTGGAGCCTGCTGCACGTCATCGACGAATCCAGCCCGCTGGCCGGCGCCACCACCGAATCGCTGAAGGCGGACAAGGCCTTCATCCTTCTGACCATCGGCGGCATCGACGAGACGACCGGGCAGATGTTGATGTCGCGCCAGGAATACCATCCGTCCAGCGTTCACTGGAATCACAGCTTCGTGGACGTCTTCACGACAGGTGAGGACGGCATCGATCGCTTCGACTACTCGAGATTCCACGACGTCGAGCCGCTCACACCGCGGTGACGGCCTTCGTGACAGCAAGCCTCGCGGTCGTCTCCTTGACGAGGAAATCCACCACCGCCAGCAGCGCTTCCCGACCGCTGGCGCCCGCGGCCCGCGCCGCCTCGTAGAGCCTGATCTGCCGGTGCGCGCTCGTGCCGCGCTCCAGCAGGGTTTCGAGGTGCTCGAGCTCGCGCAGGCAGCCGAGCGCCGCCGCGTCCTCCCGCACCAGCGTGATCAGCTCCGCCACCAGCTGCGGGAACGCGACTAGCTCCCCGCGCGCGAGGTCGAGCAGCTCCCCATCGGTGCTGTAGCGCATTGCGCGCCAGCGGTTCTCCGCGATCAGCATGTTGGGATAGATGCGCCAGCTGCGGTTGTCGCGCTTCATGCGATACATCCGCCGCGCCAGCGACACGATCAGCGCCGCCAGGCACGCCGCATCGTCGATGCTGGTGCAGCTGTCCATCACACGCACCTCGAGCGTGGGGTGAAGGGAGGCCGGGCGGACGTCCCACCACATCTTGCCGGTGTGCTCGATCATCCCGTTGCGCACCAGCATGTCGAGATGGCGCCGCAGCTCCGCGTAGCTCGCGAACCGCTCCGGCAGCCCGGTGCGCGGCAGGGAGCTCAACAGGGTCATCCGAAATGACATGAGCCCGGTGGGCTCCCCGTCCCAGAAGGGCGATGAGCAGGAGAGCGCGAGCAGGTGCGGCACGAAATAGGTCAGCTGGTTCATGAGATCGACCCGCAGGTCATCGTCATCGACCCCCACGTGCACCCGCATGCCGCAAATCATGATGCGGCGTGCGGCCCCCTGCATCTCCTTGGCGAGCGCAAAGAACTGCTCGCGGTCGGTCCTGATCTGGCGAGTGGCCTTGGCGAAGGGATGAGTGGATGCGGCAATGGGTGCGCAACCGTAGGCGGCTCCGACCTCCGAGATGATGCCGCGCAGGCACGCCAGCTCGGCGCGGGCCTCGGCGATGGAGCGGCAGGCGGTGGTGCTCGCCTCGAGCTGACTGCGCAGGAAGCGCGGGCTCACCTGCCCGCTCGAGCGGCGGGTGCACTCCTCGATCAGCTGCGCCGGCGGATTCTCGTCGACATCACGCGTGTCGAGTCTGACGAGCAGATATTCTTCTTGGATGCCTACTGTAAACGGAGGCTCAGAGCTGCTCATGCCACGACGCTCCAGCGTAACCCCGGCGATAGTTTAGCGCAGAGAGCCTACAGCGACAGCCGCTCGATCGGCTCGGGCCGCGCCAGAAAGTAGCCCTGCGCGTAGTCGACGCCGATGCGCTGCAGCTCATCGAGCACCGCCTGCGATTCGACGCACTCGGCGACCGTTTCGATGCCGAGGGCCTTGCCGACCTTGCAGATGGCCTCGACCATGCTGCGGTCGACCGGGTCATCGGCCACGTGGCTGATGAACTGGCCGTCGATCTTCAGGTAATCCACCGGCAGGGTCTTCAGGTACATGAAGGAGGACAACCCGGTGCCGAAGTCATCCAGCGCGAACTTGCAGCCGCGGGCCTTGAGCTCGCGCATGACGAAGGTCGCGTTCGAAAGGTTGGTGACGGCGGCGGTCTCGGTGATCTCGAAGCACAGCGCCCGGGCCAGGGTCGCATCGCCCACCTGCTGCAGCACGAAATCGATGAACGACTGCTCGTTGAGCGAGGTGCCGGAGAGATTGACCGCGAGCAGCGGCACTTTGTCCCAGGCCTTCAGCCGCTCGATGGCCCGTTCCACTACCCAGCGGTCGATCACCGACATGACGTTGTAGCGCTCCGCCGCCGGGATGAACTCTCCGGGCGCCACCAGGCGACCATCATCGTCGCGCAGCCGCACCGTCAGCTCGTGGAAAGCCGTGCCGCCGCCCATGATCGGCCGGATGGGCTGGTAGAAGAGCTCGAGCCGGTTCTCCTCCGCCGCGCGCGTCACGCGCGCGACCCAGTGCATCTCGCGATGGCGCGGATGGGAGATTCCGTCCGCCTCGTAAAGGTGCACGCGATTTCGGCCCTCGTCCTTGGCCGCATAGCACGCTATATCCGCAGCGCTCATCACGTTGGCCACGCTCTCGGTCTCCGACGTGATTTGGACGACCCCAACGCTGGCACCCACGGAGAGCGTCGTGGCTCCCCAGACGAAGCGGTAGTCGCGGATGGCTTGTCGGACACCGTCTGCGATTCGCGTTGACTGCTCAACGGTGCAGCCGTCGAGCAGCACGCCGAACTCATCACCGCCGAGCCGCGCGATCGTATCGGACGCGCGCACGCGTGACTGCAGCAGGCCCGTGACGTCACGCAGCAACCGATCGCCCGCCTGGTGGCCGCAGGTGTCGTTCACGACCTTGAACTGATCGAGATCGATGTAAAGGAGAGCGTAGTTGCCATCGTCTCGCTGCGCGCTCAAGACCGCCGCGTGCAGGCGGTTGTCGAACTCGCGGCGATTGATGAGACCGGTCAGCGCATCGTGGCTCGCCTGGTAGGACAGCGCCCGCTTGAGGCGCCGCTCCTTCGTCACATCGTGGAAGACGATCACGGCGCCGATCACCCGTCCCTGGCGGTCGCAGATCGGCGCCGCCGACTCCTGGATGGCCACCTCGTGGCCGGCGCGGGTGACGAGCACGGAGTGATCAGCCGGCGCGGTCATCTCGCCGCCGGTCAGGACGCACAGCAGCGGATTCTCAATGGGCTCGCGGGTGATCTCATTGACCAGCCGCAGCACATCGCCGATGGGGCGTCCGCGCGCCTCCTCGAGCGTCCAGGCCGTCAGGCTCTCGGCGATGGGATTGATGTACTCGATGCGGCCGTCAGCGTCGGTGCTGATGACGGCGTCACCGATCGATTGCAGTGTCACTTGCGCCCGCTCTTTCTCGGCGAACACCGCCTGCTCGGCCCGCTTGCGCTCGGTGATGTCGGCAATCGTGCCCTCGTAGTGGGTGATCCGGTCGGCGGCATCGCGGACCGCGCGTGCGTTCTCGAGAATGACGACCTGCTCCCCATCGCGCCGGCGCATCAGGAACTCCGCGTTGCGGATTTCCCCTTCCGACTCCACTCGGCGAATGAACTCCGCGCGATCAGCGGGCGTCCAGTAAAGCGTTGCAACGCTCGGCAGCGCGTACAGTTCCTCGGCGCTGCCGTAGCCGAGGATGGTCACGAAAGCGGGATTCACCGACCGCAGCCGGCCGTCGCGGGTGCTCTGGTAGACCCCCTCGACGATGCTCTCGAAGAGCCCGCGGTACTGCGCTTCGCTCTCGCGCAGCGCCTCCTCGGCCAGGCGCCGGGCGATGGCGATACCCGCGAGCTGTGCCGCGTGATCCATCATGCGCAGCTCCCGTTGTCCCGGCAGGCCCGAGGTCGAGTGATACACGCACAGGGCCCCGAGGAGCCTTCCGTCCGTCGCCTTGATGGGCGTCGACCAGGCCGCCTTGAGCCCGACCGCGCGCGCCTGCTCCCGCGGCCCGTCCCAGAACGGATCGGTGGCGATGTCGGCCACCAGCACCTGGCGGCCGAGATACACGCAAGCGGCGCAGGAGCCGTTGCGGATGTCGACGGTGCAATGCTCGAGGGCGGCGCGGAGCCTCTCGGGCATCCGCGGGGAAACGAGATAGGAGAATGCCTGCGCGTGCGGCGCCAGCACGGCGATCGAGCAGACCGTCCCCGCGCCCACCGCCTCGATGAAATGGGTAATGGAAGCCAGGATCTCCGCCAGTGGCGCGGTCCCGGTGAGCTGCTCCAGAACTGCGCGCGAAGCAAGGGCGACGCGCTCGGTGAGCTCCGATTCGCGAACCCGGTGTGCGAGCTCTGCGGCCTCGTCCGCCATCAGACGCATCGATTGCACGATGCCGCGCCGCTCGGCATCCATCGCCTCGCACTGCACGCTCATGAGCTTGAGCAGCAGGCCGAGATCCGGCTCACCGATCCCCGACCTGAGCGCCGCCTCTTTGAGGATGCCACGCACCTGCGGATGTAAGTCATCCGGCGCCGGAAGCGCGAGCCCGGGCTCCGCGCGCACGAGCGTCGTCGTAGCCGACGCACTCGGCTCCGTATCGTCGGGCGGTAGGAATGTCTGCGGCGTTGACATGGCGTGGCGCTAGGGCCGGTTCGCTGCCGTCTCGGCCGGACCCTCCCCTGCAATGACCGGAATGCTGAAAGGCCAAACGACGGACCCGTTAGCGGACTCGACCGCCACCGCGGCCGTCAGCATGAAGAGTCCGGTCTTCGTGGGCCGCACCGTCACCGAGCCGAAGATCGGCACGCCGGCAGCCGGCCTGATGGCCGCGAGCATAGGACCGTGATTGACGACCTTGAGGCCCTCGACCGAGCCGAATACCAGGCGGATGGTCTCAAGTCCCGCGGACTGCGGGATCACCGCGTAATCGACTTCATCGTCCTCGCCGACCTGCGGCCGCTGGCGGATGGAGAAGCGCAGCTCGATGGGGGCCTGGGTTCCGCTCGGCCCCACCGCCTCGACCATGCCTGCCAGGGCCCGGGTGGCCGGGTCGACCGGCGGGGCGGCGTGTGTCTTGGGGGGTGTATGACGGTGCAGCAGCTCGGCGGCGGAGTGCGAGCCGCTGCCGAAATAGCCGCACGCGGCGAGCAGCCCCACCACGCACCAGAGTCCCCCCCAGTGCAGGACGGCGATTGTTCTTGGCATCCGTTGGTTCCGCGCAAACACAGCGACCGACCCAGTTATGACAATAGCGCGACGCAGGGGCCGCTGGCACGCGAATCGGTAAATTTTCGTGACTGTACGCTCACAACCCGGCAAGGAGCGGCGGCTCGTCGATGACCGCTATCTGCTCCCGGAGGTCGCCGAGGTACCCCTCCCAGTAACGGGCCTCGCCGAACCAGGGAAAGGCGCGGGGAAATGCCGGGTCGAGCCACCGGTGGCAGACCCAGGCGGCATGATGGAGCATGCGCAGCCCCCGCAGCGGCTCGACGAGCCGCAGCTCGCGGAAATCGAAATCGGCGAACTGCTGGTAGCCCGTGAGGAGGGCCGCCCATTGTGCCTGCTGGTCGGCAGGCGAGCCGGAGAGCACCATCCAGAGGTCCTGGATGCGCGGCCCCATGGCGCAATCGTCGAGGTCGACGAATAGCGGACCGTGCTCGTTCCAGAGCAGGTTCCCGAGGTGGCAGTCGCCATGCAGGCGCAGGCGCCCCACCGGCCCTACCTCCCGGTAGGCGCCCTCGATGCGCTCGAGGAGCATGCCGCTCACGCTCTCGTACCGGTCCCGCAGCCCCTCGGGCAGGAGGTCGGCCTGCAGAACCATGGTCCGGGCGGTGGCTCCCAAGCGCTCGATGCCGATTTCCGGGCGCCGCTCGAAGGGAGAGCGGGCGCCGACCTGGTGGAGCCGGGCGATCGAGCGGCCGAGGAGCTCCCGGGCCCCGGGCGCATCGAGCTCCGGCGCCCCGCCGCGCAGGTACGGAAAGGCCGCGAAACGGAACTCCCCATACCGGAACAGCGTTTGCCCCGAGATCGCCACGGGCGCCGCTACCGGCAGCTCCGCGGCGGCCATCTCGGCGGTGAAGCGGTGCTCTTCCAGGATCTGCGCATCGTCCCAGCGCGCCGGGCGGTAGAACTTGAGTATCAGCGTACCCTCGTCGCTGCCGAGCTGATAAACCCGGTTCTCGTAGCTGTTCAGGGCGAAGAGGCGCCCGTCCGGATCGAGACCCACGGAGCTCGCGGCATCGAGCACCCGGTCTGGGGACAGTCCCGCGAAGGGCGTTTCGATTTTGTTTATCATCGCCTGCGAGCTTTGGCTCCCATCCATCCCATCAAAGCGTACCCCCATTTTGCATGAAACAGGCCACCATCCTCGTGACCGGCGGCGCCGGCTATATCGGCAGCCACGTCGTGCTGCAGCTTCGCGCCCGCGGCGAGCGGGTCGTCGTACTCGACGACCTCTCGCGGGGCTTCCGCCAGGCGGTCCTCGATACGCCGCTCGTCGTCGGCCAGGTGGGTGACCGGGAGACCGTTCTCAAGGCTCTGCGCGAGCACGGCGTCGACACGGTGATGCACTTTGCCGCCTACACGATCGTGCCGGAGTCGGTGCGGGAGCCGCTGAAGTACTACGGCAACAACACCTGCTCGACGCGCTCGCTGCTGCAGTCCTGCCTGGAGGCCGGGGTGAGACATTTCGTCTTCTCCTCCACGGCGGCGGTATATGGGACTCCGGCCGAGGGCGTGGCCGCGGAGAGCACTCCCACGGCCCCCATCAACCCCTATGGGACCTCGAAGCTGATGTCGGAGTGGATGCTGCGTGACGTATCTGCAGCATCCGATCTCAAGCACGTCGCGCTACGCTACTTCAACGTTGCGGGTTCCGACTCCCAATGCCGCCTAGGACAGGCAACGCCGAAGGCGACCCTGCTGGTGAAGGTGGCTTGCGAGGTAGCTGTGGGCAAGCGCCCGCACGTCTCCATATTCGGTACTGACTATCCGACGCCGGACGGCACGGGAGTTCGCGACTACATCCACGTGGAGGACCTCGCGACGGCCCATCTCAACGCGCTCGATTACTTACGCGCAGGCGGGGCGTCCACCATCCTCAACGTGGGGTACGGGCACGGTTACAGCGTGCGCGAGGTGCTGCAAAGCGTCGAGCGCGTGGCGGGCGGGCGCTTGAAGATCGTCGAGGAGCCCCGCCGGGCCGGGGATCCGGCTGCCCTGGTGGCGCGGGCGGACCGCATCCGCCACGAGCTCGGGTGGCAGCCGCGCCTCGATGACCTCGACACCATCGTCCGCACTTCCCTGGCGTGGGAAAGGCGATTGTTGCAAGAGCCTTGGGCGTAGAATCGCACGCAATGCAGTGGTTGCGGCCCAAGTCCCTGAGCGGCCTGATGCTCTTCGGGTTGGGGCTTCTTGCCCTGCCGCTCCTCGTCGCCATCATCACTGCCGCCCTGCAGATTCGGACGCTCGCCACCACTGGCCAGAAGATCGTCATCGAGGGAGTCACGGCGGCACGCGCCAGCCAGCAACTTTTCAGTGAAATTGCCTCTCTCGAGCGCACGGCGCGCCTCTACGATGTTCTGAATGACCCCAAGCTCCTGGAGTCGTACGAACAGGAAGACGAGACGTTCTCCGCCACGCGCATGAAACTCTACGTGGACGCTACGCAAGCGACACGTCAGACGCTCACGCAGCTTGCTCTGGTACAGCACACCATCCGAAGCGCCGTGCTGACACCACCTGTGAGTCCCCCAGCGGCCAATACAGCTACAACACCTGCACCCAAAGCAGCGGCCAACACAGCGGGCCTTACCAGGCAGTTCTCGACGCTGAGCGCTCTGGTCGACAAAGTAGCGGAGCAGAGCAACGAGCAGATCGACGCCGAGGTCGCGTCGCTGCAGAACCAAACCGACCACGCGCGTGCGCGGCTCTTCTGGGAGGCGGCCGGCCTCCTGCCGGTGACGCTGATCGAGATCATCACGCTGACCCTGGTGGTCGGCCGCCCGCTGCGGCAGATCGACCGCGCCATCGACGAGATCGGCCACGGGAGCATCAGCAATCCGATCACGGTAAGGGGCCCGCACGACCTCGAGCGGCTGGGCAAGCAGCTCGAATGGCTGCGCCTGCGGTTGCTCGAAGTCGCCACGGAGCGGAACCGCTTCCTGCGTCACATGTCGCATGAGCTCAAGACGCCGCTCGCCAATATTCGCGAGGGAACCGAGCTCCTGATGGACGGGGCGGTGGGAGAGCTCGACCCAGGACAGCGGGAAGTTGCCGCCATCCTGCGCGATAATGGCATCAAATTGCAGCGAATGATCGAGAACCTGCTCTCATTCAGCGCCTGGCAGGCCTCGAGCATCGGCCTGGAGAACAGCGAGTTCCGCCTGCGGCCGGTGGTCAAGCAGGTGCTGGAGAATCAGCAGCTCACGCTCCTTTCCCAGCGCGTGCGGCTGGATGTGCAAGTCGAAGATGTGACCCTCGTCGCCGACCGCGGCAAGATCCGCCTCATACTAGAAAATCTGGTGTCGAATGCCGTCAAATACTCCCCGAAGGGGGGCACCATTCACATCAAAGCAGCCACTGCAACGGGCTCTATCGTCATCGACGTCGCCGACAACGGACCCGGCATCCCCAAAGAGGACCGGGACCATGTGTTCGAGGCGTTCTACACCGGCCGCGCTGCCAAGAGCACAGCGGTCAAGGGCACCGGCATTGGCCTCTCAGTCGTGCTGGAGTTCGTTGCCGCCCACGGCGGCACGATTGAGATCATGGACGGAGAGTATCCGGGAGCGCATTTCCGCATTCGGATGCCGACCGATCTCGCCCTCGGCGCACTCCCCGGCGACAGCGCCCTGCGCAGGACCCAAGCCCATGCCGCGTGAGACTGTGGCAACGGCGCTGGCCGTGTCGGCCGCGCTGCTCCTGGGCGGCTGCACCAGCGACTTCTTCACCCAGAGGCCGCCCCCTCCCGCGAAGCCGGTCATCGATCACAAAGCAGCCTCTTCCGAGGCGCTGGCGGATGATTTCGCGCTGCTCGACAAGCTGATCGCCGCGGACCCGGAGGAGCAGATGCAGCTCGTAGGCTCGGCGGAGGAGGACTTCCACACCACCCCCACCCAGAGCAGGAAGCTGCGCCTGGCGCTGATCCTCGGCACCCCCGACCAGGCCGGTTCCGACCTGCCCCGTGCCCAAAAGATGCTCCGGGAGCTCGCCGACGATTCGCAGTCCTCGCTCCTCCCCGGCGAGCGGACCCTGCTTTCCCTGCAACTGAAGCAAATTGGCGACTATTTGACGTTGGAGACAGAAAACCGCACCCTCCGGGCTGACGCCGCCCGGGCCGACCAGCTCGCGCCTCTCAAGCATCGCCTCGACGGCGCGGCGGGGGAGAACGCGAAGCTCAAAAAGGAGCTCCAGGAGGCCCAAGCCAAGCTGGCGGCCATAGCCAACATTGAAAAGTCGCTCAACGAGCGCAAACCCGGCAACGAGGGAAAACCAAAGTGACCCTGAACCCTGGCAGCGTACTGTTCGAGCAGCGCAAGATGACCACCCCACCGAGCACCCTGAATCAGAGTGGGCGCCGTAAGGCCCGCATCCTCGTCGTCGACGACGATCCCGGGCTTCTACGCCTGCTCACCATCCGCCTGCGCGCGGAGAGTTACGACGTCGAGGCCGTCGAGAGCGGCCAACAGGCGCTCGCCGCATCGAGCCGCTTCCGGCCCGATCTGGTCATCACCGACCTCAAGATGGACCAGATGGACGGCATCGGCCTGCTCAAGGAGCTGCAGAACCGCTGGCCGGGCCTGAAGGTGATCCTTCTCACCGCTCACGGCACGATCCCCGATGCGGTGCAGGCCACGCAGATGGGCGCGTTCGGCTTCCTGACCAAGCCGGTCGACAAGCAGGAGCTGCTCGATCAGGTGCAGAAGGCGCTGCGCATCTCCGGCTTCGGCGCCTCGGACGAGGACTGGCGCGCGGAGATCGTCACCCGCAGCGCCGTGATGGAAGAGAAG
>DATAXF010000155.1:0-168042 GCA_036273095.1 Steroidobacteraceae bacterium | reverse complement strand
GCCTGCGTATCGAGCATCCGCAGTCGCTGATCGACGCCGCCCGCTTCGGACGTTTTGCCGGCCACCCGCAACTGGGCGTCGCCGACTACAAACTGGTACATCACGCCCGCAATGGGCGTTCGGTCTACAGCTTCTGCATGTGTCCTGGGGGCACCGTGGTTGCCGCCACTTCCGAGCCGGAGCGCGTGGTCACCAACGGCATGAGTCAGTATTCACGCAATGAGCGCAATGCCAACGCGGGTATCGTGGTCGCAATCAATCCTGAAGCGGACTTTCCCGGCGGGCCGCTCGCTGGCGTTGAGCTCCAGGAGGCGTGGGAATCCAAGGCCTATCTTTCGGGCGGTAGCAACTACTGCGCGCCGGGACAGCTGGTTGGGGATTTCCTCCGCGGTGTCGCCTCCACACAGCTCGGCAAGATCGTCCCTTCATATACTCCGGGCGTGCGGCTGGGTGATCTGTCACAGGCACTGCCGGACTATGCCATCGATGCCATACTCGAGGCATTGCCTGCATTCGGTAAGCAGCTCCGTGGCTTCGATCGGGACGACGCCGTGCTCACAGCCGTAGAAAGCCGCACCTCTTCGCCCGTACGTATCACGCGCGACGCTGAATCGCTGCAGAGTCTCAACGTGCGCGGGCTCTATCCTTGCGGTGAAGGCGCGGGCTATGCCGGTGGCATCCTCTCGGCAGGTGTCGATGGCATCAAGATAGCCGAGGCGGTCGCGCGGAGCCTGTCGTGAAATTCGAAGACTTGAAGAAACTCCATCAGAGGAAGTTCCGCGAGCAGTTCGGTTATTTCCTGCTGGAAGGCGAGCACCTGGTGCAGGAGCTGCAGAAGGCTGCGATTCATGACGCGCGACTGCGCGCCAGCGAAATCTATCTGACCCGGGAATATGCGCACTGGACCAGTGAGCTGCCGATTCACGTGGTCAATTCCCGCCACATGACGCAGCTAAGTGAGACGCGCTCACCGCAGGGCATTGCTGCGATCGCGCCATTACTGGCGGCACCCGCGCAGCAGCCCGGCGAGCGCGCCATCTATCTGCACGAGATTCAGGACCCGGGAAATCTGGGCACGATCCTGCGCTCGCTCGCCTGGTTCGGCGGCTTCCGCTGTCTGCTCAGCCCCAATAGCGTGGACGTGCATAACGGCAAGTCGGTGCGTGCCAGCATGGGCGCCATCTTTCACGTGCCGGTGGAACTCGATGTGTCGTTGCAGGCACTCCCGGGGCGCTTCGGTCGGATCGCCAGTCTCGATCTGCAGGGTAAACCAATCTCTGCGCCGGAATTTCGCGACTTCGATTGCTACATCTACGGCAATGAAGCCCGGGGTTTGCCGCGTGACGCCCTGAGTGGGATGAATGCAACGCCGTTCACGATTGCGGGAACGGGCGCGATCGAATCGCTGAATGTCGCGACGACGGTAAACATCTGTCAGTACGAGCTGACGCGGTCATCGTGGGTGAGCCTATGACATCCTGCCGGAGAAGATTGATGCTTACATGGCGAAAGATATTCGGAGCCACCGTAGCGGTGATACTGGCGCTCACCTTCACTCCAGCCTACGCGCTCGATAACGGACTGGCCCGGACGCCGCCGATGGGGTGGAACAGTTGGAATAGCTTCCATTGCAATGTGGATGCCGAGCTGTTGGAGGCGACAGCCGACGCGATGGTCGCCTCCGGGATGAAAGCCGCAGGATATACCTACGTTAATATCGACGACTGCTGGCTGCTCAAAGCCCGCGGGCGGAACGGCAACCTGGTGCCGGATCCCAAGAAGTTTCCGCACGGCATCGAGGCGGTGGCAGCATATGTACACCACAAGGGTCTGAAGCTGGGCATCTACGAGTCGGCCGGCACCACCACCTGCGCCGGCTATCCCGGAAGCATCGGCCACGAGAAGCAGGACGCCGCGCAGTTTGCGCGCTGGGGTGTCGATTATCTGAAATACGACAACTGCGGCGACCAAGCGGGCGAAACATACCGCCAACGCTATAGCGCCATGCGCGACGCGCTCGCCCATTCCGGCCGCCGGATCGTATACAGCATGTGCGAGTGGGGCAACCAGGCGCCGTGGCTATGGGCTCAACCCATCGGCAACCTGTGGCGCACGACTCAGGACATCACCCCGCGCTGGGAGACTGACCAGCCGGACCAGGACTACCCGCGGGGGATCATGGACATCCTCGATCAGCAGGCCAGCCTCTCTCGTGCCTCGCATCCGGGTGCCTGGAACGACCCGGATATGCTGGAGGTGGGCAACGGCTACCTCACTGAGGACGAGAACAGGACGCATTTCAGTCTCTGGGCATTGCTCAACGCGCCGCTCATCGCCGGCAACGACTTGCGCCACATGTCCAAGGAGGTGCGAGACATACTCACCAATCGCGAAGTGATCGCAGTGGACCAGGACTGGGGTGGCCGCCAAGGCTACAGAGTGCGCAACGATGGCAACACGCAGGTGTGGGAAAAACCGATGTCCGACGGATCGGTGGCGGTGATTCTACTCAATCGCCGCCGGGGACCGGTGCACATCGCCACCACGGCTCAGGAGATCGGCTTGAAGCACGCCGCCAGCTACACCGTCCGCGACTTATGGAACCATGCCGACAGCATCAGCCACGGCCGCTTGGAAGCGACCGTCGCTACCCATGCCGTCGCGATGTTTCGTGTCTGGCTGAGCTCGAAGGAGCACTGACCGCGAACCGGCGCCGCCCGGCTTCAGCGCGCGGCGAGACGCCAGAGCGACGTGATCTCGGCGGCGCGCGCCCAATGCAGGCTGTCGCCGCCGTCAGCCGTCCTCGAGTGCCTGGGTTTGACATCGCACCGGCCCAGGATCTTCAAATGCGCCGCGTCGAACGCGGCGAGTAGCTCCGCTCTGGATCGCAGGCCCAGGTGCTCGGCGAGATCCGAGAGGATCAGCCAGCCCTCGCCCTGCGGCTCCAGGTGGTTGGCCAGCGCGCGCAGATATCCGTGCAACATACGACTTTCGGCATCGTAGATCGCGTGCTCGATCGGAGAGCTCGGCCGCGCGGGAACCCAGGGCGGGTTACACACCACAAGGGCAGCGCGCCCTTCCGGAAAGAGGTCTGCTTGCGCGATTTCCACCTGGCTTGCCAGCCCGAGACGCTCGATGTTTTCGCGAGCGCACGCCAGCGCGCGGGGATCCAGGTCGGTACCGACCACACGCTTGATGCCGCGCCGCGCCAGCAATGCCGCCAGGACACCGGTTCCCGTGCCGATATCGAAGGCCACGCTGCACGATGACATGAGGGCTG
This sequence comes from Steroidobacteraceae bacterium, assembly GCA_036273095.1. Lineage (GTDB taxonomy): Bacteria > Pseudomonadota > Gammaproteobacteria > Steroidobacterales > Steroidobacteraceae > 13-2-20CM-66-19. The sequence goes on along the minus strand of DATAXF010000155.1, from coordinate 164,762 downwards.
GCAGAGGCGTGGTGGCGACCAGATCGATGTATTCGTTGCGAATCGGTGCAAATACGCCGTAGTGCGGATGGATGCGCCCGTCTATGGCCGCGATTTCAATTCCCTTGGTCCGCCACTCGTGCGCGCCGATGAGTCCCAGTAGCGCTCGCAGCGCGACAACCGAATGCCCCTCGGGCGGACCGTAGGCCTCCACACAGGCTTGCCGGACATCGGGCGCACGTTGCAGATCGGAGCCGTAGTCCCCGTCGAGCTCCACGAGCAGCGCGCCCAGGGTCCGCGCGCGCTGTGACCGAGCCTGCCGCTCCAGGTGGAAGGCCTCGGCAGGTGCCGCAGGCATCAACGTCCCCGACTTCCTTTTGGTCTTGCGGGACCGGCGGTCGGCGCGATTTGCCAATGCAACCAACATCTGGCGCGCGTTCTGAAAATCGCCCCGCCAGAGAAGTGCGGTGCCCTGGCAAGCGAGGCCGTATGCCTCATCCGCGGAAATGTGGTCATCGACCGTCACCACGCGGCTGGGAGGTGTGGTCCCGCTCTCGGAGCGCCAGCGTGCAGAGCGCTCCTCGCCGCCTTCCGTCCAATGGACTACCGAATGCACGCGAGAGGGCACTCACACCTTCTCGACGGCCAGCACGGCGTTGGTCCCGCCAAACGCAAACGAATTGGAGAGCGCGATCCGCAGCGGGACATTCTCGCGGGCGGAGCCCGCCACGTAATCCAGATCGCAAAGCGGATCTGGCTGGTCCAAATTCATGGTCGGAGGGATCCAACCCCTCTCCAGGCTGCCGACGCAGATGACGAGCTCCAACGCTCCCGCCGCGCCAAGGAGGTGGCCGTGCATAGACTTGGTGGAACTGACAGGAATCTGATAGGCACGGGAGCCGAACACCTCCTTGATGGCCGCCGTCTCGACGGCGTCGTTTTGTGACGTGGCGGTGCCATGCGCATTGACGTAATCAACTTCCCCGGGCGCAAGTCCCGCGGATTCAAGCGCGGCGCGCATGGCGCTCCCCTGCCCGAGGACGGTCGGCCGTGTTATGTGATCGACGTCCGTCGTCAGACCATATCCCCTGAGTACGGCATGTATTTTACTTCCGCGCCGAACCGCATGGTCCCACGATTCGAGGACCAGAAAGGCCGCTCCTTCGCCCAAGACCAACCCGGAGCGGGTCAGGGAGAAGGGCCGGCACGAAGCGCCGGGATTTGCCTTGTCGGGCCGGGCCAGCGTGCGCATGGCGTCCCAGGCACGCAGCACCCCGGGGGTCAAGGGAGCTTCGGCGCCTCCGGCGATCATCACATCGGCCCGGCCGGTTCGAATCCTCTCGGCGGCTTCCCCTATCGAGACCGCGGATGAGGAGCAGGCGGTGGAGTACGTGAGATTTGGGCCGACCAGGGCGTACTCGAGCCCGATCCAGGCTGCGGCCGCATTCGTCATCGCAGCGATGACGGTGAACGGTTTGATCCGATCCGAGCGCTCTGCGTAAAGGGTGTGATAGCCCGCGTCAGTGGTTGCCGCGCCTCCCATCCCGGTTCCGACCGATACACCGCACCGCCCGCGGTTTTCCTGGTCGAAGTCGATCCCGGAATCCTCGACAGCCTGGATGGCAGCGACCAGCGCCAGATAACTGACCCGATCCAGCTTACCCAGGCGTGTCTCGGGAATGCGCGCGCAGACGGGCGTCTCGACGGTTGCGCCAATCGACGGTCCCGAAGGCCCGCTGCAGGGCGCAGGCAGGGTTCTGATACCCGACTTGCCGGCGCGCAGGCCTGCGAACAATTCATCAATCGAGTTGCCCAGTGGGGTGACGACACCCAGACCGGTGACCGCCACCCGCATTGTCATGAGGGCCGGTCCCCCGCTTGGGTCCCTCCCGCTGCAGGCGAAATCTTCAGCAACTCATCTATGTAAGCCGCGACGTCGCTGAGGGTCACCAGCGGACGTGACACGTCGTCCTTGATCTTGAGACCAAAATGATCCTCGATCTTGAAGATCAGATCGACCAGATCCAAGGAATCGATGCCCAGATCCGCCAGCGTGGCTTCGGGAACCAGGCGCTCGGGACCAAGCTTGTATTCTTTGACGAGAATGCCCTGCAGCAACTCGAGCGTAGTCATACGACCGCCCGGCGGGAAGGTGGCTGCAGCAGTCCGCGACGTGCTTTTCCGGCGAGCTGGGCACCCGTAGTGAGCGTGCCAGGCCAGGTCTTCATCAGAATCGCAGCGGCGTTCGCCAGGGACGGTCGCATGGCGACCTGCGCATAGAGCTGGGCGAGGCGCATGCGCCCCGAGAATTCGTTCCTGCAGGTAGCCGCGTGAGTGCGCTGCACGTCAATGACATAGTCCGGCCGCAGGTCCTTGGGGCGGTGTCCACAAAGTTTAGCAAGAACGGCCGCAGACTGCAGAGCCATGCAGATGCCCTCGCCGATCAATGGATGGGCTTCCGCGGCGGCGTTCCCGATCCGCGGAATGCCCCAAATGCCTCGCGGATGAAAGCCCGTTCGGAGAGGTCCGACTGCATGCCAGGCGTCCTCTCTCCGGGCATTGCGCAACGCGGCTGCAACTCCTTCGCATGAGCTGCGCAGGTACGCCTCGACCACATCGCCCGCCGAACCTCCCCGCACCTGTTCACGCTGTTGCCGCAGCGTTGTCCGCAGTATGCAACATGCAATGGTGGTCCGGCCTCGATCCGACACCACCATTCCGCCGTAGCCGCCGGATAGGCACAGTACGGGTAGTACGCCCGTGGCGAGAGACGCACCCTGGAAGGTGGCCTTGAAGGCCAACAGATCCGAGGGCCGCGGCTGCAAATTCCCGCCAGGGTTACCCTCAATCGCGGTGCATTCAGGACCGCGCTCCCAGGAGCCGTGCGCATCGATCACAACGGCCGCCTTCAGGCGATGTTCGGTACCGCGCGCGTGCTCCTCCATGAAGCCGACACCGTCACATCGCCGTTCGTAGACGCAATCGAAGTCGCCAGGCGCTCCGCTGACACGTCGGATTTTTGCCGGCTGAACGATGTCGACGCCTTGTGAGCGCGCATGCTCGAGCAAAAGCGTATCGAGGCAGTCGCGGCCGATCGCCCGGCCGTATGCATGACGACCATCGAGGCAGGCCGGCATTTCAGCCATGACAGTCCGATCACGGGCCATCCACGCGACCTGGCGAATCGCGAGACCCGCGAGCTCGCTGACCCTCGAGCCCAGGCCGAGTTCGTCCAGGAGCTCCAGGCTGGCCGGCCCCAGACACTCGCCGCAGACCTTCTGGCGGGGAAACAATGTCTGCTCGACCAGGGTCACCCGCCAGCCGAGGCGGGCCAGTCGAATTGCGGCGGACGCGCCGGCCGGGCCCGCGCCGATGATCAGCACATCCGTATCAGGGCGTCTCATGCGCGTCCGCGACGAGACAATGCGTAAACGGCCACGCGAAGTACTCCTGCAATCGCCAAATCTTCCCGCTCCGCGGCCACAGGGAGGTCAGCTCGTGCCCGGCAAAGCCGGCAACGACACTCGTCACGCCATCTTCACGTGTCACTTCGTTTGCGCCCAGAAAGGCAAGCAGATGGCTACCGATCCAGGCCGCGCGGTTGCGGCGTGGCTCGCAGGCGACGAATGCCTGGCATCGGGCGGCGACGGCGCGCAACAACTCCTCGAGGGCGGGAGGCTGAAAGTGGTGCAAAAACAGGGTCGTGACACACAAGTCATACTGTTGATCGGAAGCCGCGCGGGCCCAGTCCAGGGCATCCATCCTCAGCACCTGCACCTTCCAGCCGAGCAGGTCGAGCGGCTTACGGATTTCCGGGCCGATCAGGTCCTGACGATCAATGAACGTAACCTCCACGTCCCGCCAGGGCGGACGCATGGATTGCGCAAAACGGAGCATCAGGCTCCCATCCCCGGCGCCGAGCTCCAGGATTTTCCGGGGCTGCCGGCTCATAGACAACTCGCCCACGGCCCGTCGCAGAATTGTCAACGAACGCATGACACGATGCACGCGCTGCAGATCGCGGCGTGAGCGGCGTGCGACCGGATCATCAACGGGAAGCACGTCGAGATGCTCGGGCAGGACCTGTCGTTGCAGTTTCATGGCGGCAGATCAGTCGACGGCAAGCAGTGCACCGTGGCAGGTGAAGCCGGCGCCGAACGAGCAGAGCCACCACCAGCCTCCAGCGGCCGAGTCGGCCAGTGCGGCATCCAGCACGAAATACACAAATGCACTGCTCAGGTTTCCGTATTCGCGCAGGGTGTCGCGGCTATAGCGCAGTTCCATCGGCTCCAGCTGCAACCGCTCCTGCATGGCCAGCAATACGTCGCGGCCACCGGCGTGCATCATCCAGCCCGTGATTGAGTCCCGGGTCAAACCCGATTGCGAGGTGGCCAGCCGCAGCGCCTCTTCGGCGTGCTCCGCGGCCAATCCGGGTACGGCGCGGGTCAGGACGTTGCGCAACAGCCCGTTCCTATGCTCGAACCGCAGGGCTTCCCGGTGCGTTGGCGCCGTCACCGAAACGGATGTCGTCCATCTGACCCGGCGGCGATCGCCGGGCGCCTCCCTGGACAGAATGGCCGCGCCCGCTCCGTCGCCGAACAGGCAGGCACTGATCAGCACACCAGGGTCGTCATCCAGGTACATCGCCGCGCTGCAGACTTCGACACAGATCGACAGGACGTGCTCGCAGTGCCCGGCTTCGAGCAAGGCGCTGGACAGCTGCCAGTTGGGCAGTGCGCCTGCGCAGCCCTGGCCGACGAGGTCAAATCCCTTGACGTGACGCGATAGGCCAAGTCGTTCATTGACGTAGCTGGTGAGACCGGGGCAGAGATATCCGGTGCAGGTTGTTACCACGACCGCGTCGATGTCCGCAGGAGATAACGTCGCGCGCTGCAGGGCGAGACGTCCGGCGTCGGCGGCAAGCTCGGGTGCGTATCTCTCAAAACGTCGCTGCAGGGTGTCGGCATCGATTACAAAGGCCTCTGCGAGCGAGTCCACCGCGAGCCACCGCGATTCCATACCGTTGTCCCGGGTCAGCACCAATCGGGCCAACGCCCGCGAACGCCCGTCGAGGCGCGCGAACCAGGCGGAAGCCGCGAACGCATCCCAACACTCGGCGCGTGTATATCGCCTGGCAGGGACGGCCGTCGCTACTGAGCTCAAATACACCGGCTGCTCGAGCTGTTTCGGATCAGCCTGGTGTACATTTATAATGTGGTTGCCAGACGCGGGTCCAGGTTTCGGTCCGACCCAGGAATCTGATCTCGAAGTAGCCACGCAACTTCAACGTATTGCCTTCGGCCGCCATGGTCCCGCTGTAGGTTCGCCCGGATCTTGGGTCGTAGAGATGGCCGCCGTCGGCATGCTGTGAGTCGGTCTGTGTGAAGCCCTGGCCGATACGCAGCCCGCACAGCGGGCGCTGGCGCAGCCTCACATCCGGATTGTGCACATCGGCATGGGGGCGATTCGCCGGAAGCGCCACGATCGTCAGGCACAAGCCTTCCGCGCACTGCGCAATCTGGATGACGGCGCCGGATGGTTCCTCCTGCCAGTAACCGGTCACACCGGCCTCCGCGGTAGTTGCGAATCCACTGGCGCACGCTGCAATCAATGCCAGCCAAATCGGCAGCCTGAGGCGTTTCGCGCCCCGTACGGTCATTCGGTCACTCGATTTCGATGCCCTTTGATTGGGCTTACCCCTTTAGTCCGTCTCCAGCCCATCTCAGTTCTATGTGCCCCGGGAATCGTGCCCCAGGAATCGGCCCAATCCCTTGTCGCGTCACGAGAATTGTTCTGTTTTATCTCAATGAGTTACACAATGTTTATAAACAAAATCTTCGGGCACTTCCACGGAGCGCCGATACCATTGGGTAATGGCGCCCTGCCGCCATCGCGCGTCCAATGCCACGGTGCAGTCGTCAATGAACAGCGTAAAAGTCGGACAGAAGAGCTATGAGATGCCTCCTCGGGACGGGTTCAGTGTCGCATACTTTCTCACCGTCACCGACATCGACCGATCGGTTCGCTTCTACGAGACGGTCTTCGGCGCTCGCATTCTGAGCAGAGGCGGCAGCAATGGCACCCCGGGTTACATTCAGATCGCGAATGCGTGGCTCATAGTGAATGTCGGGGGCGGACCGACCCCCGAAAAGCCGTCGGTGACGCTCAGCGTCCCCGACCCGGACAGGTTCAGCAGCTTCATGAATATCCGCGTTGCCGATATTCAAGCATGCTATGAATTGTGGAGAAGCCGCGGGGCCCGGTTCATCACGGAGCCGAGGGACAAGTACGGCGAGATGTGCTGCTACATCCGCGATCCTGACGGTTATATCATCGAGGTCGGACAGAGCAATCCGGACGTCCCGTACGGTTAACACCGTAACCGGTCTGCCACCGGTTCCGCCCCACGCTCCGCCGGATCGAACACGCCCTTATGGTGAAAATAGACGACGCCGGCTGCGAAGCGCATCGGCCGTGTTGCAAGCAGCCAATTGAAGGCCAGATCGCTCTGGAAATGGTCGAACAGAAAGCGCAGCAGCCGCTTCCGGCGGAACTTCGGATACGAGCGCACGAACCAGCCGCTCGGATCCTCGGCCCGCCCGTGCAGAAAGTCCGCCACCGCATTGCCGGCCGCGAGGCCGTGTTTCAGGGCGGCGTGAATCCCCCCAGCGGTGACGGGCGAGACAATGCCAGCCGCGTTTCCGACCAGTAACGCGCGCGAAACGGCGACCGGGCTGACGACGCCACCGCATGGAATGAGACCGGCGCGCACGCCGCTTGGCGTAAGGTCGCGTAATTCGACCACTGGGGCGATCTTCGCAAGGAACGCATCCATGGCGTCGTTCGGCCTGAAGACTCCAGGGCCATTGAGCCTCCGAGCGAGCCCAGCCTGCACGCCATCGGCCCCGGCCAGCACCCACCCGATGTAGCCGGGGGCGAGACCGCGATCCACGAAGCAGTGCAGCTTGTCTGGTACCGGGAGTCCCGCGCCAGTGTATTCATATTCAACTCCCGCCAGAAATCGCCTGCTTGCGCCGAGATGAAGTGCGCTCGCGACCCGGGAATGCGGACCATCGGCTCCGATCAGGAATCGAGTTGCACCAAGACCGTCCACTTCGAAGCCACTCTGCAACCGTTTGGCCTCAGTGAACGCCGTGTCGTAAGCAATCGTGGCGCCAGCCCGTTCGGCCTCGCCTGCAAGCCAGCGCATCACCGCCGGTGTCCTGGTTGCCAGGAAATAATAACCCGGCGCCTCCAGATCGATGTACCGCAGGTTCGGGGCATACAGCCGCACGGCCGGAATTCGCCGCACGAGCCGGGTTGGCAACGCATCGAGCAGGGCAATCTGGTCGATCGCGTCCCTCACGATGATTCCCGTGGTATGGAGCTTCGCGCCAGCGTCGGTCTTTTTCTCGAGGACCGTCACGCGCAGCCCTGCGCGGGCGAGGGCTATCGCGCTCGCGAGACCGGCGAAACTCGCGCCGACCACCACACAATCTGTCAGGGACTGCATATTCTCCGGCCGACTCTGATCGAACAATCTGGAAAAGCGACGGCAGAAAAGTGGCAACGGCGTGGCGGAGAGGCCGGAGGCTGCTGTGGAAACCGAGGCCGGCGCGGACTAGACTGAAGCGCATGACCAGAAGCCGGCCGGACCGGATCAAGGGCAAAATGAATCCGCGCGTAACCGGGGCTCACGGCAAGGAAAAGCGCTGGAGCGCTGAGTTTGCCGCGCTTCGCCAACTCTGCCTCGGGTCCGGTCTCAACGAAGAGCTCAAATGGGACCAGGCCTGTTACGATTTGGACGGCGGCAAGGACCCGAAGGGCATTCTCATTCAGCAAACCAGGAACGTGCAGGCTGCGAGGCAAATCAGGTTTGCTTCTCTTGCGGATGTCACCAGACAGAAGGCGGCGATCAAAGCCTATATCGCAGAGGCTATCGCGATCGAGAAATCCGGCGCCAGGGTGCAGATGAAAGGCGCCGCACTGTTCGATGTGCCAGAGGAGTTTCAGAGGCGTTTGCACGACGACCCTGAGCTGGCCGAAGCCTTCCATGCCCTCACCCCCGGGAGGCAGAAAGGCTACTTGTTGCATTTCGCCGGAGCCAAACAATCGGCGACTCGCGCTGCGCGCGTGGAGAAGCATGTGCCAAGGATTTTGAGAGGACTGGGCCTCGACGATTGAGGGATCAGCCGAGGGGGTATACTCTAGACGCTCCCAATAAGAGGTCCCGGAGGATTGGTTATGAGCAAAGGTATGGATAAAAAGAAAGAGTCCAAGAAGAAGCCGGCGAAGACATTCGAGGAGAAGCGCGCCGCCAAGCGTGAGAAACGACAGGGCAAAGGGCGCTGAGCATGCCGGACCGGTTTCCCGCCGCGCCGATCTCGAGCGAGGAGGCAGGCGCCGCGCCGTCGACGGTCCGTTCCCTGGAATCTTCCGGTACCAGCCTCGCTCCGGCGTGGCACACCGCCGTCGTGCTGCTCGTGATGCTCGGCGTTTCCCTGCTGGGCGCCCACATCAAGTTGCCGCCCATTGCCGGCCTCGGCAGCCGTACCCCCAGCTATCTGTTCGCCATGGTCGTCGAATGGGCGACGGTGGCATTCATCTGGTGGGGACTGAGCCGCAGGGGCATCAGGTTGTCCGATCTGATTGGTGGCAGCTGGGCGCGCCGAGTTCACATTCTGCGTGACCTCGCCATCGGCATCGCATTCATCCTCATTTTTGGCGGTGCCGTGCAGGGGCTCACTTCTCTGCTCAAAGCAACTCCGCCGCCGGCACTGCGCGCCATGTTGCCGCAATCGGCCTTCGAGATGATTCTTTGGGTCCCGCTGTCCCTGACGGGAGGTTTCTGCGAGGAAGTGATTTTTCGCGGCTATCTGCAGCGGCAATTTTCCGTGCTCACCCGCTCTCTAGTCGGCGGAATTGCGCTCCAGGCCATCGTCTTCGGCCTCAGCCACGGATACCAGGGCTGGAAGCTGATGTCGATCATCGCCTTCTACGGAGCCTGTTTTGGCTGCCTGGCCCATTGGCGCCGCAGCCTGCGTCCCGGCATGCTCGGCCACGCCCTGCAGGACACCGCCGGCGGACTCTTGGCGGGTTTCCTGCACTGATTTCCGTTCATCGCCCGTTCAGTTGAGTGGCCTGAACATGCCCCCTCGCCGCCCGCCGAAGCTCACACTGCCGGCGCCGGAACTCCCGAGGCGGTCCCAAGTTTTCTCTATACCTGTTTTTATCCGGAGAGTCTGTGCAACGCTTAGGCGGAGCAATACCCCTGTTGCTCATTGCGGGATTCGCAGTCGCATACTCGCCTCTTGGCGCAGCGAAAACCCCGCATCGAGACGCGCCACAGCGAGTCACGGGGCCTGCGAAACCGGATCTCACTGCACGAAAGCGTCATGGCAACGCCTCGTTTTATGCGCACCAATTCTTCGGTAAGCCCATGGCGAATGGCGCTCCGATGAATCCGCACGGCAACAACGCCGCGAGCCGTACCCTGCCACTCGGAACTGTGGCAAAAGTCACCAATGTCGCCACCGGAAAGAGCGCCATCGTCAAGATCGAGGATCGAGGCCCCTACATCAAGGGCCGCATCGTCGATTTATCGCCTGCCACCGCGCGCAAGATCGGAATCACAAAGCGAATCGGTGTCGCGAAGGTCGTGGTCGCACCGCTGGCGGTTCCCCTGCCCGATGGCCGGGTCAAATTGAGCCGGCAAGCGCCGGATCGCCACGAAATCCCTCAAATAGCATCGAGCTTCCATCGCAAACCTCAGACGCCAGGCCTCGCGCTGAGGGAGTAGCAGACACAACCGACCTCCGCCACGATCACGTGGCGTGCATCCGAAGCACATCGCTGTCCGTACAGTAACGCAGGGAACGCGGCACGAGAGCGGGCACACGGCGCCGCAGTGGCGGCGTCAAGAATCGTATGTGCGGGAATTGCCCGAAGAGTCCGAGAGCGATATACGGTCTGGCGCCCCGCGGGCTCGTTACGCTGCTCGCATTTTCCATGTCGACGGGAGCCGCCGGCTCGGATCTCCTCCTGCAACAGGTCACCATCAGCGCGCAAAGCGAGGCTCCCGAGGAAACGGTGCAGACCGCCAGCGAAGGGGCAGTCACGAACGAGGAATTGCAGCTATTGCCGGCCTACCGGCCCGGTCAGCTGCTCGAGACGGTTCCCGGACTCATCGTTACATTGCACAGCGGCGAGGGTAAGGCCAACCAGTATCTGATGCGAGGTTACAACCTCGACCATGGCACGGACCTCGAGACTTACGTGGACGGCATGCCCATCAACGAGCCGACTCATGCGCACGGGCAGGGTTACACGGACCTCAATTTCATGATCCCGGAGCTCGTCGACGGGCTCTCGTATACCAAGGGGCCCTACTACGCCGATGTCGGCGACTTTGGCGCCGTGGGATCGATACATCTGAATTACCGCGACATCATCGCGGATCAAGCGGACGTGACGTCCGGCGAGTACGGGTTCCAGCGACTCTTCAGTGCCGGCTCGCAAAACCTGGGCGATGGCCGGCTATTGGAAGCGCTCGAGATTCAGCACTATGGGAGTCCCTTCGTGACCCCGGATGACGCACGCAAGGAGAGCTCCGTGCTGCGCTACAGCGCGGGCGATGAGCGCGCCGGTTATTCGCTCACCGGCATGGTGTATCACCAGCTGTGGACCAACACAACGGATATACCTCTTCGGGCCATCACGGAGGGTCTGGTTCCCAACCGTTTTGGCTCGCTCAATCCGAGCGATGGCGGGCGAGCGTGGCGCTCGAGCCTGTCGTTCGACGATCACGTCTCATTTGGCGATGGCCAGCTCATCTCGAGCGCGTTTGTCATCGACAACCAGCTGCACCTCTGGAACGACTTCACTCACTACCTGATAGACCCGGTACACGGCGATCAGGAGGAACAGTACGAGAATCGCCGCACGCTCGGTGGCCGATCGGATCTCACCTTCCCGGCTCACCTGGGCGGATTCCGCAGTCAGATTACGGTCGGCGTCCTCCTGCGTGACGATATCCTGCACGTGGGACGCAACGCGGCCGAAGACATGGCGCCACTGCCGGTGGCCGACTCTCCGGCATCGTATACCAACGACGACATGGTCTACATCTTCGCCACCGCGGCCTATTTGCAGGCGGTCACGCACTGGACAGCACGCTTTCGCAGCGTATTCGGACTTCGTGAGGACTATCAGCACGGCACGGACACCGACTTTCTCGCGGCATCGCACGAGACGGTGGGATACACCAACGGCGGCACCGCACATCAGGATCTGATGCAGCCCAAGGGCAGTCTCATCTACACCCTGAACGATTCCGTAGAGCTTTATCTGAGTGCCGGCCGCGGGTTTCATAGCGCTGATATCCGCGGCGTCAACCAGGACGGACAGGCGGACCTGGGCCTACCGCATACTCCGCTGCTCGCGCGGCAGGAAGGTCAGGAAATCGGAGTGCGCGCAAACCCCAGCGGCGCTCTCGCAATCACGCTTTCGATCTACAACCTGTGGCAGCAGTCGGAGACCATTCTCAATCCCGACGTCGGTGAGGACGCCGCGGGCCCTCCCAGTCGACGCTATGGCATGGAGCTCAGCCTGAGCTGCCAAATCAGCCGGTGGCTGAGATTTTATGGCAGCATTTCCGGCAGCCACAGTCGATTCACACGACCTTTTGACGACGGCACCGGCCACCTTGGCGACTATATTACCGATGCGCCGGTGGCGACCGGCTCGCTGGCATTGGACCTGACGGGTTTGGGGCGGTGGAGCGGCGGCCTCGACTACCGTTATCTCGGCAACTACCCGCTCTCCTCCGGTCCGTGCAACACCTCAGCCGCCGTCAGGGATTTCCCGGGAGTCGCCACGTCGTGCGCAAATGCCCCCACGGCCTTGGGCCAGGTGAACGGGAGGGGGTTCGGCGAGGTGAATCTGGAGGTGCGCTACGCGTTGCCTGGAAGCTGGGGGCTGTCGTTGGGGGCCTACAACCTTCTCGCTGCACGCGCCCCGGCTGCGGAGTTCTGGTACGTCGATCGTCTGCAGAGCGAGATCAACAGTTACCCGGATGGCCGCGCCGATATCCACCAGCACCCCCTGGAGCCGCTCATGGTCCGCTTCACCGTTGCGAAGAGGTTCTGAGTCACCTCGTTTGTATGCTAACCTTCCCGAGTCCTACAGCCGATGCAGCCAATGCTACGCGGTATTCAGGTGCCCGAGCCCTCCTCCCGCCCCGATGAGGCGACATCCGAGGCGCTGCTTGCGAGCATCGCCCTCGGCAGCCGCGATGCTTTCGAAGCGCTCTACCGGCGGACCTCGGCGAAGCTCTTCGGCATCTGCCTGCGGGTGCTGCCGGCGCGCACTGAAGCCGAGGACGTTTTACAGGAGGTGTTTGCATCCATTTGGCAGAAGGCGGCGCAGTACGACGCCAGCCGGGCGAGCGCCCTGGCGTGGCTGACCATGATCGCTCGCAATCGGGCGATAGACCGTCTGCGCGCGCTCCCGACGGGGGCGCAAACGACCCCCATCGACCTGGTGGCGGAGTTGACGGACCCTCAGGCCGCACCGCTCGACGATGCAGAGCGGGCAGCCGACCGCGAGCGCCTCGACAACTGCCTTCACGAGCTCGACACCAGGCGTCGCGCACTCATCCGTGCCGCATTTTTCGACGGCTCAACATACGAAGAGTTGGCTGTCCGCAGCGGCTCTCCACTCGGGTCCGTGAAGAGTTGGATCCGCCGCGGGCTGCTGCAGCTGCGCGCGTGCCTGGAGCGGCCTTGATCCATGAGCGGCAATGACCCCACCTCAGGTGATGGAGACCGGCTCGAGCCGCCGACCGATGATTTGCTGGCCGGTGAATACGTCCTCGGTGTAATGGATGCCGGGCAGCGCCGATCGGTGCAGGCCCGCATCGCCGCCGACCCGGCATTCGCCCGCCTGGTCGCGGAATGGGAGCAACGCCTGGGTCGGCTCAATGCGGACATCGCGCCGATCGAAGCGCCACCCCATGTCTGGCATGGTATCCGCTCTCGACTCGGGTGGGCGACCCGGCCGGCCCGCGCCAGCCTTTGGCAGAGCATCGGCCTATGGCGCACCGCGACGGCTCTCGCCATCGCGACAGCGATTGCTGCGGTGATCGTGGGACGCGTTCCGACGCACGTTTCTCAGCAACCCACGGTCGCTCTTCAGCCGGCGACCGCTCCAGTGACCACGCTCGCGCGAGACAGCGGGGTGCCCGGCTGGCTGGCTTCCATCGATGCTGCACGGGGCACGATGCTGCTCGTGCCTGTCCCCGCGCCGCCGGATGCTCGAGGCCGGGTGCCGGAGCTGTGGCTGATTCCTCAGGGCAAGACGCCGCAGCCGCTCGGGTTGCTGTCGCGCAACCGGTCGCACGCCATCGTCGTGCCCGCCGGCCTACGGGCGGCACTCAAGAGCGGCTCGCTGCTCGCCGTCTCCCTCGAGCCTCCGGGCGGTGCACCCCACGGTGTACCGACCGGGCCCATCGTCGCCAAAGGCGTCATTCAACTCTAGCCGGCCCGTCGCCGGCCCGCATCCCGAGGCGCCAGGCGTTCTCTCTCAGCGCTGGATTCGGCTGAGCTCTGCATCCGCGCGCAGAGATATTACGTAATGACGGACGCCTCGCAATTTTTTCGAAAAACGTCTTCTCGAAAAACGCCTTGGAGTCCGTCATGAAACACCCCGCAAGAACCCTGCTGGCGATCGCCGCGGCGGCGCTGCCCGCGCTCGGCTTCGCTTCCAGCCACAGGGAAGCTCCGTTCATCTCCGGCATGCCGCAGGTGGATGGGACCGATTTCTACATGTTTCGCAGTTATGAGCCGGGACGCAGCAATTACGTCACCTTCATCGCGAGCTACATTCCCTTCGAAGGCCCTTCGGGCGGCCCCAACTTCTACCCGCTCGACCCCCACGCCGTCTATGCCATCAACGTCACCAATGACGGTGGCGCCGGCGCCGACATCTCGTTCGAGTTCACGTTCACCACGATGAACAAGAATTTCGCCGTGCGGGCCGGCAACCTAAGTGTGGCGATCCCGCTCATCAATGACGGCCCGGTGGACACGAGCGGCAAGACGCTGAACGTGCAGCAGAGTTACAGGCTGGCCGTCTATCGCAACGGCAGGGGATCGCTTGCGACCAACGTGATGACGGGCGGCACGACCTTCTACAAGCCGGCGGACAATATCGGCAACAAATCGATCCCGGACTACGCCAGCTACGCAGGCGACTTCGTCTACGACGTGATGATTCCCGGCTGCTCGATTCCCGGACGCGTTTTCGTCGGGCAACGTAAGGACGGATTCGTGGTCAATCTCGGCGATATCTTCGACCTGGTAAACACGAACCCGGCCGGTCCGCGTAACGCCGAGCCCAATACGCTCTCAGGCTTCAACGTCACCTCGATCGCGCTCGAGATGCCCATCAGCTGTCTCACTCATGGCAAAGATCCGGTCATAGGCGCCTGGACGACCTCGAGGATGCCGCGTGAGCTGAAGGTGCCCACGCAGTGGAACGGTGAGGGCGCACAGGTGAATTCGGTGTCTATCGCCCGGCAGGACTACGTCCAGGTCTCGCGGCTGGGAATGCCGCTCGTCAACGAGGTCGTCATTGGGTTGCCTGACAAGGACCGTTTTAACAGCAGCGAGCCCCGTCATGACGGGCAATTCCTCAAATACGTCACCAATCCGAGCCTGCCTGTACTCCTCAACACGCTGTTCGGCAACGCCGCGCTCGTCCCCGCGACACCGCGCAACGACCTGGTCACGGTGTTCCTGACCGGAATCAAAGGCCTCAACCAGCCGGCCAATGTCCAGCCCGCTGAGATGCTGCGACTCAATACCTCGATCGCACCCACTGCCGCGGCCTCCCAGAACGACCTCGGCGTGCTGGGCGGCGACAATGCCGGTTTCCCCAATGGCCGGCGACCTTACGATGATGTGGTGGACATCACCCTGCGGGCAGCGGAAGGTGCTCTGTGCGGCGTCGCCGGAAGCTGTGGGTCCCAGACTACGGACCCGAACCATGGCACGCCCTACACCGATGGTGCCCGCGCCGCCGGCGCGGATGCGGCCTCCGAGATGGTCTCCGGGGCCGTAAGTCCGGCGGACACGTATCTCGATGCCTTCCCTTACCTAAATACACCGCGTCCGGGCTCTCCGAATGGCCCGAACGGCACCGCAACGACGCCACCGCCCAGCACCACCACGCCGTAGTGAGCCTAGGCGATGAAGCCGCGCAATTCGCGACGGTTCGCGCCGCTGGATCCGGCGAGCCTGCATCGACTCCGACGCAGGCTCGCCGGCCTGGTGATCCCGCTGCTCGCGCTCTTCTCCTGCGGACTGGCGGCGGCCGCCACTCATTACGTTCCCTACGTGCCGGACTCGCCTGATGTCGTGCTCGAGCGGGTTCCGTCGATCACGGACCCGCGAGTCCGCGACTTCCAAGTGCTGCGCCAGCGGCTGAATGCCGATCCGCACGACATGGGCCTGGCGGTTCATCTGGCCAATGCCTACATCGACTATGGGCGCTCGACCGGCGATGCCCGCTATGTCGGTCGGGGAATGGCGGTGGTGGAGCCGTGGCTCGAGGTCAATCCCGTGCCCATTCCGGTGCTGCTCGCTCGCGCCACGGTGTTGCAGAACCGTCATTTCTTCCGGCAATCCCGCTCGCAGTTGACGCTGCTGCTCGAGCGCAGTCCGCGCAACCTGCAGGCTTGGTTGACGCTGGCTACCGTGGAGATGGTGCAGGCCGACTATGTGGCCGCCAACGGCGCCTGCGTTCAGGTGGCGCAGATCGGGGGCGACTTCATGGGTATGCTGTGCACGGCGCAACTTCGCTCGCTGACAGGGAATGCACGGCAGGCATACGCGCTGCTGCGGCTGATCGAGGATCCGGGCCCCAGTGCGCCGCCCGCCATCAAAGGCTACGTCGAAGGGTTGCTCGCCGACACGGCCGCGCGGCTCGGCAGGAACGCGGCAGCGGATCGGCATTTCCAGGCGGCGTTGCAATGGTCGCCGGGAGACAACTTCACGCTCGCCGACTATGCCGACTTCCTGCTGGACCGGCACGAGCCGGCGGCAGTGGAGCGACTGCTCACAGGATACGAGGCGTCCGATACCTCCCTGGTGCGGCTCGTCTTCGCGGAGTGCGCCCTGCACGATGCTCGCGCAAGCAAAGACGCCGCCGAGATGCAGGCGCGCTTTACGGCCATGAACCGGGCTGGCAGTCACCTTTACGACCGTGAGTACGCCGAGTTCGTGCTGTATGTTCAGCACGATCCCGCGCGGGCACTGCGGCTCGCCGAACAGAACTGGACCGTACAGCGCTCGCCGAACGACATGCGCATCCTGCTGGACGCTGCGCTCGCCGCGCATGAACCGCAGGCAGCGCAGCCGGTCCTGGCGGTGCTCGCCCGCAGCCATCTCCAGGACCGCGCGATCGTACGGCTGACCGCCGAGATCGACACGGCCCTGCGAGACTCACGCGAAATCACGGCGCGCAGCGGTCCCTCATCATGAAGACCTTGCGCTGGTGCCTGACCGCGCTGCTGCTCGGTCTCGCGCTCAACCCCCTCCCCGCCTCGGCTCACAAGGAGAGCGATGCCTTTCTTACCCTGCACACCGACCGAGCCGATCTCCATACCCTGGAGGGACAATGGGACATCGCGCTGCGCGATCTCGACTTCGCGCTCGGCATCGATAGCAATCGCGATGGGAAGATCACCTGGGCCGAGGTGCAGGCTCATCGCAGGGCGATCGAAGACTATGCCCTCGGGCGGCTTGCGGTCAGAGGCGATGGCCTCACCTGCGCAATGCAGCCAACAGGCCAGCAGATCGACGATCACACGGACGGCGCCTACGACGTGATCGAGTTCCGGACCACCTGTGACAAGGACATCCCCGCGAAGCTGGCCGTGGCCTATCGTCTCTTCGACGACGTCGATCCTTATCATCGCGGTATCGTGACAATTCGCGCCAACGGTATTACGACAGGGGCCGTCCTCGGCCCCGAGGATCCCGTCACCACGCTCGATCTGCGCAAGCCCAACCGCTGGCAGGAGTTTCGCAGCTTCGTGACCGACGGCGTCTGGCATATCTGGACTGGCATCGATCATCTGCTCTTCCTCATGTCTCTCCTGCTGCCCGCGGTGATGATGCGACGGCGCACGGATGAACCGAGTGCCGGCGCAGACGGCTGGATGGGTGGTGGCGGGGCGCTACTCGCCGGGGTTGGGGGCGCCGGCGGGACATTGGTGGCAGCGCGCACGACGGCTCGCTACGAGTGGGTGCCGGTGGCGACCTGGTGGCGCGCCTTCGTCGATGTCATCAAGGTGATCTCCGGCTTCACGCTTTCGCACTCGGTGACCCTCACTCTCGCCACGCTGGGGATCATCGACCTGCCGAGCCGCCTGGTGGAGTCGGGAATCGCGATCTCGGTAATCGTAGCGGCAGCGAACAACCTCTATCCCTTTGTCACGCGAAGAGTCTGGTTGATCGCCTTCGCCTTCGGTTTCGTGCACGGTCTCGGCTTTGCGAGCGCGCTCTACGGCCTGCAACTGCCGCCGCTCTCGATGGCGGCATCACTCGGCGGATTCAACGTCGGGGTGGAGCTGGGCCAGGAAGCGATCGTGCTGCTCATCATGCCGCTCGCCTTCCTGCTGCGGCGCACGCGCTTCTATCGCGACGGCGTGCTGAGGTGGGGCTCCGTGATCATCGTCGCACTCGCGACCGGCTGGCTGATCCAGCGCGCCTTCGATGTGCTGATCCCCGGCTTCAGCGCGATTCTACCGGCCTGAGTTTGAGGGACACCTAGATCGGCAACGCATGCGTCGAGAGTATCTCCTTGAGCACGATGAAGCTGCGGACCTGCCGTACGCCCGGCAGATACAGCAACTGCTCGGCGTGCAGTCGGTTGAAGCTGTCGCTGTCGCGTGTGCGCACCAGCATGAAGTAGTCGAACTCTCCCGTCACGACGTGACATTCGACGCAGCCTGAGACCTTCTGCGCGGCTTTCTCGAATGCGGCGAACGCCTCGGGCGTCGACCTGTCCAGCACGAATCCGATCACGACCAGCATTCCCGCGCCCAGCGCCTTTGGCTCCAGTTGCGCGACGATTCCCCGGATCAGGCCCGTGACCCGCAACCGCTCCACGCGGCGCAGGCACGCCGGGGCGCTGAGCTTCACTTTGGCGGCAAGCTTTACGTTCGAGATGGATGCGTCCTGCTGCAGCTGCTGCAGGATCGCGCGATCAATGCGATCAAGCTGAGGTACCGCAGCAGGCAAGGCACGAGCCGGACGTTTGGTTAATTTCATTAGGTAAAAGACAGCTTTGGCGCAATGTACTTTGCACCATCCAAGTGAACTTGATATTAACCTATGCCACTGGCGCGATCTTCGCAACCCTATTTCTGCCTCCAGGGTTTAGCATTCATCGGGAAATCACCGGCCACGGCGAGTTGGCTTCGGAGACACTCGATGAACCTGCAACGCTTCCCGCGCTATCCGCTCACCTTCGGCCCGACTCCCATTCAGCCGCTGCGCCGCCTGTCCAAGTATCTTGGCGGCAAAGTCGAGCTATGGGCCAAGCGCGAGGACTGCAACTCCGGTCTCGCCTTCGGGGGCAATAAGACACGCAAGCTCGAATATCTCATTCCCGAGGCTCTCGAGGGCGGCTACGACACGCTGGTGTCGATTGGTGGCATCCAGTCCAACCAGACTCGCCAGGTCGCGGCGGTCGCCGCCCATCTGGGCCTAAAGTGCGTGCTGGTACAGGAGAGCTGGGTGAATTACTCAGACGCGGTGTACGACCGCGTAGGCAACATCCAAATGTCGCGCATCCTGGGTGCCGATGTGAGACTGGATGCCGCCGGCTTCGATATCGGAATCCGACCGAGCTGGGAGCAGGCCTTGGAGGACGTGCGCCGCGCCGGCGGCAAGCCGTTTCCGATCCCCGCCGGATGCTCGGAACACCCATTGGGCGGCCTCGGCTTCGTCGCCTTCGCCGAAGAAGTCCGACAACAGGAGAAGGAACTCGGCGTGCGGTTTGACTACATAGTGGTCTGCTCGGTCACGGGAAGCACCCAGGCGGGCATGGTGGCCGGTTTCGCGGCCGACGGCCGCGCACAACGTGTGATCGGCATCGACGCGTCCGCCACGCCCGACAAGACCCGCGCTCAGGTCCTGCGCATTGCGCGCCACACCGCCAAACTGATTGAGCTGGGACGGGAATTGACCGAAGCCGACGTGCTGCTCGAGAGGGGCTATGCAGGCCCGGCTTACGGCCTGCCCAGCGACGGCACTCTGGATGCCATCCGCTTGTGCGCGCGCCAGGAAGGCATGCTCACGGACCCGGTGTATGAGGGCAAGTCCATGCACGGTATGATCGACATGGTCCGCTGCGGCAAGCTCCCACAAGGCTCGCGCGTGCTGTACGCGCATCTTGGCGGCGTCCCCGCTCTCAGCGCCTACGGCTCCATCTTCTTTAACGGCTGAACCGCAATCCGAGTAGCCCCATGATGCGAAAGCTCGACGACCTATCCCTGACCCGAATCGACGGCAGCACGACCACCCTGGGGGCGTATCGGGGAAAAGTGCTGCTCATCGTGAATGTTGCGTCGAAGTGCGGACTCACACCGCAATACTCGGGTCTCGAGCGTCTCTATGAGGCCAAGAGTCCACAGGGACTGGAGATACTTGGTTTTCCGAGCAATGATTTTGCCGGACAGGAGCCGGGCAGCGAGGCAGAGATCGCTACCTTCTGCGCGACCAGCTACGATGTGCGCTTCCCGCTTTTCTCGAAGATCGCGGTGAAGGGCACTCTGCAGCATCCCCTGTATCGCGCCCTGACCGAAGCGAAGCGCGACGCCATCGGCGAGGGACCCATGCGCGAAGGCCTCAAGGGATACGGCATCGACACCGGCGCCCCGGGCGAGATCCTGTGGAATTTCGAGAAGTTCCTGGTCGACCGTTCGCTCACCGTCGTCGATCGGTTCGCTCCCGATGTTACTGCAGAAGACTCACGGCTACTCTCGGCCGTGGACAGGGAGCTCGCCAAAACCGCCTAGCGATTGGCCCCCGTGAGATCGACCAGGTGCGCCCGGGACGGCCCCGGCTTGAACGCCTGGCCGAAGTACTGCGTTTCGCGGGCCACCTTGCCGCCGCTGAATTCCATGATGCTCACGGTGTAATACGGCACGCCGTCATAGCTCAGCACGAATTCGGTGACCCAGAGATCGCCGTTACCGATGATCCGCTGGACGGTGAAGCGCTTCTTGCTCGGCTGCACCGTTCTGCTCTCCTGAATGTTGTGTCGCCCGCGAACGAGCTCGCCCGACTGCGGATAAGAGAGCACCGCATCGTCGCCATAGATCTCATGCTCGACCGCAAAATCATTGGCATCGGATGCAGCCCAATGCCGCTCGAGCAACTCCCGCATTTCGCGATCTCCCGAGAATGGCGCCGGCACCTGCTCACTCATCAGGGCATCGTACTGCAGGCAGCCCGACATCGAATGAGACCATGGTATCGGCATGGGCCTCAATTATAGAAATTACCTTTACTTATACCAATAACTTATTAATTTATATACATTTATAATGCGATTACCCGGGCCCTGGCGTTGAATTGATAAACTGATGCGAAATCAATTGGATCACTGAAGACGCCGACCAATGCCTTGGCTTCGTCAATTGCCGCGCTGGGCGTGGTTCGGAACGGGCGTGCTGGCGTTCATCGCCGGCATGGTCAATGCGGCCGGCTATCTCGGCTTTCGTCACGAATCCGTCAGCAACATGACCGGCAATACCAGCCTGCTTGGCATTGCACTGGCCCGCGCCGACGGCAGCGAGGCGGCGCACTGGGCGTTGGCAATCGGAGCATTCGTGCTCGGCACCATGTTGAGCGGGATGATCGTACAGCAGAGTACGCTGAAGCTCGGGCGGCGCTATGGCGTAGCGCTGACACTCGAATCGATACTGCTCTTCACGGCCATTCCGTTCCTGGATACGGCCAATTCGACGGGCCTTTATCTGGCATCGATCGCCATGGGCCTGCAAAACGGCATGGTGAGCGCCTACAGCGGCGCGATAATTCGGACCACACATGTCACCGGAATATTCACTGACCTGGGCATAGGCCTCGGCCATCTGCTGCGTGGCTTGCCAGTGGATAGGCTGCGCTTGCGCGTATGCATCTTGGTAGCAACGACTTTCATGCTCGGCGGTGCCGTGGGCACGCTGTTGTTTCAGCGCATGCAAGAGCATGCCTTATTGATACCCGCCGTGCTCACTGGGGCCTGCGGTCTGAGCTATGGGGTCTACCGCCAATACTGGCTGAACAGATCGCCCGAAGCGACCTGACATACGTCGGAGAGCGACGCAGGGTACGCGTCAGATTACCTCGTCCGCCATTCCAATCTACTCGAGGGCGGGTAAAATGGATCCATGCGCGAGCGCGATAGGCAACACCACACGTACGCGGACTACCTCACCTGGTCCGCCACCAGCGGCAACGAGCTCATAGACGGCGTCGCCTATGTTAGAGAGCCGCCGTCGCCCTCGCGACTGCATCAGGAGATTGTCGTTGAGCTGAGTCGCCAAGTATTCAATTCGCTCGAGGGTAAATCCGCCCGTGCCTACGTCGCGCCCTTTGACGTCCGGTTACCGAAGGACAGCGCCGCTGGGGACGATCAAATCGAAACCGTGGTGCAGCCCGATGTACTGATCGTCTGTGACCTGCAAAAGCTCGATAACCGTGGCATGCGCGGCGCCCCCGACTGGATTGCGGAAGTCCTGTCGCCCTCTTCCGCCAGCTACGATCGAACCACCAAGCTGCGCGCCTACGAACGCGCCGGCGTCCCTGAAGTCTGGCTGATAGATCCCACCGTTCATACCGTCACGATCTACCGAATCGCAGCGGGCCGCTACACTCAACCCGTCGTGCTCGAGCTCGGCGGTCAAACCGCCATCACGGCTGTTCCCGGCATTAGCATCGACTGGAATCGCGTGCTGGCAAGGATAGGCGACCGCCCCTATTGACGCGTCCGCACTATTTTGAGACGTCCGGGTCCTGCGCGCGCCGTCGCGACGGCCGGCGTTGGGACGCGCCGGGCGCCGCGCCGGCTTGACGATCCATCTCGCCACGCAGCTGCGCGGTGGCTCCCGGCGACACGACCCCGAGCCGCTCCTCGATCGTCTCTCTCGAGGGCTTGGGCCCGCGAACGTGCGTCTCGAGCATTTGGCGCATCGCGCGCACGTGTTCCGGAGTGGTCCCGCAGCAGCCACCGATGATCCGTGCACCCGCATCGAACGCAACGCGGGCGTACTCGGCCATGAGTTCCGGCGTCCCGTTGAACTGGATGGCCCCGTCGACGTATTGCGGTATCCCGCAGTTCGCTTTGGCGACGAGAATCGCCGACGGATCGGCCGCTACCGCGAGATTGACGATCGAAGCGACCAATTCCGCCGCACCCACGCCGCAATTGCTGCCACAGGCCGCCAGATGATGTTTCCTGGAAAGGCCCGCGAGCTCGGCGGGCGTGACGCCCATCATCGTCCTGCCGTTGGTATCGAAGCTCAGGGTCGTGACGATCGGAAGCCCCGCCCCGCGCGCCCCTTCGATCGCCGCCTCGGTTTCCTCCGCCGAGGACATCGTCTCGATCCACAGGATGTCGGCACCGCCTCCGGCGAGCGCGGCCGCCTGCTCCGCGAAGGACTCCCGCGCCTCGGCCGCCGAAAGCGGCCCAAGCGGCTGCAGGATTTCGCCGGTGGGGCCCATGCTGCCGGCCACGAGCACGACGCGGGCCGCCCGATCCGCCTCTGCGCGGGCGAGCCCCGCCGCGGCCTCGTTCAGCTCCGTGACCCGATCTTCGGCCTTGTGCAATTTCAGACGATGCCGGTTGCCGCCGAAGCTATTGGTCAGGATGATATCGGCGCCGGCCTCAATGAAGCTGCGCTGCAGCTCCCGGATCCGTTGCGGATGCTGCGTGTTCCAGAGCTCGGGGGCGTCTCCACTCGTCAGTCCGCGTGCGAACAGATTGCTGCCCATCGCCCCGTCGGCAAGCAGCCACGGCCGCTGCGCGAGCAGCGGCGTCAATCGGTCGGTCGTCATCATTGATCCTGCGTCTCATGGTGCGGATCAAGCTTAGCAGCCGACAGGTACGATGCAAATCGATCCAATCCCGCTTCGAGCTTCGCCGGGTCCGCAGCGATGCACCACCGCACGAATTCCCGCGAATCATCGCCAAATGCCGATCCGGGCGCGAGTCCCAGCCGCGCCTTCCCGACCAGACGCTTGCAGAACGCAAGACTGTCGCTCAGGCCTCGCACCCGAAAGAAGGCATACATGCCGCCGCGCGCGGGGCGCCCCAGCTCCACCTGACTCAGTGTTGCCAGGCGATCGTATAGCCGTTGCTGATTGGCCCTGACCTCTTTGACCAGGATCGAGACGTCCGCTTCGCACTGCGTCAGCGCCACGCGTGCCGCGCTCTGGATGAAGCCCGGGACGCACGAGGTGTTGTATTCAATCAACTTGCCGTAGCTCGGCGCCAGCGCCTGGGGAATGACCGCCCATCCGATCCGCCATCCGGTCATTCGCCAGGCCTTGGAGAAGGAATTGCAGGCGATGAATCGATCCGAAGGGTCGGCGATGTCGAGGAAAGACGGTGCGCAGGGCGCATCGAAGTACAGTCGCTCGTAAACGTCATCCGCAACCAGCCATGTTCCGACGGCTCGGCACCGAGCCAGGATGGTCTCCTGTTCCGGCCGGCTCAGCGTCCAACCGGTCGGGTTGTTCGGGCTGTTGATGACCACCGCGGCCACGCCCGGCTGAATCGCCGCCAAGAGTCGCTCGAGATCCAGCGACCACCCGTTCGGACCAAATTGCAACGGCACTGAGATTACCTGGGCGTCCAGAATCCTCGGTATTTCACAAAGGTTCGGCCACACGGGTGTGACCGCCACTACGGAACCGCCGGGCTCGACTATGGCCTGCAATGAGATCATCAGCGCCGATACCCCTGAGCTCGTGACCGCGATGCGGTCGGCCGGGATCGGTCGATGCCAGAGCGAAAGATAGCAAGCAAGGTCCTGCCGCAGCTCGGGCAACCCAAGATTGGGCGTGTAGAACGTCTCGCCCCTCATGAGAGCGGCGGCGCCGGCCGCCCGGATGGGCTCCGGAGTCGGAAGATGGGATTCGCCGAACCAAAAGGCCAGAACGTCATTCGAGCCCATTGCGGCGTTGGCGACTTCCCGAATCTGTTGGTTCCGCAAGGCACGAGTCTGCGGACGACCCTCCAGGTACGACATGATTCAGCTTCCCCGGCTACGCATCGGCACTTATCTCTCTCTTATGCGCCTCGACGACGGCGGCCATGCTCTCGAATCGAAAATCGTAGTGCGGTGTGCCGGACGGCGGCATCGTGGCACCCCAGCCTTCCGCGGCATGGCGACGGTCGATCCACGCCGATGCCAGGGCCGCCCGATTGGCCGGCGCGTGGTCGTGAAGCAGGCTCTGCGCGACATGGAGCACATCAGCCTTGGCGAAGCCAAAATCAGCCTTCAGCCTTCCGAGCATGTATTCGAAGTTCCGGTCGCTCGGTTTGTATGACCCGATGTCCTGCGCGGTGTAAATCGCATCGAACTCGACCTGGAGGCGCGCGTTGCTGGCGCGGAATGACATGCGGTCCACATTCGAAAGAATCACGAGCTTGTAGTGCCGCTTCAGATATCGCAGTGCGTCCGCCGAATCGGGGAACTCGGGCCAACTCGGAACCGACGCTCCAAAAGCGTTCACTTCCTCGTCGGTCGTCGCAGTCTCCCATGACTCTGCCAACCGACGGTAGACGACCGCAAGCAGCTGCGAGTACGGCATGGCGGGAGTGTCCCGCTCTTGCGCAAACTCCCGCCGTCCGAACTCCTCCAGAACCTGATCTCGCGACATGGCGCGACGCGATCTGGCGGCGAGCGTCCGCAGTGCATCAAAGAGCCCCGTCTCCCAATCTATGAGCGTTCCATAGCAATCGAATGTCAAAACCTTGAAATCCGTCAGCTTCATGGCCCTATCGCCCCACGGAACGGTCAAGAGCATATCGTCTCAGGCAACCGGGATCCACCGGTGCCGCGACACTCCCTCAACTGGTTGCTCGACGAGAGGCGGCCACTTTCGGCAGCGCAACGTTCTCCCAGTTGCCGCCGAGCGCCTTGAACAGGGAGATATCCACGAGACAGCGGCTCAAGCTGCTCACCACCAGCGCGTCATCCGTCGCGTAGAGCAGCTGTTGTGCCTCGAGCGCCGGCAGCAGGTTCTCCTGGCCGCGCTGATAGCGCTCCTGTGCTTCGAGCACTGCCCGGCGATCATCCGCCACCCCCGCTGTGAGGGCCTGGTAACGCAATTCTTCAGCCCTCTGCCGCGATAAGGCATCCTCGACCTCTCCGAAAGCTCTCAAGACCGTCTGCTGATAATTGAATAGCGCGGCTTCCTGGTCCGCGCGCGCCGCGTCCACGTTGGCCGTGAGTCCTCCTCCACTGTAAAGGCTCTGAGTACCGTCGAGACCCATGCGCCAAAGCAGGCTCGCATGTCGAAACATCTCGTGAATCAGGCTGCTCGTCGAGCTGATGTCCAAGGGAATGGAGAAGTTCGGGTACAGGGCGGCCACCGCAACCCCCACGTTGGCGCTCGCCTGTGCGTACTCCCGTTCCGCCCTGCGGATATCGGGACGCTGAGCGATGACCTCTGAAGGAAGCGATGGCGGCAAAGGCGGGGGATCCGGCATCGCTGCATGGATATGCAGGCCGTCGCTCCCGAACGACTCCGGCACCTGAGCGAGCAGAATTGCGAGCGCGTCAGTCAGCTCATCCAACTGCGCTTCCAGCGGAGGAATGCTGGCCTCGATCGTATGGACGCGTCCGTCTGCTTCACTCACGTCCAAGTGCGAGCGTTCGCCGGCCTCGAAGCCATGATGAGCGAGCCTTTGCGTACGCCGTGCGACGCCGAGATTCGCGCGCGCTATCTGCACACGCAACCCGGTAGCTCGCAAACTGAGATACGTGCTCGCCACCGCCGCGGTCAGACTGACGAGGATGCCGCGGCGGGTCTCGACCGCCGCGTCTGCCCCAGCCTGCGCAGATTCCTTTTGCCGCCGGATCCCACCGAACAGATCCAGCTCCCAGGAGGCATCGAAACCCAGTGCGTAGTATGGGTAATCACCGTACTTTGAATCCGTCGGCGGCCAGTCGAGCGTTTGCGTCTCGCGTCGGCTTTCCACAGCTGCTCCAATGCCCACCTGCGGTAGGCTGCCGGCTGCGGCGATGCGCACCATGTCGTCTGCCGCTCGAATCCGCTCGCCGGCAATCTTCAGGTCGTAGTTGTTCGCGACCGCTTGCCGGATCAGCTGAGCCAGAGTCGGGTCTTTGAATTCCATCCAGAAGGACCGGAGCGCCGCGCCGGAGCTCGGACCGACCGGATTGCTCCGCCAGTGCGCAGGCGCCGTGGTCTTGGGCGGCCGATACGCCGGCCCAACGACGCATCCGGTCAGGAGGAGGATCACGGCGAAGATCAGTGATCTGACCATGGTCTACCCGGGCGCGTCGCGGACCTTGTCCGAGCCGGATTCGGCCATCAGAACGGCGAGCAGACAGCTGGCGAAGAGCAGCCAGCCGAGAGTGGAGAGTGTCGATGAGACCCCGAGAACGGCTGCCTGCCGGTGCGCCGCAGTCGCGATGACTTGCACGGCGTGTGCTCGGGCAGACATGGGATCCGAAGTGACATGTGCCATGCGCGCCGCAACGGCCGCGAGCGCAGCGCCTCGCCCATCGTGATAGAAGCCGGTGTTGGCCAGGATCTCGCCCAGTTTTCCCTCGCCGTTGAGCCGCAGCGAAGTGGTCGCCCAGGCGGTGGCGATGGTTCCGGAGAGAACGCGCGAAAGATTGAGGACGCTTGCGGCAGGAAGACTCTCGGCGGGCGGGTGCAGACTGGCCACGAAGATATCAACCAGCGGCACCGCGATCATCGGCAGACCAACCCCCTGGATCAGCTGGCCAAGGTAGAGGTTGCCCGCCTGCCACTGGCTGGTGATCTGAAGGTCGAAGAATGCCCCGATGGCGACGACGGCGACACCCGCAATGATCATGGCGCGAACTTCCACGAGCTTGCGCATCAGGATGAGCGCGCAAATGGGATAAGACAGCGCCTGCGGCCAGAGCGCGCTCCACAGCGCGGGCGCCAGCTGCTCAGGCCTGAAATCCTGCAACTGAGTGAGCGCCGCCGGCACGATGACTCCCGAGATCGAGATGGCGAGCGCCAGCGGTAAGCCGCCGATGGCGCTCAGCGTGACGTTCCTGCGTCTATAGAGTTTCACCCAGACGATCGGGTGCCGCACTGCACCCCAGTCACGCAGCGCGAAAACGGCAAAACACAATGCGGACGCCGTGAAGAGGATCGGGATCGTCGGCGTCTGAAACCAGCGCATCCGATCGCCCTGACTGACTGCGCAGGCGAAAAAGCCCAGTGCGCCCCCGAGAGCGGCCAGCCCCGCAAGATCGGCGTGAACCAAGGGGTGCCATTGAATCCGCTCGCGCTGCAGTCCGATGTAGCCGATCACCAACGCCAGGATGCCGGGAGGAAGCGCCGCCCACAGAACAAAGGCCCAGCCGAAATGCTCGACACCCCAGGCGCCGATCACTCCGCCCAACTGGGGAGCCGCGGTAGGTGCGGACAGGAACATGGCCAATGCCACCGGTACTCGCGTGGGACCCCAGGCGTGAAGTTGGATGATGATGGCCTGCGGCATGATGACCCCGCCGGCGAGACCCATGATGATGCGCGAGAGCATCAACGCGTCGTAGCCCGGTACCATGGCCGGTACGATGCTTCCTACCATGAAAATCACGACACCGATCAGCAGCATGCGGCGCAGGGACAGAGCGATGCCGAGCCAAGAGCCGATTACCACACCGATCGGCTCGCAGACTGCGTAGGCCGTCGAAAGCCACGAACCGGTGTCCATGCCGACGCCCAATCCGCCATCGATATCGCCTCCTTGAAGCGCGAAGTAGCGGGTGGCCATGACCACCATCCATGCCGCGAAAAACGCCGCCACGCTGGAGAGGAAAGCATTTGCGGTTATCGGCGTCGGCGCTGGCTCCGGCATGCTCACCGGGCGACTCTCCGCGGCGGCACTGCTCGCACATCTACGGTGACGACCGCCGACATTCCCGGGCGCAGGCGCTCGATACCCGCCTGCCTGGCCGCAAGAATCACTTTGACGGCAAAGCGTTGGGCAATTTTGGTGAAATTCCCGGTTGCATTGTCCGGCGGCAGCAGCGCCTGCAGCGCACCCGAAGCGGGCGCGAAGCTGTCAACGGTGCCGCGGAATCTCCTGCCCGGCGCGCTGTCGACGGTGATCACCGCGGATTGACCCGGATACATGTGAGCCATCTGCGCCTCCCGGAAGGTCGCCACGACCCAAACGTTCGGCAGCGGCACGACGAGGCCTATCCTCGTTCCCGGCATCACATACTCGCCCCGCAACGCCGCACGCTCGGAGAGTTGCCCGGCGACGGGGCTCACGATGCGGGTGTAACCGAGATCAATGCGAGCGAGCTCGAGTGCCGCCGCCTTCATCCTGACAGCCTGCTCCGCCTCCAGAACCTGCGTATGGATGACCTGCAACATCTCTCTTGCGGCGGCCCAATCCGCCTCCCTTTGCACACGGGAGGCGCTCAGGCGATCCTCATCGGCCGCCGCGGCCTCCAGCTCACGCCGCGACGTCGTTCCATCGTCAACCAGCCTCAGTTGCCGGTCATGCTCCAGCCGCGCCTGTATGAGCACCGCATCCGCCGCTCGCACCTCCGCTGATGCGGCAGTGACTCTGCAGGACTGCAGAACGGCCTGCTGCGACAGGGCATCGGCGGCAGACCGGGCGGCCTCGACCGCGGCTTCAGCACCCGCAACCCTCGCCCGATAGTCATCGTCCTCGATGGTTGCCATCAACTGACCCCGGCGCACTACTTCATTGTCGCGCACCGGGATCGCGGCCACATAACCGGCGATGTGGGATGAGATCGCGATCAGGTCGGCCCGAACATAGGCATCGTCGGTGCTTTCGGTGCCGGTGACACTCGCCGCGGTCGTACCACTGCGGATGGTGGCCAGCGCTACGCCGATGACCAGTGTCACCAGCAGAAAGGCGATCAGCGTCGGTCGCCCGCGCAATCTCTTCAGAAAGATCCGGCCGACTCGGGTCGGCGCGGGGAGCCGGGCGCGAACGGATGTGCTGCTCTCCATATGCCCCGTTATCGCGCGCGCACTGAATTCAAGCCTGTTGCACCATGGTATCGGCCGCGCCGGATCCTGAGCAAGCCGAAAAGCGCGAACTGAGCGGCCGCGTCGGTCCAGACCCGATCGACCCGCCAGCCGCTTTCGCGGGCAAGCGCCTCGAAGCCTGCGATCTCGAATTTTCGCGAGCTTTCCGTGTGAATGGACTCGCCGGCTCGAAAGTAAAAATTCCGTCCCGCCACCCTCACTGACTGCGCGCAGCCGCTGATCAAATGCATCTCGACGGCGGCCTCGATCTCGTTCCACCTCGCCGCGTGCCGGAACAGCTCCGGACGGAAACTTCCCGCGAGCTCGCGATTGATTCGAGTGAGCAGATTGCGATTGAACTTCGCGGTCACGCCCGCGGCGTCATCGTAGGCAGGCAGCAAAACTTCGAGGGGCTTGCGCAGATCGGCGCCAATCAGCGCCCTGCCACTTCCAGACATGTGACCCCTCATTCTGCGCAGGAGAGCCACGGCCTCACCGGGATCCAGGTTACCGAGCGTGGAGCCCGGAAAAAAGGCCACGCGATTGCGCAGCGGTATCCACTCCGGCAAGGCGAAGTCGGCGCAAAAATCCGCGACCATCTGCCGAGTCACCAGGTCAGGGAAGCGTTGTCGCAACCGATGCGCCGTGTTGTCGAGGTAGTCGGCGGAAATGTCGATCGGGACGTAGATACGGGGATTGCGCAACGCATTCAGCAATATCTCAGTCTTCACGCTCGCGCCGGCGCCGTACTCCACGAGCGTCACGTTCTCGCCGCAGAAGGCCGAGATCTCCCCGGCACGGTCATGCAGGATGCCGGTTTCGGTCCGCGTCGGGTAATATTCCTGCAGCCGCGTGATCTCCTCGAACAACTCGCTTCCCCGATCGTCGTAGAGCCATCGCGCAGGCAGCCGCTTCTGCGGTGATTGGCTCAACCCTGCAATCACCTCGCCGCGAAAGCGGTCGCAGAGTCGGCGCAGAGCCCTCGCGGGCCTGGCAACCTGCACGTCCTCTGCGAGGCGAACCCCGGAGAACTGCCAGCGTGCCGCGGGCTGAAAGAAATTGCGATAACTGCTGCGGATGTGCGTAGCCGGGGTCGCGCATGACCCGCCGCGCAGGACATACTGTCCCGACATGAATTTGCCGTTGTACTCGCCAACCGCGCCACTGGCCACCTTGAACCCGGGGTACGGAAGAAACGCGCTCTGCGTCCATTCCCAGACGTCGCCGAACATCTGACGCAGTCCCGAACCCGTGAGCGCGGGCGTCGGCCGCAAGCGCCCCGAATCGGCGAAGTTGCCTTCCTGCGGCAGCGCGGCGGCCGCGGACTCCCATTCGCCCTCGGTCGGCAACCGCTTGCCGGCCCACCTGGCATAGGCAGAGGCTTCGAAGAAGCTCACGTGTGTGACGGGTGCGTCCAGATCCAGCGGCTGCGCGCCGCGCAGCGTCATGGACCAGTAGGTATCGTCCCGCATTTCCCAATAGAGGGGCGCCTCCCAACCGTTTGCCTGCGCCAGATCCCAGCCTTCCGCGAGCCAGAGGAGCGGTTGCCGATAGCCGCCGTCGCGCATGAACTGCAGCCATTCGCGATTGGTCACCGCACGATCCGCAAGCCGATACGGCTCCAGGAGCGCGCGATGTCGCGGCCCCTCGCAATCGAATGCAAAGCCGGGACCGTCGTGGCCGATCTCCACGACTCCGCCTTCGAGCTCGACATATCGCGCCGTATCGGGCGGGCGCGTCCTCACCGGTAGCGGCTGCGGCAGCCTGAACACCGGTTGCAGCGGATTCTGCGCGAAAAGATGCAGGATATCGCTCAGCAGCAACTCCTGGTGCTGCTGCTCGTGATGGCAGCCCAGCTCGATGAGCCCGCGGACCTCTCCCTCGGAGATCTGGGGCAACAGCCTTTCGATTGCGGTATCGACGTGTTGCCTGTAATAAAGAACCGTATCGAGCGACGGACGCGTCAGCAGGCCGCGCTTGGGCCTGGGATGACGATCGCCGACCGACTCGTAGTAGGAGTTGAAGAGGAAGTCATAATGCTCATCGAAGCGCCGATAGCCCGGAAGGTGCGGCACCAACACCATGGACTCGAAAAACCAGGTCGTATGGGCCAGATGCCACTTCGCGGGACTCGCGTCGGCCATGGATTGTACCGTGGCGTCCGCCTCTGACAGATCCGCCGCGAGTATCGAGCTCGCATGACGGACGACACGGAAGAATTGCGTGAGCGCGTCCCGCTCCGGCATGGCATACGATTCACTCGACTCTTTGCGCATGTCACCCTCCGGATCGATACCGGCAGCGATTGGAACATCCGGGTCCGCCGCGCTCCATTGCACGATGGTGTCATCGCATTGCAGTGCCACGATCATTCAATTCCTGCGCGAAATCGCCTGCTAGAGTCGTACCCTCGAACGGAGTGCACGCAGCACGACCCCCTCGCCCGTCGCGACCCAGGTGACTCATCGCATGGATACTCTCAGCAGCATCGACACGTTTCGGCAAGTCGTCGAATCCGGGAGCTTCGTCGCCGCGGCCGAGCGGCTCGAGGTCTCTCCGGCAACGGTCAGCAAGCGGATAATGCACGTTGAGGAGCGGCTCGGCGTCCGACTGCTCAACCGCAACACCCGCAAGCTCAGTCTCACGGACTCGGGCCGCCTCTATTTCGAGCGTTGCAAGACGATCCTGAAGGACTTGCAGGCGACCGAGTTGGAGCTCGGATCGTCGGATGGTGCCCCGCGCGGCACCCTGCGCATCACCTGTCCCAGCTTCGCCGCCACCGGCGACCTGGCGCGGCTGCTCGCTGCGTATGGCAAACGATACCCCGAGGTCCTGGTCGATGTCTCATTCGAGGATCGGTTCGAGGACCTGGTGGAAGACGGCTACGATGTCGCGCTACGACTCGTCGCCGATGCGGACACGCTGCCGCAAGGCCTGATCGCCCGCCCGGTCCGGCGCGAAACGTTCCATCTCGCCGCTTCCCGCCAGTACATCAATCGCCGCGGCCTGCCCCGCTGCCCCGCGGATCTCGCGCGGCATGACTTCATCGCCCTCCACGATTCGACCTGGTCAGGTCCGCTGTCGATCCCGGCCCGGGTCACCCTGTGCTGCCGCTCAACGGCAAGCGTCGTGAATGCCGTTGCTGCCGGGATCGGCGTCGGCCCCGTTCCCGGAGCGGTGCTCGATGATCCCCTGTTCAGGGAGCAATTGATTCCGGTTCTACCCGACACTCCACTGCAGCGAGCCACGCTCTACATCGTCTATGTGAGCCGCAGATTCGTGTCACCGAAGGTGAGCGCATTCATCGAATTCATCGTCGAATCGCTCTCCCGCTGCGCCGAGCCGAGCGGTGAGCGGCGCCAGGTCGCCGGCCTGCGCGGTATTCAATCCACGGCGGCCTTGCCGGGGCTTCGCGCAGCGGACCGTCAAAGCTGCGGCCGCGGCCCCGCCCCATATAGAGAGCCCGCGCGCCCGCCGCTGCCGTGAAGCCGCTCATCCGGGCGGTAGCAGTGGCTCTGATCTGCGGCTGTGCCGGCTGTGCAACCCTGCCGCCGGGCAGCCTGCGGGATCCACGCGATCACTTCGAGCGCTTCAATCGCGCGATGTTCAAACTCGATACCACGCTCGATCATGCGGTCATGCGACCCGTCGCGACCGCCTATGTCAAGGTGGCCCCCCTGCCGGTGCGGACCGGGATATCGAATTTCCTGGGAAACCTCGCCTACACG
Source organism: Steroidobacteraceae bacterium (assembly GCA_036273095.1). GTDB lineage: Bacteria > Pseudomonadota > Gammaproteobacteria > Steroidobacterales > Steroidobacteraceae > 13-2-20CM-66-19. The sequence goes on along the minus strand of DATAXF010000155.1, from coordinate 131,734 downwards.
GTGACTATAGCCAACGACGTCTTCCAGGGTCGGCTCGAGGACTTCACGCGGGACCTGGCACGCCTGATCGTCGACACTACGATTGGCGTCGGTGGTTTCCTCGATCCGGCAAAGCGTCTTGGACTCGTGCAACACGACCGCGACTTCGGACAGACTCTCGGCAAGTGGGGCGTGCACACCGGTGCCTATCTCGTCCTGCCGCTCCTCGGTCCATCCGATATACGGGACGCCTTCGGCACCCTGGCCGATCGATTCATGACCGTCGATCAATACATCGATGACGCATCCATTGACTACGGCCTCTTCGGTTCGCGGGCGCTCGATGAGCGGGCGAATGCGTTGCCGGCTGACAGCGTCATCGACGGCGCATACGATCCCTATGCATTCGTGCGCAGTGCCTGGTTTCAGCACCGCGCCTACAAGGTTCACGGGAGTGATCCAAACTACCTGCCGGATCTGCCGTCGCCGGATTCAGACAGTCACAAATGAGCGGCCGTGCCGCGCCGCGCTCACGGACGTTCACTTAGGGCACGGGCGAACAAGAAGGCGCACGGCGCGCGTCATATCCTCGCCAACAGGCTGTCTCAACCCATCCGAGGAACCGATCAATGCGTCACCTGACTGTTTCGATGCTCGCATGCGCTCTCCTGGCCGGCTCCGCCCTGGCGGACAATGCTCCGAAGAATCAGAGCGCCACCGCTGAGCAACCCAGTGCGACGATAGACCTTACAGGTGGAACCGTCGCCGCCGGTATCGGCTATGTGTGGGGCAATGGGCATGTGATCTACCAGGGCGCCAGCCGCGCATTCAAGCTCTCCGGCGTTTCGATAGTGGATGTGGGGGCATCGCGCATCACCGCGAGCGGCGTGGTTTATAATCTCACCCGCCTGCAGGACTTCAGCGGCAACTATGCGACGGTCTCGGCTGGCTTGACCGTGGCCGGCGGTGGCTCCGTCGTCGTCCTCCGCAACCAGCACGGCGTCGTCATCAAGCTTCTGGCGACTGCCGAAGGCCTTCGCTTCAACCTTTCAGCCGATGGCGTCAACATCAAATTGCGGACCTGATACGACCGGCGGCATGGCCGCATGAAGCTCGCCGTCCGGATCGCCCTGCTCGTCGGTCTGGCGCTGCTGGTTGGTCTGATCGCGCACGAGGGCGGCGCGATCCTCATTCCCATCAGGCGCGCCGGCTGGGTGCTGCTGTGGCTGATACCCTTGCACGTGGCGCCCGTCCTGCTGGACTCGCGCGGCTGGCAGGTGCTCATCCACCGGCGGGTCAACCCCGCATTGCTGTTCTGGATCGCCACCGTCCGCGAGGCAGTCGATCGGTTGCTGCCAGTCGCCAATATCGGCGGTGAGCTGGTGGGGATCCGCCTGCTGGCGGCCATGGGGGTCGAAGGCGTGGCCGCCGCTGCCAGCGTCACGACGGAGCTGCTGCTTACGCTCTTCAGCCAGTATCTATACGTACTGGGCGGGGTCACCTGCCTGCTGAGCGTGACCGACACAGTGCATTCGGTCAGCGACGAGCTGATCGGTCTCGGGGCTAGCCTGCCGGTCATCCTGCTGCTCGCGGCACTGCTGCGTCACGGGTCGGTGTTCGAGCGCCTGGAGAAGCTGGCCGTGCGTACCCTCGGCGGAGACGCTCTGCGCTTCCTCGACGGAAAATGGACCGCGCTCGATGCGGCCATCCGCGGGCTCATCTCGAGCCCGGGGCGCTGGGTGCGCACCATCTGCTGGCAGCTCGCCGGCCTGCTGGCCAGGGCGGGCGAAACCTGGATCACATTGCGCTGGCTCGGGCATCCGCTCAGCCTCGAGAGCGCGCTGATCCTCGAGAGCCTGACACAGGCGGCGCGCAATTTCGTGTTCCTCGTGCCGGCCGGACTCGGCGTGCAGGAAGCGGCTCTGGTCGGGGTCGGACGGCTTCTCGGTGTGGGCGGCGAGCTCGCCCTGGCGCTCTCGCTCGCGAAGCGCATGCGGGAGATCCTGTTCGGCACCCCGGCGCTCCTGTCCTGGTATTGGACTGAGGGAAGGGACGGGCTGCGGAGCATCCGCGACGCCGAAAGAATCTAAGCCCCTGAGCGCCCTGCGGACAGGCTCCCGAGCCGTGGCATCCAACGCCGCAGTCGATCGACCTGGTAGCTACGCTCTTCTCCGCGCAGACACCACTCACAGAAGTGCTCGCAGTTGTTGCTCAGGATCCGATAATGATTCTCGCCGAGGCGAGAGCGGGCGCGCTCGACGATTTCCCGCGCATCGTATTTCGCCGGCACCCCGCCCCGTACCGCTACAGGTCTACCTCGGCAGAATTCCCGCAGAGAAACTTCCTCCACCGGCCCCCGGGGTAGGAAGCAAGAAACTGCCCCACTGTGGGCAACTTTTCCGTTGCCCAGGTAGATGCCATGATGGACGAAGCCGATGCGCGGGGTGACGAGGTGCGCGCCAAGACCTGGCTCCTCCGACATTGCGAGCGTTCGGTCCCGCCATGGTGGCAAGGAGTGTCTAACGTCTGTTGCATAGGACTGTATCCTCCTGCTCAGGCAGTGCCAGAACCACTGTGCGCGTCGCGACCTCACCGAGATGACTACCGCATGCTGAAGACGTCGCCACCGACTCGTTCCTGAAGCAGCGAGTCATTCCGCAAACCTACGCCGCCACTCGCACGCAGCAGCACGCGTCCGTCACCCGCGCCGCGGCTCTTGAAGCTCGTCTGCACGTTGGTCCGGCGCCAGCGACCGGGGCTCACGCCAAGCACCCTGCGGAACGATCGGTTGAGATGCGACTGGTCGGCAAAGCCGCAGATGAGCGCAATCTCCGTGAGCTGCTGATCCGTGGAAGTCATCAATTCCTTGGCTCTCTCGATCCGCCGCATCTTCACGTACGTCATCGGAGGCAGGCCGAGACTCTGCTTGAATGCCCGTGAGAAATGGCTCTTGCTGAAGGAGACCAGCCTTGCAAGCATCGGGACGTCCAGCCTGGACTCCAGGTGCGCGTCGATGTAGGTCAAGGCGCGCCTGGCTTGCCAACGTGCGAGGCCGCCGGCCTCGAACACGCCGCGAGCCACAGGGTCGTCGGCGCTTTCCTCTTCGGGCTCGGGGCCCAGCAGCGCCAGGACGTCATTGAGGCAGCGACGCGCCCCCTGGCAGTCACTCTCCAGAGCCATTATGGCTCTGCGCACCAAGTGCGAGATTCGCCCTTGCTCACTCATTTGCCTCTACCTCGCTGCTAAACGCTCGGAATGGCGATGACCGGACGGTTGCGATTTAGGCAGAGGGCAGGCAGATCCTCAATTGCACGATGGTATCTTGAATACCTTTGTACTAGCCGTTTGTACTGGCCTTTGGTACCGGCCGTGATCAGAAATTCATAGCGGCACGGATGCCGAAGATCACATCGTTACGCCTGCCGGCTACGCCACCGGGCTGTGCGACGTACTGGAAGTTCGGACGCAGGTCCATCCGCCACGGTGTTGTCGACCACGTCGGGCGCGGTAGACGAGCTATACCAGCCGCCGATCTCGTAGCTCCCCGCGAGGCCTCTGAAAGTGGGCAGCCACGCAACCTCGAAGGGAGCCAGCACGCCCGTCGTTCCGGACGTTCTGGTCGTACCAGAATTCCGTCCAGCGCCACGTCTGGCCCCGCCCGCAGAGCTCCTGCACCTGCTGCAGCGAATCCAACCGCGCATCGGCGCTCGGTGTAGCGCTGCCGCACGTCATCCCAGTCGAGGAACAGCTGCGGGCTGAAGGGCTGCGGGGCTCCTGCCCGCGCGCTGCCGCAGACGAGGACCAGCGCCGCCGCCGCGGTGAGTTGTCGTCCGGACCGACCCGCAGCGCCTTTCTGACCGCATTCTTCACTCTGGTGGGTTGCCATGGAGTCCATGTGACCTGCGGGCTGCTGTGGCTCGGGACCATGATGGCGCAATTTCGCGCCAAGGGATTCGCGCAGAACATCCGCCATCGCTACCTCTGCTACTCCCTCTTCTGGCACGCCCTCGACATCATTTGGGTCGGCATTTTCAGCGGCGTCTACATCATTGGAGTGCTAACGCAATGAGCTCGACCCCCGACGAGTACTTCGATGCCGGCTCACGGGTAGGGGAAGATCATCTCCCCGGCCAATTGCCCCCGGAGCCGCCCGCAAACGCAGTGCGCGGTGAATTGACCGGCTACGCAATCGGGCTGTTGCTGGCCGCGGCACTGACAGCGGCGGCGTTCCTGTCGCCCGGAACGCAAGCCATATACGGCCCGGGCATCGTCATGGCGGTAGTAGTGCTCGGCCTGGCCCAGGTGGGGGTTCATCTGGTCTTCTTCCTGCACATGACCACCTCGCCCGACAACACCAACAACGTGCTGGCGCTCGCCTTCGGTCTCGTGATCGTGAGTATCGTCGTCTTCGGCACGATCTGGGCGATGTACCACATGAATCACAATATGATCCTGCCGGGCGGCCAGACCGGGATGACTCACTGATCATCAGCCCCGTCGCGATCCGACACGCGCCGAGTCTCCCGAAGGTAGCTGTCGCGCAATATCCCCGAAAGGAACGCGCCGGAGAGCGTGAGCAGCAGCACGCCGTTCAATGCCTCGACAGTGGCCATGACGCGTAACCCCCCGGTCGGCACGAGATCACCGTAGCCCAGCGTGGAATACGTCTCTGCCGCGAAGTAGCTGAAATCGATGATGCCGGGAGTGCCCTCGCCCGTCAGCCCCCCCATGCCGAGCACGTCAGCGCTGAAAGCATACGCACCGGCGTAGAGGCCGACTTCGGCTCCATGGATCATCACCAGCGTCACCAGCAGTCGCACGAGCCTGGGACGCGACATCTGGCGTCCCTGGAACCGATGCAGCAGCGCCCGCACTGCTTCGTAATGAAAACCCGTGGTAGCGGCTACCAGGACCAGTGCGAGACCGACTGCCTCGATGCATTTGACCATCGGCAACCACCCTACTCGCCGCCCGCAGCCACGGCGCCCCCCGCGGGCCTGCGGACCAACCAGCAGGCCCCTATCAGAACCAGCGTCGCCCAACCCGAGAAGTAGAAGAGATCGAGACTCGAGAGCAGGAAACCCTGGTTGACGACTTCGTGCAGAACTGCAGCGGCGGCGCTATGACTGCTCAATCCAAGGTGCCTGAGCGCCGCTTCAACCTGACGCAGCCTCGGATTGAACACGCTGAGTGACTCGACCAGCCGCGACTGATGAAACCGCTCGCGCCGGTCCCAGTAGGTGGTGAACAGGGATGTCGCGAACCCGGTGGCTGTGATGCGCAGGAAATTGTTCAGACCCGAAGCGGCCGGAATCCGCTCCGGCGGCAGCCGGTCGAGCGCAATGGTGAATAGAGCGACCAGGAAGATCCCCATTGCCACGCCCTGAACCAGCGCCGGCATGGCAATCACCCAGAAACTCGCATCGGGAGGGTATGCGGCGCGCATGAAGTAGGACGCGGCAAACACCACGAATGAGATCGTGGCGAACCAGCGCGCGTCGTAGCGGGAGATCAACCTCCCCACGATCGGCGCCACGATCAGCGCCGTGACACCGCTCGGCGCCGTCGCGATGCCGGCCCAGGTTGCCGTGTAATTCACGTTATTCTGCAGCCACAGGGGCATGAGAACGAGATTGCCGAAGAAGATCCCGAACACCAGGCACAGCGCCAGCGTTCCGAGCGTGAAGCTGCGCGATTTGAACAGGGTCAGATCGACGATCGGCGCGCGGTCCGTGAGCTCCCAGATGATCCACGCCGCGAGACTCACGATACAGACGGCACAGAGGGTGACGATCGTGGTCGAATTGAACCAATCGAGGTCCTTGCCCTGGTCGAGCATGACCTGTAGCGATCCCACCCATACGATGAGCAGAACCAATCCCATCCAGTCCATCTTGAGCACGTGAGCCGGAGTCTCGCGGGACTTGAGGAACTGCCAGCACACCAGCGCGCAGATCAGCCCGACGGGCACGTTGATCAGAAATATCCAGCCCCAGGCGTAGTTATCGGAAATATAGCCACCGAGAATCGGGCCGCAAATCGGAGCGACCAGCGTGGTCGCCGACCAGATTGCGAGCGCCGTGCCCTTCTTGCTTTCCGGAAAGAGCGTCAACAGCAGTGCCTGCGACCCTGGAATCATCGGCCCCGAGACGGCGCCCTGAAGAACGCGAAATACGAGCAGCTCGGTGATGCTCTGCGAGAGGCCGCACAGGAACGAGGCGATCGTGAACAGGAGGACCGACAGCGAAAACGTCTTCACGATGCCGAAGCGACGCGTCAGCCAGCCGGTGAGCGGCACCGACACGCCATTGGCGACGGCGAAAGAGGTGATGATCCACGTGCCCTGGTCCGACGATACGCCGAGATTGCCTGCGATGGTCGGGATCGACACATTTGCAATGGTGGTATCGAGCACCTGCATGAACGTCGCCATGGCGAGCGCGATGAGCGTCGCGTTGCGAGCCATTCCGACCAAGGCAGGAGGTTGCGCCCCCGCGGAACCTCGGGCTTCCACGGCTAGCGGCCTCCGTAGACCCAATTCGCGCTCAGGCGCTGCTGGCTTCCCGCCTCCCCGAGGTTGTCGCGGATGATGCGGGCAATGCGCGCCTGCACCGCCGGGTCATCGGCGAGACTCGGCTGCGAGGGGATCGGCACTCGGCGCACCTGACCGGAGACCAGCGGGCCGGAGGTGTCGCGAATATCGACGGTCGCCGTCACCGATTCGCCGATGCGCAGCGGATGGGCCCGAAGCTCCCCGGGATCGAGCTGTATGCGCACCGGCAGCCGCTGCACGATTTTGATCCAGTTCCCGGAGGCGTTTTCCGCAGGCAGCAACGCGAACGCCGAGCCCGTTCCCGCGGCGAGTCCCACGACTTTGCCGTGGTAGGTGACCTTTCCTCCGTAGACGTCGACGCGGAGCGTTACCGGCTGGCCGACCCGCATATCCCGCAGTTGCACCTCCTTGAAATTCGCATTTACCCACAGCGCATCCAGCGGCACGACACCCATGAGCGGCGTGCCGGCGGCAACACGCTGGCCCACCTGGACAGAGCGGCGGGCGACGACGCCGCTGACCGGAGAGGTGATGCGCGTGCGCCGCAGTTGCAGCCAGGCATCACGAACTCCCGCGGCTGCCGCGAGCACCTCGGGATTGGTCGCGACAGTCGTACCGTCGATGCGTGCCTCGGTTTCGCCCAGCTGCTCCCGCGCCGCCGCCAGGCTGGCACGAACCTCTGTCGTATCGTCCTGGGTATGTTGCAACTCTTCGCTCGAGACTGCGCCATCGCGCAGCAGCCCCGTGCGCCGCTGGTAGTCCTGCTCGGCGCGGCGCAGCGCCACCTCCCGGTAGAGAATCTCATAGCGCAGTTGGCCGCCCTGATCGAAGAGCGCGCGAACCGTGCGCACCGCGCGGCCGAGATTGGCCTCGGCAACTCTCACGGCAACCTCGGCATCGGCGGGATCCAGGTGAAGCAGCAGCTGGCCCCGGGCGACGAATTGCGTATCATCGGCGTGCAGTCCGATTACCGTACCCGGCACTTCGCTCGTGATCTGCACCACATCGCCGTCCACATAGGTGTCATCGGTGCTCTCGAAATAACGCGCATACAGAAACCAATAGCATCCGAAGGCCACGGCGCAGACCACTACCACGAGGCCCAGGACCGTGAAGCCGCGGCGGCGCGCGACATTGGCCGGTCGCGCCGCAGGAGCCGTGCGCGCTTCGGGAGTTGTGACGGGATCGTTCATGGGGGTCTCCCGAAAAAATCGCCGGTCAACGACCGGCGTTGAGGGCCATTACGGGCGAGTTGGGTCTGAAATCCCCGCCGACGTCGATGAGCAGGCTCACGCGGGCGCTGGCACGTGCCGACTCGAGGTCCACCCGCTGGCGCTCCGCGTCGAACACCTGAGTCTCGGTGGCGAGAACGGTGAGATAGGTCGTCAGCCCCGCCTTATAGCGCTCTTTGGCGAGGCGAAATGCGGTCGCCGCATCGTCGAGCGACTGCCGTTGCTGTTCCAGGCTGCTGTTGAGTGAATCGATGTCGGTGAGCTGATCCGCCGTCTGCTGCACGGCCGCGAGCACGGTGCCGTTGTAGGCCGATACGGCAACGTCGATGTCCGCAACGTTGCTGCGATAGTTTGCCTTGAGCCTGCCGGCGTCGAACAGCGGCAGGTCGAAGGCGGGCCCGACGCCCCACGAGGCCGCCCGCCCCTGAAACAGGTTGGTGAATTTCCCCACCGCGAGGGTGCCGCCGAAGGCGAGCAGATTGAAGTTGGGGTAGAAATCCGTCTTGGCCACCGCCAGCCCCGCCCGCGCCGCACTGATCCGCGACCGTGCCGCAAGCACGTCGGGACGCCGCGCCAGCAGATCCATCGGCAGCGCGCTCGGCAATGAGAGCGCTGTTTCGGCGAGCACCTTGGGGCGTTGGATCTGGCCGTACTCGTCGGCGCCGCGGCCCGCGAGCGCCGCAAGCAAATGCACGTCACGATCGATTGCAGCCTCATCCGCCAGCCGCTCCACCCGTGCCTCGGGCACCGCACCCGCCGCTTGTCTCAGCTCCACGCTCGTATCCAGGCCGGCGCGAAATCGGTGCCTGGTGATATCGAGCACCGCCTGTCGCTGTTTCTCTTCGCGCCGAGCCACGTCGGCCAGCCGGTAGGAGCGCTCGAGATCGATGTAGGTCCGGACCACCGCACTGACGATCGCGAGTCGAGCGGCCGCCGCATCGAGTGCCGCGGCGTCCGCCTGGCCGCGCGCCTGTCGCACGAGCGAGGCCTGCCGGCCCCAGAAATCCAGCGCCCAGGAGAAGTCCACCAGCTCGTTGCTCAGCCAGACGGAGGATCCGGCATATTGCGACGGGACCGGGGCCTTGCCGCTGATCCTCTCCCGAGTCACCGAGCCGTCATACGAAACGTACGGCCACAATTGCGCCGAGGTCGCATCGACCATGGCCTTGGCCCGGCGCAAGCGCGCGAGAGCCTGGCCCATGGTGGGATTGTCGGCGAGCGCTGCGTCGATCAGTCGGTTGAGCTGCGCATCCTGGTACGCCGTCCACCAGGCGCTCTGAGCCGGCGCCGGGACCGTACCGAGCCCCAGGGCGACCCGCTGGTCGACGGGCTTGTCGACCGGCGCTACCTTCGGCGGGGTGATGCACGCCGCAGGGAGCGAGGCGAGCAGGAGCACGAGCGTGCGGGCGATCCTGGTCATTGTACCGGCGCCGCCTGATCCAGCGGAACCCGCCAGCCGCCAACGGGCGTGATGCCGGCGGCCTGCTTCGGTCCCCAACTGCCGGGCTCGTAGGGATAGACCGCCGTCTGCGCCTTCAGGACGGGATCGACGATGCGCCAGGCCTCCTCCACGTAGTCCTCACGCGCGAAGAGAGTCCTATCACCCATCAAGGCATCGCTCAGCACCCGCTCGTAGGCTTCCCGTTCGTGACCGGCGTCAAACCGACTGGCCAGTAGCTCCACCTTCTCACCGCTGCCCGCTCCCTCCGCGTCCATGATGGTGAGACCGAGTGCGATCTCACACGATGGGTTGATGCGAAAGCGCAGATAGTTCTGCGCCGGATCATCGCGGAGAATCGCGGGCGGACGCCTGAGACGTGCCACGACCTCGGTGCAGGTGGTCGCGAGCGACTTGCCGGCGCGAATGAAGATGGGGACGCCCTGCCACCGCCAGTTGTCGATCGCGAGGCGCACGGCGGCGAAGGTTTCCACTTCGGAGTCCTGGGCCACGCCCGGCTCGCTGCGGTAGCCACGGAATTGACCCCGCACCACATCCTCCGGTGTCAGGGTCGCAACCGACTTCAGCACCTTCACCTTCTCGTCGCGTATCGATTCGCTGTCGGTACGGGCCGGCGGCTCCATGAGCAGATTCGACAACACCTGAAAAAGGTGATTCTGAATCACATCCCGTATCGTGCCCGTCTGGTCATAGAAGCTGCCCCGGCCCTTGAGGCCGAACGACTCGGCCATCGTGATCTGGATGCTCTCGATGTGGTCACGGCTCCAAAGCGACTCCTGCACCGAGTTCGCGAGGCGGAAGAAAAGGAGGTTCTGCACCGGGCGCTTGCCGAGATAGTGATCGATGCGAAAAATGCGCTGCTCGGCGAAAGAGCCGAGAAGCACGCGGTTGAGCGCCCTCGCCGTCTCGAGACTGCGGCCGAAGGGTTTCTCGACGATCACCCGCGCGCCGGGAGGCGCGCATCCCGCCGCGGCCAACTGCTCGATCACTTTGCCGAACAGGGACGGCGGAATGGCCAGATAGTAAGCCGGCCGCTGCGAGCCGCCCAGCGCCCGCTTGAGCGCGGCAAAGGTCGCCGCATCCGCGTAGTCTCCGCGGATGTAGTGACCCAGCAGATCCGACAGCTTGCCGAACGCATCAGGGTCGATGCCGCCATGCTCCTGCAGGCTCTCACGCATCCTGGCGTGTAGCTGCGACAGGTCCCAGTCGCTGTTTGCGACGCCGATCACCGGGACGTCCAGAGTTCCACGCTGCACCATCGCCTGCAGAGCGGGAAAGATCTTCTTGTAGGCCAGATCTCCGCTCGCGCCGAAGAATACGAACGCATCGCACTTCGAGTCGCTCATTTGAGTGACGCCTTGGCCGACTGCAGCGCCGGCTTCTCCTGATGACCGCCAAACTGGTGGCGCATGGCCGAGAGGAGCTTGCCTTGGAATTGCGCGTTGCCCCGTGAGCTGAACCGCTCGTAGAGCGCGGCGCTCAGCACCGGTACGGGAACGCCTTCATCGATTGCCGCCTTCAGCGTCCAGCGACCTTCGCCGGAATCCGACACCCTGCCGGCAAAGCTCTCGAGCCCGCGGTCGGCGTAGAGAGCCGCTGCCGTGAGGTCGAGGAGCCAGGACGCCACCACGCTCCCCCGCCGCCACACTTCCGCGACGTCGGCGAGATCGAACTCGAAGTCGTAGTGGTCGGGATCACGCAGCGGAGTCGTCTCGGCATCCACCTCCCGAGCCGTCTTTCCCACATTGGCCGCGCGCAGGACATCGAGACCTTCGGCATAAGCCGCCATCAGGCCATACTCGATGCCGTTATGAACCATCTTGACGAAATGCCCCGCTCCGCTCGCTCCGCAGTGCAGGTAACCGAGCTCAGCCGTGGTCGGATTCCCGTCGCTGCGGCCACTCGTGCGATCGACCTGCCCGCGACCGGGTGCCAGGGCGGAGAAGATCCGATCGAGTCGCCGCACGGCGCGCTCGTCGCCGCCGATCATCATGCAGTAGCCGCGCTCGAGCCCCCATACCCCGCCGCTGGTTCCAACGTCGAGGTACTGGACGCCTTTCGGGGCCAATGCTTTCGCGCGGCGCTTGTCGTCCACGTAGTAGGAATTGCCGCCGTCGATGAGCACATCTCCGGACTCCAGGTGCGGCTCGAGGCGAGCTATCGTCTCATCCACGACCGCGGCCGGCACCATGAGCCAGACGGCCCGCGGCTTGCGCAGGCGCCGCACCAGATCCTCGATCGAGTCGGCGCCGACCGCGGCCTCCTGGGTGAGCGCCCGCACCGCCTGGGGTGAGGCATCGAACACCACGCATTCATGTCCGTTGCGCATGAGCCGGCGCACCATGTTTGCGCCCATGCGGCCGAGGCCGATCATTCCGAGTTGCATATATCTCTCCGCAGGCAGAATCAAACCATCGGTCAGCGACGACGGCTCCCCGCCTGGGGCACCCCTGGCGCGACGATCCGCCGGATCAGCGCGTTGGTGGAGCTGTCGTGCGCGAGAGCTCCGGCCGACTCCGGGTTGAGCTCGCGCAGAATGTTCTTCGCCAGGACCTTGCCGAGCTCGACTCCCCACTGATCGAACGAGTCGATCTGCCAGATCGCGCCTTGGGTGAAGACACTGTGCTCATAGAGGGCCACCAGGCGCCCCAGCGCGGCCGGCGTGAGCTCCTCGAGCAGCAGCGTATTGGAGGGTCGATTGCCCGCGAAGGTGCGATGCGGCACCAGCCAATCCGGCGACCCCTCCGCCTTTACCTCCGCGGCCGTCTTGCCGAAGGCGAGTGCTTCACCCTGCGCCAGGACATTCGCGAGCAGGATTTCATGGTGGCGTCCGAGGACATTGAGCGGCCTCAGAAAAGCCATGAAGTCGCACGGAATGAGCCGGGTGCCCTGGTGGATCAGCTGATAGAAGGAGTGTTGACCATTCGTTCCGGGCTCGCCCCAGTAAATCGGGCCGGTGTCGTAGTTGACCCGGCTGCCGTCGAGGGTCACTCCCTTGCCGTTGCTCTCCATCGCGAGCTGTTGCAGGTAGGCCGGAAAACGCTTGAGATATTGCTCGTACGGGAGCACCGCCGCGCTCTGGGCGCCGAAGAAGTTGTTGTACCAGATTGCGAGCAACCCCATCACAACGGGGAGGTTGCTGCGAAACGGCGCGCTGACGAAATGCTGGTCCATTTCGTGGAAGCCACGCAGCATCGCGTCGAACGACTCCGGCCCCACCGCCAGCATGGTCGAGAGCCCGATCGCGGACTCCATGGAATAGCGGCCACCGACCCAATCCCAGAATCCGAACATGTTGTCGGTATCGATGCCGAACCTGGCTACTTCGGCGGCGTTGGTCGACACGGCGACGAAATGCCGGGCCACCGCGCGCTCATCGCCGCCAAATCCCGCCAGGCACCAGGCGCGCGCGCTGCCCGCGTTCGTCATGGTCTCCAGCGTCGTAAAGGTCTTCGACGAAACGATGAACAGCGTCTCGGCCGGATCGAGGTCGCGGACCGCCTCGGCCAGATCCGTTCCGTCGACATTCGACACGAAGCGAAAGGTGAGAGAGCGCAGGCTGTAATGCCGCAGCGCCTCGTAAGCCATGACAGGACCGAGGTCGGAGCCGCCGATCCCGATATTGACGACATTGCGGACCGGCTTGCCGCTGTAGCCGCTCCAGCGTCCGGAGCGCACCGCGTTGGCGAATTCGCGCATCTTGTCGAGAACCGCGTGCACCTGCGGCACCACGTCGACACCGTTCACCTTTATCGACTCGGTGCGCGGCGCGCGTAGCGCGACATGCAGCACCGCGCGACGCTCCGACACATTGATCTGCTCGCCGGCGAACATGGCGTCGATCCGGGCGCGCAGTCCGGATTCTTCAGCCAGTTGCAGCAGCAGGCCCACGGTCTCCTCGGTGATCAGGTTCTTGGAGTAGTCGAGATAGACGCCCGCCGCCTCGAGAGCGAAGCGTTCTCCCCGCCCGGGATCCTGGGCAAAGAGCTCGCGCAGCTGCCGCTGCCTGATCGCGGAATGATGGGCGCGCAGCGCGCTCCATGCGGGCCGCTCGGTGAGCGAAGGAATCGGGCTCTTCATCTCGCAGCTCCTCACAACCTAATGGGCGATCGCTCGAGCGGGCGTTCCGAAAGAAGCGGTCTTGCCTTCGATGACCTTCAGAAGATCGTTCCAGGAGGCGACGAACGATGCGGCGCCGTCATCCTGAAGCTTGCGTGCGAGGGCCTCGAGATCAATGCCCGCTGCGCGAAACGCGTCGAGCGCTTCCTCGCCGGCAGCCGCGTCCGCGCTCCAATCCGACCCCAGCTCGCCGTGGTCGTAGAAAGCCTGCAACGTCTTCTCAGGAACCGTATTGACCGTCAGAGGAGCATGCAGGCCCTTGACATAGAGAATGTCCGGGGCCTTCGGATCCTTCGTACCGGTGCTCGCAAACAGCAGGCGCTGCGGGCGTGCGCCCGCATTGAACGCCTGGCGCCAGCGGCTCGAGCACAACAGGGAGGAGTAGGCCCGATAGCAGCCGCGCCCGATGGCGAGGCCGAGCGTATTGGTCAGCCGATCAGGTACCCGACCGGACACCGCGACGTCCCAGCGGCTGATGAACACGGAGGCGACGGAGCTCACGTTGGGGTTCAAGCCGGCCGCGATCCGCCGCTCCACGCCTCGCAGGTATGCCTCCGCCGCTGCGAGGTACTGCGCGGGTGAAAAGAGCAGCGTCACATTGATGGGCACACCGGCAAATATGGCCTCCTCGATTGCCGGCAAGCCCTCGGCCGTTCCCGGAATCTTGATGTACAGATTCGGTCTGCCGGCGCGGCCGTGCAGGTCTTTCGCTTCCGCGAGCGTCGTGCGCGCATCGCGCGCAAGGAGCGGCGAGACCTCGAGCGATACCCAGCCATCCACGCCCGAGCTCCGCTCGTGCACCTCGCGGAAGAGATCCGCCGCCGCCGCGAGATCCTGCAGGGCGAGCTCGAAGAACAGCCGCTCGCCGGAATGACCGCTGGCGAGCAATTGCCGGATGGCGGCATCATAGGCCGCGCCGTTCCTGATGGCCTGGTCGAAGATCGTAGGGTTCGACGTCAGCCCTCTTACCGACAACTCGCTGATGTAACGCTTGAGCGTTCCCTTGCTCAGGAGGTCCCGCGTTATGTTGTCCAGCCAGAGACTCTGGCCGCGACGAGTCAGCTCTTCAGTTGGTTTCATCGCGATATCCATCCTGAACAAATAGCCACCGCTGCATGTACCCAAGGTAGCGCGCGCCGCCCGCGGACGATTGTCTGTGCGCTCTTTCCGTGAATGAATGGCTCACGGAATCCGTGTTCGTTGCCAGCGCTGACTCCGAGCTCCGCACAGCTCGAGGAGCAAATGCCTGCCGCTGAGCTGATCTCGCATGGGCGCAACCCTCAGGCTGAGCATTCCGGTCGTCCCGGCTGACCATCCGGCGTCTCCGCCGACGTCGAAGACGACGGTTTCTCCTCCCTGGAGCGCCCGTTCGACGGCATGCAGAAACGGCTGCGGCTGTGGCAGGAAGGATGCAAGCGGACGACCGCGCAGCTTTTCCGCCGGCACGGCGAGCAAATCCTCCGCACCGACGTTCGCATACACGGCACAGAGCTGCAGATCGAGCACAATGACGCCCAACGACAGCGCGTCGAGCACATCGCCGGCGTCAAAATCAGCAAGTACCGACGCTTCCATCAGATGGGGGCCCAGACGACATCCGCAGGTACCCGCTCCTGGCGAAGTACCCCGCGTATCGGCATCTCTTCCACGGCACCTTCGCCAGCGGCCAGCCGATACGTTTGCAGCTTGTGCTCGCCGAGAATGAGGATCGAGATATGCCGGGATTGCAGCAAGGCGCTCAGATTCAAGCTGATTCGCTCGTGCGGGGAGACCCGCGACCACATCGCGACGCACGCGGGAGGCGCATCCGGGTCCAGAGCGCCGCGCAGGCCCGGAGAGCCGGGAATCAACGAAGCGGTGTGGCCGTCATCACCCATGCCGAGCACGGTCACATCGAAGGGCCGCGGCACCTTCGCCAGCGCATCCCATGCCGCTGCGGCGCCCAGCAGGGGTGACGACGCCGGGTTCTTCAGCCCCAGGAACCGGGCCGGCGCCGCATTCTCACGTAACAGTCTCTCCCGCACCAGGCGCTCGTTGCTCCCCGGCTCGCGCGGATCGACCCAACGCTCATCCGCCAAAGCGATGAATACGTGGCTCCAATCGAGCTGTTGCCCGCAGAGTTGCCCGAAGAGCCCGGCCGGCGAATGGCCGCCGGAAACCACAAGGGAGGCGTATCCGCGACTGGCGCAGGCGCGCGCCAATCGCGCCGCAACGGCGCCGGCGAGCTCACTCTCCAGGGCGTCGCTGTCGGTGAAATGCTTCAGACCCATTAGATGGATATCACTCCATGACCGCCGCCTGATCCATTGGACGAAGGTATCGTCAACATCCCGGCCTCGCCGGCGTGCTCGATACTTTCGTCCAATGGCAGGTGCGCGGCGCTCCTGGTCAGATCGGCGCGTGCAAGAGCGATGTCTCCGTCCGAGATCGATCATGAGCGCAGAGCCCTCCCCGCCTGCGCTCGAAGTCGGACGCCTGCTCGATTCGGCCCTGAGAGACTCCGGGCGCGAAGACTTCGCGGACCGCTCGTTCATTCCCGCGTTGAAGCGGCTCATCGATGCCTGCAGGCAGGAAGCGAGCCTCAGTCGCCTCGGTACCTTGGCGCTGCGGCACGACGTTCTGCGCTGCCTGGGAAATCTGCTGTGCTTCGATGAGCTCGAGGCGGCCAATCCCGCCGTGCTGGCGGCTCCCGTCCGGGAGCCCGTCTTCATCAGCGGAATGCCGCGCAGCGGCACTACATTTCTGCATCGCCTCATCGTGCAGGATCCCAACACGATCGCGCCGCGTCTCTACCAGCTGGTGCATCCCGAAGTGGCGCACTGCGGCCGGGCTGCCTCTTTCGTACGCAAAGCGGGCGTGCGCCTGCAGCTCGCGCTGTTCCGCCTGATCGCGCCCGAGTTCCACGCATTGCATCCGCTCGGAGTCGATGAGCCGGAGGAATGCAGCGATATCATCGCGCAGGTGTTCCACAGCTCCCGCTTCGAGAGCAGCTATCGCGTCCCCTCCTATGGAGCCTGGCTGCGCGCGACCGGATTCATCGATGCCTACCGATTTCATCGCCGCTTTCTGCAGCATCTTCAGGTGCACTGCCCCGAACGACGCTGGATCCTGAAGTCCCCGGATCACGTGTTCGCGCTCGATGAAATGCGAGCGGTCTATCCTGATGCGCGCCTGGTCGTCGTTCACCGTGATCCCGTGCGGGTCCTGGCCTCTGTCGCCAAGCTCACTCAGGTCATGCGCAGTCCCTTCACGCGGCGAATCGATCCGCTGGAGATCGGCAGGGAGGTCACCGCATCATGGATCGACGGTGCCCGCCGGATGGCCGCGCTGCCGGCTGACGACCGCTCGATCCTGCATCTGCACTATCGCCGGATCGTTTCGCACCCCCTCGAGGCCGTCGATGCCGTCTATCAACACTGCGGCCTCGCATTGTCGGCCGAAGCGCGGTACCGAATGTTCCGATGGCTGGAAAAGACGCGTGGCGCAGGCGGTCCTGCCAGACGATACGATCTCGCCCGTTTCGGACTGAACCCAAGCCGGCTGCGCCGGGAGTTCAGGCACTACACCGACAAGTTCCGCGTGGAGCTCGAGCCAGACTAGTATGCTACCGGCGCGCCGTGCGGCGTTTATGTCTGACAGCGGGGGTCAATGGCGGATCTGAACGACATTCTGATATTCGTCAAGGTGGCTCAGTTCGAGAGCATCAGCAGGGCGGCGCGCTCCCTCGGAATGTCGATCTCCACCGTGAGCCGCAGACTATCGCTGCTCGAGTCGGCTCTTGGCGCGTCGCTCGTCCGGCGAAACACGCGACGGGTCACTCTGACGCCACAGGGCCGGGAGTACTTCAACCAATGCGACCAGCCGCTCAACCTGATTCAGGAAGCGGAGCGGGTCCTGACTCAGGCGCAACGCCGGCCCGAGGGAATCCTGCGGCTCACCGTCCCGATGATCCTCGGTCAGGACTCCTTCCTCGAGTTCCTCTCCAGATTCTCCAAGCAGCATGCCGGCATCCGGATCGACCTCGTCATCAGCAATCATTACCTCGATCTCATGGCCGATAACATCGATCTCGCGATTCGCTTCGGCGAGCTGCGGGCGTCGCGGCTCGTGGCCTCGAAGCTGGGAAAATGGATCCGCTACGTGGTGGCCGCTCCCGAGTACCTCGCGGGTCGTAAGCTGCCCGTTCAGCCTGACGACCTCAAATCGCACGAATGCGTCACGCTGAACGCGAAGAGCAATGAGGCCGACTGGGACCTGCTGAGCGGCCGCAAGCGGACACGCGTCCGGGTGTCGGGAACCATGGCGAGCCATGACTGCAGGTCCGTCGCAGGCTTCGTCACCCGTGGTCACGGAATCGGGCTGCTCCCCTCCAAGGATTGCGAGGCAGCGCTCACGGGCGGTGAGCTGGTACGGCTGCTGCCGCGGTGGACATCGCTGGAAATTCCGGTCTTCGCGGTCTACCCGAGCCGCAGGTTCCTGCCCCTGCGCGTGAGCGCGTTCCTGCAGGCGCTCTCGGCCTGGAACAACCCCCTGTGGACGAGGAACTAGCACTCCGATACCAACGTGCAATTGGCGCCGGCGGACACTTTCGTTCTGATGAAAGCCCCGACGATGGAGGAGCCCGCAGTGCCACACCAAGTCGTCTCGCTGAACCTGGAGGACGCCAGGCGAATCATTGGCGCCGGGGAGCGCAAGGCCCTCGAGCTGAAAATCCCCTACAACATCGCCGTGGTGGACGCGGGCGGTGCGCTGGTGGCGCATGCGCGCATGGATGGCGCCTGGCTGGGCAGTGTCGCCATCGCGATCGACAAGGCATGGACCGCGCGGGCATTCGACATGACGACGGAAGACCTGTCGCAGTTTGCGCAGAGCGGGCGCCAAGGCTTCGGCCTCAACACCACCAACAGCTGCAGGGTGGTGATTTTCGGCGGCGGAATCCCGGTGAGCGTCGGCGGCGCGGTGATCGGAGCCGTCGGAGCCAGCGGCGGCAGCGTGGAGCAGGACATCCTGGTCGCACGGGCAGCCCTGGCCGGCATGGATTGCTCCTGAGCGCCGGGCCACCGCGCTCCCAGGCACGCAGCACTCAGCGCCGCAATGCCCCCGCGCCGAGGACATGGGCCGCCTCGTGGCCGGACCTTCGCTCCTTTTTGCAAAACAGATTGCCGTATTTCCCGACTAATCTCCCGAAAGCGGCTTGGCGATAATCCTCAGGATCATCGTCAAGAGTCAAATCCACGGCATGGCACAGCCATTCGAACCCAGCGACCGCGAGCGGGCAGCTACCGACCTTGCGCATGCATCGCAGGCTGCCGCGATGTTTGCGCTCACGGCTTCGATCGCTCATGAGATCAGTCAACCTCTATCCGGGCTGATAACCAACACAAATACCTGTGTGCGGATGCTCGCGGCCGATCCGGCCGACATCACCGGCGCGCTGGGCACGCTCCGGCGCGCGCTCCGGGACATCAGTCGCGCCTCGGAGCTCATCACGAGACTGCGCGCCATGTTCGGCGAGCAGGAGCTCACACTCATACCCTTTGATTTCAACGAGGCCGTGCGCGAGGTGATCGTTCTCTCTGCCGTCGACCTGACGCGAAGCGCCATCGCCGTTGGATCGACATTGGCCGACGATCTGCCGCAGATCATCGGCGATCGCAGGCAGCTGCAGCTCGTCATCGTCAATCTGATCCGCTATGCCTGCGATGCGACGCTGCGCACGCCCGAGCCCGGACGGGAGTTGCTGATCAGGACCGAGCGCGAGGCCGGCGGCCGCGTGCGTGTGACCATTCGTGATACGAACCTGCAGCTGCCGGCGGTGAGCGCAGAAGCGCTTTCCTACGCCGCCTGCACCATGGAAAGCGATCGCATGGGGATCGGGCTATTCGTCAGCCGCTCGATCATCGAGAGGCATCGGGGTCGCCTTTGGGCCGAGCGGAATGAAGGCGTGCCGGGCGCGACGTTGTCGTTCTCGATTCCGACCGCCGGCAGCGCCTGACGGCGTCGGGCTTGCGGGCGTCAATCCCTGCCCGGGGCATGCAGGCCGAGGAGAGAGGCCATATCCACCAGGTCCGGCAGGGAGTTGGCGCGCATCTTGCGCATCACCCGGCCACGGTGCGCCTTGACGGTGATCTCGCTGATGCCGAGCTCGGCGCCAACCTGCTTGTTCAACTGGCCGCGGACGACCAGCGCCATCACTTCCCGTTCGCGCGGGCTGAGAGAGTCGTGGCGAGCGCGCAGCGCCTGAAGACGGATCTGCTCTTCCAGCGAAGTGCGGCTGCGCGCCAGCGCACGCTCGATTGCCTCCAACAGCACCTCGGGCTCCAGCGGCTTCGTCAGGAACTCGATCGCCCCCGCCTTCATAGCCCGCACCGTCGTGGGAATATCGCCGCGGCCGGTAATGAAAATGATCGGCATTTCGGGGCGCCCGGCACCGATACGCTCCTGCAGCTCGAGACCATTGAGGTCCGGCAGGCCTAAATCGAGCAGCAGACAGCTCGGACACTGTGGCCGCGGGTGGGCGAGGAACTCCTGCGCCGACGCCAGCAGCTGCGGTCGCCAGCCGCCATGAGCAATCAGCAGCTCGAGCGCCTCGCGCACGGAAATGTCATCGTCCACAACGAACACAACGGGTGTGACAACCGCTGCGGGTGGCTTCTGGCCAGGACGCAACGTGGTCGCTTTGTTCATCTGCGCTTCCCCGTAAAGAATCAGCTCACGGTGCCGCTGCATACGCAGGTATACCACGCATCCCTCTGCAGGGCCAGTCTTCGAATTCGAGGTGATGCGGGCAATACCTAAGTCCAATCGAATTTCAGCAACATAGGGCGTTGAATCAGCGCCACGACGGAGCGCATCTCACCTCGCGCGCCGTACAGCAATCAGCCTCTGTAGCCCCTTCTCGAAGGATGATCGCATGAAGATACTGATGGTCCTGACTTCTCACGACGTTCTCGGCAGCACCGGCCGCAAGACCGGCTTCTGGCTCGAGGAGTTTGCCGCGCCGTACTACGTGTTCCGGGACGCCGGCGTTGCACTGACTCTGGCCTCGCCCAAGGGCGGTCAGCCGCCGATCGATCCGAAGAGCGATCTGCCCGAGAATCAGACCCCGGCAATGACGCGCTTCAAGCAGGATCCGGCGGCGCAGGATGCGTTGGCGCACACCGTGAAGCTGGCGGGAGTGAAGTCGGAAGATTACGACACCGTCTTCTACCCCGGGGGCCACGGTCCAATGTGGGATCTCGCCGAGAGTGCCGATTCGATTGCTCTTCTCGAGTCGTTCTACAACTCAGGCAAGCCAATTGCCCTGGTGTGCCATGCACCCGGGGTCCTCCGCAAGGTCAAGTACAAGGGCGCGCCGCTCGTGAAGGGGAAACGCGTGACGGGCTTTACCAATGGAGAGGAGGAAGCGGTGCAACTCACCAAGGTCGTACCGTTCCTCGTCGAGGACGAGCTGCTGCGGCTCGGCGCAATCTTCGAGAAGGTGCGCAACTGGGAGCCGTTTGCAATCACAGATGGGCGCCTTGTTACGGGGCAGAATCCGGCCTCTTCCACCGCGGGTGCCGAAGCGCTTTTGCAGCTCATGGCGCAGCGCGCCGCGGCATAGCAGCTGCTGCGGCTAGGGCGACAGTGCGGACTTGAGCGCGGACAGCAGGTCGCTCTCGCCAAACGGTTTGATCAGGACGGCGACAGCTCCCCGTTTGAGAAGAGTCGCATGCACGCGTGTATCCGCGTGAGCCGTGATGAAAATGACGGGCGGGATCCTGCCCCGGTTCATCAGCTCGCGCTGCAGGTCGGGCCCGGACATACCCGGCATGGCGATATCGAGGATCAGGCAGTGAAAGTCCTGGACACGGCCGGACGAGAGAAACTCCTGTGCGGAGCCGAATGCGGTCGCTGTGTAACCGAACTGTCGCAACAGATCGGGCAACGATTCGCGCACCGACTCATCATCATCGACCACTGCGACATGCGGCTGCGTTTTTATCATAAGGCTCCTTGGCCGAAGCAATCGGTCCAGTTAGGGAGGTCGCGGCCGCCAGACCCTCTACTCCCCCCGGCGGTCTCATCCAATCCCCATCTCTACCTTTTGACGAGGCCCGGCATTTAGCATGCAACAGATACGGGACGTTTTCGCTGATACCTTCGTATCAGTCCGCTCTCAGCCCCGGGGGATGGCGTTTTACATATTGTGGCGCCATGCTGCACCCCTGCACCCCTGCCCCCAACCCCATTCGATTTTCGGAGAGTCTGGACCATGAAAAAGCACCTGTCGATCGTCCCGGTAGCCGTCGTCGCCCTGGCTGTCGGGAGCGGGATTTTCGCCCGCGATGAGCACACCTCCACGGCGGCGAAATGGCCCGCGTTCTCGGAGTTTCGCGGGTTCGAAAACTGGTCCGTGATCGCCATCAGCCAGAACGGCGGCAAGGTCGCCGCCATACTGGGCAATCCGGTGATCATCGCCGCCTACAGGAGCGGCATCCCCGGGAACGGCAAACCCTTCCCTAACGGCTCCAGGATCGCAAAGATCCATTGGATCCCGAAGAACCAGCAGACACAGCCGGGCGATCCGGTGGTACCGGGCGCATTGCACGATGTCGACTTCATGGTGAAGGACAGCAGCAGGTTCGCCGACAGCGGCGGATGGGGATGGGCGGCGTTCGAGTACGAAGCGAAGTCCGGAAAGTTCAGGCCTGCCAACCTGACCGATGCGCCGCCGCAGGGCAATGACGCGAAATGTGGCTATGCGTGTCACACGATAATCAAGAGCCGCGACTTCGTCTTCACCGAGTACGCGCCGAGGTAGCGCGCATGGAGGCCCCGAGCCGGGACTGCGACGGATGAACATCCTGGCGATCGATATCGGAGGGAGCCATGTCAAGCTCCTCGTCAGCGGGGAGAAGGTGGCGCGCAAGTTCGACTCGGGGCCCGCGATGACGCCCCGAATGATGGTCACCGGAGTGGAAAAACTCACGGCGGATTGGACGTTCGAGGCGATCTCGGTCGGCTATCCGGGCCCGGTTCTGCACAATCGGCCCGTTACCGAGCCGCACAATCTCGCCAAAGGCTGGACGACATTCGATTTCCAGCGCGCGCTCAAACGCCCGCTGAAGTTCATGAATGACGCGGCGATGCAGGCACTGGGAAGTTACCGCGGCGGGAAACTCCTCTTTCTCGGCTTGGGCACCGGTCTCGGTACCGCGATGATCGTGGATGGCATCGTCGAGCCGATGGAGCTGGGTCACCTGCCCTACAGGAAGGCGACCTACGAAGACTACATCGGAGCTCGCGGCCTGGAGAAACGCGGCAGCGACAAGTGGCGCCGACATGTCGCCGATGTCGTGAAGCAATTGATCGCCGCGCTGGAGCCC
This sequence comes from Steroidobacteraceae bacterium, assembly GCA_036273095.1. Classification (GTDB taxonomy): domain Bacteria; phylum Pseudomonadota; class Gammaproteobacteria; order Steroidobacterales; family Steroidobacteraceae; genus 13-2-20CM-66-19. The sequence goes on along the minus strand of DATAXF010000155.1, from coordinate 109,024 downwards.
GACGACGTCGTAGTGGGCGGCGGCAACATCAGGCTGCTGAAAAAGCTGCCGCGAGGGTGCCGCATGGGCGACAACGCCAACGCCTTCGTCGGCGGCTTTCGCCTCTGGGCGGATGGACCATGAAAGCAAACCGCCGGGTGATTCGTTCCGCCGTCGAAAGACTCCATTCGCCCCGCGGGCGTTGTTGCCAACACCTGGTGAACATATCCTGCTTTGGAGGAATCCCGCAATAGTCGCGTCGAACCAGATGGAGGCGTTTCATGAGTGATGCCCCGACCGAGGCCTTCGGTGCCCCCGGAATTGCGCCCACCTGGTCTTCGAGCGACAAAGACTTCGTCACCGCCGCGCTCAACAGCTCCAGGGTCTGGGCGACGATCGGCCATGGGATCATCAACGAAGTCTACTGGCCTTCGACCGGCCAGCCGCAGGTGCGGGATCTCGGCTTTTACCTCGTGGGCAAGGGCCGCTGGATCGATCTGAAACGCGAGCGACGGTACCGTCTCCTCACTCCAGGTCCCGGCCTGCCCGCGCTCGAGATCGTGCACCACGGTGAGGACTATCAGTTGACGCTGGAGATCCTGCCGGACCCGCTGCGCGACGTTCTACTGGTGCGGTTCGCGCTGACCGGCGAGTACCGCCTCGTGTTCATCCTCGCGCCACACGTCGGCAGCTCGGGCCGCGACAACAGCGCATGGCTCAATGACGGGTCGGCCTATGCGCACGGGAGCGGGTTCTCGCTCTGCCTCGCCGCCAGCGTCCCGCTGGAACACCTGAGCTGTGGTTTTGTTGGAGCATCGGACGGTTGGCAGGACCTCAACCGTCACGGCTCGCTCACCTATGAATTCCAGTCGGCGAAAAACGGTACGGTCGCGATCACCGGCGAGGCGAGCCGTCATCATGGCGTGCTCGCACTCGGTTTCGCTGACAGTCCGGCCGGCGCGCATACGCGCGCCCGAACGGCGCTCGCCGCGGACTTCGACGTGCTGCGCAGCTTTTTCATCGAAGCCTGGGCCGCGTGGGGATCGAGCTTGAGCCTGCCTCGTCCCGATGAAACGCTGGGCGATGCCGCCGAGCTGTCGGCGGCGGTGCTGAAGATTCACGAGGATCGCGCCTACCCGGGCGCGGTCGTTGCCAGCCTGTCCGTGCCCTGGGGCAACAGCACCGAATCGCTCGGCGGCTACCATCTGGTCTGGCCGCGCGACGCCAGTCTCACCGGCTTCGCGCTGGTTGCCGCCAACCATCGGCTCGATGCGAGACAGATTCTGTCACACCTGATCGCCGCGCAGCGGCGCGACGGACATTGGCCGCAGAACTACTTCCCGAGCGGTCAGCCCTATTGGGACGGTATCCAGCTCGATGAGGCGGCGCTGCCTGTGTTGCTCGCCGCCAAGCTCGCCGAGCTGGGGGACATCGAGCTGCGGGGCACGCGGGAGATGATTCGTGCGGCAGTGGGGTTCCTCGCTCGCAGCGGCCCGGCGAGCAGCCAGGACCGCTGGGAGGAGAATCCCGGCATCGGTCCGTTCACGCTCGCGACAGCAATCGCCGCCCTCGTGGCCGCGGGTCCCTGGCTGGAGCCCGAGGAGCGCAGCTACGCGCTCGAGCTCGCCGATGACTGGAACGAGCGTCTGGAGAGCTGGTGTTATGTCGAGAACACCGAGCTCGCCGCCAAGCTGGGAGTACATGGCTATTACGTGCGTATCGCGCCACCGCGGCAGGTCGGAGCCGACGACGGTCGGGTCGAGCTGCGCAATCGCGACGGCGAGACGATCAATACCTCGGCGCTCGTCAGCCTCGATTTTTCCTATCTCGTGCGGCTCGGGCTCCGCAGCGGACTCGATCCGCGCATACAGGACACCATTCGGGTAGTCGATCAACTCCTTGCCGTCGAGACCCCTTCCGGAACTCTCTATCGCAGATACAACGGCGACGGCTACGGGGAGCATGCCGATGGGAGTTCATTCGACGGCCGCGGGATCGGCCGCCCATGGCCTCTTCTGGTGGGCGAGCGCGGACACCTGGCGCTGCAGTCGGGCGAGGACCCGTTGCCATACCTGCAGACAATGTGGCGCTGTGCCAGCGCGGGAGGACTGCTTCCCGAGCAGGTTTGGGACGCCGACCCGATCCCGGAGCTCGACCTCGCCCCGGGCCGCCCTTCGGGCGGCGCGATGCCCCTGGTATGGGCGCATGCGGAGTTCCTCAAGCTCCTGGTTGCGCGCGAGCGCGGACGGCCGGTCGAATGGCTCGCCTCCGTCGAGCAGCACTTTGGCCAGCGCCCGGCACCACATCCGGGTGAGGCCCGCAACGGCGGCGCGCAGGCCGCGAGCGGAAAATCGGGCATCTGGCACTGGCGGGAAGAGGTGCCCATCGTCCGGCTGCCTGCCGGCAAGCTGCTCATCGTGGAGGACCGGGTACCCTTCACGCTCCATCTGGGCTTCGACGGCTGGCAGCGCGTTGCGGATCGACCCGCGCAGCGCGGGCCCTTCGGCATCTGGTCCGTCGCACTGACAGAGGCCGATCTCGCCGCGGCGCATGAGCTCAACTTCACACGATGGTACGAAAGCGGCTGGGAGAACTGCGATTACCGCGTCTCACTCGAGCGCAGTGCGTCAGATCTCTCAGAGCCATCAGCGGCGACCGCGAGAGATGCCGCCGTCGCCGAGGCTGCCTAGGAGACTCCAATGGGCGGTGAAATGATTCTATTGCGAGTGGTTGATGGCGCACGCGAAGGCTGGAACTGCATGCCGCTGGAGGAATTCCTCGAGCGCATCAATCTGAACTCGTGGCGGGACGGCCAGGAGCTGGTCGGCGTCGTGTTACCGCCGACCCAACCAAGGATGTTCGACTGGAGAGATCTCCGTCAGCCATGAAACAGCCAGCGACTGATCCTGCAGCGCCGCAACTCGCCGCCCACCAGCCCGGCCAGGAGCATTTCCGCGTCATCCGTTCGGAGGAGGTGCAATGGAAGCAGTTCGCGGCGTTCCCGCCCCAGGCGCGGCTGGCCATCCTGGTGGGCGACCCGACCAGGGCCGGCCCCTATCTCATTCGCGTGAAGCTTCCGGGCGGCACGAGGATGATGCCTCACGAGCATCCGGAGGACCGCATCTACACGGTCATCTCCGGGGTTTTCTACATCGGGCTCGGCAGTGAGTTCGATGAAAGCAGTCTCACCGCACACGGGCCCGGCAGCGTCGTGGTGCTTCCGGGCGGCCAGCCGCATTTTCACTGGGCGAAATCCGGCGAATACATCACCCAGGTGAGCGCGATAGGGCCGTTGGATCTTTGCTATCTGGATCCCGATGACGACCCACGAGGTCTCACAAGTCGACCACAACATCCCCCGTCGGCCGTGAGCAACAGATGAGGAGATTGCCGTCCGATGGTCCATCGAGAGGTTGCGGCGCGTATGCGACGGCCCCCGAGACCAGACCGCTCTCGCAGTTGTGACACACGCCGGCCCGGCACGACCAACGCACCGGGACATCGCAGGCTTCCGCCAGCTCGAGGATGCTTCGATAGGCCGATGCATCCCAATGCGCCGCGATGCCGCTGCGGGCGAACGAGACGACTTCGCCGCAGTTGCGCCCGGTCGCGGGCAGATGCGGCGCCGGTCGGGGAACGACTGCCATTCCCGGGGTCATCGACTCGCCACCGTTGAAGATTTCCGCGTAAATCCGTTCCCGGGCAACGCCTGTCCCGTCGAGCAGCTCCCTCATATCCGCCATGAACCGGTTCGGTCCACAGAGGTAGACCTCCGCCTCCGGCGGGATACGCAATGCGTCGAAGACCGGTCGGGATAAATGACCGGCGGCGTCGAAATTCATTCCTACCGTGTCGCCTGCGAGAGGATGGCTGTAACAGACGTAACTTCGGGCATGCGCAAGGGCTTGCACCAGCCCCCGAGCCTCCGCCGCAAACGGATGATGCGCGCCATCCCGGGCCGCGTGCAGCCAGAGCACCTCCCGGCCGGAATGGGTCGATGCCAACGCATGCAGCATCGCCAACAGCGGAGTTGCCCCGATTCCCGCACTCAGCAGGGCCAGCGGCCGCTCTCCCGGCTGCAGAATGAAGCTGCCGCGCGGCGAGCTGACATCGAGGCTGTCGCCCACCCGAACGCGCTCGTGGAGATAAGTCCCGGCCAATCCCTTGAGCTCCTTCTTGACGCTGATGCGATATCGCTCCGTCGAGGGCGCTCCCGAAATGGAATAGCTGCGGAAGACCGCCCGGCCGTCCGCCGTTGCATTCAGCCGCACGATCAGATACTGGCCCGCAATAGCGGCCGCGACCGGGCCACCGTCCGCTCTTTGCAGCGTCAGCGAAATGACATCCGCGGACTCCGGATGGGCCTCCGTCACCTGGAGACGGTGAAAGCCCGGTGCGGACGGGTGTGCCGCGGCTTTCGGCACGAGCCCTGCATTCCCGCCCGCTCCATGCTGCCGCAGCAGCGCTTCGAACGACGTCCGCCACCCGATCGGCAGCGCTGCCATCCGCAGGGCCCGCTCCAGCCGGTCACGCGGATGATCCCCCGAATAGAGGAGCGCGTTGATCTCCGCAATGGTCATCCGCTCGCTCCCGTCGGCGACCTTTGCGATCTCATCGCCCGCGCCGACCTCGCCCTCCTCGAGGACCCGGAGGTAAAAGCCCGGCCGGCCGCTCGAAGTCAGGAGAGCCGGCATGCGCGCGTCATCCATCCGAATGCCGATGCGATAACAGGTGACTCGCGGCTGCGTCACTTCGAACAGGGCGTCGCCGATCCGATAGCGATCGCCGATGCAGACGGCATCATCGGCCAATCCTTCGACGGTGAAATTCTCGCCGAATTGCCCGTAAGCGAAGTCGCTGCGCCCGAGTTGCCGCTGCCAGTGACGGTACGACTCGATCTGGTAGACGAAAACGGCGCGGTGCTCGCCGCCGTGGCCGGCCAGATCGCCCTGGCCGTCGCCGTCAACGTTCAACCGCCGAACGCGGCGGCGACCGGTAACGGGGCTCTTCCAGATCCCGGTGTGGACCGTACGCCCCCGCCACTGGATGTCACGCGGAAGCCCGACATTCACCGATAAGAGACGAGTCACGTCGATCGCCTATCTCCGCCGCCGCCCGGCAGGTGGCATTATCCGCCGTACTTCACCTCCGCCGTCCAGCTATTGATTGGCTGGCTGTGCAGTTGCCAGAAGAGCTCCCCGGCTGCCTCGGCCTGCCTGGGCTCCTTGAGGGCGACCTCGACAGTGACGGTGGCGATGTGAATACCCTTCTGCTTGAGGCTGTCGAACATTCCGAGCGTCAGAGCCCGGATACCCGCCTTGCCGACGCTGAGCGAGATGTACTGCGGATTGGGCGTGACCGAGTAACCGCCTCCCGTCAGGAGAATCGTCCCGGATCGACGCGGGGCCATCTGTTGAGCGACCGTCTGCACGGCGACGAGCGCTCCGCCTATGTTCACGGCAAGGTCCTCGCCAAACGTATTCCGTGGCTGCTCCTCGAGGGTCGCCTTCCGCATCGAGGCGGTGTTGTAATGGAGCACGTCAATGGTCCCGAACTGTCTCTCGACGTCGCCAATCAGGCTGGCGACGCCCTCCGGGTCACCGGAATCTACGGTTCGGCCTTCGGCAGGGTAGCCGTTCCGATTGAGGCGCTCCGCCAACTCCCGCGCCTTGGCGGCATTGCGATTGCTCAGGGTGATCCGAAACCCCTCCCTGGCGAATCGCGCCGCGGTCGCAAAACTCAATCCGGGCCCGGAGCCGATGCTGAGGAAGGTTTTCATGGTCACCTCGTCGCCTGCCCCTTAGCAGACCATCGCCGCGATCGCCTGACGATTGCACGAAGGTATCAGGCACGATGAGAGCCGTCAGCCCGATCGATGCGGGTACTTTCCTGTCAGAGCACCCGGATAACGCCGGCCATGAAGCCATCACGGTCCGGGCCGTCGTAGCTCGCGGACATGGCCCAGTGTTGCGGCATGTCACACGGGAAGACGCAGTACCAGCGGAACTCACCCGCCCTGGCCGGGATGAAGGAATAGGTGGTGGTGCTGGGAGCAATGGTGCCGTTCTTCCGATCCGCCCCCGCCTTGATCGTGATGTTGACTCCCAGCCCGGGCGCGGTGATCGAATGCTTCATGTCGTCGAGATTGACCACGGTGAAGGTCACTCGAGCCCCCTTCCGCAACACGAAACCCGAGGGGACCATCGTGTCATGATGGGTTTTGTCCGGGCCGGTGAAGCCGAGGCCGTTGCTGCCGGGCAGCACGTAGACGGTGAAGTGCGTCTCCCCCTTGATACCGGGAGCGGCCGCATCGGCTGGACTGCCAGCCTTCCTGCCGCCCATGGACATTGCGGGCATGGACATGCCGCCCATGGAGGTGCCCTGGTCCTGCGGGGCAGCCCGGGCGAGGTCGAATGTCGCCGTACCGGCGAAGGCGAGGCTGGCGAGCGCGACAAGCAGAGTCAGGGAGCGGGTGCGCGGCATGGCAACCTCTTTCGGGTCGAAGTCCGACGTTGCCGGCATTGTACGAGAAAACTCCAGCGAGCGTCGCGCCTGGGATGGTGGCACAATCGTCCGGGGGACGAGTCGATGCAACTCCTCGAGCGCGAACAGTCCTTTGCCGATCTGGCGACCTGGCTGCACCAAGCCATCCGGGCAAGCGGTTGTATGGTGCTGGTGGCCGGTGAGGCGGGCATCGGCAAGACGGCGCTGCTGCGGGAGTTTGCGCAGCGACAGACGGATGCGCGCGTACTGTGGGGCGCATGCGATGCGCTCTTTACGCCCCGGCCCCTCGGCCCCTTGCACGATATCGCTCGGCAGACGCATGGCAGGTTGGCGACGACCCTCGGATCCGGAGCCAGGCCGGAGCTGATCTTTACCGCGGCGCTGGATGAATTCGAGCAGGCAAAGGCGCTGATCGTCGTCGAGGACGTGCATTGGGCGGACGAAGCAACGCTGGACCTGCTGAAATATCTGGGGCGGCGCATTCATCGCACGCATTGCATGCTCGTCGTGACCTATCGGGACGGCGAGCTCGGCCCGCAGCATCCGCTGCGCCTCGTGATCGGTGACCTGCCGCACACGTGCACGCACCGGATGTCTCTCGCACCGCTTTCCGAGGTCGCAGTCACCCGGCTTGCCAGGCGCGCCGGACGCACCGTCGCTGGCCTGCATCAGGTGACGGGTGGCAATCCGTTCTTCGTGACCGAAGTGCTCGCCAGCGCGAGCGATACGGTGCCGGCTACAGTGCGTGACGCTGTGCTGGGACGCGCCGCGAGGCTCTCGCCGGCCGCACGGCAGATCGCAGAGCTGGTGTGCGTAATCCCGGGAAAGACCGAGCCCTGGCTGCTCGAGCCGATCGTCCATCCGGCCGAAGCCGCCATCGAGGACTGCCTCCGCTTCGGCATGGTGCGGCATGACGACTCCTCCCTCGGCTTTCGGCACGAGCTGGCCCGTCGAGCCCTCGAAGATGCGCTCCCCGAGCGGCTGCGCCAGCAGTTGCACACGAAAGTGCTCGAGGTCCTGGCAGCACGTTCCGACGTCCCGGTGGCGAGGTTGGCGCACCATGCGGATGGCGCGCGCAACGGCCTGCAAGTGCTGCGTTACGCTCCCCTTGCCGCCGCTCAGGCGGCTTCAGTCGGTTCTCATCGTGAAGCCGCCGCGCACTATCAGGCGGCACTGCGTTACGCCGATCATCTGGAAGCGGTTGAACGCGCAGGCCTGCTGGAGGGGCTGTCGTACGAATGCTATCTCACCGGCGACAACACGCGAGCGTTCGAGGCACGGCGCTCAGCGCTCGAAATATGGCGCGCTCAAGGCTTGCCTCTGAAGGAGGGTGATGCGCTGCGCTGGCTCTCACGACTGTTCTGGTTCATGGGCAACAACGCGCAGGCGGACGACTATTGCGACAAGGCGATCGCGGCGCTGGCCTCACTCCCGCCGGGTCCCGAATTGGCGCGGGCGTATGTCAATCGGGCGGATCTCGCAATGGAGGCACACGAGGTGGACACGTCCATAGAGTCCGCACTGCGGGCCATCGAGCTCGCGGAGCGGTTGGCCGACACCGAGATTCTTTGCGATGCATCGAGCGCCCTCGGCCACATCCGACTCATCATCGGCGACACCGAGGGATGGGCGGATCTCCAGCGCATGTTGCAACTTGCGATGGCGGCGGGATCGCAGGAGCATGTCGCCCGGGCCTACAACGGTATGGCCGCGATGGCGATCTCCCGCCGGCAATACGAGCACGCATCCGGTTATATGCAGGCCGGGCTGGCCTATTGCGAGGCGCACGACCTCGACTGGGTGCAGACATACATGCTCGCCTATCGCGCGCGTATGAGATTCGAGCAGGGAGACTGGAACGCAGCAAGTGAAGACGTGGAAGCGGTGTTACGCAGCCCGCGCACCCCGGCTATCGTGCGCATTCCGGCATTGCGAACCCTGGCGCACCTGCGGGTTCGTCGCGGCGATCCCGATACCGGCGGGCCGCTGCAGCAGGCGCGGGCATTGGCAGGCCCGACACCGGTACTGCAGCGCGCGGGCATGCTGGCCGTGGTTTGCGCCGAAGCCGCGTGGCTCGCAGGCGACAGGGAAGGTGTCGTGCGGGAGATCCAACCGGTGTATGAGCTGACACGACAGCGACGCGATCCGCGCATGAACGGCGAGCTCGCGGCATGGCTGTGGCGGGTGGGAGCGCTTCGACAGCCGCCGACAGATATCGCCGAGCCTTATGCGACGGAGATTGCCGGCGATTGGCGTGGAGCCGCCGGTGCCTGGCACGCGCTGGGCTGTCCCTATGAGCACGCCTGCCTGCTCGCATGGCACGGCACCGAAGCCGATCAGCGCCAGGCATTGACGATCCTGGAGCAACTGGGCGCCGCCCCTGCGGCCCAGTCACTGCGCCGGCAGATGCGCGCGCGGGGCGTGCGGCGCATTCCGCGCGGCTCGCGGTCCTCGACCCAGGGACACCCGCTCGGACTCACGCGCCGCGAAGCCGAGATTCTCGGGCTGCTGGAGAACGGCCTGCGCAGCTCATCGATAGCCAGGCGTCTGTTCGTCTCACCAAAGACGGTCGAGCATCACGTCTCGGCGATCCTGGCGAAGTTGGGCGTGTCATCGCGCGCGGAGGCCGTCGCGCTGGCGCACGGACAAAGCAAGAAAAATCCCACCTGAGGCGTTGGTGCGGGCGGCCACGTGCTTTGCAACGAGCACATCGACCGCCCGCGTCCCATGAGCTACTTGGGATTGAGCGTCACCGGAACTTCGGTGATGGAATCCACCGGCAGACCATTGGCAGCCGCCGCCTGGCGGATTGCCGCTGCGTTCGGAGCCTGGTAGATGCAGTAGGTCTTGGTCTTCGTCGCATTGGCGTACGAGAGCACCCAACGGACGCCGAATTTGGCGTTGTTGGCATTCACCTTGGCTTTGAGCGCCGAGTCGAGGTGATCGAGCGCACCCGCCGGGAACGTACGCTCGACAACATAACGGTGGACGCCGCGGTGCGCCGCGGTGGAAGCGTCATCCGCAATCGCCGCTGCAGCAATCCCAAGAAGCAACGATCCCAATGTGGCAATCACAATCTTTTTCATCGTATTCTCCCGAATTCAGGCGACAGCCTGCTCAGCTCCGAGGCAAAGGCTGGTTCGCGCAGGTAACGTGAGTGTTCCAGTCTGCGTAGCTTCCCTTGGGGTTCCCCTGCCAGGCCCATACGTGGATCTCCCAGAACGCCGGCAGACCGTAACGATTCGGCGAGGCGACGTAGTTCAGCAGATTCCCTTGCAGCGCCGGCGCGCTGCCCGGCGGATTCACGGCCGACCAGTTCTGATCGAGGACTATGTACTCGACGCCGACCAGACGCATGGCGCCGTCCGCATTCGGCTCGTAGATGAGCGCCTGCGGTTGCCTCGCATCGAGCACGAGCTTCGCCACGCGATCCATGCGAATGAAATGCACGCCCATGGCCCCGGTGTCCGGTCCGCTGACGCAGGGTGTTGCCTGTACGAAGTTCTGGGCCATCGCAGTGCTGATCTCCAGGTACTGCTCGGTGGCGTTGCGTACCTGGTCGATGAGAGGTGTCGGGCTGTCCCCTGCCGCGGCGATGAGCGGCAGTAGAACGAGTGCGGGACCGAGTAAACGGATCAGTTTCTTGCTCGAGGCGTTCATGAGGGTCTCCCTCCGGCGAGTGCCGGATTTACTTGTAGAAATAAGGGTCGAGGACCCGGACCTCGGTGATGCGCCCGACCGGGAGCCTGTTGCGGCTTGCCGCGCGACGAATCGCCTCGGGTGAAGGCGCGTCGTACACGCAGAAAGTCCTTCTTTTATCGGCGCTCACATACGAGTGGACCCACGTGACCTGGTCCGCGAGGTTGCTTTCGACGACGGTCAGGCAGGTCCTGGCGCCCGCCTCATCGACCGGAATCTGCAGTCCGTCCGGAAACTCTCTCTCGATGATGTAGCGTGGCATGGCGGGCATCCGATGGTCCGGGTCCGGACCCTCTGAGCGCGCAGACTAGGAAATCCCCCGCAACGCCAAAACGGGAGACTCCCCTATATTGCGATTGACGGCACCCTAGATTGGGGCCCGGGTCTCGTTGCTCTGTTCGAGGTCCTTGAGCACTTGCTCCGCTGCTGCGACGCGATCTTCCGGCACGAGCAGCTGAACGCCCCCCATTCCGCCAAACCCCACGTCCACGCCGAAGACCGCTGCCGGAATGTCCGCGCCCTCCAAAGCGATCCTTGCCAGATCGGCTTCGAGGCGCGTCGAGTAGGTTCTGATGACTTCCATCGAGCCCGGTATTCTACATGCTAAGCTCGCTGGCCTCGCGAATTGAGCGGAGATGCGCCATGGCCAGAAACGTGATCTGTCTTTGGTACGACGGCACGGCGGAAGAGGCTGCCAGGTTCTACGCCCGGATATTTCCGAACAGTACCGTGACAGCGGTTCACCATGCCCCCGGCGATTACCCGGCCGGCAAACAGGGACAGGTGCTCACGGTCGAATTCACGGTGGTGGGCGTACCGTGCCTCGGCCTCAATGGCGGCCCGGCTTTCAAGCACAGCGAAGCCTTCTCGTTTCAGATCCTCACCGAGGATCAGGCGGAGACCGACCGCTATTGGAATGCCATCATCGGTCATGGCGGCACCGAGAGCGCATGCGGGTGGTGCAAGGACAAATGGGGCGTGTCCTGGCAGATCACCCCGCGGGCGCTGATGGAGGCAACGACCGATTCCGATCGTGCGGCCGCGAAGCGCGCCTTCGAGGCGATGATGAAAATGACCAGGATCGACATTGCTGCGATCGAGGCGGCACGACGCGGATAGGCTCGCTAGTGTCCCTTGGCCGGGTCGTATTTGCCGAGCCAGTCGCCGACTTCCTGGAAGACATTGCGGCGCTGCTCGATCAATGCGGGAAAGTGCGGTGAGCCGGGATACGTCACCATGCGGACGGTCTTGTGCCGCTCTGACATGAGGATGAACAGCTCACGACCCTGGAGCAGCGGCACGCGGCGGTCGGCCTGTCCATCCAGGATCAGCAACGGAGTCGTCACCCGGTCGGCGTACATGACCGGCGAGAATCTGAGGAAGGGCATCGGATCGCGCTCCTCATAGCGCGCATCGTAGTCGACCTGCCCGATGTCGCTCTCGGGAATGAAGCTCAGCCAATCGGTTATCCCCGCGCCCTCGACTGCGGCGCGGTAGCGATTGGTCTGGGTCACGGTCCACGCGGTCATGAAACCGCCGGCGCTCCAGCCGAAGATCGCCAGTCGATTCGGGTCGGCCCACCCCTGTGAGACGGCATAGTCGGTCGCGCTGTTGACATCGCTGTAGGCACGGTCGCCGAAGTGCTGATAGATCGCGTCCATGAAGGCCGAGCCGTAGCCGGTCGAGCCGCGATACTCGGGCTGCATGACGATGTAACCGAGACCCGCGACGAAGCGCGCGAACATATCGAATTCCAGAGCGTCGTTTGCCTCGGGACCGCCGTGCGGCAGCACCAGGAACGGCCCCGGCGTACCCGGCTTGTAGTCGCTCGGAAAGGTGACGATTCCCTGGAGGTGGGTACCGTCCGCGGAGGTCCAGTTGACTACGCGAACCTCGCCCAGACTCAGATGCGAGATGAGATCGTCCGACTCGTGTGTGATCCGCTGCAGCCGTCCATCGAGCGCGACTGCAACGTTGGTCGCATGGGTGGGATCGGCGACGTTGAAGACTGGCGTTTCCGGCGAGCTGGCGAGCATGGGAAACACGGGCTCCGCCACGGTCCCATTGGGCCAGGTGTAAGCGGTCGCGAGTTGGCCGTCCCGAAAGCGATCGACCTCGATCGAAACTCCCTTGTGCACCTCCACCCAAACTGTCCCATGCGGATCGCCCACGAGGGTCACGGCGGAGCCGTCGAGCCTGGGGGTACGGTCCTGCGGGGTACCGCCTCCGGCCGGCACGGTCCACACATGGTCGGGCGTGAGCACCTGCGTGGTGGTGCTGGTGAACGCGAGCGACCTGCCTCTGTCGGCCCATGCTATGCCGCTGGTGGGAGCCGGCAGCTGCGCGACGTGCTTCGTCCCCGAGACATCACAGATGTCTATCGAATCGTGTACCCCGTGGTGGCCGATCTTGGGCGTCTCACTCACCACCGCCACACGCCTGCCATCCGGCGACCAGGCGATCGCCGTGATGTAGTTGAGATCGGAACACCACCAGCCGCCATGCGTGCCATCCGCATCCATCACGTATAGCCGTGATTCGTCGTTCTCGATGACTTCGCGAACCTGCTGCAGCGTGTCCTTGGGCCTGGGGTCGGTCAGCATTGCGATGTGTTTTCCGTCGGGAGAAATGACGGGATTGTGCGCACCGGCCGGAAAGACGAAGACGCGCATGGGCGCAGTGCCGTCGAGCGACACGAATGCGAGCTGCTCGTTGCCATCGATTTCATAGCCGCCGTATACGGTGCTTCCGTCCGCCAGGAAGCCCGCCGGAGTGAACTCTTCGGGTAGTGAGAGCACGCGATCGCCATCGCCCGTGATTCCTATCTCGTGCATCTGGTGTTTCTGGGGACCGGTCGTGCCGAAATAGGCCGTGGCGTAAATGACGTGCTTGCCCGCGGGATCAACAGCTATCGCGCGGGCGCTGCGCAGGGTCGCGAGATCATCGACTCCGAATGGGTGCGCAGGCGCAGCCTGCGCGGTGACGGAGTGTGCGAGACCGCAGCCAGCGGCAACGACGATACCGATCAGCAGCGCACGCAATCGCATGTTCACCCCCAAATGAATGCTTATGAGATCATATATAGGAGCGAGCATCAGGCCGCAAGACATGGGTGGATTCCATGCAACTTACCCGTGAAGCCATCGCCACGGTCTACGATCGAATTCGCCCGCACCTGCGGCGGACACCGATCGTGCACGTCGAGGCAGCGGACTTCGGGCTGCGGACGGGGCCGATCACCCTCAAACTGGAGCTGCTGCAGCACGCCGGCTCCTTCAAGGCGCGGGGCGCACTCGCCAACCTGCTGCTGCGCCCGATTCCCAAAGCCGGCGTGGTGGCCGCATCCGGCGGCAATCATGGACTCGCGGTTGCGTTTGCAGCCAGGAAGATGCAGACGAGCGCAACCATCTTCGTTCCCAGTGTCGCGGCGGCGACGAAGTGCGAGCGGATCCGGGAATACGGCGCGAAACTGATCGTCGGCGGCGAGCGCTACGCGGATGCCCTCGCGGCGAGTCGTGAGTTCGCCGCTGAGTCGGGCGCACTCGAAGTGCACGCATTCGACCAGCCCGAGACACTTCTCGGGCAGGGCTCGATCGCCCTCGAGCTCGAAGAAGACGTTCCGCTGGATACGCTGCTGGTTGCCGTGGGCGGCGGCGGACTCATCGGCGGAATCGCGGCCTGGTTCGCCGGCAGGGTGCGGCTCATAGCCGTGGAGCCGCGGTTGGCGCCAACTCTCTTTCGCGCGCTCGAGGCCGGACAGCCGGTCGATGCCGAGGCCGGAGGAATCGCGGCCGATTCTCTGGCGCCACGCCGGGTCGGGGAGCTCATGTTCCCTCTCGCGCAACGCTATGTGGAGCGCACGGTGCTGGTGGAGGATGAGTCCATCCGGGACGCTCAGCGTGCTCTTTGGCGCGCGCTGCGAATAGCCACCGAGCCTGGCGGCGCGGCGGCGATGGCCGCCCTCCTCAGCGGCGCTTACCATCCGCGACCGGAAGAGCGCGTCGGTGTTGTCCTTTGCGGAGGCAACACGGATGCGGTGAGCTACTGAAACGCATCCCCGTTGTGAGCAGCGCTCCATGGCTACGCTCACGCTGACGTAACGAGCGGCGCGGCCGAAAACCTTGGCCAAACCGCGAGGAATCCCATAGCATTCCGCGCGTTATCGTTATTTTTGCGCGCGCTGCGACCGCCCGGACCCTCGGGCCAAGAAACGCCGTCGCCACCCCGAGGGCTCAATGGCTTTAGTCAAAAAATCGAAGATTGAACCTGCCCAGGGTCAGCCAACCAGACCCGCCGGCCCCAAGAAGCTCGCCAGCGTCGCTCCCCCACCGGCGACTCGAGCCTCGAAACCGGCAGGTCGCAACGAAACCGCCGCCGAACGCCTTGCGGCGGCAACCGAGGAGCTGGCCAGCGGCCTGACAGAGGCTGCCACCGCGACTCGCGAGCTTGGGCGCTCCATGGATCAGATCAGCCGCGGCGCCGGAACGGCGGCCGGCGCCTGCCAGGAGCAGTCCAACGCCATCAAACGAGTTGTGGCCGATCTGACCACAGCGCGAGACGAGGCGGATGGATCGACCAGGCGTACGGACGCCGTCGCCGTTGCCTTGGCGGATGCCTCGGCGCAAATCGCGGGCTCCGTCAGAGCCATCGAGCAAGGGGCGCAAAGGCAGGCCACTTCGGTCACGCTCCTATCCGAGCTGGACGCAAGAGCGAAGGAAATCGCGGACGTCAGTCAGATCGTCAGCCGACTTTCGGATCAAACCAACCTCCTCGCCTTGAACGCCGCGATTGAAGCGGCCCGCGCAGGCGAGCACGGGCGTGGGTTCGCTGTGGTCGCCGATGAGGTTCGAAGCCTCGCGGAGAATTCCGACAAGAGCGCGCGGGAAGTGCAGACGCTGAGCGCCACCATTCAGAAGGAGATCAAGGAAGTTGGCGCAGCGCTGCGGGCAGGGGCTGAGCGCGCCCTTCAGGAGGCCCGCTCGGCCGCGCGCGTGACCGAGACTCTCCAGGCCAGGCGCAACGACATGTCCAGGATCGCCGACGGCAGCCGCGGCATCCTGACCGCCGCTTTGGAAGCGGAACGGGCGGCGATGGAGGCCCAAAAGGGAGCGGAACAGGTCGCGAGCGCCGCCGAGGAGCAGTCATCTGCCGCGGCAGAAGCGCAACGCGCGGTCGAGCAACAGGCGAAGTCTCTCGATGAGGGACAGCTCGCTTCGCAACGATTGGCCGTGCTGGCCGAGAAGCTGCGCTCGGCAAGGGCGAATGCCTCGAGCCTGGAGCAGATCAGCGCCAGCGCCGAAGAGCTGTCGGCCTCGATCCAGGAGCTGTCGAGCGCCGCCAGCCAGGTGATGGCTGCGGTCGAGCAGATCAACGAAGCCGCGCAGGTGCAGTCATCGGCGACCCATCAAACCGCCAGCGCCGTGAGTCAGATCGATCGCAGCGCGCGACTCTCCCAGGCCAATGCCAAAGCCGGCGACGAGCAGGTGGTGAGTCTCGAAGCTGCGCTCAAAGAGGGGCGGCGCTCCATCGAGAGCCTCGTAGGAGGGATCTCGAGCAGCATGGAGGACACACGCGCCAGCGTGGGCGCAATCAGCAGCCTCGAAGGCGTGGGGCGCAGGATCGAGAAGATCATCGACACCATCAACCTGATTGCCGTGCAAACCAGCATGCTCGCGGTGAGCGGATCCGTCGAAGCGGCCCGTGCCGGCGAGTCCGGCCGTGGATTTGCGGTGGTATCCAACGACATTCGCAATCTGGCGCGCGACGCCTCGGCGAACATCGAGCGGGCCAAGGACACCGTGCGCGGCATCCTGGACCAGATCGGCGTTCTCAGGAGCGAGCTGCAACAGATTACCGCCGCTGCGGAAATCGAAGTGCAAAAGAGCGAACTCGTCGCCGCGAGCCTGGTGCGGCTTGGCGACGATGTGACCGCGCTCGGCCTTGCCAGCAAGTCCATCCGCGACGGCGCGGAAAAGATTCTGTCGGCCACGACAGAGATCGCGCAAGCCGCGCAGCAGGTGGCCGCGGCGGCGGAGGAAGCGAGCGCGGCGGCGCGAGAAGCCGCCATCGCGGCCAACGAGCAATCGCGCGGGGCCGAAGATCTCGCGGCCGCCATTGAGGAAATCGCCTCGCTTGCGGAGGCGATGCGGCAGCAGACCACGTGACCGTGACCCCGACATGCAGCCGCAGATTCAATTTCATTCCGGGCGATTCCTGACTTTTCACGTCGACGGCCAGCTTTACGCCCTGAGGTCCGAAGACGTACTGGAAGTGATCCGCATGCCCCCCGTGGCCCGGGTTCCTCAGGGTCCGCCCGCGCTGTTGGGGATCGGCAACTTGCGCGGTGCGGTATTGCCCATTGCGGGCCTGCGCGAGCTGCTCGGGAAATCCCCCCTTGCCGACAGCTCGAGCGCCCGGGCGATCGTGCTCGACATCGGCGCGCCGATCGCCGTTCTCGTGGATGACGTGGCGGCTCTGGAGTATGTGCCCGAAGAGCAGATCGACACGGGCCCCAGGGAGGTCGGCGCGGACGGGGCGGAGCGACTGCTCGGCGTGCTTGCCGTCGCCAGAGACAAGGGAGTGGCGAAGATTCTCGATGTCAAAGCGATGCTGGAGGCCGCTTTCGCCAGCCGTGGCCGCGCGCGGCCACGCGACACCCGGCCGAGAGCAACTGCTCCGGTGGGCGAGCAGAGCCGCGGCTCGGAGGAGACCGAGACCCTGGTGACGTTCGATGTCGCCGGTCAGGAGTTCGCTCTGCCGTTGACGGATGTCCAGGAGATCATCGAAGCCCCGACGAGCGTGACGGCTTTGGCCCATTCGGAGACCGTGGTCCTCGGCCTCACCTCGGTGCGCGACACGCTTCTGCCTCTGTTGTCGCTACGGGCCCTCCTCGGTTTCCCGCCGCGGCAGACCGCGCCCGATCGGGAAAAAGTCCTGGTGGTCAAGGTCGGCGGCACGCGCGTTGGACTCGTGGCCGATCGCGCTCGTGCGGTCGTCGCCGCGCAGATGAAGCTCCTCGACCCGGTTCCACCAGCGCTCGCCGCCCGCACCGGAGGCGAGTCGCGAATCAGATCGGTATATCGCGGCGAGGCCGGCCGGCGGTTGATTTCGATTCTTTCGTCGCAGCAGCTTTTTCGAGATGACGTGATGCAGAAACTGGCGGCCGAGCAGCGTTCGCAGACCGGGCCCGACGAGCCCGTGGAGCAGGTCGCCCAGCAGGAGCTGACCTTCCTCGTCTTTCGTCTGGGTGAAGACGAGTTCGGCCTCCCGATAGATGCTGTCGTCGAGGTCGCCCGGGTTCCGGACCAGATCACGCGGCTGCCCAAGACCCCGAAATTCCTCGAAGGGGTCGTCAATCTACGCGGTGAGGTTTTGCCGGTCATCGATCAACGCCGACGCTTCGAAATGCCGCCTCTCGCAAAGGACGATGGGCGCCGGCTGATCGTGATCAAAACCGAGCGCCACCGCGCCGGACTCATCGTCGATGGCGTCTCGGATGTGCTGCGCTCGAGCGCGCACGCGGTGGCTCCTGCACCGGACCTCACGGACGATACCTCCCGGCTGGTACGCGGCCTCATCAATCTCCCCGCCTCGGGCCGCATCGTGCTGCTGCTCGACCCGATGGAGCTATTGACCCGCGCGGAACAGGGGTTGCTGGACAAGTTCGAAGCACAGCGACAGCGGACGGATGCGTGATCAAGGTTCTGGTAGTCGACGATTCGGCTCTGGTACGGAAACTCTTCGGCAGCGTCCTCTCGGAAGGCTCGGATTTCAAGGTCGAGGTCGCGCGCAACGGACTCGAAGCGTTGGCTCAACTCGAGGCCTTCAGACCGGACGTCATCACTCTGGACGTGCAGATGCCGCAGATGGACGGGCTGCAGTGTCTGGATCGAATCATGGTGCAGCGGCCGTGTCCCGTCGTCATGGTCTCGACGGTGACCGCGGAGGGTGCCGAGGCCACCTTGGAAGCCTTGCGCCTGGGCGCGGTGGATTTCGTTCCGAAGCCGACGGGCGCCGTCTCCCTGCGCATGCAGGAATTCGGGCCGACTCTCAAGGAGAAGGTCCGGACTGCGGCGGCGGCGCGGCTTCCCGCCAGCCACCGGCTGCGGGAGCGGCTGCAATTCAGGATCGGCGGCGCGGCGGCCGCCAAGCGGCGCGCGAAGCCTCTCGCCGAAGCTGTCGATGACCGCGCGGCGCCTCCCGTAGGAGACGGACTCGTGCTCGTTGGAACCTCGACCGGCGGGCCGCCGGCGCTCGAAGCGCTGCTGGCACCACTGCCGTCGAGCTTCCCCTGGCCGATCCTGGTCGCACAACACATGCCGGCCGGGTTTACAGGACCGCTGGCCAAGCGCTTGAGCGGGCTCTGCGCGCTCACCGTTCTGGAGGTCACGCAACCCACGCCTCTGCGGGACGGCTGTGTCTACATCGGACGGGGCGACGCCGACCTCGTGGTCTCCAGGCGCCCCTCCGGCCTCATCGCGATGACCGTTCCTTCCAACCCCGACTACCCGTGGCACCCGAGCACGGACCGGCTGGTGCGCTCGGCAATGCAGTATCTTCCGCCCACCCAGCTGGTAGGAGTGTTGATGACCGGCATGGGTAACGACGGCGCCGAGGCGTTGGCAGCCCTGCACGCGCAGGGCGGCGCCACGATCGCAGAATCCGAAGAGACGGCGGTCGTGTGGGGAATGCCCGGGGAGCTCGTGCGCGCCGGCGGCGCCGCCTACGTTCTGGCGCTGCCCAGCATCGCCCGACGTCTCGAAAAGCTGGTACCCCGTGCCGTTTGTTCGTAAGCCTACCCAGCCCGCGGGACACGCGAAACCGGGCGCAGCGGAGGTACTCACCGGGCTTGGCAGCGCAATTGCCGAAGAGCGATGGACCGCCGCCCGCGCCGCGGCCGAGCTGCCCGAGTCGGCGGCCGCCCTCGCCGCGGCGCTGCCGCAAGAGACCGATTCCCGCGTCCGCGAAGCGATATTTACCAGCTTGGCACGCATTGGAACCCGCGACAGCGTCGCGGCGATGCTGCCGATGTTGCGCTCCGACGATGCGGCCCTGCGCACGGGCGCTCTCGATGCCTTGCGCTCATCGGTCATCGCCGCGCACGAGTTGCTGCCGCAACTGCTGAACGATCCCGATGTCGACGTTCGGATCCTGAGCTGTGAGCTCGCGCGCAGCCTACCCAACGAGGAGGCCAGCCGGAGTCTTTGCGCCCTGCTCGCCCGCGAGGCCGAGCTCAATGTCTGCGCCGCGGCGGTCGAGGTCCTTGCCGAAGTCGGTAATGACTCGGCGTTGCCGAGCCTTGCGCAGTGCGCCCGGCGTTTTGCACAGGTACCCTTCCTGAGCTTTGCGATCAGGCTTGCCACGGACCGCATCACGGCCGCAGGCAGTCGTGGCTGAGCGTCCAACCCTGACCGAAGACGAGTTTCGAAGGCTTACCGAATACCTCTACAGACGCACCGGAATGGTATTTACGGAGGCGAAGCGGTATTACGTCGAGCGACGCCTGTGGGAGCGCATGGCCGTCACCGACTCGGAGTCGTTTGCGAGTTACTTCGCTCGTCTGCGTACCGACACGCACGAGGAGATCCAGCAGTTCGTCAATGCTTTCACCGTCAATGAGACCTACTTCTACCGTGAAGACTACCAGCTGAAGTGCCTGACGAATGACCTGCTGAAGGAACGCGTGAGCGACAAGCATGCCGGTGAGGCGATACGCATCTGGTCCGCCGCCTGCTCGACCGGCGAGGAGCCCTACTCCATCGCCATGTGGCTGCTCGAGAACTGGCCCCGGGTCGATGAATACTTCATCGAGATCGTGGGCTCCGACATCGACACCCACGTACTGGAGCTGGCACGCGCGGGAACCTTCAGTAAACGCGCGCTGATGCGTCTGCCGCCGGAGCTCATCGCCAAATACTTCGAAGCGCTACCCGCAGAGCAGTGGCAGATCGCCGCGGAACTGCGCGACTCCGTCTCCTTCACCTCCGTCAACCTCGTGCAGCCCGACGATACCCGGCGGCACGGTCAATTCGATGTCATTTTCTGCCGCAACGTCCTCATTTATTTTGACGATGCCTCGCGTCGGATCGCGGCCGAGAACCTCTACGACAACCTGCTCCCCGGCGGCTTCATCTGCCTGGGCCACACCGAAACCATGAGTAGGATCTCGCCTTTGTTTAGCGCACGTCGCTTCGCCGATGCCATCGTCTATCAACGCCCCGGGATCACGGAATCATGACCGCCGCTCCCAAGACGATACTGGTGGTGGATGATGGCGCGCTGGTGCGCGTCTACTATCGCTCGATCCTGCAAGAGGCCGGGTTCCGGGTGGAGGAAGCGTTGAATGGGCTCGAGGCGCTGGAAACGCTCCTGGCCACGGAGGTGGATCTCCTGGTGGTAGACATCAACATGCCGCAAATGGACGGTCTCACCTTCCTGCGGACTCTCCGGGAAAAGGACGGCCCGATAGCCTCCATTCCCGCGCTCGTGACCAGCACGGAAGCGGCGGCGGCTGATTTCGCGGCCGCCCGCGCGGTCGGCGCCAATTATTATCTGGTGAAACCCGTCGAGCCCGCGCAGCTGGTGGAATTCGCGCGGATGCTTTGCGGGGTTACGCCGTGAACGAGTTCCTGCAGCAGTTCGTGATCGAGTCGCGCGAGCTCGCGGATGCCGCCAGCGCGGGTCTCCTGGCTCTCGAGGAGTCGCCACGGGATGCCGCGCGGCTCGATGAGGTTTTCCGCGCCTTTCACACCTTGAAGGGAAGCGCGGCCATCGTCGAATTCCCCGCGATGGAAACTGCGATGCATGCCGCGGAGGAAGTCCTTGCAGAGGCACGTGCAGGCAGGCACCCGCTGACCTCTACGCGCATCGGACAGTGCCTCTCCCACCTCGACCAGGTGACTGAGTGGCTAGATACCATCGAACGGTCCGGGGAGTTACCTCCAGGCGCCGTCAGCCGGCCTGATCAGGCTGCCATAAGTCCCGCGGAGCGCGCTGCCGCGGCCTGGGTGGCCGACCTCATAGAGAGACATCGCGCGGCCGCCGCTCGGGCGCTGACCGCGGTTCGCTTCACGCCGGGCGCGGACAGTCTCTACCAGGGAGAGGACCCCCTGGCGCGCATGACATCCTTGCCCGGTCTACTGGCACTCGAGCTGACTGCCCGCGAGCCCTGGGGAGCGCTCGATACCCTGGATCCCTTCCGCTGCAATCTCATCCTGGCCGCGCTCAGCGCCGCTCCCGCCGCGGATCTGCACGTACATCTGCAGGGCCACACCGGGGAGTGCGGGATCGTGCCGATTACCACCGGCACTGACTCCGGGGGCCCGCTGCCGCCTCACGTGTTGGGGGTCATCGAAGCGCAGCAGTTGCTGCTCGGCGATGGATCGCCGCAGAGTTTCGCGGGCAGAGTGGGCTCGGCGGGAGCGGTCGCGGCGAATGCGCTGCGGTTCTGCGGCCGAGCGGCGCTGTCGGAGCGGATTTCCCGGGCGACCGGGCAGAGCCTGCTGGCGCTCTCGGTACAGCCCTTACAGGAGGCCCTCGCGCAGCTGCTCAGCGACCCGACTCCGGCGGAGGCGGCGGCAGCCGCCGATGCCGTCCGAGCGCCGGAACTGGTGGCGCGCACGTTCAGAATCGACGCCGAGCAGGTCGATGCCCTGGTCCGCCTGGCCGGCGAGCTCACGGTCGCCAACAACGCGATCGGTCATGTCGCCAAGCTTGCCCGAGCGGGCGACCCGTCGCTGCCGGACCTGCTCCAGGATCGCCATGGCGCGCTCGAGCGCCTGGTCGCTGAGTTGCGCCGATCCGTTCTGCGGATGCGAGTACGGCCGCTACGTACCGTGCTGCAGCGCTTTCCGCGTCTCGTACGGGAGATGTCCGCGAACCTGGGCAAGTCGGTGAAGCTCGTCATCGAGGGCGAGGAGACGGAAGCGGACAAAGCCATTGTGGAGATGCTCTTCGAGCCTTTGCTGCACCTGGTGCGCAATGCGATTGACCATGGCGTCGAGAGCACCGGTGAGCGCACCGCAGCCGGCAAGGAGCCTACTGCGCGGCTCAGGATCAGGGCGGAGCGCCGTGCCGATCAGGTCCTCATCGAGATCAGCGATGATGGGGCCGGCATCGAGCTCTCGCGCGTACGCGAAGTCGCCGTTGGCCGCGGTCTCATCACGCAAGAAGAGCTGCTCACGCTCACGGAAGCAGAAGCCCTCGACCTCGTCTTCGCCCCGGGCTTCTCGACCGCCACGAGGGTGACGGAGATATCGGGACGCGGTGTGGGAATGGACGCCGTCCGTCGGGCGGTGGAACGGGTCGGCGGTCACGTCTCCATTACGAGCGTCGCGGGGCGGGGGACTGCTGTAGAGCTGTCGCTTCCGTTCAGCGTGATGATGTCGCACGTGATGACGGTCGAGGCGGGAGGCCAGATGTTCGGACTGCCGCTAGAGGCTATAATCGAAACGACGCGCGTTCCGCAAGCCGCCATCTCTAGAATCGGTGCGGCGCCCGTCGTCGTCTTGAGGAATCGTGCACTCCCGGTGATAGATCTGGCGAGTGTCCTCGGGGTCGAGCCACGGGTGGATGACGCTGGGGCGACTCTGGTGGTGGCGATCGCCAATGGGGAGTGCGGCGCATTTCGGGTGGATCGGATAGTCGAGCGATTGGACCTCATATTGAAACCTCTAGAGGGTCTGCTCGCCGGCACACCGGGGATCATGGGTACGACCCTCCTTGGCGATGGACGGGTTTTATTGGTGCTCGATATCGCGGAGATGCTCAGATGACGGTCCGACTGGCCGCCGGCGGCGGCATCGAGCTCATCGGCGCCTGTCCCAGCGGGGATGCCGAGGCGCTGCTGCAGCTGCTGCTCGCGGATCCAGGGGCGACCGTCGACTGGAGAGAGTGCCAGGGTGCCCATACGGCGGTGGTTCAAGTCCTGATGGCGGTCAGGCCTAAGCTCCTCGGCCCTCCGGCCGATGCCCGCCTCAAGGACTGGGTAGCGCCGGCCATCACCTGCGCCTGAATGCAGCAGGACGCGGACACCGCATCGATTGGAGGAACTTTGGTGACGTACACGGTATTGATCGTCGATGACAGCAAGCTCGCCCGGATGTCCGTGGCCAAAGTGCTGAGCACATTGCATCCTGACTGGAAGCGAATTGAGGCGGCCAACGCCACCGAAGCTCTGGCGCAGACCAAGGAGGTCTCCCCCGAGATCGTTCTCGTCGACTTCAACATGCCGGGTAAGGACGGAGTTACGCTGGCGACAGAGCTCCGTGTCCTCGACCCCAAGATCAGCATCGCGGTGATCTCGGCCAATCGTCAGGTGGAGGTGATCCGGCGGACTCAGGCCGCGGGCGCCACTTTTCTGCCCAAACCCGTGACCGAAAGTGCCCTCGCCGACTTCCTGACCTCCGCAATGGGGACCAAGACGGACTCTACATGAACGACACATCCATACCCACGCTGACCGAGCTCCAGCTCGACGCCTTGACCGAGCTCGTGAATCTCGGTGTAAGCAGCGCGGCGACCAATCTGAGCGAGCTGGTTCGCGAGGAGGTCATCCTCTCCGTGCCGAAAGCCAGTGTCGTGACCCGGGAGCAAGCCATCGCGAATCTCCGGGAGCACGACGCGAAGCGACTGGTCGGCATCCACCAGGATTTCGAGGGCGACATCCGCGGTCGGGCCCTTCTGATCTTCCCCGAGGCCCGGAGCATAGAGCTCATTCGTGCCCTGGTCGGGGGGGAGCTGTCGTTGGACGACATCATCGAGCTCGAGCAGGAAGCCCTCGCCGAGACCGGCAACATACTGCTGAACGGCTGCCTCTCGACCATGGCGAACAGTCTGCAGCGCAACCTGAAGATCTCGCTCCCTGAGGTCATCCACGGCGATGGTCCGGACTTCTTCCGTCACCATTCCGGCGCGCACGAGTCCGTGCTCTTCATTTACATCAACTTCGTGGTCAAGCAGCGCGATATTCAGGGCTTTCTCGCGATGATCCTCGATCTGCCCTCTCTCGTGATGCTGCAGAAGCTGCTGGACGCTTATATCGAGCGCTCAACCGGTGAGAGCCCACCCGCGGATCATGTCGAATAACGCGACATCGAGCCACTCGATCCTCGATGCCATCAACGGCGGGGTCATCGTCCTCCACAGAACGGGCCGGGTCGCTCTCTGGAACGCGTGGATGCGACTCAGCTCCGGGATCGCCCGGGAAGACGCACGCGGCAAACTGCTCGGCGAGATTTTTCCGCACGCGGAGCTGCACCGGCTGTTGGCGGCCGTCTCGACCGCGCTGACGTCCGGTGCGTCGACGATAATCAGTCACACCTTGAACCCGACTATCCTGCCGCTGCAGACCCGCTCGCAGCAGGCGTTGCTGCATGACATTACCGTCTCACCTATCGGGGAAGACGCCCCTGAAGGATGCCTGATCGCCATTACCGATGTCACGGCAGCAGCCCGTCGGGTGCGCTATCTGCGCGATCAGCAGGATGCCAGGTATGACGCGGTCGTCGCCAGCGCCCCTGACATCATCATTACCGTCGATGAGGATGGCCTCATCCAATTTGCAAATCCGGCAGCCTGCGCACGATTCCACGGGCCGGACTCCAATCTGGTGGGAACCAGGGCCGCCGACCTGTTTTCGACCCGGAGCGAATGGGACTCCTTGTGGCGCGGCGCAATCGACGGCACGGGGGCGGGTCAGTCCAAGGGAATGGTTGCAGCAAACGCAGGCGGCGAGCTGCGCTATTTCGAGGCGTCCGCGTCGCGCTGGAGAAGCGGGGCGCGCCTGTTCGCCACCGTGATCCTGCGCGATGTAACCGAGCGCCGCGCCATGATCGCCGCGCTGCAACACAACGAAAGCGCGGCCCGCAATGCAGCGACGGCTTTGACCGACCTCAACCGGACGCTGGAAGAGCGCGTGCAATCGCGCACGGCGCAGTTGATCAAGGCCGAAGCGGCTCTGCGTCACAGCCAGAAAATGGAGGCCATCGGCAATCTCACGGGAAGTATCGCGCACGACTTCAACAACCTGCTGCACGTCATCAGCGGCAACCTGCACCTGCTCAAGCGCCATGTGAGCGGCAACGCAGACGCGGAGAGGCGCGTGCAAATCGCGCTGGACGGCGTCTCCCGCAGCGCCAAGCTCTCCTCGCAATTGCTCGCTTTTGCGCGCCGGCAGCCGCTCGCCCCGAAAGTGATCAATCTCAGGCATTTCATCGGCGACATGGAGGACATCATCCGCAAGGCCGTGGGCGAGGGTGTCGCGGTCGAGACCGTGATAGGCGAGGAATTGTGGAATACGCTCGTCGATCCGGGCAACCTCGAGAATGCCCTGTTGAATATGGCGATCAATGCCCGCGACGCGATGCAAGGCCAGGGCCGCCTGGTCATCGATGCGGGCAACGTCGTCCTGGATTCAGATCATGTGACCGCACATGAGACGGTCACCCGCGGCGAATACGTGATGATCGCGGTGACCGACACCGGATCCGGCATGTCCGCGGAAGTGATCGAGCAGGCATTCGAGCCGTTCTTCACCACCAAGCCGGAAGGTAGGGGGACGGGACTCGGGCTCTCCATGGTCTACGGCTTCGTGAAGCAGTCGGGCGGCCACATCAATATCGAGAGCGCAGTCGGGCAAGGCAGCATCATCAAACTCTACCTGCCGCGCTCGACACAGGCCGCGGACCCGCTGAGCGAGTCGGCTCCCATCCCGGTCTCCGGGGGAAACGAGATGATCCTCATCGCCGAGGACGACGAGCACGTGCGCGAGACCGTGGTGGCGATGCTCAACGATCTCGGCTATCGGGTGCTCAAAGCGAAGGATGCCCAAAGCGCTCTCAGCATCATCGAGAGCGGCATGCCGATCGATCTGCTCTTCACCGACGTGATCATGCCGGGACCCATGAAGAGCACGGAGCTGGCGCGCAAGGCGCGCGAGCGGATGCCCAACCTGGCCGTGCTCTTCACTTCGGGCTATACGGAGGACGCCTTCACCGGCTCCGGATCCATCGGCGAATCGGTCGAGCTGTTGAGCAAGCCCTACTCCCGTGAAGCGCTGGCCCGCAAGCTCCGGCACGCACTGGCCGACGCGGCTCGGCGCGAATCCCGCACCGCACCGATCACCTATTCGCTGGGGGCCCCTTTCACGCTCGAGCAGCTCGCGGCCGCGATCAACTCAACGCCGGGCCGGGAACGCGACTAACCCGTCGGGCTCTCGCGTCTCAGTGCCGGCCGCCGGACGTCAGCTTTTCGATTTCAACCTTCAGGTGCCGCACGCCGGTATCACTCAGCAGGTCGGGGTCGTTCAACATTTCGTGCTCGGCGAGCTGCGCCAGCGTCTGCTCGAGCCCTGAGTCTTTGGATGTGGCGCGACGCCGGCCGCTTTCCGACTTCGGCTCGAGCTCCTGATCCAAGCGCTGCCGCAGCAGACAGGGAATCAGCGAAGTATCCATGCAGGCTTCGCGCGCGCATGAAATCTCCTCATCGAGGACGGGCACCACCGCTGCGGCGGCGAAACTCGACCGCAGATGAGTGGCGACCTGCTTCGCCGCGGCCGGATCGCTGAAGAAGCCGAGTCTGAGAAAATAACAGGAGCGGCTCGCACTGCGGCTCTCGACGACGTAAAGCGCGTAGGACTTGAAGATGGGAAGCGGCCGCACGCTGCTCAGATCGATGGGCCGCGCCGACCAGTCGAGCTGCAGAGCGAAGGAAACCGGCATGCCGCGGGCAACAGCCTCTTTCAAGGCGAGCCGGGTACCGGTGTCGTCAGGGCGGATCAGCTCGATCTGCTCGCTGCCCTGCCCCTGGGTATCGTCGGGAGCGGGAGCAGACTGACGGGTTTCCAGAATGTTGAGCACCTGCGTGTCGGTCAACGATTCATTGTCGACCGGCTCGAAGCGCTGCCGGAAGGATTGCGGCGCAACGGTCGCAATCGCCTCGGGATGTCGGCCGCGCACGGCTCGTGCCCATTTCTCGGCGTAGGCCAGCGTCTGGAAGAACCCCATGTGCAGGTACAGCTGCTCGCTGCCATCCCGCTGGCGCACGCGACTGGTGAAGAATGTGAATGGCTTGAGGTGCGGTGACTCGGGCGGCCGAATCGAGACCGCTTGAGCCAGTCGGCACAGGGTGATCATGAATGGGCCGGTAGCGGCTCCGCCGCGATGCACGTTGGTGCTCGAGGAGCCAACGGATCTCGCCGTCGTCGATGTCATGGGTGCCCCCGGAAAGTAAAACTTCGAGTCGCTGCCGGGAGGGCGCCGGATCTGATGCAATGGAGCTTGCACGCTCACACGTCGATGCGTGGAGTGGCAACCCCGCTGTCATAGACTTGCGCCCTTAGACCGGTAGCTTTGCGTCCCCGCCTTTCGGCGGGTTTGCCCTTCTTGGCGTAGGATGGCCCGTCGAGCACGATATGTCCAGTAGCAGATCCGTCGCCTTTTGGCGTCAGGCGGCCATCCCGGGTCAGATGCGCTCGGCCATCAGCCAGGCGGCGGGTACGCTGAGGAGCAAGGCGAGCGCCAGGGGCCAATTGAACCATTCGGCGGCCGGGCGCAGCCACTGATCGCGCCCCACGGTCGGCTCGAGCTGATTGATCCGGCGGTAGACCGCCTGCAGCGCCTGCGGATTGGTGGCGCGGAAATACTCGCCGCCGGTGATGCTCACTATCTTCTGCAAGAGCGCGACATCGAGCTCGGTGTTGCCGCTGCTCAGCCCGAAGAGGGTCTGCTGCGCAGCCGCCCCAACGCCAATGGTGAAGATGCGCAGGCGCGTCTGCGCTGCAAACCGCGCGGCCTCGAGCGGCGGGATGACGCCGGCGTCGTTACCGCCATCGGTGAGCAGGATGAGTACCGATTCGCGCACGGGAGCACCGCGCGTGCGCTCCCGCTGACGCAGCTCCTTGATCGCGAGCCCGATGGCATCCCCGATCGCCGTCTCCGGGCCCGCGACGCCAACCACGGCCTGGTCCAGAAACTGGTGGACGGTCGCAATGTCCGCCGTGAGCGGCGCCTGCAGATAAGGCCGAGTGCCGAAAAGAATCAGGCCTATCTGATCGCCGCGCCGCTGGTCGATGAAGCGGCCGGCAACGATCTGCGCAATTTCCAGCCGGCTCGCCCCTCCCATGTCCTGGGTGGCCATGGACCCCGAGCAGTCGACCGCCAACATGATCTCGCGACCGTGCGTGGGCGCGGGCAGCGGCTGCCCCAACCATTGCGGGCGCATGGCGGCCAGCACCAGCAGCGTCCAGGCGGCGATCAGAAGCGCCAGCACGTAGGGCGGCCGTGCGGTTGTAGTCGCCGCGGTCGCGACCGATGCGGCGAATGGCAGGTACAGCGCCGACCCGCCCGGCTGCGCTACGCGGCGCAGCCTGAGCAGGATCCAGGGCAACGGCAGCAGCAGTGCCATCCACGGCCAGGCAAGATGAAACATCATGGCGCCAAGTGAACCACCGGCCGGCGGGTCGTGTTACGTGGGATATTACCCCGACTGCCTGGATTCGGGCCGCAGCCAGCGCGCCGCCAGCGGCGGCACCAGCAGCAGGCTGACTATCGTCGACGACACGAGACCGCCGAGGATCACCACCGCCATCGGCCCTTCGATCTCGTGGCCGGGCTGGTGCAACTGGACGGCCACCGGCAGCAGCGCGAGCGCGGTCATGAGCGCCGTCAGCAATATCGGCGTCAGCCGTTCCTCGGAACCGCGCAATGCGGCTTCCAGCCCCCAGCTCTGGCCTTCAGCCCTCACCAGATGGTCGTAGTGCGACACCAACAGTATGGTGTTGCGCGCGGCCATGCCGAACAGCGCGACGAAACCGACCATCGCGCCCAGGGTCAACGTGGCGCCGGTCAGCGCCGAGGCCGCGACGCCGCCGATCAGGGTACTCGGCAGCACCAGCAGCACCAACACCACGTGACGCGCGTGGCCAAACGCGAGCGCCATCAGGAGGACCATCAGGATCAGTGCGGCTGCGGCGTGCAGGTAGAGTTGGTGTGCCGCTGCGACCTGCTCCTCGGCCGCACCACCGTAGTGCAGGTAGACGCCGGTCGGTAGTCTCACCTGCGTGGCAATCGCCCGCCGCGCGGCGGCGGCGAAGCCCGTTTGGTCCGCTGTGGTCGGGTTCGCGGTCACCACCTGGCGGCGCAGCCCGTCCTCGTGGTCGATCAGGCCACGGCCGGAGTCCACCTCGATGGTCGCGACGGCCGACAGCGGCACGACCGCGCCGCCGGAACTGCGCAGCAGCAACTCGCCCACTGCCTGGGGCGATGCGCCTGCGCCGGCGATGCGCACCGCCACCGGGATGCTGCGATCGGACTGCGCCAGCTGTCCGACCACGGTACCCTGGTAAGCCGCGTTGACCGCCTGCAGAACCTCACCTGGCTGCAGTCCGTACAGCGCGAGCCGCCCGGGCAACAGTTTCACATACAGCTCCGGCTGGCGCGGAGGAACCTCCAGGCGCACCTCGCCGGCGTGCGGCAGCTTCTGCAACACTGCCGCGATCCGGGAGGCCACCGCGTCGTCGGTATCCAGGTCGTTGCCGAAAACACTGACGAAGAACGGCGCGCTCTCGCCGGACAGCGTTTCGCCGATGCGCTCGGCGAGCACTGAGTAGATCTCGGTGACCTGGTTCGGAAAGTCCTCGAACACCCGGTGGATCCCCGCCGCAATGCGGCTTGCCGTATAGCCCTTGGCCGGATTGATGTGGATATCGAACTCGCTCTCATTCGGCGCGTCCGGGTCCTGGCCGTTCACGGCGCGGCCGATCTGTTCGGCCACGCTCGCGATCCCGGGGACCGCCGCCAGCCGCTTCGAGATCTGCTCGCCGAGACGACTGGTCTCGCGCAGCGAGATGCCGGGACGCAGTGTCGCGTGGGCGATCAGATAGTTCTCGCGGAAATCCGGCAGCAGCCGCTGGCCGAACAGCGGCAACAGCGCCGCGCCGAGGAGCCCGGTGCCGAGCAGCAGCGCGAGCACCGCGCGCGGATGCCCGTGGAGCCTCTCGATGGTGCGCCGCTGGAAGCGCTTGCAGGCAAGCAGGAAGCGCGCCTCGTCCGGCGGCTTGTGCTTACGCATCAGCACCGCGCACAACGCCGGCGTGGCGCTCATCGCCACCAACAGCGAGATGCCGACGGCGAGCAGAAAAGCCAACGACAGCGGCCGAAAGAAAGTGCCCTGGATGCCGGTAAGCATGAATATCGGCAGCAACGCCACCGCCACCGCGGTGGTCGCATAGAACACCGGCAGCCGTACTTCCAGCGAGGCACCGACGAAGAGCTCGCGGGCATCGAGTTCCTCGCCCCGAGCGCCGGCATTGCGACGCCTGCGGGTGATGTTCTCGACATCGATCACCGCGTCGTCAACGACCACACCGAGCGCCACTACCAGGCCGCCGATGGTCATGGTGTTCAGCGACAGCCCGAACATCTCCAGAATCCAGACAGTGGCAAGCAGCGACAGCGGTATCGATGAGAACGAGATCAGCGCGCCGCGCCAGTCCCGCAGGGTCACGAGCAGCAGCAGCACCACCAGCACCGCGCCGATCAGCAGGGACGCGCGCAACCTGTCGAGCGCGGTCTCGATGAAGCTCGCCGGCCGCAGCAGGGCCGGGTGGTAGATCACACCCTCCCTCTTCAGCGCCGGCGCCAGCTGATTCAGCCGTTGTTCCAGCGCGCGCGTCGCGGTCAGCATGTTGGCGCCATACTGCGTCGAGGTCTCGACCAGGATCCCGGGCTCATCACCTATGATGGCATCGCCAAAGCGGGGCACCGTGGCATCGCGCACGGTAGCGACATCGCCGAGCCGGATCGGCAAGCCATCGCGGGTCGCCAGTACCTCCTGCGACAGGGCCTGCGGTGTCGCGCCCGGCGCCTGCGCGCGCAATACGATGCGTTGCGATGGCGTGTCGATGTAGCCACCGCCGACCAACTCCGTCGCACGCCGGGTAGCGCTGTATATATCATCCAGGGTCAATCGCTCGGCGACCAGCTTCTGCGGGTCGACCATCACCTGGCGCTCGAGCTCGGCCCCGCCAAACAGCTGCACTTGCGCCACCCCCGGGACCGCCAGGATCTGCGGCTCGACCACCCAGCGCACGACTCCACGCAGCTGCACCGGCGTCAGCCGGTCGCTGGTGAAGCCGAAGTGCACCAGATACTCCATGGAAGACGACAGCGGCGACAGCAGCGGCGGACCTACGCCGGCAGGCAGGATGCCGGCGGTTTCCGCCAGCCGCTCGGTCACCACCTGGCGCTGTCGATATGGATCGCCGCGGTGATTGAACACCACCTGGATCGCCGACAGACCCTGGCTCGACGTCGAGCGCACTGTCGCGACGTCTTGCGTGCCCGCCAGAAGCCCTTCCAGAGGCCGTGTGACCTGAGCCTCCACCTGCTGCGCGTCGAGTCCCGGCGCCTCGGTCTGCACCAGCACATGCGGCGGTGCGAAGTCCGGGAACACGTCGAAGTTCGCGTTGAGCAGCGCGCCGAAGCTCAGGATGGCGATCAGTATCGACAGCGCGGTAACGATGCGCGGGTGCGCCAGCGAGGCGCGAACGATGGCGCTGAGCATCAGTCAGTGTCTTCGTCGGAAATGTTGCCCAGCCCCTGCATCGACCACAGCACACCAGCGCCGCGAACGACGATACGGTCACCGGTCTGGAGCCCCGTCACCAGCCAGCCGTCGCCAACCCGCTGCACCAGAGTAACGGGCTGTGACGCGAAACGCGCATCGCCGTCCTTCGCCTTGTCGGGCAGCAGGTGGTAGACGTAGGCGCCCTGCTCTCCGTAGAGCAGCGCTCCTGCGGGGACCACGCATCCGTCGAGCACGCTGCCTTCGAGCATTACGGGTAGCTGGGCACCCGCTCCGAGACCGGCGGGCGGAGACACGATCTGCAGCAGCAGACCGACGCTCTGCATCTGCTGCGCCGCCTGCGGCAGCGGACCGAGCACATGCGCCGGTACTTCGACCCCGTCGACATCGACGAGCGCCTGCTTTGGAATCGCGCCCAGACTGTGGCGGCCCGGCAAGTCGGCTCGCAGCAGCAGTTGACGGCCGGCGGCAAGCTGCCCGATCAGCCTGGCGCGTTGGGCATCGTCGAGCTGCGCGAGCGGCCCCCAGCGCAGCAGGAGCTCGGCCTGCGCCTCTCTTACCCGGACCTGCGCTTCGACCTCTGCCGCCTCGGCCGCCTGCAACGCCTTCAGCGACGCGTTAGCGCCTCGATACAGCCCCTTCAGCCGCGCGGTCTCCGCCCCGGCCGCCTGCGCGGCGGCCCGTGAAGAATCGAGCCGGCCGGCATCGGCCACCAGTTGCGAAGGGTCGAGCACCCGGCCGAAGGCGTCGGTGCCCTGCGGCAGCTTTGCTGCCTGCGCTGTGGCGATGACCAGACCGACTGCGCGCTGTTGCGCGGCACTGAGCGCCGGCGGCGCGTTGCTCTGGCTGTCGGCGGCCGGCGCTTCCGTCTCAGCGGCGGCGTTCAGCGGCGTCGAGAGCAGCAGCGCGACGCAGGCCGGCAGAAGCAGGTATCTGAGCGGCGTCATCGGCGGAAATCCTAACAGACCAACTGAAAATGACCATCAGGAGCGCGCCAGGCGGGGACAGTGCGCGAAGAATGGAACAACAGGCACCATCTGTTCCATTAGAGCAGCAGGTGGGCCCTGCCACGGCGCTTTGCAGTATAGTGCCTCGATGGTCATCCGGGCGAGGCACAGCGTGCGCGCTGCCTGCGGCTTATTTGTCCTGGCTTGCGCCAGCCAACTCGCCGGCTGCATCCACTTTCAGCCAAAGCCCCTGTCGGCGCAGGCGAGCATCGCAGGCTTCGACTCGCGCTCACTCGAGGCACCCGGGTTGCGCGCCTTCCTCGAGTCCAACCAGGTTGCGGCACCGGCACCGGGAGCCGCGTGGAATCTCAGACCGCTGACGCTCACGGCGGTCTACTACCAGCCTGCGCTGGCCGAGGCCCGCGCGAGGCTGCTCGCCGCACGAGCCGCCCGGATCACCGCGGCGGAGCGACCGAACCCTTCGCTCTCCGTGACGCCCGGCTATGATGCCGGTGTGCCCGGGGCGGTGCATCCCTGGATCGTACCCCTGTCGCTCGACTGGCCGATCGAGACCGCCGGCAAGCGCGGCTACCGTCTCTCGGAAGCGCAACATCTGGCCGCGGCGGCCCGCTGGGACCTGGTCGGCATGGTCTGGCACGCGCGCAGCCGGCTGCGGCTGGCGCTTCTCGAGCTCTATGCGGCGCAACGTGCGGAGTCGCTCTTCGCACGTGAAGAGTCGACGCAGCAGAAGGTCGTCCATCTGCTCGAGGGCCAGCTCACTGCCGGCAATGTCTCGAGTTACGAGGTGGCGGAGGCTCGCATCGCGTTGGATCGTGCGACGCTTGCGAAGCAGGCGGCTCGAGGTGAGCTGCAGCAATCCCGCATCGCTCTGGCCGGTGCCCTCGGAGTGCCGCTCCATGCCCTCGACGGTGCGAGATTCTCCTACGTCGATCTGCGGAATATCCCCCTGGATCTGACCCGCCCCCGGGTGCGGCAACAGGCGCTGCTCGAGCGCGCGGACGTCCGGGCCGCCCTCGAGCGTTACGCGGCCAGCCAGTCAGCCCTGCAACTGCAGATCGCGCGCCAGTGGCCGGATATCGATCTCGGACCCGGGTTCGAATGGAACGCGCAGCTCACCGGGGACAGGGAATGGGAGCTCGGGCTCTCACTGCCCCTGCCCATCCTCAACCGCAATCAGGGCCCGATCGCCGAGGCCAGGGCGCAACGCACACTCGCCGCCGCTCACTTCCTGACGGTGCAAACGGCCGCCGTCACCGAGATCGATGGCTCGCTCGCCGCCTACGATTCCGCCCGCGAGCAGCTCATGACGGCCGACTCGCTGCTGCGCAGCCTGGGGCGGCAGCTCACCTCCGTCGACGCGCAGGTCGCAGCCGGGGAGCTGCAGGCGCTCGACCTGGCGAATGCCCGCCTGGCCTACGAAGCCGGTGCGCGGAACCGGCTCGACGCGCTGCTGCGCGCCCAGCAGGCGCTCGGACGACTCGAGGACGCCATGCAGAGTCCGCTCACTCTGGCGCGCAAATAGCAGGTAATCCCGAGGCTCACTGCCCCGAGCCTTCGGCGCCTGCGACGGCTTGAGCCAACACCTCCGCGCCCGTACCCGGACGTCGCGCACCCTGGCTCAATATGCGCCGGAACTCGCTCGCACCGGGCTCGCCCTCATATAGACCCTGCAGGTGACGGACGACCGCGGTCAGCCTTTCGCCGCGCGCCAGCTGCCGCTCCGTGTAGCGCTGCATGCGCTCCAAGGCGCGCGCGCGTGCAACAGCATCGATGCTCGGCTCGCCACCGAACACGAGCGCATCGAGCCGGGCGAGAACTATCGGACGGTGATATGCCTCGCGCCCGAGCATGATGCCATCCAGACCCGCCAACGCCCGCAGAATCGCGCCGGGGTCGCGCAGGCCGCCATTGACCACGACCTGCAAGTCGGGAAAAGCCCTCTTCACGTCGCCCACGACGTCGTATTGCAATGGCGGAATCTCCCGATTGTCCTGCGCCGACAATCCACCGAGCACTGCCTTGCGCGCATGGACGATCACCGCATCGCAGCCGGCATCGCGCACGTCGCCCACAAAACGACAAAGCGCAGCTCGCTCCGCCTCGTCGAAGCGGCGGCTGGCCTCGATGGCGGCCTTGCCGCGGCCCTCGATGACTCCGATCCGCATCTTGACCGTCACGGGCACACGAACGGCGGCACGCATGGCGGCCACGCACGCCACGACTGTTTCCGGCCGCTGCATCAGATAGGCGCCGAACACGCCGCCTGTAGCGCGGTCGCTCGGGCAGCCGCAGTTCAGGTTGATCTCGTCGTACCCCGCCTGCTCCCCCCTGCGGGCCGCGGCCGCCAGCTCCCGCGGGTCGCAGCCGCCAAGCTGCAGCGCGACGGGGTGCTCCTCGGGGTCGAACTCGAGGATTCGGGCGCAATCTTCGTGCGTCAGATCGGCTGCCGGGATCATCTCCGTGTAGAGGAGCATCCGTGCCGAGAAGCCGCGCAGGAAATAGCGGCAGTGACGGTCCGTGCGCCCCATCATCGGGGCGACACTGATTCTCCGGTCTAACATATTGGGCAGGGCAGCAACCGTCATGGTGCCCGGATATTGGCGACACATTGACGCGAGTTCAAGAAACTTGACTTGCGGCATTCGAGTGGTAGCCTCAATTCAATACGTCGAACCTCGGGACGTAACCCATGCGACGTCTCTTCTCGTCCCTGCAACTCCCCGCCCTGCTCATCCTGGCCGGGACGGCGGCACAAGCCCAAGTTACCAACCATCCGGAGCGGCAGCCGCCAAACCTTGCGCCGGATCACTTCAACAAATGCATCTGGAATGAGGTTGGCGTACACCCGCGGATCGACGCCTCCGAATTGACGTTGTTGACTTCGTGCGAGATCCAGCTCCAGGCCCGGAAACGCAACGTGCTCGAGGCGTGTCTGAAGCCCGCCGCAAACGCCGGGGCGCCCGCAGTCATTCAGGCTTGCACGCAATCGCTCGGCCTCGGCGTTCTCCCGGGCGACAGCCGCTCCGTGGTCCTTGCGAGCCGGGCGTGGGCGTACTTTGCCTATGGCAGCTGGCAGCATGCGCGCGCCGATTATTCCGCGGCGATCGAGCTGACTCCCCGCAATGCCGACCTCTATTACGACCGTGGGCTCGTCGCGGCAGCCCAGTCCGACGACCAGGCGGCGTTACGGGACTTCGATACCTCGCTGACGATCGACTCCAACTTCGTTCCGGCGCTGCTGCAGCGGGCGAGAATCCACGTCGCTCAGGGTGATTTCACCGGCGCGCTCACGGATTACTCGCGAGCGATTCTGCTGCAACCAAAGAATGCGACCGTGTGGAGCGCGCGCGGACAGGTGCACCTGAATCAACATAACTACGAAGGCGCCATCCGGGACGAAGCGCAGGCGATCCAATTCGCCCCCAATCTGGCTCGGGCCTATTACCTGCGCAGCGTGGCCCTCGGCGATCTGGGCAACCAGCCGCGCGCCTTCAGCGATCTGCGCACCGCCGTCGGCCTAGATCCTTCGCTCGCCCGCTACGTGACGATCAGGCACAAAGCCGTACTGTTGGCGCTGCCGCCTCTATAGCGCCGGGCGCCGCCCGCAGCTCATGCGAATCCTGGCGGGGGCTCATCCTGCACGCCGAGCGCATGCTCGAGCGCCAGCCCGACGCGGCCCAGCATTCCCTCATCGAACAGGCGCCCCACCAGGGTGACGCTCTGCGGCACGCGGCGCGGCGAATCGAAGCGCGGCAGCGGCCGGCGCGGATCGGGGGCCCAGTCGCTGCGGGCCTCGGTCACCTGGATGAAGCCCGCCCGCAACGTCAACGACGGATAACCGGTGAAATTGCCGATCGTCAGCATCTCATCGCGCAGCGACGGTACCAGCAGCAGGTCGACCTTCGAGAAGAGCGTGTCCATCTCCTGCGCCACCGCGCGCCGCAGACGATCGGCCTGCACGAAATCGACCGCGGAGAGAAAGCGCGACTGGCGGAAGGTGTTGGGCCATGCATCGGGTGTCTGCATCCGCAGCTGATCCACCTTGCCGCTCAACGTCAGCTCCTCGAATGCCGCCGCCGACTCGGCGAACAGGATGGTATTCAGCGAGTCGTAGGGCCAGTCGGGCAGCTCGACCGCCACCGCTTGGAGACCGAGCGAGCTGAGCTGCTGCAGCGCATTCCGGTCGACATCCGTCGCCTCGCGCTGCCAGCGCGGGAAGTAGCCGACGCGCAATCCCCTGACGCCGGCCCGGGCATCAAAATCGAGTACGCTCGGCACGCTGGAGAGATCACCCGCATCAGGCCCGGAGATCGCACGAAGGACCAGCAGCGTGTCTTCGACGCTGCGCGTGATCGGCCCGAGCTTGTCGAGTGACCAGCACAACGTCATCGCTCCCGTCCGAGGCACCCGTCCAAAAGTCGGGCGTAGGCCGCACACCCCACAGCGGGTGCTCGGATCGACGATGCTGCCCTCGGTCTCGCTGCCAATCGAAAATCCGACGAGGCCGGCCGCGGTCGCGGCGCCGGGGCCGGCGCTCGAGCCGCCCGAACCCTCTTCCAAAAGCCACGGATTCATCGTCTGTCCGCCGAACCAGACGTCGTTCAGTGCCAATGCGCCCATGCTCAGTTTCGCTATGAGCACGGCCCCTGCCTCGTGCAGGCGCCGTACGACGGCCGCGTCCGTTGCCGGCACACGATTCCTGAAGGGCTCGGCACCGTAGGTCGTCGGGATGCCGGCGGTGTCCAGAAGATCCTTGGGTCCCCAGGGAATGCCGTGCAGCGGGCCGCGGTAGTGGCCCGCTGCGATCTCCTGGTCCGCCCTCCTCGCCTGCTCGAGAGCAAGGTCGCGCGTAACGGTGATCACGCACCTCAAACGTGGATCGAGGGTGCGAATGCGCTGCAGGTAGAGCTCGGTCAGCCGCTCGGATTGCAGTTGCCGCGCCTGCACCCAGTGCGCGAGCTTCCACAACGGCGCCAAGGCAATAGCGGCATCGCTCGCCGGCAGCGGGCCCGGGTCCCGTCCGCTGCCTACGAACTCATCGGTCCGCGGCATGGGAGTGCGTCCCGACAGGACCGGATTCCACTGCGAGTACGGCGCGAGACCTGGCTCGAGGTCGACTTTGCGCGGGCCCGTGCGCCGCTCGTAGACGGGGGCCATGCTGCCGCGCCAGTTCGAGGCAGCCTGCGCACGGTCGGCGGCAGTCATCTGCACACGCATCAATTTTTCAGCATCGGCGAAAGTGGCCGCCGTTACTTCCGGCCCGACGCCGGTCGCCGTCCCGAATACCGGTGGTGAGCCTGATGGCAGGCTACCCGCGGGTGCGGCGTGCTTGGCGGCACCTTGCGAGCTGCCGGCGCCCGCACCGAGCAACGCGGCGGACGAGACCAGGAACTCGCGTCGCGACTTCGACATGGCTTCCCCCTCTTCGCAGGTTTCTTGATTGTCAGAGCCCAAGAATGGCTGAATCCCCGGATCCCTTCAATTCAAGCGCAAGTCCCGATCAGTAATCCGGGCGCCGCCCGCTCTCGCTGCCGCGCGACCGCGGCCGCGAGCCGCTCCAGCGCTCTGACCGAGGTCCGCCAGTCGATACACCCGTCCGTGATGCTCTGACCGTATAGCAACGGCCGGCCGGCCACCAACTCCTGCCGGCCCGCGACCAGATTGCTCTCGATCATGACACCACCGATCCGCCTGTCGCCCGCCTCGATCTGCGCGGCGATGTCCTCGATCACGACCGGCTGCTGCTCCGGACGCTTGCCGCTGTTGCCGTGGCTCGCATCGATCATCAACCGGGTGGCGACACCTGCAGCCGTCATCTCGCGGCATGCGGACTCGACGCCCGCGGCATCGAAATTGGGCGCTCTGCCGCCCCGCAGGATTACGTGGCAGTCGGCGTTGCCCGAGGTTGCCGCGATCGCGCTGTGGCCCTGTTTGGTGACAGCGAGGAAGTGATGCGGCTGCGAGGCGGCGCGTACCGCGTCCACCGCCACCCGCACATTGCCGTCGGTTCCGTTCTTGAAGCCGATCGGACAGGAGAGACCCGAGGCGAGCTCGCGGTGGACCTGACTCTCGGTGGTGCGCGCGCCGACGGCGCCCCAGGCAACGAGGTCCGCGATGTACTGCGGCGTGATGATGTCCAGGAACTCGCATCCGGCCGGCAGGCCGAGCTCGTTGATGTCGACCAACAGTCGGCGCGCGAGCCGCAGACCCTCATTGATGCGGAAACTGCCGTCGAGGTCCGGATCGTTGATGAGGCCCTTCCAGCCGACGGTCGTCCTGGGTTTCTCGAAGTAGACCCGCATGACGATCTCGAGCTCACCGCCCAGTCGAGCACGCTCGGGTGCGAGGCGCTGCGCATATTCGCGGGCGGCATGCACGTCGTGTATCGAGCATGGCCCGATCACCACGGTGAGCCGATCGTCGCGGCCGTGCAGGCTCTGCTGCAATGCCCGGCGGGCACCACTCACGGTGGCGGCGGCGCGATCGGTGCAGGGAAGCTCGCGGATCACCTCCTCGGGCGTCGCGAGCTCGGTCATTCCGCGGATGCGGAGATCGTCTGTCTGGGAATGCATGGTGGCTCCGGGTTGAGAGTCCCCGGGCCAAAAAAAACCGCCAGGGGACTGGCGGTTTCTTCGGGTGTTTTTCGTCTCGACTACGTCATGGACGACAGCCCGCCAACCGCCCGCGAACGCGGCCAATAAAATCGATAGTACGCACGGCGGTTGGAGCGGGAGTCGGGCATCGCTTTATTCATAGCACGCCGGGCGTCTGCATGACAAGTACGGCGGCGGAGTTACCTGATGGCGACACTGTTCGCGGCATGGTTAATGCAGGGCCGTGCCCAGGGCGCGGCATTGGAGCGCGCTCGAAGCGCGTTGGTGCCGCGACCGGGAGGCACGGTTATGGAGTTCGACGGGAAGCCCGGCGGTACCGCCGCCACGAGCGGCCCGGCGGCCTTGATCCTGGTTGTAGATGACGACACCGATACTCTCGCCGCGTTACAGCTTCTGCTCTCGTTCCTCGGGTTCGAGGTCGCCACGGCGCGCAGCGCGCAGGAGGCCCTGAGCAGCGTCGCGAAGCGGAGGCCCGATCTCATCATCACCGACTGCGAGATGCCGCGAATGAGCGGACTCGCGCTCTGCCGGGAGCTGCGGGAACGCGATCACACCGCTGATATTCCACTCGTCCTCTACACCGGCAAGGACATGACGGACGAGGACTCGAAGCCGTATGACTGCAGCATTGCAAAAACTGCCAGCACCGATGCAATTCTCGGCATCATCCGGGCGCTGCTCAGCAAGCGGCCGGATGAGCCTGCCTGAGCGCCCGCGACTGTTCCACCCGAGTGATTTAACATATTATTGGCGGAAGACTCGTGCACGGGAAGATCGCGAAAGCGTTACTCAGCTCGTGCGGCCCATGGGATTGAAATGATTCGAATGCTGGTTCTCGAGGATGATGCAGCGGCGGCGGAGTCATCCTGCCGAATGCTCAAGCACGCCGGCATCGACTGCTCGTTCGAGCGCGTGGAGAGCGAGGCCGAGTTTCGCCAGGCACTCGGGCGCTCACCCGACGTGATTCTCTCCGACTCGAACGTTCCGGGCTTCGACGGCCTGTCGGCACTCGCCATCGTGCGGGCGGAATCTCCCGGCACGCCCTTCATCTTCGTCAGCGGCAACCCCGACGCGTCCGCGGCCAAGGTAGCCACCGAGCAAGGCGCCGCTGGGTTCCTCGCGAAGGCCGATCTCGAGCGGCTGGCGGGTGTCGTCAGCTCAGTGCTCGATGCGCGCAAGGAAGCGGCGCGCGCGCAGCGCCCCGACCGCCGCAAGAGCGAGGCGGAGGCGGCGGCGGAGACGGATACCGATGCGAGCAGCACCGCCACCTATCTCATCGAGCGGCAGGCAATTCTCGATCGCGCCCTGAGGCACGAAGACGGGTCGGTGCTGTCCAACGTGCTGCGGCGGCATCCTCCGGTTCCGGTCGCGCTGCTCGCGCTCGGACCGCGCGACGTGCGCGAGCGTTTCGTCAAATGGCTCCTGAATGCCAACATCGAAGTCGAGTCCGTCGACTCGACGACGGAGGCTCTGGCCAGCCTCGAAGCGCATACCCATGCGCTGCTTTTCACCGACCAGCTGGAGCTGGTGCAGGCAATGCGCCAACTTCATGCGGGCTCGGCGACACACGTGGTGTATATCGACATCGACGGCACGGTGGGCGGCCGCGAGGCGCTCCGCAAAGGGGCCAACGACTGCATGCCCGCCGAAGCCAATGGCGAGGAGTTCTGGGCTCACCTGACGACCGCGCGCCGCATCGCGAGTCTCGCAGCTGCCCTGCAGCTGGCGCTCACTGACAATCGCATCCTCTCGACCATCGACGAGCTCACGCGCTGCGGCAGCCGCCGCTTCTTCGAGCACGAGTTCCCGCGCGAGGTGGAGC
Source organism: Steroidobacteraceae bacterium (assembly GCA_036273095.1). Lineage (GTDB taxonomy): Bacteria > Pseudomonadota > Gammaproteobacteria > Steroidobacterales > Steroidobacteraceae > 13-2-20CM-66-19. The sequence goes on along the minus strand of DATAXF010000155.1, from coordinate 67,856 downwards.
GCGCGGTGCGGCTGCGCCGCTCGTTGTCGCTGATCACGTGCGACATAGACTACTTCAAGACAGTGAATGACTCGCACGGCCACGAGGTCGGCGATGAGGTGCTGCGCGAATTCGCGGGCCGCCTCACGCACGGATTGCGCCTGGGAGAGGACTGGGTGGCGCGCATCGGCGGCGAGGAATTCGCGATCGTCCTGCCCGAGGTCGCCATTCCCAAGGCTCTCCTCGTTGCGCAGCGCCTGTGCGAGCGCATCAGCAGCACTCCCTGTCCGACCACGGCGGGACCCTTGCGGATCACGGCAAGCTTCGGCATCTCGGGATTTGCGCCTCACCGCGGCGACCAACACGTGTCGCCGCGCGTGCTCACGAGGGCTGCCGATGCAGCGCTCTATGAGAGCAAGCGCACCGGGCGCAATCGGGTGACGGTTACCTAGGGCTCAGTGCCCGAAACCGCCCAACACCAGTACCGTCACCGGACTCGAGGCGATCCCGCTCGCCACGACCTGCAACTGACTCAGGCCCGGCTCCTGCCCCGCAGGCACCTCGAACCGCGTCCACGAGATGGCGTTGGAGGCGACCGCGACGCTGAAATCGTGAGTGCGGCCGTAGAAGACGTGGCCGGTCCTCAGATTGGTGATGCGAACCAGCGGAAAATTGCTGTTGCCCTGCGCGTCATCGCCATAGGCCGCGCCCTGCGACATGCCGCCCATGCGGATGCCGGCGAGGGAATAGGAGTGCCCGGGGGCGAGAACAGGCGAAGTGAACACCACGACCGGCCTCCAGTCCGGCCTGGGACCGCCCACCGGCGTATAGATCTCGATGTCGTTCGAGAAATCCGTGAGCATGATCTGGCCCGTCGGCAACACGAGCATATTGCCGAAATACGATGGGTCGTTCGCCGCGTTGGGCGTGGCCTGCGCCGCGCTCAGCTTGTGTCCATCCCACTCCAGGAACGTCGACGGAACGTCGCCGAACCCCGGGCTCACCATCGTCAGCACGTTGCCATTGGGCTCCAATGCCGCTGGCGCATCGGCCGCGTCATTCTCTCCCGGGAATTGCGGACCGGGTCGCCACTTTCCTCGCCTGCTGTCGTAGATGGCCGTATTGCCCGGCCCGCACGAATTGGCGCCCTCGTAGAATACGGTGCCGTCGGGCCGCAGCACGCCGGGGCCGAGCTCGAAAGTCGCGACGTTCTCGCCACCACAGGCCGCCGCGGAATCCCAAAGTTGCACTGACGTGCTGCCTGCGCTCGACCACATACCGCTCCAGGGACTGTAGACCTCGGAGTTGGTTCCGGTCGGAATGTAGGGGAACGGCGGGATGGGCACGTACGCGTCTACGACCAATACTTCGTCGTTGGGCAGCAGCGTCCAGCCCTCCTCGTCATTCGGGTCGAACTTGCCGGCTCCGGTCGGCGTCCAGGTCAGGGTCCGCGGATTCAGCAGCGCCGACTGGTTGGTGCAGCAGTTGGCCTGCATGTAGGTGCCATCGGGGAGCACGATGCTCTGCGCATCACCGATCGTCGTCCAGCCATCAGGCGGGGCAATCGAGGTCCATGCGTTGGCGACGGGGTCGTAAATGGCCCCGAGGTTGGTCCAGACCGGATTACAGGCTGCCGTCGTCGGATCGCCGAACCCTGTGCACAGGTACTCGCCACCCTCGATGACCATGCGACCGTCGGGCAGTACCTCGGTGGAGTGGTAGAGAGGGTTGTAAGGCGCAAGCGCTATCTGCGTCCACGTGCCATTCACGTAGCTGCCATTCTGATCCGGCGTCAGCCGATACCAATCGTTGTAGCCCGCATCCTGTACGAGCACGCTGCCGTCAGAGAGGAGAATCGGGTTGCCGATGCCGTCGAAAAGGCTGATCTGGTTGGTGAGCGGAGTCCAGGTGCCGGTCGCTGCACCCGGGCCGCCGGAGCCTTTTCCTCCGGCAGGCGCGGCAAGGGCGGCGAGCGGGTGTATCGCGCCCGGTGGATGACCGGCGGCGTGCGGCAGCGGCTTCAGGAGCTGCGCCTGAGCGAGGACAGGCAACAGCGAAAGTGCAATGAGTGCTGGCGCCGATAACAATACGCGGCCGACGCGACCTACGGGATGCGTGCGCATGAGGCCTCCTCCAGCGAGATGTTGTTTTTCGGATCGGAGCGGACGCCGCTATGTCGCTCTTATGAGCCGGTCCGAGGGATATGTCAAGACTTTGCGATGCAAAGCCCGGGCTTCAGCGCTGCGATACGCCTGGGCCGGGCGGCCCTGACATGGCCGCGTCGTCAGACGACGAAGGATATCCGCCGGCTTCGCCAGAACGACGGCAGTTGGTCGAGCAACGCGTGTACCTGCGGCAGGTGCTGATATGCCAGCCAGAGGAAGAGCGCAGTGAATCCCAGCCAGAACACGCTCGAGAGCGCGGACCACATCGGGTAGTACGGGCCCCACGCCAGGTGCGCGCCGTGGCGGGCGGCGCGCAACGGCGAGGTCAGCACGAGATAGACGGCGCACAGGATGAGCAGCGTGCCCCATAGCGGCAAGTCCGCCGGCAGCGGCCAGCCGAAGATCGCTCCGGTCATCAGCGCCGACATGATCACCAGAATCCAGGCGACGAACAGTGCCGCATTGACGACGGCAAATACGGGCAACGTGATCCCGGCGAGGACGTGCCCGAACGGACCCATTGGCGCAGCGCCAGTCGCCATCGCAGCCTGCGTCTGCGCCATGCGCTCCCAGCCCCGATCCCAGTGGCGCCGCTTCTGGTCCCAATGACTCTGCCAGTGCTCGCCCCAGCTTCGCTGCCACGCCCGCTGCTGCCATTTCCAGGCTCGCCGCCACTCGCGTCGCGCCCGCGCGCTCGCGCGATGCAGGTTGGCCTGATCGAGCAGCTCCTGCGCTTTCAGACGCAGTCCATAGGCTGCCGCCCGATCCTCGGCCGTGTCGGCGTACGGGATTACGACTGCCATGACGATGTAAGCGACGACTCCGGCCCCGAAGGTGACGCAGGCCAGAAGCACGAACACGAGGCGCACTATCGTGACATCGATGGCGAAGAACGCGGCGATGCCGTTGCAGACACCGGAGATCATGGCGCCCTGACGAATCTGATACAGCCGCCTCGGGCCACCCTGCTTCCCTGCCGTGTCCGTCGCGTCGGCTTCACCCGACGGGCCCGCCTCCGCGGTCGCTTCCGGGCTATCGACCGGACCGATCTCGGCAATGATGGTCGCCATCTCCGCAGCGGTGACCACCGTCTTGCTCGGACCGAGGTAACGGCCGCACTTCTCGGCGATCGCCTGCTCCAGGTCGGCCATGATCTCGGCGCGATCGGGATTGCTCTCCAGGCGGCTCTCGGCACCTTGTAGATACGCGCGCAGCGCCTCGTAGCCCGGTTCCTCGACCTGATACGCATTGCCGTTGAGGTTGATGCCGACCACTTTCTGCATGGCTACTTCTCGAGTTCTGCCAGGGTTCGATTCAGCTCTTTCCAGTAGTCGTTCAGCGCCGCAAGTTGGGTACGGCCCTGCGCTGTCAGCTTGTAATACTTGCGCGGTGGGCCGGCGTCGGATTCCTTCCATTCATAGTCCACGAGCTGCTCCCGGCGCAGCTTGCTCAGTAGTGGGTACAGCGTCCCCTCCTGCGTCGCGAACTCGGTATCACTCAGCAGCTTCAGCATGTCGGCTACGTATACCTTCTCCGCCGCAACGACCTTCAGGATGACGAGCTCCAGAAGCCCCTTGCGAATCGAAGCCAGTTTTTCGCTGCCGTTTATTGCCAATCAAGCTACCTTGGTTACACAAGGTACCAGGGCGAAAACATCGTGTCAACAGGCCGCCTGTCGCGCTGTCAGCGGTTGCCGCCGAATACGTCGCGCAACACGGCGCCGGCGATTCCCCCCGCGACGCCGCTCTGCACGTTCTGCCGCGACTCACCGCCCATATATGGCGCCAGGGCGTGCGCGAGATTCGGTACCGTCAGGCTTTGCAGCCAGACCTTGCCGGGTCCGGTCAGTCGCGCCACGAAGAGGCCATCGCCCCCGAAGATCACGTTGGCGAAGCCGCGTAGGAACGTGATGTCGAAGTTGACGCTGTCCTGGAACATACCGATGTGTCCGGGATGCACCTGCAACGTCTCGCCGGGAGCGAGGTCGTAAGTCACCACCTCCCCGCCGAGCTCGACCCACGCGGTGCAGGGACCGGTCAGGCGCTGCAGCAGGAAGCCGTCGCCGCCGAAGATGCCGGCGCCAAGAGAGCGCTGAAATCCCGTTGCGAGCTGCAGTCCCTCGGTGCCGCAGAGAAAGCCGTGGCGATGAATGAGGTACGAGTGTCCGCTCGGCACGTCGACCTGCATGATCGCGCCGGGAATTTTCGCGGCGAAGGCGATGACTCCGCGGCCCGCCGGCGCCGAGTACTCGGTCATGAAGAGCCCGCCGCCGGAGAAAGCGCGCCCGAGCGCGCCCCAGAGGCCGCGCGCTCCGGCCGTATAGGCGGTGGTGCGCATCTGCACGGCATCCGTCATCCACGAGAACTCACCCGGCTCGGCGACGATGCGATCGCCAGGCTCCAGGCCGATCTCGAGTACGGGCATCGTGGTGCCTTTGATCTGGGATTTCATGCTCATGACTCCGGGTTGCCGCGGGCGCGAGAATAGCGCAGATGAGCGGAAACTTCCTGCGCCTCCCGGGCGGCGCCGGATGTGTTATGGTAGCGGTACCAGTAACGGGGCCGTCACCATTGGAGTCGCTGCATGCGCCCTCGATCGCTAACCGCTTTGGCGATGACTCTGCTCATCGTTCCGTTTCAAGGGCACGCGGCCGCCGGCACCGCCCTGACGATGAAGGTAACGGACGGCGGCTACCTCGATGCGCCGGGTGTCAGCGTCATGCTGTATGACGACAACTACAGCCCCATCTTCTTCGACCAGAAGAATGCGGCCATGCAGATCATCCTGCACGGTCATCGTGTCGCCACCAACGGCAGCGTGCGTCTGCTGCCCACGCCGGAGCAATGGGATCCGATTCCGCATCTCATCGCCCGCCACGCCGACAGGCAGCACGATCGCCTCACCGCCTCCGAGTCTTATCCGGAGTACCACTTCCATTACCATGTGGTGGTTGCGGCCGAGCCCGGCGGAATGCGGGTCAGCGTGAATCTCGACAAACCGCTGCCGGCGACGCTGAGCGGACGGGCCGGGTTCAATCTGGAGCTCCTGCCTTCCATATACATGGACAAGGCCTACTCGGTCGATGACAAGGTGTTCGGCGTCTTCCCCCGCAGCCCCGAGAGTCGGATGACGGTGGCTCCCCCCAAGCCCGGAGACCCGAAGAGTCTGTGGTACGTGGAGCAGTGGCACCGGACAAGGGCTACACCCAACCGCTTCCTCTCGCGACAGGCAAGAGCATGACACTGGCGGTGGACGACCCGCTCGATCGGATCGGCGTGACCTCCGAGACCGGACCGCTCCTTCTTTATGATGGACGCGACGAGGCGCAGAACGGCTGGTATGTGCTGCGCACGCTCATTCCCGCCGGCAAGACGCGGGACGCCATCGTGTGGCATATCCGTCCGAGCTACATCCCCAACTGGACCCGGCCTCCCGTGATCGGGCACAGCCAGGCCGGCTACGCCGCCGACCTGCCGAAAGTCGCGGTGATCGAGCTCGACCCGAGGCTCGAGGCTCCACGCACGGCGGCAGTGCTGCGGCTTGCGGATGACGGTACTTACCGGAAGGTCTTCGAGGGCCCGGTCTCCACTCCCAAGCCATGGCTGCGTTACGACTACGCGAACTTCGACTTCTCCAAGGTCAAAGATGCCGGTCTTTACGTAATCGAATATGCCGGTCAGCGTACGAATGTGTTCCCCATTGCCCCGGACGTCTACGACAAGACGTGGCAAACCACGCTCGATGGCTACTTGGCCGTGCAAATGGATCACGTATCGGTGCGCGATGCCTACCGCGTATGGCACGGCATCGCGCACATCACCGATGCTCTGCAGGCGCCGCCGAACCTGACTCACTTCGACGGCTATTGGATGGGCCCCAGTACCGAGTCTCCCTACGCGCCCGGACAGCACATTCCCGGCCTGAATGTCGGCGGCTGGTTCGACGCGGGGGACTTCGACAACGACGCCTTCGGTCAGTATGGAACCATACTGAACCTCTCGCTCGCGTACGAGACCTTCCACATGAAGTGGGACGAGCTGTCGGTCAACGAAAAGGCCCGCTCGGTGGAGATGCACCGCCCGGACGGCATCCCGGATGTCATCGAGCAAGTTGAGCACGGCGTTCTGCAAACGCTCGCTCAGATTCGTGCGGTCGGCCATCCTTTCATAGGTATCCAATCACCCTACCTCAAGTGGTACACGTACATTGGCGATGGCGCATCGCAGACGGGCGTCTACTCCAACAATCCGGACGCCCGTTGGGCTTGGACCATGACATCCCCCAGCATGGAATACGGTGCCGCGGCATCGTTGGCGGCCGCTTCCCGCACCTTGAAGGGTTGGAACGATCCGCTCGCGAAGCAATGCCTGGATGCAGCCGTCAGGCTCTGGAACGAGGCAGAGGCTCATCCCCTCCAGGGCCATCTCCCGAGTCACGTCGAAGGGGAAAGGGGGTATCGCGAGTTCGGGCTCGGCTCACCGGAGTGGTCGGCCGCTCTGGAGCTGACGATAGCGACCCACGGCGCGGAGCCCTACAAGGCACGGGTCGAGAAACTCTTTCCGTCGACACCCGAGCAGATCGCATTCGGCGGCTGGTCGGCGGTCCGGGCCCTCCCCTATCTCAGCGCTGATTACCGCAGCCGGCTCGAGGCAACGGTCAAGGCCTTCGTCCCGTGGTTGAATGGCTATCTGGCGACGACGCCCTTCGGCGTACCCCCCACCCTGGGCGCATGGGGCGGCTCGGCCGAAGTGGCGGAGTTCGGCGCACAGATGTATTTCCTGCACGAGACGTTCCCCGATATCGTCGGCCCGGAATACACCCTGCGGGCCGCCAACTACCTGCTCGGCACGCACCCGGTCTCCAGCGTGTCGTATATCTCGGGGATCGGCACATCCTCGAAGCTGCAGGCCTACGGCAACAATCGCGCCGACAATACCTTCATCCCCGGCGGCATGATCCCGGGCTACGTCGTCATCAAGCCGGACTTCCCGGAGTGCATCACCAACTTCGGGTTCCTCTGGTTCGAGGACGAATACACCGTCGATGCCGCCGCCACCTGGGTTCTGGAGGCCAACGCGGCGGAGGCAATCGTGAAGCAGGCAGCGGCGAGTCGTTGAGCGCGGCTACGCCCGCGGCTCGAAGATCGCGTAAACCTTGGTGCATTCCTCGTGAACGGTCCAGGTCCCCTCGAACCCCGCAGGCACCACGAAAGCATCGCCCGTTGCGAATGACTGCCGCTCCCCCGCAACGCTCTCGATCGTCACTCGGCCTGCCGTGATGACGCAGAGCTCGTTCTCCGTGTAACGCACGCGCCATCTGCCGGGACTCGAGGACCAGCGCCCGCAGAAGAACTGGCTGCTCGTATCGGTGAACGCGTTGCACGCGCGGTGCACCGGTTGGCCTTGCAGAATGCGATCCGGCGCCGGACCACACTCCTCCCATGAGACGACGCCGTCGAGGCGGACGATGGATGAAGTCATAACACATCGCTCCGGGCCGGCTTGCCCTCGTTCCGGAGGCGATATCGGAGCCAAACGGCGCCCCCGTCCAGTACCTCGCAGCTCTCGAGCGACATCTGCTCGACAGGCGCTCGCAGCTCGGCTTCCCCCTCGGTCGAGTCGAAAACGCTCGGTGCGCCCTTCGACCCGTCGACCGCCGGAAGTATGGCGAGGCTGATCTCGTCGATGAGCCCGGCACGCAGGAACGCGCCGTTGCTGCCGCCGCCGCCCTCGACCAGCAGCCGCTCGACGCCGAGCTCGCGATTGAGAAACTCGAGCGCGGCGGCGAGATCGAGCTGCCGCCCGCCGGCGAAGAAGTAGGAGACACCGTCCTTGCGCAGTCCGGCAAGGTGCGCGTCGGAGACCTGCTCGGTCAGCACGACGACGATCGGGTCACCGCCGATGTCGGCTCGGCCCCAGGCAATCCTGCCGTGCGCATCCAACACAACTCCGCATGTCTCGGCGTCGCGGCGCGCGAGCCAGGGCTCCCGGCCGTGGGTCCGGTCCACCTGAGCATCGTAGGCTTTCGCCTTCGCGAATTCCTGTCCGGTCACCCGGCCCACCACCCAGGCATCACCACCGAGTTTGATGTGTAACCGCTCGAAGAGATCGCCGCTGTCGCGGGTTCGCGGTCGCCATCGGCTGTTGAGGATGCGCCCGTCGACGCTGGCCACCATGTGGCAGACTACGTATGGCTTCATGGGCCGCTATCTTAAGGCATTTCGGGCGCTCACCACCTCCAGCAGAGACTTCACCGGACCGCGGAGGATCCTGTCGCTGCCGCTCGACGTGAGGCGATGAGCGGCATCATCCCAGTGAAGATGGGTCACACGGCCGCCGCCACGCTCATAGGAGTAGCTGATCCCATCATCGTCGTACAGGTCGAAGTCCGCATCGCGCCCGGGATAGACTTCGATGCGCTCTATGGCCTGCGGCGTCGCCGTGCTCGGCACTACCGCCCCCAACGGCAGGATGGAGCCCGCGCGCACGAACACCGGGATGCGATCGATCGGCGCAGCCACCGTGACCGTCTGCCCTCCGGACAGCCTGGTGTTGGTCCAGTAGTCGTACCAGTCCGTGCCGGCGGGGAGGTATACCTGCTTGCGGATCTGCCCCTGAGTCGTCACTGGCGCCACCAGGAAGTCGGGCCCGAGCATGTACTCATTGCCGATCGTCGCGACCTTTGGGTCGTGTGGGAAGTCCATCCACAACGCCCGCATGAACGGCGCACCGGTCTGGTAGGTATGCCAGGCGAGGGAGTAGAGGTAGGGTATCAGCCGATACCGCAGGCGATCGTAGCGGGCGAGAATCATCTCGGCCTGCGGGCCATAGGCCCAGATCTCCGTGTGCTTGCGCTCCCCATGGATACGCAAGGTCGGCAGGAAGGTGCCGTATTCGAACCAGCGCGTGAAGAGCTCCGGGTAGTCATCGTCATGACCGACGACATCGCGGGCGCCGGAAGGGTCGATCAGCGGCGGATGGGTGGCGGACGAAGTCGGCGGCAGGGGCTGCCAGCCGCCGATATCGTTGCCCCAGTAGGCAATGCCGGATGCGGTCATGTCGAGACCCGTTGGGATCTGGTGCCTGAGCGCCTCCCACGACGGCTCGATGTCGGATGACCAGAAGATCGCCCCGGTCCGCTGCGAGCCGAGATACGCCGCGCGTGCCAGAATGAGCACACGCCGGTCGGGACGATAGCGGCGGAGCCGCTGCGACACGCCATCGACGTACAACAGCGGGAACAGATTGTGATAGCGGTCGCCGGAGCCGATCTTGAAGAAGAAGCCGTCGGGGACGAGATCCGGCTCGGTCTCATCGAGCCATAGATAGTCGAAGCCGTGCGCGAGGATGTTGTCGCGGACGTGGCTGAAGAACCAGTCGAGCGCCAGTGGATTGGTCGCATCGATCAGCGCACCGGCGCGGTCGGAGCGGAAGGGCAGTCCGTCCTGGGTCTTGCCGCCCTTGTCATGGAGAAAGTACCCCTTCGCATCGAGCTCGTTGAAGTAGCGCGAGTCGCGCTCGAAGCGGGGCCACACGGAGATCAGCGACCTGATGCCGAGGGCGTGCAGGTCGCGGTTCATCGCATCCGGATCGGGGAACTGCGCCGGATCGATGTCGAGCTGGCCCATGCGCGTCCAGTAGAACCAGTCGATCACCATGATGTCGAGCGGGTAGCCCTTGCGGCGGTACGTATTCGCGACGTCGAGGACCTCCTGCTGGCTCTCATATCGGGCCTTCGACTGGACCAGCCCGAACGCGGCTTTGGGCGGGATAGGCGTGCGTCCGGTGAGCCTGGCGTACCCGGTATAGAGAGCATCAGCGCCATCCCCCACGATGACGAAGAACGATACTCGCTCACCCACCTCCGATTGCCAGAGCGTGCGCCCGTTGACACCAGGATAGACGTGCGTATCCGAGGGGTTGTCCCAGACGATTCCATAACCGCGGCTCGAGACCATGAACGGCACGCAAACGGTCTCACCGTGTGGGTTGTCGTAGAAGTGCTTGCAGTCGATCGTGCGGCCGCGAAGATCGAGGATCCCATCCTGGTTCTGACCCAAGCCGTAGAAGTGCTCATCTGCAGGCGCCACGAAGGCGGCGCCAACTTGGAAGGTACGCTCGCCGTTGACGGTATGAGGCGCCATCTGCCAGCCCGTCATGTCCAACACGGTCTCGCCGACCGCGTTTTTTACCTCGAGCACGACTGGGGGTAGCGACGGCGCAAAGTAGCGATCTCCAACCGAAGGAGCGCCAGGAGGCGGCGGTGCGTCTATGTGCACCTGCAGCGCGTTGGAGCGGAAGTCATCGCCACCGGCGTCCTGGGTGTGCTCGAACCCGTGCCGATCGGCGCTTGCGATGAACCCGTAGCCGGGAGGCGCCGCGGCGGTACGGGAGTCGGTTGCGATCGTGATACGCACTATATTGGGTGCGTAGGACTCGACCGCCACGAACGCGCCGTTACGATTCACCACGACCGGCGAGGCGAGGCAATGCCCGCACGACAGGACGGCGATCAGACAGGTGATGCGACTCGCGAGGGACAGGTTCACACCGCGAGCTCCACCACCGGCTCACCTCTCCTCGGCAGGAGCAATGCCAGCAGCAGCGCCGGGATCAGCAGCACGCCTGCCAGGAAGAACGGCATACCGGGCACCGTCGAGGCGCGGTGTGGGTCGATGAAGAACGCGAATGACTGCGTAAACACCGTCGGGCCGATCAGGCCCGCAATGCTCGTAATGCTGCCATTCGCTCCCTGCAGCTTGCCCTGCTCATGCCCCGCGACGCGTCGCGTCATCATGCCTTGTATTCCCGGACTGGCCAGGCCCCAGAGCGCAAACACGGGCAGCGAAGCCCACATCCAGCCGGCGCTCGGCGCGAGCGCGAAGGCGGTGAAGCCGCCGATCCCGAACAGCAGTCCGATATAAACCGCACCGCGCTCACCAAAGCGCGCCACCGTCGACCTCACGAGCAAGCCTTGCACGAGGATGTTGAGGACTCCCACCATCATGAGAGTCAGGCCGACCGTTCTGGCGCTCCAGCCGTAGCGATAGCTGGTGTACAGCACGTACATGCTGGGAAGCACGCAATGCGCCAGCTGATACAGGAAATTGATGCCCGCGAGCCCCATGAGGTCGCGATGAGACCGCAACAGGTCGAGCGCCCCGACCGGATTCGCCTTGCGCCACCGAAAAGCATCCCGTCTGCTCGGGGGGAGCGATTCCGGGAGCACGAAGAAGCCGTAGCAGGCACTCAACAACGCCAGCCCGGCGGCGCCCCAGAACGGCAGCCTCGGACCGATATCGCCGAGCACTCCACCGAGCGCCGGTCCCAGCACGAAGCCGATGCCGAATGCGGCGCCGATGAGGCCGAACGCGCCGGCACGCTTATCAGGCGCGGTAACGTCGGCGATGTACGCGAATGACGTGGAGAAGCTGGAGGCGCAGATCCCGGAAGCGATGCGTCCCACCAGCAGCCAGCCGATACTGGGCGCCAACGCCATCACGATGTAGTCGAGCCCGAGTCCGAAGCAGGAGATGAGGATCACGGGCCGGCGCCCGAAGCGGTCCGACACGGCGCCGAGGAGGGGCGAGAAAAAGAACTGCATCAACGCCCAGACCGTGCCGAAAACGCCGAACATGGCAGCGCCCCGGGCCGCATCGCCACCCATGAATTGCTGCACCAGCCGCGGCAGCACCGGGATGATGACACCGAAGCCCAGCACATCGATCACGACTGTGATTGCGATGAAGAGCACGGCTGCCTGGCGCCGCCCACCCGCGAGAGCCGTATTCATGACTGCGGCTAGCCTAGCTCGCGAGTGCCGGCTTGTGAACTCGCTTTTCCCCGACGCCTCGACCCCGCCGGAGGTGGCAATTTCATCGCGCCATTGCAGGCTCGCTCACATTTCGGCCCGTACGGAGGGGGTGCGGATATGGTAATTTGCGGGCGCAGTCGAGAGCGAGCTCCGTGGCGAACACACTAATTCACGAGAACCGGCGCCTGCAGTTTCCGCTCGATACCCTGGTCGATGCCCTGATCGAGCTGGAAAACAAGCAGGGGCACTGGCCACCCAAGGCCACCGTCGTCGGCGCCAGCATCGACAACTCGGGTGACGACAAAGCGGGCGTCGTCCTTTCGGTTCACCGGCCGGAAGGCGGTGAAGTCATCGAGCGTCGCTATTCGCTGGCCATGATCGCCGCTGCAATCGTCAACTACTGTCTGACGGTACGGGTCCCCATCCCACGCAACTCCACCAAGAGCATTCAGGTGCTTGCGGACAGTGTCGCGCTGGTGCTGGAGAACACCGTCATGGTGCAAACCCGCCACGAGGAGCTGTCCACCCTTCCGGCCGGCAGCGTGCACACCGTGGCGACGGCTCCCGCGGCCGCGAGCGCCCCGCCCGTCGAGACCATCCCCCCGGAGGGGGCCGCGCCCGCAGGCGAAACCGCTCCACCAAGTGATGCGGCGCCGCCGGGCGATGCGGCACAGTCGAATGGAGCCATCCCACCCAACGAAGCCGCTCCGGCAAACGAGCCCGCCCCGTCGGACGGACCCGCGAAGGCGACCGGCGAGCCGTCAGGTGACGCCGCCGCACGGTAGCGCGTATGATCCCCGGTACCCGCTCAACAAGGTAACCGGGAGACCACCATGTCGATCATTGCGTGGATTATCCTCGGCCTCATCGCCGGCTTCATAGGCAGCAAAATCGTCAACAAACGCGGCGACGGCCTGGTGCGGGACATCCTGCTCGGGGTCATCGGCGCCGTCGTCGGGGGCTGGCTATTCCATATTTTCGGCGCGGCAGGCGTCACCGGCCTCAATCTCTATAGTCTGCTCGTGGCAGTCATCGGTGCCATAGTCGTCCTCGTGCTCTATCACGCGATCCTGGGCAAGCGCTCACGCGCGTAGGTTTGCGCCGCGAGGCGGGTCGCCCCGGGCATGGCCAATGCCGCTGACCAGATGATAGAACGCGTCCACCAGGGGAAGGGACAGCTGCAGCTCGCCGGCCAGCCTCCTGGCGTAGCCGAAGGTCTCCTCGCTCTCGAGCGGCCTGCCGGCCTCCAGATCCTGAAGCGCTGACATGCGGTGATTCGGGGCTCGCGAGCGCATGTTGTCACCAACTCTCAGGACTGCCTCCACTGCGTCCCGCTCCGACGCCTGAATGATTGTCCCCAGCGGCAGGGACGCTGCGTCGTCAACCAACGCAATTCCTCTTGCTTGCGCCACTTGGGCGACCTCGCGGACGAGCCGCACCAGCACATGGGCGCAGTCAGGATCGCTCAGATAGCGCCAGCTCGCGGTCCTCACGGTCACGGCCATGCTCACCAGGGCGAGCCAGACAGTGAACTTGCTCCACTCCATCGACAGAATGTTGTCGACGGCGCTCGAGCGGACACCCGCGGCGTCGATCATGGCCGCAATGCGCTGCGCCCGCTCACTGATGCCGCCGGCGAGCTCCCCCAGCGGCAGATTCACATTACGCGTGAAGAGCACCTCACCCGACGGCAGCAACTCCCCGCTCGTGTCGGCAAGAGCGCCCAGCACGCGGGCGGCGCCGAAGGTTTGCGTCAGCAACTCGTCCTTGAGGACGCCATTCTGAATGGACAGCGCCGCTCCGACCTGCACATGTCGCAGGCGCTCGAGCGCGGCTTCGGTGCCGGGCGTCTTCGTCGCGACAATCAAAGTATCGGCGGCCTGGAGCCGGGAGGGGTCGGTGATCACCTCGACGGCCAGCGAGAAGTCGCTGAGGCCCTTGATGCGCAGTCCGTCCCGCTCCACCACCCGTGCGCGATCGCCGCGCGCCAGCACGGCCACGGAATGCCCGGCGCGTGCCAGATGCGCGGCCAGAATGGAGCCAATGGCTCCGGCTCCGAGAATGGCGAATTCAGCTCGAGTCACGTCCGCTCCTTGCAAGCGCACAGTATAGCGCCGAGCTGCCTCACCTCCCCCACGGTGTTGTAATGCACGAGCGATACGCGCACGGCGCCGCTTTCCACGGCCAGGCCGAGTCGGCGCATGAGCCGGGGCGAGTACATGTGTCCGTCCCGGACCGCGATACCCGCCGCCGCCGCGGCCTGCGTCACCGCCGCGGGGGCGACCCCGGGAATATTGAAAAGAGCCGTCGGCACGCGCTCGCGCACCGAATCCTGCTCCTGCAGGCCGTAGATCTCGGCACCACAATCCCGCAGCGTACTCAACAGCACACGCGACAGGCCCTGCTCATACTCACGAATCGCGCTCATGGCCGCGCGGCAGTCCTCGCGCAGCGAAGTCCCGCCGGCGGGCCCGCCACGGCCCGTCACCGCACGCCCCAACTCCGCGAGGTAATCGATCGCGGCGGCCATGCCGGCCACGTTCTCATAGATGAACGTCCCGGCCTCGAGCTTGCCCGGCGGCTCGTCGGGTATGAAATCCTCGCGAAAGCTCGGCAGCCGCACGAGCGCTTCGTGGCGACCCCAGAGAAACCCCATGTGCGGCGCGAAGATCTTGTAGCCCGAGCAGACGAGGTAATCGCAGTCTAGAGCCTGGACGTCGATGATCCCGTGCGGACCGTAGTGGACGGCATCGATGAAGAGCTCCGCGCCCGCGGCATGCGCCAGGTCCGCGGCCGCGCGTACGTCGACGATGCTGCCGATGGCGTTGGAAGTCAGGGCACAGGCGATGAGGCGAGTCCGAGGACCGAGCACGGGACGCAGATCTTCCGGGTGGAGACGCCCGTCCTGCCGCATGGGCCACCAGCGTATCTTCGCGCCCATGCGCTCGAGGACGAGCCATGTCGCGACATTCGCCTCGTGATCCAGGTCGGTGACGATGATCTCGTCCCGCTCATCGAGCGTCTGACCGACCGCGAGACTCACAGTACGGATGAAGGAGGTCGCATTCATTCCGAAGGCGATCTCTTCCGGACGGCGCGCATTGACGAAAGCGGCCACGCTCGAGCGCGCCTGCCAGATCATGGCATCCACCGCCTGACTGCGGGGATAGCGGCCACCGCGCTGCACGTTGCGCTCGATCAGATGGTGTTTGACAGCCTCGATCACTCCATCAGGCACCTGTGCGCCCGCCGCGTTGTCGAAGAACACGCAGGAGCCCGCGGTACGCAAGGCCGGAAATTGCCGCCGCAGCGTCTCTACAGGAAAGTCGCGCTCGCTCATCGATGTGCCTCAGGTCCGGGGACCGAATCGAGGGCGGTGACCCTCCATGGTGGCAACGAAGCGATCGATATCCGCTTCGGAATTGTAGAAATGCACGGTGGCGCGCAGGTTGTTGTCCCGGAAGGAGGTCACGATGTCCTGCTCCAGAAGCCGCGCGCAGAGCCCCGCGGCATCCCGTGACGGCACCGCCACCATGGGACCCCGGCGTGCATCGTCCGCGGGTGTAATGGCGGGCCATCCGATCGCGCTCAACCCCTCCATGCAGCGCCGCGTCAGCGTCCGGACCTGTGACTCGATGGCGTCGGTTCCGGTCTCGAGAATGATCTTCAGGCCCGCCTCCGCGGCATAGCAGTTGACGACCGGCGGCGTCCCGGCCTCGAAGCGTCGCGCACTGTGTGCGGGACGGTTCGCCGAGATGTCCATGGCGGTGATGTCCTGCTGCGCGAACCAGCCGGAGTTGCGCGGCACGAGCTCACGGATGAGGTCGGAGCGCACGTAGAGAAAACCGATGCCCGCGGTCCCGAGCAGGTATTTCAGCAGCCCACCGACCGCGAAATCGACTCCGAGCGCGCGCGCATCGACCGTCATGGCGCCTATCGCCTGGTAGCAGTCGACCATCACGCGGGCACCCCGCTCGTGCGCGAGCCGGGTGATACCCGCGATGTCGAGCCGAGCGCCGTTGCGGAAACACACCTGCGTCACGGCGACGAGTTGCGTCCGATCGTCTATCAGGCGCGCGAAATTCTCGAGCGGGATGTAGCCGTCGGCGGCCGGCGGCACGTGCACCACTTCCGCACCCAGGCGCTCCTGCGCGTGCCAGATCTGAGCGTTGGTCGGAAACTCGAAATCGCTGACGACGACCCTGGGGCGCGGCCCGGAGAAATCCAGCGCGCTCGCGAGCGCATTGATGCCGGCGGAGGCGGAAGCGGTCACCGCGATCTCATCCGCAGTCACGCGCAGCACGCCCGCCATCGCCGAGCGCACGGCCTCGTTCTTGGTGACCCAGACGTCCCAGTTGGCGCCGACCGCGAGTCGATCCTCCATGTAGGCATTGAAAGCATCGCGCACGGTGTCGGCGAGCGCGCAGTACGAGCCGCTGTTGAGATAGGTCTTGCGCTCGAGCACCGGGAATCGGCGCCGCAGCCCCTGGAAGTCGATCGTCATCGGTCAGTCTCCAGCGCTTGCGGCGTTTGCCGCGCCCGCCGTACGAAGTATGCCAGCGAGATGAGCGCAACCCAGGGCACGCCATAGAGCCAGGAGACATCGAACGTCGGGTCGAAGCCCATGGTCACGAGTATCGCCGCCAGCATGACGAGCCCCGCGTACTGCAGCCAGGGAAAAAACGGCATGCGTACCGGCAGCGGCCCGCCACGGTAGCGGCGGCGAAAGCTCAAATGACTGGCAAAGATGAACATCCACACCAGAATCGCGGCGAAGAGCGCCACGCCGAAGAGATCGGCGTAGGCGTTCGGCGTGAGCATGGAGACCGCTGCGGCGATCAGCACGCCGACTCCCGAGACGAGGATCGCGGCCACCGGGCTGCCGCGCTCGCTCAATGCCCCGAGCCGCCGCGGCGCGTAGCCGCCGCGGGAAAGCGAAAACAGCATGCGCGAGCAGAGGTAGATATCGGTGTTCATGCTCGACAGCGCCGCGCTGATGACCACGAAATTCATGATGCCGGCGGCGTGCCTGATGCCCGAGTGCTGGAAGACGGTTACGAACGGGCTCTGGGCGACGACCTTCACGCCCGTGGCCGTCCAGGGAACGACCGTCACGATGACGGTGATGGCCAACACGTAGAAAAGAAACAGCCGCAGCAGCATGGTGCGCAGCGCCGCCGGGATCGCCACCTCGGGATTCTTCGTCTCGCCGGAGGTCACGGCGATGACCTCGATCCCGTAGAACGAGAAGATCCCGACTATCACGGCCATCCACAGCCCCGAGACCCCCTTCGGCAGAAAGCCGCCGGGCAGTCCCGTCAGGTTGTGGAGGCCGACCGCGGGGCGCCCGAAGCCGACGATGGCGGCGAGCCCGAGAATGATGAAGAGCACGATCGCCACCACCTTGATCAGGGCCAGCCAGGACTCGAGCGTGCCGAAGTTGCCAACGGAGCGTGAGTTGAAATAAAGCAACACGACACACAGTCCGAGCGCCCAGACCCACACCGGTACGGTGGGGAACCAGTACTGCATGTAAAGGCCCGCGGCGACCGCTTCCCCGCCGACGGCGATGACCTGAGCAATCCAGTACGTATAGCGCACCACGAATCCCGCCCAGGGATTGAGGTACATCTCCGCATATGTCCCGAGCGAGCCGGCAGTCGGATGCACGACTGCCATTTCAGACAGGCTGAAGACCATGACGAGTGCCACGAAGCCGGCGAGCGCGTAACTCACGATGACGGCGGGACCGGCGTAACCTACCGCGAGGCCGCTGCCCAAGAAGAGGCCCGTGCCGATGGAGCCGCCGAGCCCGATCATGACGATCTGGGCCGTGCCGAGGCTGCGCCTCAGACCGCCTTCCCGCTCCTCGCTCGCGTCGACGGCGCTCACGCGGCGGTCGCCTCAGTCGTAGTAGGCAATGCTGGGATTGTCGCCGGGGCAGATCACGCCGACGACGAAGATGCCCTCGGGCGAGGTCGCCTCGAGGGAGTGCAGCTGCTTGCGCGGCAGGAAGATCGCCTCGCCGGCCTGCACCCTGGCCTTGCGCTGCTCGGTCCACATGTAGCCCTCTCCCGCGAGCACGATGATCGCTTCCTCGTAGAGGTGCCGGTGCGGCGCGGCCTTCGAGCGCGGAATGTGGCCGATGAACTGTGTGATCGTGCGCGAGCCGATGCGCAGGTCCACCAGCATCTGGAAGTAGCGCGGCCCCATGGCCGTGCGCTGTCGGGTATCCACCGGCACCACTCGCTGCGGGTAGTCCGCATCGAAGTTGTGCGGCATGGCGGCCGGCCACTCCAGCTCACCCTGTGGCGAAGCGAGCGCGAACACGACGAGGGTCTCCTCTGTGGCAGGAACGAGCTGCAGGGCCTCGCCGGGCCGCACGTACACGCCGTCATGGGGCTTCACCTCGAACTCCCGACCCGAGACGATTACACGGCCGCCGCCGCTCACGACGAAGAGGATGAGATCGCGGCCGCCGAGCGCGAGCACCGGCGAGGCGCCGCCCTGCACTTCAAGATGGAGCTGCGTCTGGAAACGCGCGCCGAGCTCGCGAGTGACCAGATAGCAGTAACGCAGGCGCTCGCGTGAGATCTTTGGCGACAGCGCCGGAGAGACGATGTAGCAGCCGCCGTCGAGCCAGCGCCGGGGACCGTCGCTTTCCGTCTCGACCGGAATCGCGCGATTGGCGGCACTGTCAGGATCATCGAGCGGCGAGCCGCCCTGCAGGTTGGTGTGGGCGCCGTCGCAGAACGGCGCGCCGCCGGTCTGCTTGCATCCGCAGAGCAGGACCTCCTCGGTTTGCGCGGCGACCAACTGGCGCGGCGTCATGCCGCTGCCGCGGTGCGAGCCGTCGCAAAAGGGCTGGCTGGCCGAGCGGCCGCAGGCACACCAGAAATAGGTACGCCCCGCCTCGAGGGTTACGAGGAAGGGCTTCGGCCGCGTGATGAGAGGAGTGGTTGACACCTAAAGCAACTACGACTCTAGCACGCCCTCGGGCACTCCTTCCAGCTCCCTCGCGAGTGCCTCGCCGTCTTCGTCGGCGAGCGCGGCCTCGTGCAGCCGTGCGAGAACCGCCGCCCCATCGGCGCGCGCGGCCAGTGTCTCGAGACGGGAGAGCAGTGCCGTGAAGCTCTTCCAGCCGCGCTCGTGCGTCTCGCCGTATCCCTTGATGAGACGCTGGGCGCGGGCCAGCTCCACCGCGAGATCGTAGTGCGCCGGAGCGAGCCGCTCGATACGGCCGAGCCACGCCTCGATCCGCCCGTTCTCCTCGGCGTAGCGCAACGTGCCCCGCCGCCAGCGCTTGAGGCCGCCGAGTGTGTGCAGCAGGAGGAAGCCGCATACCGTGTTGGTGCGGATCCGCCTGCTTCCCGTGAGCCGGCCGAGCCACCGCGACAGGCGCGGCGACGCGAGCACCCAGGCCCCGATTGCGGCGGGCAGCGTTCCGGCGATCTCCGCCACTCGCGGCTTCATGAATTCGGTGATGCCGAAGAGCTGCTCGGGAGCCGCGCGGACCTCCGCGCGTACTCGCTCGAATCGCGCCGCGCGCGTCTTCAGGTCCGCGACGCGGATCGTATCTTCGAACGTCATCCAGAGGGCGAGTCCCCTGGCGACTGCCGCGGTGAGCGCCCAGTCGCGCTCATCGAGCGCGCCGATGCGCTCCAGGCGGGTGAGGTACAACGCGGCATAGGCCGGATCCTGATAGTCGATCGTACGGCGGGCGCCCTCGAGCGCCAGAGCCTGCACCGGCTGCGGCAGGCGCCGCACCCGATCGAGGAGCGGCTGCAGGCGTGCCGAGCGTGCCGCCATCGGGATGCCGGCGGCAGCGTCGGCCGTCTGGGCCGGCGCACTCCCCGCAGCGACGTCCCCTCGCTGGGCACGCTCGCAGGCATCGGCGAACGCCACGAGGTTCGTGGCCACCGAGATGCCGCTCTTGGCGATCGCCGCCTCGAATGCCGGGCGGCCAAAAGGCAGCACTCCGCTGCCGCAGATCGCGCCGAGCAGCACAGAGCTGACGACGCTGCCATGCCCCTCGGCGACCGCCTCCATGTCGAACAGAATGAGCCGTTTCGCCTGACTGCCCGCGAGCTCGATCAGCCCTGCGGAGTCTGCGGCCCCCTGCCCCATCGCGCTCTTCTCCACGATCGAGTAGGAGCGGTGGGACGAGGCGATCAGCGTGGTCCGCTCCCGATCCACGAGGCCGCGTTGGATCGCCCGGCCCGCCTCGGCCAGCTCCGAAGCGACGACACAGTCGACGTCCCCCGGGACCGGCATCAGCGCCATGATCGGCTCACGCCCGGCCCGCTCGGCCTCCGCGCGCGGGAAGAATTCCAGATAGTAGATCGTGGCGCCGGTGCGCTGCGCGACCCCGGGTACCGATGTCGATTGCGCCAGGAACCCTTCGGCCTCCGCGATCTCGATCAGCCATTCGCTGAGCACGCCGCCGCCCTGGCCGCCGAGCGCCGCGATACAGAGCTTGATCGGCCGTTGCATCACAGAGCAAAGCGGAGGCGCTTGCGGTCGCTGCGCCGCTGCAGGGCGCCGATCACCGCGGCGCGCACGCGGGCCAACATCCGGTCCCACCACGAAGGGTTGTAGAGCAGCTCGGCCCGATAGAACGAGGGACAGAGCACGGCGGCATGGGCAACCTCGCCGCAGACGCCGCAGCCGACACAGCTGTTGTCCACGTGAGCGACGGGATCGGTGCGCAGCGGATCGGGATTCGGCTTGACGGTGAGGGAAGGACAGCCGGAGAGACGGATGCAGGAGTGATCGCCGGTGCAGGTGTCGGCGTCAACCCCGAAACGCTCGCGAACCACCCGCTTGCCTTCGTCGATCGCCTTCCTCATCAACGGACGGACCCGCCGCTGGCGATTGAGCTGACACTCGCCCTCGGCAACGATCACTTTGGGGCCGCGGAACGGTGTCGTCAGCGCCTCGCGCACCACCTTCACGGTTTGCGTCATGTCGTAGGTACGCGTGTGCCGCACCCACTTCACCCCGACACCCCGCACCGCATCGACGATCGAGTTGTTCCCCTGCCGATGCTCGCGCGGCCAGCGTGAGGATGGGATGTCCTGACCGCCGGTGGCCGCCGAATAGTTGTTGTCGATGATCACGGTCAGGCCGTCGTGCCGGTTGAAGACGGCGTTGCCGATGCCGCTGGTGAGTCCGTTGTGCCAGAACCCGCCGTCACCCATGATCGCGACCGGGCGCCGCCCGCCGTCGGTATGGAAAGCGGAAGCGCCCGCGGCGCCGAGGCCGTATCCCATGATGCTGTTGCCCATGTTGAAAGGCGGCAGCGTCGCGAAGGAGTGGCAGCCGATGTCCGCGCTGATGTGCAGCGGTCCGATCTCACGCTGCAAAAGCTTCATGGCGGCGAAGAAAGGGCGCTCCGGACAGCCGGTACAGAGGCCTGACGGGCGCGCAGGAACGAGCTTCGCCAGCTGCGCGGCCGGCAGCAGCGGCGTTTCTCTTACCGCAGCCGCGGCCGGCTCGCGGCGCAGGTCCGGCGCCCACCGCCGGATGAACTCGCCGAGACCCTTGCGCAACGCATCGACCGTGTATTCGCCATGCATGGGCAGCACGCCCTTGCCGAGGAGCGGTGTCGACACCTCGCGCTGGCGCAGGACCTGGCTCGCCGCCTGCTCGATGAACTCCGGCTGTCCCTCCTCCACCACCAGCACCGCCCGCTTGCCGGCGCAAAACCGCACCCACTCGTCCGGCACGAGCGGATAGGTGACATTGAGCACGTACAGGGGAATGCGGCTGGTGCCGAAGGCATCGGCGCAGTCGAGCAGCGCGAGGGCCCGCAGCACGTTGTTGTAGAGCCCGCCCTGGAGCACGATGCCGATATCATTCGCATCGCCGTCGCTGAAATCGTTCAGCCGTCGCTCCGCGACAAAGCGGATCGCGGCCGGGAAGCGCTGCTCGATCTTCTCCCGCTCCTGCGCGTAGGTGGAGGGCGGAAGGATGATCCTCCCATAGTCCCGCGAGGGCGACCGCAAGGCGTCGGCGGCGGAGAACGGCGGGCGCACGTTGTCCTTCGCCGTGAACCGCCCGTACACGTGGCATGCCCGGATGCGAAGCATCAACATGACGGGCGTATGGGTGGCCTCGGACAGCTCGAACCCCTGCTCCACCGCCCGCACGATCTCCGGCAGATGCGGCCGCGGATCGAGCAGCCAGATCTGGGATTTCATGGCGAAGGCGTGGGTACGCTCCTGCATGATGCTGGCGCCTTCGCCGTAGTCTTCGCCCACGATGATGAGCGCGCCACCTTTGACCCCAGCGGACGCCAGGTTGGCTAGCGCATCGGAGGCCACATTGGTGCCTACCGTCGACTTCCACGTGACCGCGCCTCGCAGCGGATAGTTGATGGAAGCGGCGAGCATGGCCGCGGCGGTGGCTTCCGAGGCGCTGGCCTCGAAGTGCACGCCGAGCTCCGTCAGGATGTCCTCCGCATCGGCGAGGACATCCATCAGATGTGAGATGGGAGCCCCCTGATAGCCGCCGACATAGGCGACCCCGGACTGAAGCAGCGCCTTGGTGACGGCGAGAATGCCTTCGCCGCGGAATTCCACGCCCGCGCCGAGCCGCAGGGATTTGACTTCTTTGGCGAAGGACCGCTCGGCCATGGGCTCTCTATATCAGATGTGCATCATGCCGGCACCAGCGCCAGCACCCGCAGCGGGCTGCCGGAGCCGTTGACGATCTTGAGCGGCGGTGCGATCACCACGGCGCCCGTCGGCGGCAGTTGGTCGAGATTGGTGAGACTCGCGAGGCCGAACCGGTTCGAGCCGTGCATGAGCGTATGGCAGGGGAACATCGGCTCGAAGGTGGCAGCCTGCCCGGCATCGGTGCCGACCGTCTCCACCCCGACACCGAGGATGTCGCGCTCCCGCGCCAGGAACGGAACGCACTGCGGATGGAATCCCGGCGTGTGCGGCCCGTCCTTGCCGATATTGAGGAATTCCTTGGCGGCGCGGCGCTGCGACCAGTCGGTACGCACGAGCACCCAGGCATGGGCGGGGATGCGCCCGTGCCTGCTCTCCCAGTCCTCGACGACAGCCTGGGTGAGCAGGAAATCCGAGTTCTCGGCCACCTGCCGCGACACATCGATGACGCAGGCGGGGCCGATGAACCGGTCGACCGGTATGTTGTGGGTGGCGTTGTTCGGATGATCCTTGCCGGTCACCCAGTGCACCGGCGCATCGAAGTGCGTGCCGGTATGCTCGCCGCAGGCGATATTGTTCCAGTACCACGCCGGTCCGCGCTCGTCGTAGCGCGAGATCTCCTCGAGGGAGAAGCTCTTGGAAGGAGCGAATTGCGGCGGCAGCTGTATCGTGGGTGTCGCCGGCTCCAGCGGCACGGTCAGATCGACGACGCGGATGCCGCCGCTGGTGATGCCTTGGATCAGGTGGGCGAGAGTCTGCGCCTGCGATGTGCTCATGGTCCGAATCCCCAGCAATACTTGACATCTCAAGTATCTCGCAATATAACACAGCCTCGATGCAAGCGATACAGGCATAGGCGGCCCGCCGCCATGAAGCGAATCGTCTGCCTGGGCGGCGGCCCCGCGGGTCTGTACACGGCCATGCTGCTGCGCAAGGCCCTGCCGGAAGCCAGCATCGAGGTCTACGAGCGCAATCGGCCGGATGACACCTTCGGCTGGGGCGTCGTCTTCTCCGACCAGACGATGGAGAACTTCCGCGCCGCCGACGAGAGCTCGCACGCCGCCATCGTAGGCAACTTCCACCACTGGGACGACATCGACGTCCATTTTGCCGGCCAGCGCTTCGTGAGCGGCGGTCACGGCTTCTGCGGTATCAGCCGCAAGCGGCTGCTCTCCATCCTGCAGGAGCGCGCAGCGCAGCTCGGGGTGCGGCAGCACTTCGAGCGCGAGGCGGACTCCGAGGCGGAATTCGAGGACGCGGACCTCATCGTCGGGGCCGATGGCGCCAACAGCAAGACCCGCCTGCGGCACGAGGCTGCGTTCCAGCCGGAGCTCGACCGGCGTAAGTGCCGCTACATCTGGCTCGGCACCACCCAGACCTTCAAGGCATTCACGTTCGCGTTCGAGCGCACGGAGCACGGCTGGTTCCAGATCCACGCCTACCAGTTCAGCCGCGATCTCTCCACGGTCATCGTCGAGACGCGCGAGGAAACCTGGAAGGCGCATGGCCTCGACCAGCTCGACACCGCGGGCTCGGTCGCCTTCTGCGAGCGGCTCTTCGGGCGTTATCTCGACGGCCACGCGTTGCGCAGCAACGCCAACCATCTGCGCGGCTCCGCCTGGCTCAACTTCAATCGCGTGCACTGCAAGCGCTGGCACGAGGGCAGGATAGTCCTCATCGGCGATGCGGCGCACACGGCCCACTTCTCCATCGGCTCCGGCACCAAGCTCGCCATGGAGGATGCGATATCCCTGAGCCGCCACCTCGTCGACGGCTCGTCTCTCGATGCGGCGCTGCAGGCGTACCACGCGGAGCGCAGTCTCGAGGTACTGAAGCTGCAGAGCGCCGCGCGCAACCGCATGGAGTGGTTCGAGAACGTCGAGCGCTATACCCACCTGCCTCCTGAGCAGTTCGCCTACAGTCTTCTCACCGGCAGTCAGCGCATCGGGCACGAGAATCTGAAAGTACGCGACGCGAAGTTCGTCGAGAGCTATGAAGGCTGGCTCGCCCGCAGCAACGGGTTGAGCGATGTCTGCCCGCCGATGTTCCTGCCCTTCAGGATGCGCGGCCTCACTCTCGCAAACCGTGTCGTCGTCTCTCCAATGGCGCAGTACTGTGCGGCGGACGGGATGCCGGACGACTGGCACCTCGTGCATTACGGCCACCGTGCGCTCGGCGGCGCGGGCCTCGTATACACGGAAATGACCTGCGTCTCGCCCGAGGGCCGCATCACACCGGGATGCACGGGCCTGTGGAATGAGGCGCAGCGTGACGCCTGGCGCAAAGTCGTGGACTTCGTCCACTCCCGCACGCCCGCGAAACTCTGTCTGCAGCTTGGACACTCCGGGCGCAAGGGCTCGACGCAGCTCGGCTGGGAGCGGATGGACCACCCGCTGCCCGAAGGCAACTGGCCGATCCTCGCACCCTCGCCGCTGCCGTACCTCGCCGGCATCAGTCAGACGCCGATCGAGATGACGCCTGAGCAGATGAGCGAGGTCATTGCGCAATTCGTGCGTGCCACGCACCTCGGGTCGCAGGCAGGCTTCGACATGCTCGAGCTGCACATGGCGCATGGCTATCTTCTTGCTTCCTTCCTCTCGCCACTCACCAACCGCCGCGATGATGAGTTCGGCGGCGACGTTCAGCGCCGGCTGCGCTTCCCGCTCGAGGTCCTGCGGGCGGTGCGGGCCGCGTGGCCGCAGCAGAAGCCTCTTTCCGTGCGTATCTCCGCGACCGATTGGGCGGAAGGCGGCCTCGCCGATGAGGACCTCCTCGCCATCGTGCGCGCTTTCCGCGACGAAGGGCTCGATCTCATCGACGTCTCCACCGGCCAGACCGTCCCGTGGCAGAAGCCCGTGTACGGCCGCATGTGGCAGACACCCTTCGCTGACAGGGTGCGCAACGAGATCGGTATCGCGACCATGGCGGTAGGCAACATCTACGAGCCCGACCATGTCAACTCCATCATCGCCTCGGGACGGGCCGACCTCTGCGCCCTCGCCCGCCCGCACCTCGCCAACCCCGCCTGGACGCTCGAGGCCGCCGCGCGCCTCGGCTACGGCGCGCAGTGGTGGCCGAAGCAGTATCTCTCCGGCCGGCAACAACTCGAGCGCAACCTGCAGCGCGCCGCCCAGATGCAG
This sequence comes from Steroidobacteraceae bacterium, assembly GCA_036273095.1. Classification (GTDB taxonomy): domain Bacteria; phylum Pseudomonadota; class Gammaproteobacteria; order Steroidobacterales; family Steroidobacteraceae; genus 13-2-20CM-66-19. Next base: position 42,083 of record DATAXF010000155.1, on the reverse strand, counting down.
GCCAACGCGGCGCCTGCCGCAATGAGCGAAATCGATGAGTGACATACCTGCGACACTCACGGGCCGGCATGTATTGGTCACCGGCGCCAGCCGAGGCATCGGGGCCGACATCGCCGCGAAGCTGGCCGCTGAGGGAGTGCGAATCTCGCTCCTCGGCCGCGACACGGCGCTGCTCGCCGCGGTAGCCGCCAAGCTCGGCGGAACGGCACACGCCATTCCGATCGCGACCGACGTCACCGACGCCGCTTCCGTCAAGAAAGCATTCGCCACGGCCCGCCGGCAGTTCGGCCCGGTCCACATCCTGGTGAACAACGCCGGCCAGGCTGCCGCTGCCAAGTTCACGGATACCGACGAGACGTTGTGGCACAAGATCATCGGCGTGAATCTGACCGGCACTTACCTCTGCACGCGGGAAGCCGTCCCCGACATGCTGCAGGCCGGCTTCGGCCGGATCGTCAACATCGCGAGCATCGCCGGCCTGAGAGGCGCGGCCTACATCTCCGCCTATGCAACCTCGAAGCATGCGGTGATCGGCTTCACTCGTTCCCTGGCCTTGGAGTACGCGGCGCGGAACATCACCGTGAACGCGGTGTGCCCGGGCTACACCGACACGGACATCGTCAAGCGGGCGGTCGACAACATCATGAAGAAGACCGGCCGCAGCGAGACTGAGGCGATGGCAACACTCACCGCCACCAACCCGCAGGGGCGACTCATCTCCCCGGCGGAGGTGAGTAATGCAGTCCTCTGGCTCTGCCGCCCCGGGACCGAGAGCGTGACCGGCCAGAGCATCGTGATCGCCGGCGGCGAGGTGACCACCTGATGCCGCGGGACAAGGCCGCATTGAAAGCCTTTCCGGCGGCACTCGATGCCGAGACGCGGGTACACGACGACCACCATGTGTCGCTGCGCCTGTGGCTGCGGCTCCTCTCCTGCACCAACCAGGTCGAAGGCCGCGTCCGCCAGAATCTGCAATCGAGCTTCAACACCACCCTGCCCCGCTTCGACCTGATGGCGCAGCTCGAGCGCGCGCCGCAGGGCCTGAAGATGAGCGAGCTCTCGCAGCGCATGATGGTGACAGGAGGCAACGTCACCGGCATCACGGACAGCCTGGAGAAGGAGGGCCTGGTAATACGCGAGGTCGACTCCGCCGATCGCCGCGTCTATCGCGTCAAGCTGACTGCAGAGGGCGAGCGCCAATTCCGCCGCATGGCCGCCGAGCACGAGAGGTGGGTCGTCGATCTCCTCGGCGTGCTGTCGCCGCGGCAGAAGAAGCAGTTGCTGGACCTGCTGGGCGAGCTCAAGGAGCGCCTGACGGGTTTCAACGGCGAGAGGCAGCCATGACCGCAAAACCGCCATTCGACCCCGCGAGCTACGCGCCGTCTCACTTCAATTGGCGCCTGCAGCAACGGGTCGGCGTGGTGACTCTCGACCGCCCGGAGCGCAAGAACCCGCTAACCTTCGACTCGTATGCGGAGCTGCGCGACCTCTTTCGCGCCTTGACTGGGGCGCCCGCGGTCCGCGCTATCGTCATCACAGGCGCTGGAGGTAACTTTTGCTCGGGCGGCGACGTGCACGAGATCATCGGGCCGTTGACGCAGCGGACCCCGGAGGGCCTCCTCGAGTTCACGCGGATGACGGGGGATGTCGTAAAGGCCATGCGCGCCTGCCCGCAGCCCATCGTAGCGGCCGTTGACGGGGTGTGCGCCGGTGCCGGCGCAATCCTCGCCATGGTGTCGGATTTTCGACTGGGCACGCCCCGGGCCAGAACGGCGTTCCTCTTCACGCGCGTGGGACTTGCGGGATGTGACATGGGCGCCTGCTCGATCCTGCCTCGGATCATCGGCCAGGGACGCGCCGCGGAGCTCCTCTACACCGGCCGCTCCATGTCCGCCGAGGAGGGACTTTCCTGGGGCTTTTTCAATCGGCTCATCGCCCCCGAATCCGTGCTGGCGGAGGCGCTGTCGCTGGCCGCCCAGATCGCCCAGGGCCCGACGCTCGCACACGCCATGACCAAGAAGATGCTGCACACCGAGTGGCATTTGCCGATCGATGCGGCTATCGATGCCGAAGCCGAAGCGCAGGCCGTCTGCATGCAGACGGAAGATTTTCGACGCGCCTACCGCGCCTTCGCGGCGAAGCAACTGCCGCGGTTCGAGGGGGACTGACCTTGGCGTCATCGCGCAGCTTCCTGGACTGGCCGTTCTTCAGCGAGCGCCATCGCGAGCTCGCGAGCCGCCTCAGCGAATGGGCGGCCACGCGCTTTGCAGGCGCCGCAACGCCGGAAGACCGCGACTCCGTCGATAGTGCCTGCCGGCAACTCGTCCGCGACCTTGGACGGGGGGGCTGGACACGACACTGCGTGCCGCAAGAAACGGCGCAACCTGCGGCCTCCGGACATACCGGCTTCGATGTGCGCTCACTGGCATTGATCCGCGAAACCCTGGCTCGTCACGACGCGCTGGCTGACTTCGCGTTCGCCATGCAAGGCCTCGGCAGCGGCGCTATATCAATCGCGGGCTCGGCGGAGCTGAAGGCGCGTTATCTTCCCCGCGTCATCGCTGGCGAAGCCATCGCAGCCTTCGCCCTCTCGGAGCCCGACGCGGGTTCCGATGTTGCTGCACTCCGCTGTCGCGCCACGCGCACTCCAGACGGCTACAAACTGGACGGTGAGAAGACATGGATCTCGAACGGCGGTATTGCGGACTTCTACTGCGTGTTCGCACGCACTAGCGGTCCGGACGTCCGCCCCGACGGCACGACTTCCTCGGAGGGAATCACTGCCGTCGTCGTCGATGCGGGCACACCGGGTCTGTCGATCTCGCAACGTATAGACACCCTCTCGCCTCATCCGCTCGCGACGCTCGCCTTTCGCGACTGCAACGTGCCCATGAGTCAGCGGCTCGGAGCCGAGGGCGAGGGATTCAAGATCGCGATGCGGACCCTCGATGTGTTCCGCACGTCGGTGGCCGGCGCAGCCATCGGATTGGCGCAGCGCGCTCTGGATGAAGCGCTGGCGCATGCGGCGCACCGTACCCTCTTTGGCAAGACACTCGCGGACTTCCAGCTCACTCAGGCGGCGCTCGCCGACATGGCGACCGGCATCGATGCGGCGCGGCTGCTGACCTATCGCGCGGCCTGGCTGCGCGACAACGGCCAGCGCGCGACCAAAGAGGTTGCCATGGCGAAGATGGCCGCCACCGAGACCGCGCAGCAGGTCATCGATCGTGCCGTGCAATTGTTCGGCGGCCGGGGCGTCGCCCGCGGCGAGGTGGTCGAGCGCCTATATCGTGACATTCGCGCGCTGCGCATCTACGAAGGGGCAACTGAAGTGCAGAAGCTGATCATCGGGCGCGATCTGATTCAAAGCGCCACCGGGGCCCGAAGTTGAGCCCGCCAGGCATCCTGCAGCCCGAGGGCTGGCCGCGCCCATCCGGCTACAGCAATGGCGTACTGGTGCACGGCCGCCAGGTATTCATCGCCGGCCAGGTGGGCTGGGACCCCCGCAGCGGCAAGTTCGAGAGCGCGCGGCTCGCCGATCAGGCGGCCCAGGCCCTCAGGAATGTGCTCGCCGTACTCGCCCAGGCGGACGGCCGCCCCGAGCATATCGCGCGCATGACCTGGTACCTCACCAGCCGTACCGAGTACATCGCCCAGCTCGAGGAGATCGGCGCCACCTATCGCCAGCTGATGGGCAAGCACTTCCCGGCGATGACCGCCGTCGAGGTGACCGCCCTCATCGAGCCGCAAGCCAAGGTCGAAATTGAGGCCACCGCAGTCATACCTTAAAGTAGCGCTGGATCCGGGCTCCTGCCCGGCCCAGCGCGTCTCGGGCAAAAAGCGTGGTTTTTGCCCGAGACCCGGCCACCTGCGGCGGCCGGGCACATCCTGTGCCTGAATCGTCGCGTGTCGCCGCGTGACCTACAGCTAACGAAATCGCGAGTCCTCATGCCCTTGAATCCACTCGATCTCTATGACGTCGCCGGCGCGCTCTCCGAAGAGGAGCGCATTGTGCAGGACTCCGTCGCGCGGCTGGTCGATGACAAGGTGCTGCCGGTCATCCAGAAGTGCTTCGAGGAGCATCGCTTTCCGAAAGAGCTCGTCCCGGAGCTCGCCGGGCTCGGCCTTCTCGGCTCTTCGCTCAAGGGCTACGGCTGCGCGGGCCTCAATGGCATCAGCTACGGCCTCATCTGCCAGGAGCTCGAGCGCGGGGACTCCGGTATCCGCAGCTTCGTCTCGGTGCAGTCGTCGCTTTGCATGTATCCGATCCACGCCTATGGCTCGGAGGAGCAGAAGGAGAAGTATCTGCCTGGCATGGCCCGGGGCGAGCTGATCGGCTGCTTCGGGCTCACCGAGCCGCACGGCGGCTCCGACCCGGCCAATATGAAGACCCATGCCAAGCGCCGCGGCAAGGATTGGGTGCTGAACGGCTCGAAGATGTGGATCACCAACGGCGCCATCGCCGACCTCGCGGTGGTCTGGGCGATGACCGAGGAAGGGATCCGCGGCTTCATCGTCGAGAAAGGCACCGCCGGCTTCGACGCGCCCGAGATCGAGCGGAAGTTTTCCCTGCGGGCCTCGGTCACCTCCGCCCTGTTCTTCGACAACGTGGTCGTGCCGGAGGGCAACGTGCTGCCCGGCATCGTGGGCCTCAAAGGTCCGCTTTCCTGCCTGACTCAGGCGCGCTATGGAATCGCGTGGGGTGTCATCGGCGCGGCGCAGGCGTGTCTCGGGCAGCTTTTGGATTACTCGAAGACGCGCATCCTCTTCGGCCGGCCGCTGGCGCAGAATCAGGCCATCCAGCTGCGCCTGGCCGACATGGCGCGGCGCATCACGACCGGCCAGCTGCTGGCGCTGCAACTCGGCCGTCTCAAGGATGCGGGCAGGATGCAGCCGTCTCACGTGTCGCTCGCCAAGTGGAACAACTGCCGCATGGCGCTCGACATCGCGCGCGACTGCCGCGACATGCTGGGCGGCGCCGGCATCAGTGCCGAATATGTCCCCGTGCGCCACATGCTGAACCTCGAGAGTGTGATCACCTACGAGGGCACGGAGACGATTCACGAGCTGACGATCGGCCGCGAGCTGACGGGGTACAATGCGTTCTGACGGGAAGAAGGAGAGCAGGACGCCACCGCATGTCTGAATAAAAATAGAATGGCGTCGGGGGTGCATTTTGAATATTCGTCTCCTGGCTGTCGCCGCACTCGGCGCCGCGGCGGCGCTTGGCGCCGCTCGCCCCTCCAGCGCACAGGTATCCGATCCCCCTCCCCTCTGGGCTTTTCCGCTCAACCCGCCACATAAGCCGTCTACCGGGCCGGCTCAGCCCAACAAGCTGGAACACGTGCCCGGATCGACGATCACCTACACCGACCGGCAGCTCGACGACGAGTTCTTCATCGCCGACTGGTTCCCGGCCGAGCATCCCCCGATGCCAAAGATCGTGGCGAGTGGCCGCAAGCCCGCAATGCCCTGCGCGCTGTGCCACATGGTCACGGGCAACGGCGGACCCGCGGAAGCGGCTCTACCGGGACTTCCGGCAAGCTACATCATCGAGCAAGTGGGGGAGTTCCGCGCCGGCCGGCGTGCCGCAGCACAGCCGGCAATGATATCGGCGCACGATATGGTCCTGGAGGCCAAGGCGGTGAGCGCCGCCGATCTGGCTGCCGCGGCCCGATATTTCTCGCAGCTCCGATTCATCTCCCATTTCCATGTCGTAGAGAGCGATACGGCGCCCAGGACGCGAGTAGGCGGTGTCAGCCTCTACATAAAAATTCCGGGTGCGGGCAGCGAGCCGCTCGGCGCGCGCATCGTGGAAGTGCCCAGTGATACGTCGCAGTGGGAGCTGGACAATCCGCACGTGGACTTCACGGCCTACGTGCCGCAAGGCAGTATCGAGCGCGGTCAGAGCCTCGTGACGTCCGGCGACGGCGCGGCCCCCTGCCGAACCTGCCATGGATCGGATCTGAGAGGCACGGGCATCGCGCCGCCGCTTGCAGGGCGCTCTCCCAGCTATCTGGCGCGGCAGCTCTACGACATACGGCATGGCACGCGGCGCGGACCTGCGGTCGCACTCATGCTGCCGGAGGTCGCGCATATGACGCCGGCCGATCGCATCGCGATCGTCGCGTATCTGGGTTCATTGCCGCCCTGATTCAGGGCAGCTTTTTGCTCTGTCCAACCGTCGCCGGCTTGCCGGTGACCGCCGCCACCATGGCCGCCAACAGATACGAGGCTCTCCCCGGAGTCTCCCAGTACTCAGCCCGTTCGATGGCGACGCGGAGAATGGACAGATGCTCGTCGTCCACGCCCTTGGGATACCAGGCCCTCTGACCTGGCTTCCAGAGGTCTGCCGCGAGAACGCGATCACGCAGGACACGCGCTCGGCCCGCGACGGCGACATAGCCATTCTTCGATGCATCCGAATAGCCGACGCTCACGCGCATGTCGTGCGAGAGCTCATGCGCTTTCGGACTCTCATGATCCGTGAAGAACCATAGAGTGCCATCGGCGTCGCATCGCAGTGTCTCGACGGGGCGCGTGTGGAGAGAGCCATCCAGGTCGACCGTGGTGAGCAGACCGATGCAAATGCTGTCGATGAGCTCCTTCAGCCTCGGCAGGTCGCCCCTGTCGCTCATTGGGCCACCGCCGCACGAAGCCGGGCGATGTCGACGTGACGCGTTGCGATGTCACGGCGATCAGCGGCCAGCCGCAGGTCCCGCAACACCTCGAGTGAGCGCAACAGGACCGGGAGCGGTGGCCCGCTCGCCGTGAGTCCCTGCGACTGTTCTTCGCCGAGCCGCGCGGCCGGCTGCTCGATGAACCGCTTCACCAGCTGGTCATGGTGCTGGGCCGCCATCTGCCCGAAGAGGCCGCAGACCTCCAGGAAGGCATGCACGTTCCTTTGAAACCAATCGGTGTCCCGATGCCGCTCGAGAAGCTCCAGCAGCTCATCCAACAGGCTCCTCCGTGCCATGCACGCCTTGAGGCGCAGCTGATCTTCCGGCGGCATGAAGAGCATCTTGTCGACGAGAAGCTGCCCGTAATATGGGTCGTTCGCCCTACAGAGCCCGAGCAGCAGATCGAGCTCGTTGATTCCCGAGAAGTCGCCTGCATTGGCGCCGCGATACTCCTGCCGGCCCACCCGGTAGGGCTTGTAGTAAGGGCGGACGCAGTAGAAAAAGCGCTCGACGTCGAGGTTTGCCATCAGCCGGCTGTTGGCCTGGATCGCCGCGGTCAGAGCGTGCCTGGCGGCTGCGAACATCACATCGGCTACGGGACTGGACACGCCAATGTGGACGATGCTCGTGAGTGCATCGGCCGCGCATTGCAGCGATAGAATGCCGCGGGTGTTCTCGTCGATGAAGAGAAACTCGTCCGCGAGGGAGGTGAAGCTCTTGCGCAATCCCGCGCGTGCCCTGTTGTGGATGGTGAGATGGGCGGTGGCGAACCTGGGCGCCATCCCGAGAGAAGCGCCGCAGTGAACGGCCAGGGACGAGGCTTCCGGAAAAGGCGAGCGCTCCTCGCGCGCCGGATTCGTCAGCTCGTGGCGCCTCAGGGCCCCGAGGTACATTCCCACGTTGCCGAGCACTCCGAACGCGCTGTCGAAGCCCTCCCCCGTGTTGCCTTCAGCGCGCAAGGCAATGACGTGAGTGTGGCCTTCATCGCGCAATGCGTGCTTGATGGTATCGCCCACCCCGGTCACCAGCGATCGCTCCGCCTGCGCGAAATAGAGCTGCTCGAGCTCGGTGTTCATCTGCACGAACGATGTGCGGATCCAATGCTCGAACGCTTCCGCGTTGTTGCTCATGGGCAGACCGACCCCTCGAGGTGTTCACGACGATATCCTATGTTATAGGGATATCCGAGAACATTGTCCTCAGCGAAGCCCGGCGCCCCGGCCGGCATGGAACGTTGGTCTTTCCTCCGCCCCCGTGCGGGACAATCCGCCGCTAGACCGCCTTGACTATCGCCAGGATGATCAGGATCGCCCCGATCACGACCAGCAGGTGAATGGCGCCGAACGTGATCTTCACCGCGAGCCACAGCACCAGCCAGGCGACGATGAGCACAATGCCAAGCAGCCAGAAGACTGCATTCATGGAAAGTACCCCTGATTCCGCAACACCTCTGCAGTAAAGCCTCCGGCACCGGATGGTTCCAAAGCCGGGCTTGCGCAGGGCCTGCCTCGGCCTGCGACGGTCGCGGCCATCCAGTATCGGCGCACCGGGGCAACTGCATGGACAGGAGGCGTGCGCCCTTTTTAATCTGCGCGCATGCGGGAGCTGCACGACGTGAAGAAACTGGACGACCGCTTCGGTCAGTTTCTGGTGCGGGTGCAATGTCCGGCCTGCGGCGCTTCACGCGACATCGCGGCGGAGGCGCTGGCGCGCCTCGTCGGTTGGTCGATGAGCCTGGAGAGGCTGGCGCCGCGATTGCGCTGCTCCAAGTGCGGCGCCAAGGGCGCCGCGACGGTGACCCCCGTCGGCCTGCCGCGGCCGCGGGGGTTCACCAGCAATCCCCACTGACGCAATCGTCGGGACGCTAGCCTTCGGCGTGGCGGGTGGCCTCGAAGAGGAACCATACCCGTCTTTCAGTCTCGTCGATCCAGTTCTCCAACAGGCTCGCCGTAGCCACGTCGCCGAGCTCATCGCACACCCCGTGCTGCTCCCGCATGTACACGGCGAGCTGCTTGTTGTCGTCCCGCAGCTCCGCCAACATGTCCCTGGGAGTGACGAAGCTCGCGTCGTTGTCCTTCAGGCGCTGCAGCTTCGATATCTGTCCTATCGACTTCAGCGTCGGACCGCCGATCTTCCTGGCCCGCTCCGCGATGGGATCGGTCATCCCGAAGATCTGGTCGGCATGCTCATCCAACAGCAGATGCCAGTCGCGAAAGTGCGGCCCTGACATGTGCCAGTGAAAATTCTTCGTCTTGAGATAAAGAGCGAAGGTGTCGGCGAGCAGCGTGGTCAGGCCGGGCGGAATGTCGTGGACCGCCTCCTGTGAGAGGCCCGAGGGCGTATTGAGGGCGGCAGTCTTCTTGGCATCATTGGCCATCGCAGGCTCCTTTCGGATTGATTGCGGGTGCGGGGGGAAGCCGGATCATCATATCGCCGCGACGGGCCTCAGACGAGTTTCGCGTCCAGGGTGATCTCCGCCTTGAAAAGCTTCGATACCGGACAGTTCTTCTCCGCATTGCCGGCCAGCCGGGCGAAGGCTTCGGCGTCGATATTGGGCACCTTGGCGCGCAGCGTCAGCGCGGATTTGCTGATCTTGAACCCCTGCCCCTCCGGCTCCAGCGTGACCGCGGCTTCAGTGGCGAGCTCCGTCGGTGAGAATCCCGCGCCTTCGAGCTGGAACGCGAGCGCCATGGTGAAGCAGCCGGCGTGGGCGGCGGCGATCAGCTCCTCGGGATTCGTGCCCTTCTCGCTCTCGAAGCGCGTCTTGAACGAATACGGAGTCGCGGACAGGACGCCGGAATCGCTGGTCAGCTCGCCTGTGCCGGCGCGGCCTGTGCCGCGCCAGATTGCTCTGGCTTTGCGGATCATGGGAGTCTCCTGCTGGGACGGGTGGGCCGGGAATGGGCCCTCAAATCACTCCCATACTACTACGGTCCCATTGCGACACGTTGGATTACCCTGGCCCGCTTCCTCGGCAGTGCCGCTCGATGTATTGGCGGTGGGTCGGGAGCGACAGCGCGGCCTGCTCCATGGCGCGGCGCATTTCCGCCAGAATCCTGCCGGCGTCCGCGCGGCCACGCAGATCGACCAGCGGATGGTAGCTCTCCGGCCAGACCTCCTGACCGACCAGGACGGCGAGCCAGTTGTTCTTCTGGAAGAGCTCGGAAGGATCGAAGAGGATGCGGCCGCCGCTGCGGAAGTGATCGATCTTGTGTTGCAGCGAGTCGGGAATCCGCATCGCGCGGGTGTAGCGCCAGAGCGGCTCCTGCCGCTGCTGCGCGTGATAGTGCAGGATCAGGAAATCCCGTATGCGCTCGTATTCGAAACGGCTGGCGCGGTTGAATTCCTCCGCCAGGACGGGGTTGCAGTCGCGGTCCGGAAACATCGCCAGCAGGCGCGTGATCGCCGACTGCACCATATGGATGGAGGTCGACTCCAGCGGCTCGAGAAATCCCGCCGCGAGGCCCATCGCCACGCAGTTGCGTGACCAGAACTGCCGCCGGACTCCGGCGGTGAAGCGCAGCGGCCGAGGCTCGCCCAGGGGCTCGCCGGTCAGGTTGGCGAGCAGGATGGCGGCAGCCTCATCGTCGGCCATGTGCTCGCTGCAGTAGACGTGTCCGTTGCCCATGCGATGCTGCAGCGGAATGCGCCACTGCCAGCCGGCCGGGCGACCCGTGGCGCAGGTGTAGGGTGGCAGGTCCTTACCCAACTCGCTGCCGACCGCCATCGCGCGGTCGCACGGCAGCCAGTGCTGCCAGCTCTCGTACCCGACCTTCAGCGCCGATTCGATCAGAAGACCGCGGAAGCCCGAGCAATCGATGAAGAGATCTCCCTCGACACGCTCACCGCCTTCGAGCTGCAGCGCCTCGATGAAGCCATCCTCGCCGCGCAGTTTAACGTCCACCACTTTTGCGTCGATGCGGCGTACGCCTCGCTTCTCAGCGTAGTCACGTAGGTAACGGCCGTAGAGCGAAGCGTCGAACTGGTACGCGTAGTCGAAGCTCGACAGGACCATGGCGGGATCAGTCAGCGGCCGGCCGAAGCGCCCGTTGCGCGCCAACACCCAGGCCATGGCGTAGTCCTCGAGCGGCACCGAGCTCCCCTGTGCGCGCTCGCGCAGCCAGTATTGATGGAGTGATACCAGGTCGAAGTCGTCACCGATCCGGCCGAACGGATGAAAGTAGCGATGACCGGGCCGGATCCAATCGACGAACGCGATGCCGAGCTTGAAGGTGCCGCGCGCGGCCGCAATGAAGGCGTTCTCGTCGACACCGAGCTGCCGGTTGAAATAGCGTATCGGCGGAATGGTCGACTCACCTACTCCCACGGTGCCGATGGCCGTGGACTCGATGACCTCGATGCGACAGCCGCCGCGCGTCGAGTTGGCGAGCGCCGCGGCCGTCATCCAGCCCGCCGAGCCGCCGCCCAGGATCACTATGCTGCGGATGCGCCGATCTGTATCGCGCGTGGAAATTGGCGCCATCTTTGCGACGCCTCCCGTCACGAAGCCAGTAGCTCTCGTAGCGATGCGCCCGCCGCCGGCGCGGCCGGCCCCACGATGACGTGCACGCAGTCGGGCGCTGCGATCGCCACGCCGCGCATGCCGAGCTTGCGGATCGCCACACCGTCGATCGCGCCCGTACTCGCCACCGCGATCCGCAGACGTGAAGAAGCCGGCTCGATGGCGCGCACGTTCGCCCGGCCGCCCAGCGCGGCGAGCAATTGTCGCAGAACCTCCTTCGCCGGCGCTGGCACTGCCGGAGTAGTAGCGATCTCTGATGGCGGCCCGAGCGGCGGGATTGTGCGCACGGCAGGCGCCGCCGCAGTGCTTTCCCTCGGCATCGATGTCATGGCCTCGCGTATTTCGCCTGCGAGCTGATCTGCAACCGGACCGACCACCACCTGCAACGCAGTGGCCGACGGTTTCACAACGCCTCGGGCACCCAACCGTTTGAGCGCCTGGACGTCGACCGTCTCTTGCGTCCCGACTATCAGACGCAAGCGTGTCGTACAGGCCGTCACTGACTCGAGGTTGCCGGGACCTCCAAGGGCCGCGATGTACGCCCGCGCGCGATTGTCCGCGCCGACCGGTGCTGCCTCCGCCGGCGCGGTGCTGTCGACATCCTCCCGACCGGGCGTCTTCAGATCGAACCTGACGATGGCGAAGCGGAAGATCCCGTAGTAGAGCCCGAAATACAGCGCCCCAACCGGCAGGAGCAGCAGCGGATGGCTGGCGAATTTGTAGTTGAGCACGTAGTCGAACAGTCCCGCCGAGAACCCGAACCCGAGGCGTACGTGCAGCGCGTACATGATGATGAACGAGAAGCCCGTGAGCAGCGCGTGCACTGCGTAGAGGGCCGGCGCGAGGAACATGAACGAAAATTCGACCGGCTCGGTCACCCCCGTGAGGAAGGAGGTCAGGGCGATGGAGGCGAGCAGACCAGCGACCGCGCGCCGTCTGTCGGGGAGCGCCGTGTGATACATCGCCAGGCAGGCCGCCGGCAGGCCGAACATCATCACCGGGAAAAAGCCCGCCATGAACTCCCCGGCGGTCGGGTCGCCGGCGAAGAAGCGGTTGAGATCGCCCGTGTGACCGTGATAGTTGCCCAACACGAACCAGGCCATGCTGTTGATGACGTGGTGCAGTCCAGTGACGATCAGGATGCGGTTGAGCACGCCGTAGCCGAAGAGCCCCCAGGGCCCCGCGGCGAGTACGCCGCGGCTGAGCACATCCATGCCGAGCTCGATCCGTTGCCACTCGAGCCCGAAGGCGGCCGCCAGAGCGAGCGCCGCAACTCCGCTCACGATGGGCACGAACCGCCGGCCGCCGAAAAAGGCGAGATAGGCGGGGAGGCTGACCCGATGGAAGCGGTTGTAGAGCGCGCCACCCAGCAGGCCGCACAGAATGCCGGCCGGCATGTTGAGAGTCTTCAGCTCATTCTGCTTGAATGCCTCGACGGCGAGATCGTGCGCCTGGCCGGTGAGCGCCGCGAGCGCGGCGGGCGGCGTGATGAACACCTGTGCGCCCTGGGTGGTGACGAGATAGGCAACCACGGCCGCGAGCCCGGCGGCGCCGTGATTCTCGCGCGCGAGCCCGATCGCGACACCGACCGCGAAGAGCAGGCCGAGATTGTCGAAGATCGCCTGCCCCGCGGCCTGGAGGAGGGGCAGGTTCACCAGGTCCGGCTGACCGAACCGCAGCAGCAAGGCTGCAACCGGCAGCACCGCGATCGGCAGCATCAGGGCGCCGCCGATTCTCTGCAGTTGAGCGAAGAGTTGTTTCATACGGGCTCACTCTCGGGGGCAGCCAGCCGCACCGCGAGCGCGCGTGCCGCCTCGGCGGAGCTCTGCGCGAGCGCCTGGCGCGCGATGCCGGTGCAATCTGCCAGCGTCAGTTTGCGGATCAGCGCTTTCAACCGCGGGATGACCGACGGCACAGCCGAAAGCTCGCGGACCCCGAGGCCGATGAGGATCGGTGCCGCCACCGGGTCGGACGCCAGGCCGCCGCACACGGCCACCATACGCTTGCGCGACTGGGCGGCTTCAGCCGTGTGCGCAATCAGCCGTAGCACCGCGGGATGCAATGCATCGAGACGCGCAGCAAGCTCCGGATGTCCTCGGTCCATGGCAAGCGTGTACTGAGTCAGATCGTTGGTACCGATCGAGAAGAAATCGGCTTCCACGGCAATGGACTCCGCCAGCAACGCTGACGCCGGTGTCTCGATCATGACACCTAGCTCGATCGGCTCGTGCCGCCCGATCCCGGCCCGAGCCTCCTCGACCATGGCGCGCACGGAGCGGATCTCCGCCACATCGGTGATCATCGGCAGGAGAATGCGGCACTGGCCGTAGGGCCGCACTCCGAGTATGGCCCGCAGCTGCTGCCGCAGCAGGTCAGGCCGCCACAGGCTCGTGCGCACGCCGCGCAGGCCGAGCGCCGGGTTTTCCTCCGCGGGCAGCGGCAGGTAGGGAATGGGCTTGTCGCCGCCGATATCCAGCGTGCGGACGGTCAGCGGCTTGCCGGCGAGCGCCGCAGCGAGCTGCTGATATTCGGCCTGCTGCTCGGCCTCGCTCGGAGGCGTCTCGCGCTCGAGGAAGAGGAACTCCGTCCGCAGCAGGCCGCAGCCCTCCGCGCCGTTGCGAGCGGCTGCCTGCGCCTCCGCAAGCGATCCGATGTTGGCAAACACCTCGATGCGCAGGCCATCGGCGGTGTAGCAGTCCTGCTGCGCGGCTTCGCGCTCCGCGGCGCTTCGTGCAGCCCGCCGCTCGAGCTGGCGGCGTGTCGCGTTGAGCCGATCGGCGCCTGGATCGACGTGCAGCAGGCCGGCGTCGGCATCGAGCAGGAGCGGCGTCCCCTCCCCGATGCGCCGCACCGCCGGCCCGAGCGCAACCAATGCCGGTACGCCCATAGCCGCGGCCAGGATGGATACGTGTGAGGTCGCCCCGCCCGCCGCGAGGCCGATGCCCGCGAGCCGGCTGGCATCGAGGGCGACGAGTTGCGACGGCAGCAGCTCCTCCGCGATCAGGATCGAATCCGGCGGCAGCTCCTGAGCCGCGGCGCCGGCATTGCCGCTCAAGGAAAGCAACACCTGTCTCTCGAGATCGAGCAGATCATCCACACGCTCCGCCATGCGCGGATCACCGAGCGAGCGCAGCGCCTCGATGCCGCCGCGGATCGCCTGCCGCCACGAATGGCCTGCGCTCGAGCCAGCCACGATGAGCGCCAGCGCCTTCTCGGTGAGCTCCGGGTCATCGAGCAGCTCGAGATGCGCTTCGACGATCTCACGCGCCGTACCCGACGCCGACGCGCGCGCCGCTTCCAGCCGTGCCCGGACCTGCGCCCTGGCCCGCTCGAGCTGCGCGGTCTCGTGCGCGACTCCAGCGCCGACCGGCGTCACTTCGATCTCACGAACGGCAAGCCGCACGGCGTGCCCAACGGCGAGCCCGCGACTGGCGATAACGCCTGGCAGCGCTGCGCCCGCGCGCACATCCGCTGTATCAGTTGCCGCCTGCGGCGTCACCGGGGTTGGTTTCGAGACTTCCGTCGGCGGAACGGATCGCGCGGCCAGGAGGGTAGCGACGGCAGTGATGGCGCTTGCCGCATCTTCGCCGGCAGCATGAACCTCCACTTCATCTCCCTTGCGAACGCCGAGCTTCATGAGTGCCACGATGCTGCGCGCGTTGGCGCTGCGGCCCTGCGCAACGAGACTGGCCTGTGCCGCGAGCCCCTTGAGCGCGTTCACGATCTGCGCGGCCGGGCGGGCGTGGATACCGTGCTCGAGCGCGACTCGCACGTGCCGCACTTCTCCTGCCGCAATCTCCTGGTGGACCCTCTCGCCTGCTTCGCTGGCCGGCGCAATCTCCATGAGGACGTCGCCTACGGCGATCTCGCGATTCTCGACTCTGCGCACCACAGTGAAGCCGCATCCCTCCAGCACCAGGATCGGGGTCAGGAGACTGCGGGCACGCCGGGCGATCAGATCCAGGTCGAAGGTGATCAGCCGCTCGCCAGTCGCGACTCTCCGGCCCTGTTGCACGTGCACCTGGAATCCCGCGCCCCCGAGCCCCACCGTATCGACGCCAACGTGCATGAGGATCTCGGCGCCGCCGTCGCTTCGCAGCGTGACCGCATGCTTGGATTCCGGGAGGGCGATGATCTCACCGTCGCAGGGCGCGTGCAGCGTGGCCCCCGTGGGGTCCACCGCCAGCCCGTCCCCCAGCATCCTGCCGGCGAAGACCGGATCAGGGACCTCATCGAGCGGCGTGCTCCAGCCCGCAAGCGGCGACAGGAGAACGAGACCGCGCGGCGGCTCAGTGGCGCGCATGTGGCGGCGAGCCTTGGGGCGCAAGATGCGAGTTGAGCGCGCCCAGGAGAGAGTTTCCGGCGTCGTCCTCGCCCAGCACCCAGATCATCACGCCGCGCAGATGCTCCCGGCGCGCGAAGTCGGCTTTGATGCCGATGGAATGGGGATCGTCGTAGGTAAAGAAGATGTGTTGCCGGGCGTTGTAGACCCAGGGCGCCTGGGCGGTCGCGCTCCAGTGACGCACCCAGTGCGGATCAGTGAGGAACTGCGAGCGGATCGTCTTCCACGGCGTTTCTGCATAGACGCCCGCATACTTCGAGTAGAGGCCCGCGTCCCGCGGCGACACCCCGGTGAAGCCGCGCCCGTAGAACGCAACGCCCAACATGATCTTTGCCGCCGGGACACCCTGGGATTCGTAGTAGCGCACGGCGCTCGTCAGGTTGTCCCGGGAGCGCTGCGGCTCCGGCGTCCGATCCCGCGGGTCGGCGTCGAGCGGCGCGTTGAATGCGCTCAACGGGCTGAAGATGGTGTTCATGTCATAGGTCATGACGTTCAGCCAGTCCACCGAGCGTGCGAGAGCTGCGAGATCGTAACTGTCGCTGACCGAGTAGGCGCCGCCCTGCTGCCAGGTGCCCGCCGGGGTGGCGACCGTGAGGAGGTAATGGCGATGGTTCTTGTGGCCGAGCATATCGAGCCGCCGGCGAAACTCCCGCAACAGCGCGGTGGCATCGGCCCGGTCCTGCGGGCGCGAGCGGTTCATGCCGCCATGCACGGGGAATTCCCAGTCGAGATCGACCCCATCGAAGCCCTGCCCGAGCAGAAATGCCTGAATGCAGCTCGCTGCAAAGCGGCCACGGGATCGGTTGGTGAGCGCGATGTCGGAGTACTGCGGCGCCGCATCCCAGCCGCCGATGGAGACGAGCAGGCGCAAGCCCGGATGCTCCTTGCGCAACTCACGCAGTGCCGCGAACGCGCCCTGCTGCGCGGCGGTCGGCGGTGTGCATGCACCGGCGTCGTTCGGCTCGCCAAAGGCATAGATCAGGTCGTTGATCTGCGCCGCGGGTATCTGCGACACCGGCATGCCGCCATCGTAGTACGCAGCGATCTGCGGCGTCGCCTGGGCCTGGATCGAGAGCCCCAGGAGACCGATGAAGGTCGCCGACAGGATGCGTGACATCATGAGATGAGTTGCTTACCCTGCAAGCACAGAGACCATTTAGATGCCACTATAGTACCAATATGTGCAAAGTGCCATATGGTCATGGATTGGTACTATCAATACCGCGATCGCGCAGCGCCGCAATCAGCGGCTCGAGTTGCGGACGGTAATGACGCCAGCTACCTGCGGACGACCGGTAGATCGGCCGGCGGACCTGCGCCGCGCTCTGGGTGAGGCAGACGGCGGCGTTCCTCTCCACCTCGACCGCCGCGTCGAGCCATTCGAGACCGCACGCTCGGGCAAGCGCCTCGCCGATGCGGCCCGGATCACACACCAGCTCCTCGTAGTGGACTTCGTGGATCGAGTCGCCGAAGGCCTCGCGCCAGTGCGCCATCAGCCTGGAGTACGCCGCGTAGTAGCGCGCCAGGTCGTCGAACTCATAAGTGAACGGATAGGCGTCACCGAACAGCGTGCGATACATCGCGAAGCAGCAATCGATCGGCGCGCGGCTGACGAGGACCAGCCGCGCCTGCGGCAACACGCGATGGATGGCGCCGAGATGAAGGTAGTTGAGCGGCAGCTTCTCGATGATGGTCCCCTGAGCGCCGCGAGCAGTGGCGAGCCGCGCGTAGCCCGAGGCAACCGCATCCCAGTCGGTCGCCTCTTCCGCCAATGAAGCGGCGGCCAGGGCGCGCTCGAAATTGTCCGTCTCGCCATTGGAGCGCGCCCCCGGCAGCCCTGTCAGGATGCGATCGACCAGCGTGGTGCCCGAGCGCGGCAGACCAACGATGAAAACGAAGCGGCTCGAGTCGACCCGCGCGCCTGCCGGGCGGCCGGGCGCGGGCGGATAGGCCTCGATGATGCGGCCGAGCCTGCGCTCATCGACCGCCACATCGTAGGCAAGCTGGCGCCGGCGGGCGGCCGCCGCCAACGCAAACCACTCGAAAGCCTCCTCGTACTGTCCGAGGTCATCGAGCTCCTTGCCGAGCGCATAGCCGAGGAGCACCCGGGCCGGGGTCTCGAGATCGGAGCGGGCAAGCTCGCGCCGCAACTGCTCGACGTGATTGGCCGCAGCCGTCTGCGCCCGCAGCTCCGCACGCAGCAGATACGCCCGATACTCACGCGAATCGAGCGCGATGGCGCGATCGCAGGCCGCTTCGGCCTCCGCGAGCCTGCCGAGGGAGCGTTCGCTCGAGGCGAGATTGAACCAATGTCGCGAGACGTTCGGGCCGAGCTCCACGGCGCGCCGGTACAGCGCGTGGGCGCGCTCGTGGCGCCCGAGAGCGACGGATACGTGGGCCAGGGAGTTGTAGGCGTCGCCAGTTCCAGCCGCGTACCGCACCGCGCCATCGATGACGGCGTCGGCCTCCGCCGCGCGACCCAGCCGCAGCAGGATCATCGCCAGGACACCGTGGGTCGGGGAGCAGGCCGTCTTGCCGGCAACGGCCTGCCGGGCGATCGGCAAAGCCTCCGCGAGGCGACCGGCGCGCATCAGGCGATAGGCCTCGGCATCGGCAGTAGCGGACGCGGTGCTCATCGAAAAACTATACCGCGGCCGGGGAAATGAGCGAAGAAATGAAGAAGGGCGGCCACGGCGCCGGGAAGAGCGCCGCGCCGCCCTCAGAGGATCTCCGAGCCTAGAACTTGTAGTTGACGTTCAGGTAGAACTGCCTGCCGTTGTCATAGATCGCGACCGGCTCCGTGGTGTTCACGCCGTACTCGTAGATGATCTTGTTGGTGAGGTTGCGCCCGCTGGCGGTGAGCGAGAGGGCGCTGGTGATATCCCAGTTCACCTGCGCATTCAGGTTGTACCAGTTCGCCATGTACTGCGGCGAGCTCTCGCTGACCGCGGCGTAATAGTGCGAGCGATAGGTGTAGTCCATGTTCGCGCTGAGCGGTCCCTGCTGCCAGTACGCCCCGACGTTGTAGGTGAACTTCGAGTCGCCGAGCACCGGGTTGCCGTCACCGGAAGTACCGTTCGCCAGCGTGAAATTGGTCTGCAAGCCGAAGCCGAGGGGCAGCGCCTGCTGCCAGGACAGGGTCCCGCCTCTGATCTCCGCGGTCGTATTGAAGGGCGAGGTGATCGTGAATACCGAGTAGACCGACGACGTTTTCGACAGGTCGCTGTTGAGGTATGTGCCCTGACTGGTGCCGAAATCAACGTAGGACGACAGATCCATGTCGAACAGCGCGACCTCGACCATCGACTCCGGCCCGTAGTAGTACTCCAGGTCGGTGCTGTAGACGGCGCCCTTCACGGGCTTGAGGTTGGCGTTGCCGCCGTTGCCGGTCAGGTTCGTATCGGTGAGCTCGACGCCCGTGCCGAGGGCGCTGGGGTCCGGCAGCGCCATCGTCTCGGCAGCGGAGAAGCGCGCCACCAGATGTTTCGTCAGGTCGAACTTCAGGTTCGCGCTCGGCAGAACGTTGAAGTAGCGGTTGTCGATCTCCGTCGGGGTGAATGGGCCGAAGGCCGAGAAAGTCAGCGGATTGGCGCCACCCGACAGGTTCGCGGTCACCTCTTCCAGCGTGTTCACGATGCGCACGCCGAAGTTGCCGCTCCAGTCGTCGCCGCCGACCTCCTCCATGAGGTAGCCCGCGAGCTCGTTCTCGACCGTGCTGAATGAGTCCAGCCAGTAGTAACGGGAGCCGTTCACGTCCGGCGTCAGCGCCGCCGCATCGTATGCGTCGATAGCGCCCTGCGAATACGTGAAGATGTTGCCTCCCCACGGGCTGCTGCCCAGCCCCGACTGGAAGTTGCTCGGGTACTCGCCACCGCTGTAGGCCGGCATGTTGGACCAGCAATAGGACGTGCAGCCGTCGTCGGCGGTGAACTGGCCGTCACGCGAATGATGCGAGAAGCGAAGGCCGAACTTCAGGTCCTCGAGCGCGCCGTCGTTCTGCTTGAAGGTACCGTCGAGCTTGGCGTACGTCTCCTTGTCAACCGAGTCGTCGATATCGTCCCAGGCCCAGCTCGTGCCCACGTTGTTCACGCCGTTCACGCCCGGGTTGTTCGTGGCGAGGCCGGGGAAGCTCACCGTCGCCAGGTTGGTGTAGCCGTTGAATGTATAGGAAGCCCCGTTGCCGCCCTGCCATTCGTACGCCGGCGCGGATGTCGTGCGCCCGGAGCCGAGGGTCCAACCCACCTGTCCATCGAACGTCAGGTTGTCGGTCGCATCGTACGTGGCGTCGAGGTTGATGAAGGAGGAATCGGCGGTCGTGCCCGGTCGCGTAATCTGGTCATACACGGCGGCGGCTGGCGCACCCGCCTCGGTCGGCCAGGTGCCGGAGACGATCGTCCCGTTCTGGACTTTCAGGGCCGTCGGCACGTAGTTTGGCTCGACGATATGGCCCCAGAACATGTAGTTGTCGTTGGTGTTGGCCGCATCCATGTACGAGAAGAATCCCGTGAGGTCGAGCGAGAGGGCGTCGCTCGGCTTCGCCTGGATGTCGATCAGGCCACCCTTCTTGTCCTGAGTCTGCTCGAAGAGCGTTTGACCCAGCAGCGTCGGATAGAGCGCGCCGGTGGCATCCGGCAGGCTCGGGTTCTGCTCCTGCCAACCCACAATGGCCGGAGTCGTCGCAGTAGCGGGACATCCTACCGCGGTGCAATGCGGCACCGCCGCGTATCCCAGCTCCTCCTGCGCATCGCGCCGCAGATCCTCCTTGCTGTAAAAGACCATGCCGAGCACGCCGAAGCTGCCATTGTTCCATTGCACCATCAACTGACCCTGCGGATCGGTCTTGCTCACCAGATCGCTATATTCCGCGCCGGCATTCGCGTAGCCGGAAAACCCCTGCTTGAAGTCGAGCGGATGGCGCGTCTGGATATCGACGGAGCCGGCGACGCCGCCCTCCACCATACTGGCGTTCTGCGACAGGTTGACGACCGTCTGTCCGACTATCTGGGAAGGCAGCAGGTCATAGCTCACACTGCGTCCGACGGTCTCGTACTGATCTTCAATGAACCAGTCGCCGGCGGACACGAAATGGCCATCGATGGTCGTCTGGGTCAGGCTGTTGGGCGTGCCGCGGAGGCTGACGCGGTCGTTCTCGGCAAAGGCGCCCTCGCCGGCCGTGGAAGATGACGTGTCCACACCCGGGAGCGTCTGCAGCACGTCGGCCACGTTCTTGGCAGGCAGCTTGCCAACGTCCTCGGCAGTCGCGACCTCCGTCTGATCGGTGTTTTTACGCTTGGCCGCGATCGAGGCCTTCACCGAGTACCGAGGCCCGGTAACGACGACCTCCTGCAGACTGGCCAGATCGCTCGAATCAGTCTTGCTCGCATCACTCGCCGATGTCGTAGTCTGCTGTGCGAATGCATTACCGCCGAACAGCGCTACCGCGACGGCGGTGCCGACCAACGTTGACCTTGAGATTCTCATGACTCTGCTCTCACCCCGGTGTTGTCGTTACTCGAGACCGCCCCCTGTCATCGGGAGGGACCATTTGCATGCCACTATAGTACCAATACTAACAAAACGCCATCCCAATCAAGACCAGTCACACGGATGAGATATTTCTCGCGTATATACAGTAACTTATCATTGACACCCTTGACGCGCTGGCACAAACTGGTCTTGTATTGGTAATGTCGCGGATAACTATTCGAAGCATGGGAGAGACCCTTTGACGCTGTCGCAGACTCTGGGGAAACTGGACGAAGCCAGCTCCCTACCCCTCTACCTGCAGCTGCAACGGGCCCTGCGCCAGGCCATCGAGAGCCGCGTACTCGGTCCCGACGACGCCCTGCCACCCGAGCGCGACCTCGCCACCGACTTCCATGTCTCGCGCATCACCGTGCGCAAGGCTGTCGATGGGCTGATCAGTGAAGGGATGCTGGTCCGGCGCCAGGGCTCCGGCACATTCGTCTCCGCGCGTGTGGAGAAGAACTTCTCCAAGCTGACCTCGTTCTCGGAGGACATGCGTGCCCGCGGCCGCACGCCGCGCAGCGTCTGGCTGAAGAAATCCGCCGGCAGCGTGACGCCCGAGGAAGCTTTGGTGCTGCGCTCGAGTCCCGGAACGCCCGTCTATCGCTTCCACCGCATCCGCTTCGCGGACGACTCGCCGATGTGCGTCGAGTATGCAACGGTGCTCGCCTCCTGCCTCGACTCTGTCGATGCCGTGGAATCGTCCCTGTACGAGGCGCTGGAGCGCGCAGGCAATCGGCCGGCGCGGGCGTTGCAGCGGCTGCGGGCGGTACTCTTCACTATGGAGCAGGCCGAGCTGTTGCAGGTGAAGGAGAAGGACGCGGGACTGCTCGTCGAGCGGCTCGGATTCCTCAAGGATGGCCGCGTCGTGGAGTTCACACAGTCGTATTTTCGCGGCGACACTTACGACTTCGTCGCGGAGTTGAGCGTGTCCTCGTGAACGCGCGCGAGATGACGACGCGGATGCATATCGAGGCCGGGCAGGCGGCACAGGCCGTGCGCGACCAGCTCTTCTCCAACTCGCAGGAGATGGAGCGGCTCGGCGAGCGTCTGCGGCTGCTCGCGCCGCGCGCCGTCGTCACCTGTGCGCGCGGCAGCTCTGATCACGCCGCGACCTTCGCCAAGTATCTGATCGAAACGCGTCTCGGTGTACTCACCTCCTCCGCCGCGCCTTCCGTCAGCTCCGTCTATGACACGCGCCCCGACCTCACCAACTCCGTGTGCCTGGCCATCTCCCAGTCGGGCGCAAGCCCCGACCTGCTCACGGCGGTGGGCAAGGCACGCGAGGCGGGCGCGCTGGTCGTGGCTCTCGTCAACGCCGAGGACTCGCCGCTGGCGCAACGCGCCGATCACGTAGTGCCGCTCTGCGCCGGCGCCGAGACGAGCGTCGCCGCCACCAAATCCTTCATCGCCTCGCTGGCCGCGATCATCCACCTGGTGTCGTGCTGGGCCGAGGACCGCGAGCTCTCCGAGGAGATCCGCAAGGCGCCGCGCCACCTCGAGCGGGCCTGGACCCTGGATTGGAGCGCGGCGGTGGAGCACCTGAAGCCGACGAGCGACCTCTACGTTGTCGGCCGGGGGATGGGACTCGGCGTGGCGCAGGAAGCGGCGCTCAAGCTCAAAGAGACCTGCGGGCTGCATGCCGAGGCGGTAAGCGCCGCGGAGCTGCGCCACGGCCCGATGGCGCTCGTGCGGCCGGGCTTCCCGGTGCTCGTTTTCTCGCAGAACGACGAGGCCCGCGCCGGCGTCGAGCTGCTTGCCGCCGAGCTCGTGGCCCGCAAGGCCGACGTCATGATCGCAGGCTCCCGATGTCAGGGTGCGCTGCAGCTCGCCTCGGAGCCCGCCCATCCCGTGATCGAGCCCATGCTGATCGCACAGAGCTTCTATCGCATGGCGAACGCGCTGTCGCTCGCGCGCGGGCTCGATCCCGACCGCCCCCCCAACCTGAGAAAAGTCACCGAGACTGTTTGATGCCCATTGCGCTTCACAACGGACGGGTGCTGCGCGGGCAGGCGCTCGTCGAAGGTCAGTGCGTCCTGCTCGAGGGCGGCCGTATTCTCGACATCGTTCCCGAGAAACATCCCGGCTGCCGCGGCGCGACCCGGTACGACCTGCGCGGCAATCTGCTGCTGCCGGGATTCATCGACTCGCAGGTGAATGGCGGCGGCGGTGTGTTGTTCAACGACTCGCCGAGCGTCGATGCGATCCGTCAGATCGGCCGCGCTCACCGGCGATTCGGCACCACGAGTTTCATGCCGACGCTGATCAGCGCCGATCTCGATGTCGTCGCGCGCGCGATCGCCGCTGCCCGCGGCGCTATCGAGGCTCGCGTGCCTGGGGTTCTCGGCATCCATATCGAGGGCCCCTTTCTCAACGTCGAGCGCAAGGGAGTCCACGATCCCGCAAAACTCCGCGAGCTCGATACCAGCGCCGTCGGATTGCTGACCTCCCTCGGCATCGGACGTACCCTGGTGACGCTCGCTCCGGAGATGACCAAGCCCGAGATCATCCGGCAGCTCGAGGCCGCCGGCGTAATCGTCTCCGCCGGTCACACCAACGCCACCTACGCGGAGGTCGTAGCCGCACTGCATCACGGTCTCACCGGCTTCACGCACCTCTTCAATGCCATGTCACAGCTCACGGGCCGCGAGCCCGGCGTCGTCGGCGCCGCGCTGGAGAGCGTAGACAGCTGGTGCGGCATCATCGTCGACGGCCAGCACATCTCACCGGTCGTTCTACGCCTCGCGATGCGTTGCAAGCCCTCGAGCCGCTTCATGCTGGTCACCGACGCCATGCCAAGCGTCGGCACCAATGCCAGCTCCTTCAAGCTGGAAGGCCGGAACATCACCGTCTCGGGCAGCGTTTGCATCGACGAAGACGGCCGCCTAGCCGGCTCCAACATAGACATGGCGAGCTGTGTGCGCAACGCCGTATCCCTGCTCGGTGTCTCCCTCCCCGAGGCCGTGCACATGGCGAGCCTCTATCCCGCGGAATTTCTCGGCCTGGCCGACGAGCTGGGCCGTATCGAGCGCGGCTATCGCGCCAATCTGGTGCTGGCCGACGACAAGCTCAACGTGCTGGAGACCTGGATCGACGGTCAAACCACCGCCTAGCCTCCTCCGGGCGCACGGCTTGCTCCACTGCGGTGACACGTCCGTTCGAGCCAGGTCCGCGCGGCGCGTACCTGGCCGCGGCAGGAGGAGATTGGCCGATGACCCACCAGCAGCAGATCCAGGCACTTCGCGAACGCGCGCGTCAGCACATTTCACAGGGAGCGGTGACGCCGGATTACCAGCTCGACCGTGAGCAGTCGATCCGGATTCTCAACGAAGCGCTCGCCACCGAGCTCGTCTGCACGCTTCGCTACCAGTTCCACTACTTCATGGCGACCGGCATCCACTCCCAGTCCGTCAAGGAGGAGTTCAGGGAACATGCGCGCGAGGAGCAGCAGCATGCCGAGCGCATCGCGGAGCGGATCAAACAGCTCGGCGGCAAGCCGATCATGAATCCGGCGCTGCTGGGCGACCTCAGCCACAGCGAGTACCGCGAAGGCAACTCCCTGGCGGACATGATCCGCGAGGACCTGATCGCCGAGCGCATCGCGGTCGAGAGCTACCGCGAGATGATCCGCTATTTCGGTGAGCGCGACCCGACATCGCGCGTGATGATGGAGGATATCCTTGCGAAGGAGGAGGAGCACGCCGACGAGCTGACCGACCTGCTGTTCGCAGTCGAGCCGTCCACCGGCGAGGGAACGAGGCCGCTCTATTTTGCGGACGAAGTTCCCACGGCCAAGAATGCGGGCGAGGTCCGCCGCGAGACCCCACCGGGCCTGGCCGGCGGCGGCTCGAAGAAGCCGAGCTGAGCCGCAGGACCGCGCCGCAGTTTCAGCCGACGCGGCGTAGCCGCTCGCGCGGCCCGTAGCGCTCGGCCATCGTCTCGAGCGGCAGCGGGCGGATGCGCGATGCCTGTCCGGAGCAACCGAACGCCTCGAAGCGTGCCTTGCAGATCTCGCGCGCCGCCGCCGTCGCAGCCTTCAGGAATCGGCGCGGATCGAAGTCGGCAGGGTTGCTGACCAGCGAGCGCCGCGCCGCGGCGGTCATGGCGATGCGGATATCGGTATCGATGTTCACCTTGCGAACGCCGTGGCGGATGCCCGCCTGAATCTCCTCGACCGGGACACCATACGTCTCGGGGATCTCGCCGCCATATTGGCGCAGCAGGGCGAGCCACTCCTGGGGCACCGACGATGAGCCGTGCATGACCAGGTGAGTGTTCGGAATCGCGCGATGAATCTCCTCGATGCGGGCGATCGCAAGTACTTCGCGCGTCGGCTTGCGGGAGAATTTGTAGGCGCCGTGGGAAGTGCCGATCGCGATGGCGAGCGCATCGACCCCGGTCCGCTCGATGAAATCGACGGACTGCGCCGGGTCCGTCAGCATCTGATCCCGGGTGAGCGTTCCCTCGGCGCCGACCCCGTCCTCCTCGCCTGCCTGACCCGACTCGAGCGAGCCCAGGCAGCCGAGCTCACCCTCGACCGAGACGCCCACGGCATGGGCCATGTCCGCCACCCGCCCGGTAACCTCCACGTTGTACTCGTAGGAGGCGGGTGTCTTCATGTCCTCCCGCAATGATCCGTCCATCATCACACTCGTGAATCCCGAGCGGATCGACGCCTGACAGACAGCGGGACTCGCACCATGATCCTGGTGCATGACCAGCGGTATCTGCGGCCAGGTCTCGGCGGCAGCCTGCGCGATGTGGCGCAGAAAGGGCTCGCCGGCATAGCCGCGCGCGCCGGCGGAGGCCTGCAGTATCGCCGGGCTGTCGCTCTCGGCGGCCGCCTGCATGATCGCCTGCACCTGCTCCATGTTGTTGATGTTGAATGCCGGGACTCCGTAGCCGAACTCGGCCGCATGATCGAGAAGCTGTCGCAACGAAATGAGGGCCATGCCATTCTCCCGTATGAGTGGTTCAACCTGACTGCGCGACCCGCGGCAGAGTCGCGGCATGAAAGATCACGAGCTGCTCGAGGCCGAGATACGGCGCGCCGATGCGCCAGGCGTCGGCTGCCCCGAGCGGCGCCGCCGGATCCGCCAGGCAGGGCAGCACCAGGTCCGCCGCGGCGAAATCCTGGCCTCGGGTCCAATCGCTCGGGGTTGCCACGGTGAGAAGCCCGGCCGCCTTAGCCGATGCCACGCCTATGCCAGAGTCCTCGAACGCAACCGCGCGCGGAGCCGTGATGCCGAGCCGACTGAGCGCGAGCAGATAGATATCGGGGGCCGGCTTCTTGTGCGGCACCGCATCGCCCGTGGCGATGACGCTGAAGCCGGCGAGTGCCTCGTAACCCAACGCCCCCTCGAGAAGCGCCGACACATTCTCCGGGGACGTCGTCGAGGCGATGGCGAGTCGGACGCCGGCGGCGCGTGCTTCGCTCATCAGCCGACGCACTCCGGAGCGAAGCGGCACTCTGCCGCCCTCGATCCTCTCCCGGTAGAAGGAGGTCTTGGTCGCATGCAGCCGTGGAATCAGGCCGTGCAGGCGTGCGCGCTCGCTCTCGGTGAGTCGGACGCGCTCGAAGAAGGCGGCGAGCCGCTCCTTGCCGCCCGTCACCTGCAGGAGGTCGCGATAGAGCTCGCGGCTCCAGCAGAACTCCAGGTGGTGCGCGCGGAAAGCGTCGTTGAACGACTCCCGGTGCGCCTCCTCCGTGTCTGCGAGTGTTCCGTCGACGTCGAAAATCAGTGCCTCGATCCTCACGCCACGACCCTTTCCCGCTCGCGCGCGCGGCAATCCTTGCGCCGCTCCATCAGCCTCCAGATCATGGGCGTGAAGATGAGCTGCATCGCAAGGTCCATCTTGCCGCCCGGGCAGACGATGGTATTGGGCCGCGACATGAAGGAGTCGTGCAACATGGAGAGCAGGTAAGGAAAGTCGATCCCGCGCGGATTCTGGAAGCGGATGACCAGGAACGATTCGTCCGGACTCGGGATGAACCGCGCGATGAAGGGATTCGAAGTGTCGACGATCGGCACGCGCTGGAAGTTGATGTGCGTGCGCGAGAACTGCGGGCAGATGTAGCTGACGTAGTCCGGCATCCGGCGCAGGATGACGTCGGTGACCGCCTCCGCGGAATACCCGCGAGTCGATTTGTCGCGATGCAGCTTCTGGATCCACTCCAGGTTGATGACCGGCGTGACGCCGATCAGCAGGTCGACGTGCTTCGCGACGTCGACCTCATCGGTTACCACTGCACCGTGCAGGCCCTCGTAGAAGAGCAGGTCCGTATCTCCCGGCACGTCCTCCCACTCGGTGAACGTGCCCGCCTTTTGGCCATGGCGCGCGGCCTCAACATCGTCGTGCAGGTACTTGCGCAGTTTGCCGGCGCCGGCCGAGGCGTACCCTCGAAACAGATCCTCGAGCTCCCCAAACAGGTTCGCCTCCGGGCCAAAGTGGCTCAAGCGGTGGTCTCCCCGTGTCAGCGCCTCCGCGAGCTTCTCCCTCATGCCGGCACGGTCGTAGCGATGGAAGCTGTCGCCTTCGACGAACGCCGCCTTGATGTCGTCGCGGCGAAAGATCTGCTCGAACGTCTTGCTCACCGAGGTGGTGCCGGCTCCCGAGGAGCCGGTGACTGCGATGATCGGATGGCGCGCGGACATATGGGTATCGCCTCGGTCAGATACGCTGGGTGAAGAGCCCGCGCGTGGCGAAGAGCGGCACGTCGAGCTCGAATTCGTTGTGGTCGCGGTGATAGTGCTCGATGCGCTCGACCTCCGAGCGCGCGCCGAACACGAAGCTGACGCGCTGATGCAGGGACTCCGGGACGACATCGAGAATCGGTCCGTATCCCGTGCTCGCCCGCCCTCCGGCCTGCTCGATCAGATAGCCGATCGGATTGGCCTCGTAGAGCAGCCGCAGGCGTCCGGGCTTCGCCGGATCCTTGCGGTCGCGCGGATACATGAACACGCCGCCGCGCATGAGGATGCGGT
The DNA here is from genome assembly GCA_036273095.1 of Steroidobacteraceae bacterium. Lineage (GTDB taxonomy): Bacteria > Pseudomonadota > Gammaproteobacteria > Steroidobacterales > Steroidobacteraceae > 13-2-20CM-66-19. The sequence continues at coordinate 14,027 of DATAXF010000155.1, read as the reverse complement.
GCGTCTCCGCCACCAGCGAGGCGATCCAGCGCATGTTGAAGTCCGTACCGCGCGGCCCGCTCTGTCCCGCCAGGCACTCGTTGACGTAGCGCCGGATGGCCGGCTCCCAGTGGCGGGAGTTGGACGCGTTGATGGCGAATTCCGCGGTGGTCTCGGGCACACGCAGGTTCGGGTGCGTCAGCATGAATTCCCCGATCTCCTTATCGAGCGTGAAGCCGTTGACACCGCAGCCCGTGGACAGCACCAGCATGGTCGCAGGCCCGTAGATCGCATATCCGGCGCACACCTGCGCGCTGCCCGGCTGCAGGAAGTCCGCGGCGGTCGGCTCGCAGATTCCCTCCGGACATTTCAGTACCGAAAATATGCTGCCGACGGAAACGTTGACGTCGATGTTGGATGAGCCGTCGAGCGGATCGAAAAGCAGCAGATAACGCCCGCGCGGATAGGCGCTGGGTATGGAATACGGCTCCTCCTGCTCCTCCGAGAGCATCCCAGCGAGCTGTCCGCCCCACTCGTTGGTGCGTACGAAGATCTCGTTTGCAAGCACATCGAGCTTCATCTGCGTCTCGCCCTGGACGTTGATGGTGCCGGCATCCCCCAGCGCGTTCGCCAGCGCGCCCTTGCCTATGAGCATGGCGATTCGTTTGCACGCCAGACGCACGTCGTTGACCAGCGCGGTGAAGCTTTCGACCGGCCCGCTGACGCCCGCCACCGCATTGAGCCGGCGCTGCTCCTCGATGAGGAATCTGGTGATGGTGCCCGTGCTCAGAGTGCCCGTCATGATCGTCGCCCCCTCAAGCGTTCGTAGAAAACACCCGACTCGCCCGGATGTCGGGTTCTTCAATCGTTTTCAGTTCCTGCCTGGAGATCGCTCCGCTCCTGCGCTCGAACAGCCGGCTCGCCTGCCGCAGCCGCGCCCGATCGAGCGCGTTCCTGATCGAGCGCGCATTCGCAAAGTGCGGCTGCGCCCGTCGCCTTTCGATGTACTGCCGCAACGCCTCATCCGCCGGCGCGCTCAACTGATACTGCATCTGCTCGAGCATCAAGCCCGCGATCGCGTGCAGCTCCCCCGCCGTGTAATCCGGAAAGTCGATGTGGTGCGCGACGCGCGAGGACATCCCCGGATTGCTGCGGAAGAAAGTCTCCATCCGATCCTTGTAGCCGGCCAGGATGACGACCAGGTCGTCGCGGTGGTTCTCCATCACCTGCAGCAGGATCTCGATCGCCTCCTGGCCGTAGTCACGCTCGTTCTCCGGGCGGTAGAGGTAGTACGCCTCGTCGATGAAGAGTACGCCGCCCATCGCCCGCTTCAGCACCTCGCGTGTCTTCGGCGCCGTGTGGCCGATGTACTGCCCCACGAGGTCATCGCGCGTGACGGCCACGAGATGGCCTTTGCGCACATAGCCGAGGCGATGGAGGATCTCCGCCATCCGCATCGCCACCGTGGTCTTGCCGGTGCCCGGGTTGCCGGTGAAGGACATGTGCAGCGCCGGGGGACCTGACGACAGGCCGACGGATCGCCGCAGCTTGTCGATGAGCAGCAGCGCCGCGATGTCGCGGATGCGGCTCTTGACTGGCGCCAGCCCTACGAGTTCACGGTCGAGGCTGTCCAGCACGTCGCCGACGTGAGAGTCGCGATAGGCCGCCTCCAGGTCGTAAGACTCATCCGCTGTCGGGGCTGCATTCTGTCCGTCTCGCGACGGCTTGGTATCGACACTCGCGTTCATAGGCGGGTCTCAATAGCGCTCCCCTTCTGGGCGCTCCGTCGCATACGCACGCGTCGTGTAACGGACGCTCCGGCCCGGTCCTTCCTCGCGCACCAGAGAGAATCCCGGCTCGACGGCGGGCCGGCCGACGATGAAGGACAGCCGCAGCGACTCCCGCCCGCGCGTCGAATCGAACGCGTTCACCTTGATGTAGTGGTTGGGAAAGGTGTTGCGGCATGCGTTCACTTCCGTCATGACGCCCGCCGCATCGCGGATGTCGAACATGGGCATGCCGAACATCTCCCAGTAGGTGTTGCGCGGATGCGGATCGTCCGTGTACTCCACGGACACCGCCCAGCCATTGCCGAGGCAGTAGTCGATCTGCTTCGCGATCTGCTCGTCGGTGAGCTCGGGCAGGAAGGAGAAGGTTCCTTGGGTGACTTTCATGAATGGCTCCTCTGAATGACTCTTCAGGCGACGGCCGGTGTCGGCACGTAGTCGGGTGTGTCGGTACTCGCGTAGTTGAAGGTCACCTCGCCCCAGACATCGAGCGCCGCCTTGAGGGGCGCGCAGTCGCGGGCGGCCGCGGCCAGGATCTGCGGCCCTTCGTTCCAGATGTCCCTGCCCTCGTTGCGCGCCAGCACCATCGCCTCGAGCGCCACACGGTTGGCCACCGCGCCGGCCGCGATGCCCATCGGGTGGCCGATCGTGCCGCCGCCGAACTGCAGAATCACGTCCTCGCCGAGATAGTGCAGCAGCTGGTGCATCTGCCCGGCGTGAATGCCCCCGGAGGCGACCGGCATGACGCCGTGCAGCCCCGCCCAGTCCTGATCGAAGAAGATGCCGCGCTGCAGGTCGGTGGCATTGCGCGCCTCGCGCAGCACGTTGTAGAAGCCCTGGACGGAGTTGGGATCGCCCTCGAGCTTGCCCACCACCGTGCCGGCGTGGATGTGATCGACACCGGCGAGACGCATCCATTTCGAGATCACCCTGAAGGAGATGCCGTGATTCTTCTGCCGGGTGTAGGTGGAGTGTCCGGCGCGGTGCAGGTGCAGGATCATGTCGTTGCGGCGCGCCCAGCGCGACATCGACTGGATGGCGGTATAGCCGATCACGAGGTCGATCATGACGACCACCGAGCCGATCTCCTTGGCGAACTCCGCCCGCTCGTACATATCCTCCATGGTGCCGGCGGTCACGTTGAGGTAGGTGCCCTTCACCTCGCCGGTGGCGGCCTGTGCACGGTTGACGGCTTCCATGCAGTAGAGGAAGCGGTCGCGCCAGTGCATGAACGGCTGTGAGTTGATGTTCTCGTCGTCCTTGGTGAAATCGAGGCCGCCTTTCAGCGCCTCGTAGACCACGCGGCCGTAGTTCTTGCCGGAGAGTCCGAGTTTGGGCTTGACGGTCGCACCGAGAAGCGGCCGGCCGAACTTGTCGAGCCGCTCGCGCTCGACCACGATCCCGGTCGGCGGCCCGGCGAAGGTCTTCACGTAGGCGGCCGGGAAGCGCATGTCCTCGAGCCGCAGCGCCTTGAGCGGCTTGAAGCCGAAGACGTTGCCGATGACCGAGGCGCTCAGGTTCGCGATGGACCCGGGCTCGAACAGGTCGAGGTCATAGGCGATGTAGGCGAAGTACTGCCCTGGCGAGCCGGGCACCGGCTCCACGCGGTACGCCTTGGCGCGGTATCGGTCGCAGGCCGTGAGCCGGTCCGTCCATACGACGGTCCAGGTAGCCGTGGAAGACTCGCCTGCCACTGCGGCCGCGGCCTCTTCCGGCTCGACACCGTCCTGCGGGGTGATGCGAAAGAGTGCCAGCACGTCGGTTGCGGCCGGCGAATAGTCGGCATTCCAATAGCCCATCTGCGCGTATTTCAGCACTCCCGGCCGGTATCGCGCGGCGCCGGACTTGGCGCGCTTGCTGTCATCGACGACTCTCATGCGGGACTCCCACGGATGCTCGGTTTCAGTACGCGGGAATCCTCGGGCTTGACCTGCATTAGGTCCAGTTAGATATTATTGCCATCTGAATAAGGTTTCCTTATAGATGCGCAACGTTACACTCAGACAAATGCGGGTCTTCGCCGCGGTGGCGCGGCACCTCTCCTTCACCCGCGCGGCGCAGGAGCTGCACCTGACGCAGCCCGCGGTCTCGCAACAGGTGAGCCTCCTCGAGACGGAGGTCGGCATGCCGCTCTTCGAGCAGATGGGCCGCAAGATCCGCCTCGCGCCCGCGGGGATGGAGCTGCTGCGCTATGCGACCCAGGTCACGGAGCTGCTGCGGGAGGCCGGCGAGACGCTCGCCGCGATGCGCGGCCTGAAGCGCGGTGTGTTGAAGCTCGGAGCCGTGAGTACCGCGAAGTATTTCGCGCCGAAGCTCCTCTCGGCGTTCACGCCCGCCTATCCCGAGGTTGCAATCAAGTTCACCGTCGGCAACCGCGAGGAGATCGTGAAGCTGCTCGGCGCGAACGAGCTCGACCTGGTCATCATGGGACGTCCACCGCGGGAGCTCGACACCACGGCCGAGCCCTTTGCGCGCCATCCGTTCGTGATCATCGCCTCCCCCAACCATCCGCTGGCCAAGCGCCATCGCATCCCGCTCAAATCGCTGGCGCGCGAGAGTTTCATCATCCGCGAGCAGGGCTCGGGCACGCGCGCCTCGATGGAGTACGTCTTTCGCGAGCGCGGCGTGACTTTTCGCGCCTCCATGGAGGTGAGCAGCAACGAGACCATCAAGCAGGCGGTGATGGCCGGGATGGGACTGAGCTTCATCTCCTCGCACACCATCGGGCTCGAGGCCGAGACCGCCAGGCTCGCCGTACTCGATGTCGCCGGCCTGCCGATCGTGCGCGACTGGTATGCGATTCACCTGCGGGAGAAGATCCTCTCGCCCATCGCCTCGGCGTTTCGCGCCTACCTGCTGGAGAACGGCGCGCGTGTCATCCACGAGACCGTCGGCGACGTTACGAAGTCTCGCCGGCCCTGAGGGAGCGCGCTGCGGGTTAGATCCAACAATCGCTCACAATCCGCGCTTTCCCCCCCTGTCCAGTCAGGCACAGGGACGTGCTTCAACTATGACCCGAAGCGCCTTCCGCCACGGGGAGCGAAGCTGCGGCCGGACGGCCGCGAGTGTCGGGGAGCATGATGCTGCGCCTGCGGCCGCGAAGCACGCCCGGGCGTCGGCGTGGGACGAGCCGCCGGCCGCTGCTCCGCGAGCACGGCGAATTCCGGCGTCGCGGCGACCGGCAGCGATCGACGCAGCAGACGCTCGATGTCCTTCAGCAACCCCGCCTCATCGGGCGCAACCAGTGAGATGGCACAGCCAGTGCCACCGGCGCGGGCCGTTCGCCCGATGCGGTGCACGTAGTCCTCCGGCACGTTCGGCAGCTCGTAATTGACCACGAACGGCAGCTCCTTGATATCCAGGCCGCGCGCTGCCACTTCGGTGGCGACGAGCGCTGTGATCTTGCCCTCCTTGAATTCCGCGAGCGCCCGGACGCGCGCATTCTGGCTCTTGTTGCCGTGAATGGCCGCCGTCGCAATGCCAGCGCCGGCGAGCTGCTCGGCCAGACGGTTGGCGCCGTGCTTGGTGCGGGTGAAAACCAGCACCTGGTGCCAGCCCCCATCGCGGATGAGGTGCGCCAGCAGGTGGCGCTTGTGCTCCTTCGGCGCCCGGTAGACCCGCTGATCGACGCGGTCGGCAGTCGCGTTACGCGGAGCGACCTCGACGGCCACCGGATCACGCAGCAGCCGGGTCGCGAGATCGCGGATGTCGTCCGAGTATGTAGCCGAGAACATGAGGTTCTGGCGACGCTCGGGCAGAAGCTTCAGGACCTTGCGGATGGGCTGGATGAAGCCCATGTCGAGCATGCGGTCCGCCTCGTCGAGGACGAAGTGACGCACCGCGCGAAGATCGACCTCCCGCTGGCCGGCGAGATCGAGAAGCCGCCCGGGTGTCGCAACCAGAAGATCACAACCGGCCCGCAGCGAGTCGATCTGGGGGTTGATGCTGACGCCGCCAAAGACGACGCAGATGCGCGCATTGGTGTGTCGCCCATACTGGCGGGCGCTTTCCGCCACCTGCGCCGCCAGCTCGCGCGTGGGAGTCAGGACCAGCGCCCGGGGTGCGCGGGTAGCGGGCCCTTGTGCCAGTGCCTGCAGAATTGGCAGCACGAAGGCCGCCGTCTTGCCGGTGCCGGTCTGGGCGCCGGCAAGCACATCGCGGCCGGCGATCACGGCGGGAATGGCCCGCATTTGAATGGGAGTCGGCGTCTCGTAGCCCTGCTCGGCCACGGCGCGCGCCAGCTCGGGCACAAGCCCGAGTTCGGTAAAAGGCATGCTTTGGGGAACCTCTGTGTTGGCTCGCACTAGCGAGCGGCCCGCTGGGCCTGGTGGGCATCGCCACTGAAACGGGGGCCAGGTACGGCCGCCCAGCGGTATGCGGCGCGGACTTTACAGTTTTTCCGGCCGCACGTCGAGCCCAAAGAATGGCTAAACTACACGGTTTCGGGCAATGGGAACGGAATTGAGGCCGGCACCTCTAACCAAGCCATACCGGCCAAGCCATACGGTCCGAATGGCCCCGCGTTGAGGCCCATACCCATCCATCCGGTGTGACAGGGGGAGCTTTTGATGATTCTCGACCGCGCTCGCGCAAGAACGGGCGCTTTGGGCGCTCTGCGCCTCTGGATTTGCGGCTTCGTTGCGGCACTCGCCGCGATGCTGGCCGGCTGCAGCACCAGTACGAATGTCAGCAACGGCACGCCCGTGGTGACCGTCAACGCGCAAGCCGCGCAGGATTATTCGACCTACGTCGTCGGCGTAAGCCTCTACAGCCTGACCCGTAGCGACGGCTACATCTCCTACCCGGCGGGCTACACGGCGGAGGAGTTCGCGGATCTGACCCAGCGGGTCGACCTCACCGAGCTGCTGAATGCGGTAGGCATCCCAACCGGCAGCTATACCTCCGTCGTCATCGGTATCGACTATTCGATTCCCATCGTCTACCTCAACGGCAGCACGACCGCGGCCACGGTGGAGAATGCAAGCGGCGCGGCGGACCCGGGCATCATCTACGTCACCGTCAAGCTCGACCCGTCGCACCCGCTCGTCGTGGGCCTCAATAAATCGACGCCGCTGGCGCTCGACTTCAATCTGGCGGCCAGCAACCAAATCAATACGAGCACGAACGTTGTGACGGTCCGGCCGTTCGTGGAGGCAGTGACACCGCCCAACGACACGGAGCCCGTCCGGGCTCGCGGCCTCACCGTGGTCGCCAACCCCGGCCAGAATAACTTCATCGAAGATCTCAGGCCGTTCGAGGACAACATCTATTCCACCGTCGGCGCACTGACAGTCAATACCACCGCGACCACCTATTTCAACATCGACGGGACCGTTCTCACTGGCACAGCCGGACTGGAGCAGCTCAACAAGGTCGCGTCGAACACACCGATAGAGGCCTACGGCACTCTGGGTGACATGTCATCCATCACTCCCGGCTTCACGGCGACCCAGGTATACGCTGGCACCGTCGTCTCCAACGGCGAGTATGAGCACGTCCGCGGCGTCGTCTCGGCCGTAAGCGGCGATACCCTGTCAGTAATCGGCTCGACATACCTTTATTACGAGGGTTATTGCCAGAGCAACCTGTGCTTTACGTACTACCCGTCAGCCAAGATCGACGTGAGCTCTTCCACCGTCGTCACGGAGGACAACGTCGACGTGCCGGCTTCGAGTCTCTCCGCCAAGTCGATCTCAGTCGGCTCGCAAATCGACGCGATCGGCGTCGGCTCGACCAGCAGCACCAATGCTCTGACTCTCGATGCCAGCTCCGGACTGGTGCGCCTGCAGTCCACCCCGATCTGGGGCACACTGAACTCCGGTGCCTCGGGCACCGCGACGCTCAATCTGCTCTCGATGGGGAACACGAACTTCGCCGTAAATTCGACCAACTTCAATTTCGCCGGCACCGGCACCTCGAGCGCCACTGACGCGACGGCGGCAAGCTACGAAGTCAACACCGCTGCAGCGACGCCGGGGGCGGACCAGAGTGCGACCGTGGCCGCTACGGTCCTGCGGGTTGACGGTTTCCCGACACCCGTCGGCACCGCGCCGCCCGACTTCACCGCGACTGATGCTGTCCCGGGCACCTCGGAGCCCGCCAACCTCGTCGTGGAATGGGGCAAGGGCGCCGGCACCACGGCCCCATTCACCTCCTCTGACGCCAGCAGTCTCGCGCTGAATCTCGCGAATTCCGACCTGGCCGCGGTCCTCATCGGCCCGACCTCCTTGCCGCTCACAGGCACGCCTGCCATCAACATCGCAGGCGGCACTCAGTTCGCGATCGGGAATTCGACCAATGGCGTTTCCATGTTCAGCACCCCGAGCGCTTTCGTCAGCGGGCTCGGCAGCTCGCTGAACGGGTCGACGTCCGTGTTCCGAGTGGTCGCGCTGGGCTCCTACGACTCGGCGACCAACACGTTCACCGCATCGCGGGTCGAAGTGTCACTCGAGTAGTCCGGCATGCCCTGGAAGCGGCGCCCTTTCAGCGGGCGCGAGAGCTCACGCGCCTTGAACATCGCGGATCTGCGTGAGATCGCGCGGCGCCGTGTGCCGGGCTTCGCTTTCGAATACCTCGAGGGCGGCGCGGAAGATGAGGCAACGCTGCGCCACAACCGGGAGGCGTTTTCGGCGCTGCGGTTCGTGCCCCAAACCCTGGTGGATACCGCCGGCAGGAGTCTCGCCACCTCACTCTTCGGCCGCCCCTGCGCCGCGCCGCTCGTGATCGCCCCCACGGGGCTCAACGGCATGCTGCATCCGGACGGCGATCTCGGTCTGGCGAAAGCGGCTGCGGCCTTCGGAATCCCATATACGCTGAGTACGCTCTCAACGACGCGACTGGAGGATGTCGCAGCCAAGGCGCCTGGACGGCTCTGGATGCAGCTCTACGTCATGAAGAACCGCGCGATCGCGGAAGACATCATGGGACGTGCAGCGGCTGCCGGCTATGAGGCGCTGGTATTCACATCCGATGCGAACGTCTTCGGCAGCAGGGAATGGGACAAGCGCAACTACTTCAAGCCTGGCAAACCGCGACTGTCGGCCGCTCTCGATTCCATGCGCCACCCGCGCTGGCTCATCGACGTCCTGCTGCGCAAGGGCATCCCGCAGTTCCACAACATCGAGGCCTTCCTGCCTCCGGGCGCCGCCAGCGCCGTCGGCGGCAGCACCATCATCCCGAAGATGTTCGAGCCTACGATCACCTGGGAGGATGTCGCCTGGATCCGCCGGCACTGGCCCGGGAAGCTCCTCATCAAGGGCGTTCTGGGCGTCGATGACGCCCGCCGTGCCGCCGATACCGGGTGTGACGGCGTCATCCTCACCAACCATGGCGGCCGGCAGCTCGACTACTGTGTGGCGCCCATCGAGATGGTCGGGGAAATAGCCGCGGCGGTCGGCAACCGGCTGACGATCGTGATCGACAGCGGCTTCCGCCGCGGCACCGATATCGCCAAGGCGCTGGCCCTGGGCGCTCATGCCGTGATGATCGGGCGCGCAACCCTCTACGGACTCGCAGCCGACGGCGAGCGCGGCGTGCGGCGCGCGCTCGACATGCTCGCCGTCGAGCTCGATCGCGTTCTCGGTCAGCTCGGCTGCCGCTCCGTGGCCGACCTGCGAGCCTCGCTCCTGCGCCAGTCCTGACTTAGGAGGCGAGCACGCCCTTCGCCTTGGCGGCGTGAGTGGCGATCGCATCCATCAGGCCGGGCGAGAGGCAGTCATAGGGCTCGAGCCCCAGCTCCTTCAGCCGGGCGCGAACCTCTCCCATCTTCGCCGGCGGGAACCCCGCCTCGATGATCGAGGAGACGAACGCGGCGAACTCAGGGGCCGCCCAACCCTGCTCGCGGAAGAGCTCGGGATGCACGAAATCAAACCCATGGAACGGGTGGCTCTTGTTCTCGATCCGGCCGTACATGTGCACGCCGCAGCCGGTGCAGGCATGGCGCTGGATCGCGGCGCTGGCGTCGACGACCTTCAGCTTCTGCGCATTGGCGGTCACGTTGACCTTGTCGCGCGCCAGCACTGCTATCAATGAGAAGAGCGCCCCTTCGGGCTTCCAGCACTTGCTGCAGCCGCAAACGTGATCGTATGCGACGTTGCTCCCCAGGGTCACGGTCACGGGTGAGCTCGCGCACTTACAGGTGAGCGTGCCGCCCGCAAACCCCGAATTGCCGGGCTTGACGCCGCGATCGACTGCCGGATGTATCGCTATGGCCATGTGTTTATCCTCGCAGGAGTTGTTGGTTCAGAACGTCACGACGGAGCGGATCGACTCGCCCTTGTGCATGAGATCGAACGCGTCGTTGATCTTCTCGACCGGCATGACGTGTGTGATGAGGTCGTCGATGTTGATCTTCTTGTCCATGTACCAATCGACGATCTTGGGGACGTCGGTGCGCCCCCGGGCGCCGCCAAAAGCGGTGCCCTTCCACACGCGGCCGGTCACGAGCTGGAACGGTCGGGTCTTGATTTCCTGTCCCGCCCCGGCAACGCCGATGACCACGGAGACACCCCACCCGCGGTGGCAGCACTCCAGCGCCTGGCGCATGAGGTCGACATTACCGACGCACTCGAAGCTGTAGTCTGCTCCGCCGTCTGTGACGGCGACCAGATGCTGTACGAGATCCCCGCCCACTTCCTTGGGGTTGACGAAGTGCGTCATGCCGAAGCGCTCGGCGAGCGCCTTGCGTCGCGGGTTCAAATCGACGCCCACGATCTTGTTGGCGCCGGCGAGGCGTGCTCCCTGGATGACGTTGAGGCCTATGCCGCCCAGGCCGAACACCACAACGTTGGCGCCAGGCTCCACCTTCGCCGTATTGATGACGGCGCCGATGCCGGTGGTCACTCCACAGCCTATGTAGCAGACTTTCTCGAACGGCGCGTCCTCGCGAATCTTGGCGAGGGCGATCTCCGGCAACACCGTGTAGTTGGAGAAAGTCGAGCAGCCCATGTAGTGATGGACCATCTGGCCGCCGATGGAGAAGCGGCTGGTGCCGTCGGGCATCACGCCCTTGCCCTGCGTCGCACGGATGGCCGTGCAGAGGTTCGTCTTACGCGAGAGGCAGGATTTGCATTGCCGGCACTCCGGCGTGTAGAGCGGAATGACGTGATCTCCCTTCTTGAGAGAGGTGACGCCAGGACCGACGTCGACCACGATTCCGGCGCCCTCGTGTCCGAAGATCACCGGGAATAGCCCCTCCGGATCGGCCCCGGAGCGGGTGAACTCATCCGTGTGGCAGATGCCGCTCGCCTTGATCTCGACCAGAACCTCGCCCGCCTTCGGGCCCTCGAGGTCGACCGTCACGACTTCGAGCGGCTTGCCCGCCGCGTACGCAATGGCAGCCTTCGTCTTCATACGTATCCTCTCATGTTCCTCGCGCCGCTCAGTTTAGCTGCGGATGCGCCCGAAGCCGCGTGGGGCGCGTCCTGCGGCGCCTGCGCGAGGTGGTTGCTCCAATATAGAACAGTCCATTGCGCCGCTGTACCGGTTTCGATGCTGGTGGGGAGCGGGAGAATTTCCCGTGGCATAATCCCCCCTCGGTTTCAGAGGGGGACTCCATGCTGCAGCCGATAGGCAGTCACGCCCGCTATATTCAGTCCGTATTGCGAGGTACCGCGCGCGACGAGGGCTCGGGAACACCTGATTACGTGAAGCGCTCCTGGCTGCGCTGCCTGACCCAATACCACCTCGACCCACAATCCCAGCGGGAGCCCTACGTTCTCCCGCGTGACGAGCGGCTGGCGCGCAAGGAGCGCAACCTTGAGCTGGTCTCCTTCGCCGATGCGGAGATGGCCCATCTCTACCATCAGCTCGCCGGCTCCGGCTATTCCATCATCCTCACGGACCGGGACGGCGTGCTCCTCGATTATTACGGGGACTTGAGCTTCCGCAACGCCGCTTTCCGCACCGGCCTGGTGCTCGGGGCGGTCTGGAGCGAGGAGCACGGTGGCACCAACGGCATGGGCACCTGCCTCATCGAGCGGGCGCCGCTCATCATCCACCGCGACCAGCATTTCTTCTCGCGCAACACCGGCCTCACCTGCTGCGCCGCGCCCATATTCGACTACCGCGGCGACCTCGTGGCGGTGCTCGATGCCTCCGGGGAATCCGACCGCGCCCAGCAACACACGCTGGTGTTGGTCAACATGTCGGCGCAGATGATCGAGAACCGGCTCTTCCTCTACCGCTTCAAGGACGAGTTCGTGGTGCGCTTCCACAGCCGGCCGGAGCTGGTCGGTACCTGGGGCGAAGGCATCATCGCGCTCGATGCCGCGGGTGCGATAGCCGCGCTCGATCGCAACGCCCTCTTCCAGCTCGGCGTGAAGAATGCGAGCGAGCTCACCGGCGCGCCTCTGGAGCGAGTGTTCAACATCTCGCTCAGCGCGCTCATCGGCCGCAGTCAGAAGAAATCCTTCCACTCCGTGCCGATCTACGACGCCCGCCACGGGGGCCGTTTTTTCGCCGTAGCGCAGGCCCCGCAGTCGAAGCGCGCCCTCGGCAACAAGCAGCGGGTGACACGCATCGAGGAGCTGCCGCTTCCCGAGCCCGGACGCAGCCCGCTCGATGAGCTCGACTTCGGCGATCCCATGATGGCGCGCAACATCCAGGCCGCGCGGCGGACGCAGTCGCGGGAAGTGCCGATCCTCCTGCTCGGAGAGTCCGGGACCGGCAAGGAGTTCTTCGCCCGCGCCATGCATGCCTCGAGCGACCGCGCCGACAAGCCATTCGTGTCCGTGAACTGCAGCTCCCTGCCGGAGGGGCAGCTCGAGAGGGAGCTCTTCGGCCGGCCTTCCGGACCGCGAGTGACCCAGCCCAGTCCGCCCGTCGCACCGCCCTCAGCCTCGGCTGCACCCCACGGCGAAGGCTCTGCTCCCGAGAAGACAGAGGTGGATGAGGACGTCGGGCGAATAGTGCAGGCAAACGGTGGCACGCTCTTTCTCGATGATGTCGGCGAGCTGCCCCTGGAGCTACAGGCGCGGCTGCTGCACGTGATCGAGGAGCGGGAAGTGCTGCGGCCGGGCGGGGAAGCATCCGTCCGAATCGACGTAAGGGTCGTGAGCGCCGCGCGCGGCGGGCTGCAGGAGAAGGTGCGCCGGGGCGAGTTCCGCGAGGACCTTTTCTATCGCCTGCAGAGCCTCGTTCTGACGCTGCCACCGCTGCGGGAACGCAAAGACAAGGCGGCGCTCATCCGCCACATCTTTGCGCAGGAGGGCGCCGCGACGCCGACTGTCACCTTAGGGGACGACCTCGCGGACGCACTACGTGCCTATGCGTGGCCGGGTAACATCCGCCAGCTTCGCAACGTGCTGCGCGGGATGATCGCCATGCGCTCCGGTGACCGCCTCGACGGCAGTTGCCTGCCCGCCGATTACGGCGTCGGAGAGCCGGAGCCCAACGCTGCGGATGAGTGCGAGCTGCCGCCCGAGGCTCAGGGCCTGAACCCGCTGGAAAAGGCGGAACGCGGCGCCCTGCTCAAAGAGATAGAGGTACACCACGGCAACATCAGCCGCGTGGCGCAAAAGCTCGGGATCGGACGCAACACGCTCTACCGCAAGATGCGGCGGCTAGGTATCACGCTGCCACCAAGGCATTAGATCTGCCGGACTATCCTTCGTGGGTGGCCAGGTAGACGTAGACGTAGGCGGTGATGACAAGCACGCACACGGCGCACACGAGACACGTCGCGCACGCGGCTGCCAGGTAGACAAAGACGTTTGATGCCGCCCCGGCGTGGCCGCCGGCCCCTCCGAGGGCGTCAAACCGCTCCGTAAGGAGCGCCGCGGCTGCGAGAACGAAGGTCCATCGGCCCATACAGCCCGTAAGCTCAGCGCGCCTCCGCCGGTTATAGCGGTGCGCGGCAATACGCTGCTCGCGCGTTCCGCAGCTTACGTCCTTCATGAGCCGGAACGGCGAGAACCAGCGCAGCAGTGCCTCGATCATGCGCATTCCCGCTATCAACCTCCCGCGGTCACCATCCTCCGCCTGGTCCCGCCCGCGCGCCGCAGAGCGCTTCTCAAATGTGTCATTGCGATTAGACGCTCTACGGGCACCCTTGTTCCGGCTCGCCCCGTGGCGGAGCGTCGCTGACTCGCGGGCCCAAGCGGCAAGCTTGTGTCGCACGCGGCGTCCCGGCTTGCGCGACAATGCGGTTTTTGTCGCGGCGAGCCAGCGGAGCAGCAATCCCATGTCACAAACGATTTTCGGCAAGATCCTGAGCGGCGTGATTCCCTGCCACAAGGTCTACGAGGACGAGCAGGTATTCGC
>DATAXF010000154.1:0-16499 GCA_036273095.1 Steroidobacteraceae bacterium | reverse complement strand
GCCTTGCCGCGCTTCGCCTGGTTGCGGACGCGCTTGTCCACCCGGTCGAGCAGCCGGTCGTAGTCGGTGCTGTCCTCGGTGGCCCCGCCCAAGAATTCCTCGTCGAGATCGAAGCTCTCGTTGTCTCGTTCCGACATCTAGGGGTGCAAATCCTGAGTTAAATCAATGAGTAAGTGCAGCAGTGGCACGGAGCAAGGCAGCGAACTATAGCGGATTCGCGCGCCAGAGCAATATCTAGGACGGGTTAGCTGGAAAGCAAGTGAGCGACCCGGGCTACTGAGTCCTGTCACGCACCGTGACAGGGGCGCCCCGGCTCAATCCGAGACCGTCCGCCGCGCTCTGTTCGGCGCGTGCAATCTCGATCACCCCGAAGGAATTGACCAGCGCCAGGTACTCCCCCGGCCGCGTGTCGCCATACGTTCGCAGCAGCGGGAACGCATGGTTGCCGGCATGCACCAGCGGCAGCCGGAAACGCTCGATCAGCGCGGCGTCGATGTTACTGATGAGATTGCCGAAATGATCGATGGTGATGATGACGCCGGAGACGCTCGCGCGCTCGACCGCGGGCTCATCCACCCACGAGGGCACGATCGAATCCGCGGTCGCGGTGTCCCCCAGGTCGGCGGGCACGCATCGTCCCGCCGCGAGCTCGGCTGCCAGGGGCGCGAAAATATCCCGTCCATGAAAAGTGGCGCTGGCGTGGTGCACGCCGATGCGCGCCAGCCCCTCGGGGCGCAAGCGCACGATGGTGGCCGCCGGATGCCGGGCCACCAGTGGTGCCAGGAGCCCGTTGTCCGGGGCCAGGAAGAAATGGTCGGCGGCGGTCACCACGATGATGTCCCGTGAGGTCCCCACTCCCGGATCCACCACCGCCGCGTGCACGGTGCCCACCGGGAAGTAGGCGAACGCCCGCGCCAGCCAGAACCCTGCCTCGGCCGGCCAGTGGACCAGGATCTCGTGAGTGAGATCGATGATCCGTGCCGCCGGCAGGCGGGAGAGGATGCGGCCCTTCATCACCCCGACGAAGGGACCCTGGTGCCCGAAGTCCGTCGTGATGGTGATGACGCCCGATGGACCGACCACGCTCAACCCTTCCTGGGGGGAGCGGAGCCGGGGAGCCGGCGCGTGCCCTCGGCACAGGTGCGGCAGCGGTCCGTGTACGGCACCGCCTGCAGCCTTTCCCCCTCGATCGGCTCACCGCAGCCGGCGCAGGTGGTGTACCGTCCCTCCTCGAGCCGCCGGAGAGCCGCCTGCAGCAGGCGCAACTCCTGCTGCGCGGACTCGGAAATGGCCCCGAGGACGTCGTCGGTCTCGCGCTGCGTAACCTGCTCGGCAAAATCCGCGCTCAGGGGATCGGACTCATGCCTCAAGTCCGCGCTGGCTCTGCTCGCTCGAGTCTGCAGCTCCTCCCGGCGCTTGAGTAGGCATGCGCGTACCGCTTGTGTATCCACTGGAGCCTCCCGGCAAATGCAGGGGTCATGTTACTGCGTAATATAAACCGCCCATGATCGTGTTGACCGTCAACACCGGCAGTACTTCGGTCAAACTCGCGGCCTTTGAGGTCCAAAGTGACGCCGGGGAAGCCGAACCGCCGCCGCAGCGGCTCGCAGCCCGGCACCTCACCGGTCAAACCCCCGATCCGGCCGCGGCGCTGCGCGGATTTCTCGGGCAACTGCCCAGTGGTCCGGCGGCCGTAGTCCATCGGGTAGTCCACGGCGGCACCCGTTTCACCGCTCCAACGCTGATCGATGACGGTGCGCGCGAGGCGATCGCGGCCCTGTCGGAGCTCGCGCCGCTGCACAATCCGGTGGCGCTCCGCTGGATCGACGCCGCTCGCGAGTGCTGCGGAGCGGGGGTTACACAAGTAGCCGCGTTCGATACGGCCTTCTTCTCCACCCTCCCCCGCGTGGCCGCCGAATATGCCATGCCGCCGGACCTCGGCGTCGAGCTCGGCGTTCGCCGCTACGGGTTTCATGGTCTGGCGCACCAGGCCATGTATGAGCGCTGGCGCGAGCTCGAGCCGCGGCTCCCCGAGGGCGGCAAGCTGATCACCCTGCAGCTCGGCGGCGGCTGCTCCATGGCCGCCCTCGATCAGGGCCGGCCACGCGATACCTCCATGGGCTTCTCGCCCCTGGAGGGACTCGTGATGGAGACCCGGTCGGGGGACATCGACGCGGCAGTGGTGCCCTACCTCGAGCGGCGGCTGGGAATGAGCGGCGAGCGGGTCCTCGAGATGTTGAACGAGCGTTCCGGCCTGGCCGGCGTCGCCGGGAGCGCGGCCGACCCACAGGCGCTCCTCGACGGCGGCTCGGTCCAGGCGCAGTTTGCGGTCGAGCTTTATTGCTACCGGGCCCGTAAGTACCTCGGCGCCTACCTTGCCGTCCTCGGCGGCTGCGACGGCATCGCCTTTGGCGGCGGCGTGGGCGAGCACGTGGCGCAGGTGCGGGCGCGGATCCTCTCGGATCTGGAGTGGGCGGGCATCGAGCTCGATCACACCGCCAACCAGGCCGCGCGGGGCCGCGAATTGCGTATCAACGCCGCCGGCAGCCGCGTCAGCGTCTGGGTGATACCGGTCGATGAAGAGCTGCTCATGGTGCGTGGGGCGCTGACGGTGGCTAAACTGGCTCCAAAACCTACACTGAGGACACCCCCATGAGCCCACAGTTCGATCCCGGAAAGCTCGCGGAAGACATCAAGACACTGGTGAAGGACGCCGAGGCGCTGCTGCGGGCGAGCACCGAGGGCGCCGAAGAGCTGACCGAGGAGGCGCGCGGCCGCGCCCAGGAGTCGCTGCGCGCGCTGCGCGGTCAGCTCGCCGACATCGAGGGAGATCTCAAGGGCCGCGCCCAGGTGCTCGACGGCTATGTGCGCGACAATCCCTGGACGGCCGTCGCGGTCGCGGGCGGTGTCGCGCTGCTCGTCGGCCTGGTCATGGGCCGCCGTTGATGAATGATCAGTTCGCACACCCGGCCGAGGGTGCCGCTGATGAGGGCGGCGCGCCCGGTGGAGCAGCGGGGCCAGGTCTGATTCGCGGCGTTCTCGCCGCGATCATGGATTCCGTGAAGACCCGCGTCGACCTTGCCGCCGTCGAAGCGGAGATCTATCTCGTCTACGTCGCGCAGCTGCTGCTGTGGGGTTTTGCCGCCGTGGCCTGCGCACTGCTCGCGATCGTGTTCGCCCTGACAGCGGTGGTGATCACTGTCTGGTCGACCCACCGCATTGCGGGTCTGGTGGGCAGCATGGCCGTCCTTCTGACGCTGGCAGTCATCTGCGGCCTCATCGGCGCCCGCATCTTCCGCGGGCGGCCGCCGCTTCTCGCCGGGACGCTCGGGCAGTTCGAGCACGATCAGCGCCGCGTCGCCGGCAACGAGGGAGGGGAATGATGAGACGATTGCACGAGCTCGAGGCGCGCCGGCGCAGCCTCATCGCCCGTTGCGAGCAGCAGCGGCTGGAGATTGCCTATCGCATCTCGGAGCTCAACCCGGCGACGCAGCTCGCACAGTGGACCCGGCGGGCGCCGACCTCCGCCGCGAGTCATCCTTTCGCGTGGCTGGTGTCGCTCGCGACGCTGCTCATCATGATGCGCGAGCGGCGTGTCTTCGGTTGGGTCGGTAAGGTGGGCGCCGGCGTGGCACTGCTGTCGCGCGCGAGCGCGATCGTCAGGTTGCTCCGGCAGATCCGCTCGTTGGGTGGTGAGGCCCGCTGAGCGTCGCTTCCTGAGTCGGCGCCGTCTGCGTGCCGGCAGGCTTCCCGGGCGGGGTGTCAGGCGGACCGTAATAGGCTTCCACGCCGATCAGCTGCGGTATGCCGTTCGCCTGCGTCGCCACCTGGCGCACCTGGTCCCAGTCTATGGCGACCACGTTCTTGCCGATTGCCGCATCGATGATCTGCGAGATCTGGTCGAGGTCGGGCGGCGCCGGCACGTGGTTGCTGTTGGTCGGCGGATGGACCTCGAGATAGAGATCGCCATCCTGCAGGCTCGCCAACACCGGCTCGTTGACGATGGTCACCGGAGTGCCCACCCGCACGACCGGGTAAAGGGCCGCGATGTCCTCGGGATACAGGCGCACGCAACCATGGGTGACCGACATGCCGATCGCCATCGGATTGTTGGTTCCGTGGATGTAGATCTCACCGTGACTGAGCGTCGTCTCCAACGCCCACTCCCCCATCGGGTTGTCGGGCCCCGCCTTCCACACCCTCGGGATCGGATCGCCAGCCTCCTCGTGAGCCTTGAGGATGTGCGCGGTGGGGATCCAGATGGGATGCGGCACCTTGCGGACGATGCGGGTCACGCCGACGGGGGTGGGAAAATCGCCCTCGCCGGGGCTGACGGGGTAGGTGATCACGATCGGCTGGTCGTGGCGCCCCGCCTTCGGAAAGTAGAACATCCTGTGCTGCGGCAGGTTGATCACGATGCCCTTGTGATCGACCGGCGGCACGATGAAGCGGCCGGGGATGGTGAGGGCGGTGCCCTGGCCGGGCAGCCACATGTCGACCTTCGGGTTCGCCTCCTGAATCTCCCAGTACCCCACGCTGTACTTGCGCGCGAGGTCGAGCAGGGTATCGGCGGCCTGTGACTGGATCTGCTGATCGGCGCCGATGAGCGAGCTGCTGTCCGGCGGCAGGGTGAAAACGGCGGCCTGGCTGGACGCGGCCAGCAGTGAGCCCACTATCCCGGCTGCCAGCAATGCGCCGGCAGCCGCCCGGCTCGAGCCGTAGCTTGGCCGAATCAGCTTTCGGATCAGACCCATTCCCGCACACCTCTTGGCCCAATCGGGCCCGCCCACCATTGTAACATGCATGCCGCATGTCGCCGACCCGGAGAATAACTCGCAATTTCTACGCCAGGGGCACGCTGACCGTAGCCCGTGAACTGATCGGCATGCATCTGGTGCATTCGGAGGGGGGCTCGATCCGAGCCGGCCGCATAGTCGAGACGGAGGCATACCAGGGCCCGCAGGATCTGGCGGCCCACTCCGCCCGCGGGCGCACGTTGCGGACCGAGGTCATGTTTGGTCCCCCGGGGCACGCCTACGTCTACTTCATCTACGGGTTCTGGTTTTGCCTGAACATCGTGACGGAGGCGGAGGGCGTGCCTCACGCCGTTCTGCTGCGCGCATTGGAGCCGGTAACGGGCATCGACGACAAGACCTGGGGACCCGGCCTGCTCTGCCGGGCCATGCACATCGACAAGAAATTGAACGGCGTCGACCTCTGCGGCGATGCGCTCTGGCTCGAGAGGCCACCCGCCTCGAGCCGGCGGCCGGCGCGGATCGCGCGCAGCGCGCGCATCGGAGTCGAGTACGCCGGTCGATGGGCACACCGTCCGTGGCGCTTCTACGATAAGGACTCACCGTATGTCTCAACTGTCCCGGCACGCCTGCGCGCCGTCGCCGCGCTGAGCGGCGGCTAGCTCGCGTTGTCGCCCACGCGCGACAGCGCAAGTAATTCGCTGCCCTCGGGCACGCGATCGCCGCGGGCAAAGTGGATCGCGCGCACCACGCCGTCATAGGGAGCGGCGATGGTGTGCTCCATCTTCATCGCCTCGATCACCATCAGTACTTCGCCCGCAGTGACGGCCTGACCCTCCTTCACCGCCACCGCCGATACGACGCCCGGCAGGGGTGTAGTGAGTCCGCCGGTCGCGGCGCTCGCGCTGAACTCCCGGGTGCGCGGATCATCGATGAGGAGCTCCTCATGCGTATCGCCGATCCACACATGAAGGTGTGAGCCGTGGCGAAACCAGCGGGCATTGTGCCGCTCCCCGTCCAGCACCGCGGCCACCGCGCTCTCCGTGACCGACACGCCGGTGAGGCGCAGGCGCGTGCCGCTCTCCTGCGGCGTGGATCGGTCCGCGGGTGCAAGCACCAACGCTTCGCTCAGCCGGCCGTCATCGAGCGTCAGTTGCACGCGCCGCGGCCGCCCGCCCGACGACAGTGTCAGGTCGATGCGCGCCGGCAGGTTGGGTTGGAAGCCGTCATTCACGTCCCAGGGGTTTCGCCCCACGCTGGTGTCGCCCGTACCCGGAGCATGACGGGCGGCGAGCGCGGCCAACACGAGTGCGGCGGGCGAGACCTCGGCCGGCCGCGCGAACTGCGCCGCGCTCCGGTCGAGCAGCGCCACGCTGTGGCGCACGTCGAGGAACACCCGCGAGCGCAGGATGCGGCCGAGCCAGTGCTCGTTGGTACGGATGCCGGCAAGATGAGTGTGCTCGAGCGCAGCGGCGAGCCGCGCGGCCGCCTGCTCGCGGTCCGGAGCCCAGGCGATCACTTTGGCGATGAGGGAATCGTAGACCGGCGGCACGGCATCGCCGCTCTCGAAGCCGCCGTCGACCCGCAGCGACTCGCCGCTGGGCCAGTCCGCGAGCTGCAGCGTGCCCGCGCTCGGCAGGAAATCCCGCTCCGGATCTTCCGCGCAAACACGCGCCTCGATGGCATGACCGTCGAGGCGGATTTGCGCCTGCGTGAGCGGCAACGCCGCTCCTGCGGCGACACGCAGCTGCCACTCGACCAGATCCAGCCCGGTGACCGCCTCCGTGACGGT
This sequence comes from Steroidobacteraceae bacterium, assembly GCA_036273095.1. GTDB lineage: Bacteria > Pseudomonadota > Gammaproteobacteria > Steroidobacterales > Steroidobacteraceae > 13-2-20CM-66-19. The sequence continues at coordinate 9,953 of DATAXF010000154.1, read as the reverse complement.
GTGCTCCACCTGCAGCCGCGTATTCATCTCCAGGAAGAAGAACTCGCCCCCATCGAAGAGAAACTCCACCGTGCCGGCGCTCTGGTAGCCGATGTTGCGCGCCGCCAGCACCGCCGCGGCATGCAGCGATTCGCGCAGCGGCTGCGGCAGGCCGGGGGCCGGCGCCTCCTCGATCAGCTTCTGATGCCGCCGCTGCACCGAGCAGTCGCGGTCGCCGAGGTGCACGCAATTGCCATGCGCATCCGCGAACACCTGCACCTCGATGTGCCGCGGCTGTGTCAGATAGCGCTCGATGAGCAGCGTGCCATCGCCGAATGCGCTCTCCGCCAGGCGCCGGGCCGCTGTCAGGGCATCGCGCAGCTCCTCTTTCCTGTGTACGACGCGCATGCCCTTGCCGCCGCCGCCCGCGGCCGGCTTGACGATGAGTGGCAGGCCCGCCTCGAGCCCGCGCGCCTCGAGATGATCGATATCCTGACGCTCGCCGTCATAACCCGGGAGCACCGGCACTCCGGCGGCCCGCAGCCTGGCCTTCGCTACGCTCTTCGATCCCATGGCGGCGATTGCCGCCGGCGGAGGCCCGACGAAGATCAGCCCGGCATCGAGGCAGGCCTGGGCGAAATCCTCATTCTCGGACAGGAAGCCGTATCCGGGATGCACCGCCTCGGCGCGGGCGGCACGCGCGGCGCGAATGATGGCCTCGATGTCGAGATAACTCTCGGCCGCCGGCGGCGGACCGATGCGAACGGCCTCGTCGGCCTCACGCACGTGACGGGCGGCGGCATCCGCGTCGGAATAAACGGCAATCGTGCGGATACCCATCCTGCCTGCAGTGCGGAAGATGCGGCAGGCGATCTCGCCACGGTTGGCCACGAGGAGGCTACGGATCATGTTTGCCATGGGTGTCGGTGGAGTGTGGCCGTCACATCCGGAAGATTCCGAAGCGCGTGTCCTCTTCGGGCGCGTTGCGCGCGGCAGCGAGACTCAAGCCCAGGATCCGGCGCGTCTGGAGCGGGTCGATCACGCCATCGTCCCAGAGTCGTGCCGAAGCGTAGTACGGATGCCCCTGGCGCTCGTACTGCTCGCGGAGCGGCTGTTTGAAAGCTTCCTCCTCCTCGGCCGGCCAGCTGCCGCCCGACGCCTCCAGTTGCCCGCGCTTGACGGTCGCGAGCACGCTCGCCGCCTGCTCCCCGCCCATGACCGAGATCCGGGAGTTGGGCCACTGAAAGAGGAGTCGGGGCGAGTACGCCCGGCCGCACATGGCGTAGTTGCCGGCACCGTAGCTGCCGCCGATGATGACGGTGAGCTTCGGAACCTGCGCGCAGGCCACCGCGGTGACGAGCTTGGCGCCATCCTTGGCGATGCCGCCCGCCTCCGCGCGGCGGCCCACCATGAAACCCGTGATGTTCTGCAGGAAAAGGAGCGGCATGCGCTCGCGGGCGCAGAGCTCGATGAAGTGCGCCCCCTTCAACGCGCTCTCGGAAAAGAGAATGCCGTTGTTGGCCAGGATGCCGACGGGGAAACCGGCGAGGTGCGCGAAGCCGCACACCAGCGTCGTGCCGTAGAGCTGCTTGAATTCGTCGAGCTCCGAGCCGTCCACCAGCCGCGCTATCACCTCTCGGACATCGTAGGGCCGGCGCAGGCTCGCAGGCACGACACCATAGAGCTCACGGGGGTCGTAGTGAGGATCGCGCGGAGCGTGCGGCGGCGACGAATCCGCCGGCGGCCGCAAGCGCGCCACGATGCGGCGCGCAATTGCAAGCGCATGCGTATCGTTCTCCGCGTAGTGATCGCATACACCTGACTCGCGGCAATGGACTTCGGCGCCCCCCAGCGACTCCGCGTCGATATCCTCGCCCGTCGCGGCCTTGACCAGCGGCGGTCCGCCGAGGAACACCCTGCCCTGTCCGCGCACGATGACATTCTCATCCGACATTGCAGGCACGTAGGCACCGCCCGCGGTGCAAGAGCCGTGAACAACGGCGATCTGCGCCACACCCGCGGCCGAAAGCGTCGCCTGGTTGTAGAAGATCCGCCCGAAGTGCTCCCGGTCGGGAAACACCTCGTCCTGCGCCGGCAGGAACGCGCCGCCGCTCTCCACCAGGTAGATGCAGGGCAGCCGGTTCTCGCGCGCGATTTCCTGCGCCCGCAAGTGCTTCTTGACCGTGATCGGATAGTAGGTGCCGCCCTTGACCGTGGGGTCGTTGACGACGATCACGCACTCCCGTCCGCTCACCCGGCCGATGCCGGTAATGATGCCGCCACAGGCGATGCCGCCGCCGTACAGGCCGTGGGCAGCCAGCTGCGACAGCTCGAGAAAGGGGCTGCCGGTGTCGAGGAGCACCTGGACGCGCTCGCGGGCGGTGAGCTTGCCGGCCGCCCGATGGCGGCTCAGCGCCTGGGCCGATCCGCCCTCCGCGGCGCGGCCGACTTCAGCCTTGAGCTGGGCGGCGAGCCCGCGCATCGCCGCCTCATTGTCGCGGAATTCCTGCGAGCGGGGGTCGATCCGGGAGGCGATGCGGGGCATGGGCTTGTCACGATGGCCTGATTGTCGGACAATCATACGATCCCACCCCGACGGATGACAAGACTCATGTCCGCGAACTCACCCGTAGACAGCGATTTCGGTCTCGGAGAGGGCATCGACGAGATCCGGCAGCAGGTGCGGCGCTTCGCGGCGGAGCAGATCGCCCCGCGCGCCGCCGACATCGACCGCAGCAACCAGTTCCCGCGCGATCTCTGGCCCGCGCTCGGCGAGCTCGGCCTTCTCGGCGTCACCGTGCCGGAGCGCTGGGGCGGCGCCGGACTCGGCTACCTCGCCCACGCCGTGGCCATGGAGGAGATCTCCCGCGCCTCGGGCGCCATCGGGCTCTCCTACGGTGCCCATTCCAACCTCTGCGTCAACCAGCTGCGCCTGAATGGCACGGACGAGCAGCGCGACCGCTACCTGCCGAAGCTCGTCAGCGGCGAGCACGTCGGCGCCCTCGCCATGTCGGAGCCGCAGGCCGGCTCCGATGTTGTCTCGATGCAGTTGCGCGCAGAGCGTCGCGGCGAGAGCTACGTGCTCAACGGGCGCAAGATGTGGATCACGAACGGACCCGACGCCGACGTCCTCGTCGTCTACGCGAAGACCGATCCCGCGGCGGGCGCGCGCGGCATCACGGCCTTCATCGTGGAGCGCGGCTGGCACGGCTTCAGCACCGCGCAGAAGCTCGACAAGCTCGGCATGCGAGGCTCGAGCACCTGCGAGCTGGTGTTCGACGATTGCCCGGTGCCGGCGGAAAACCGGCTGGGGCCGGAGAATGGCGGCGCGCGGGTGCTGATGAGCGGCCTCGACTACGAGCGCGTGGTGCTCGCCGGCGGACCGCTCGGCCTCATGGCGGCGGCGCTCGATCTCGTGCTGCCCTACGTGCGTGAGCGCAAGCAGTTCGGCCAGCCGATCGGGACGTTCGAGTTGATGCAGGCGAAGATAGCCGACATGTACACCGCGCTCAGCGCTTCGCGCGCTTACGTGTACTCGGTGGCTGCTGCGTGCGATACAGGAAACGTCAGACGGCGGGATGCGGCAGCATGCATCCTCTTCGCGGCGGAGAACGCAACACGCGTCGCATTGGAGGCTATCCAGGCGCTCGGCGGCAACGGCTACATCAACGATTTCCCCGCAGGCAGGCTCCTGCGCGACGCGAAGCTCTATGAGATCGGGGCCGGCACGCAGGAGATCCGCCGCATGCTCATCGGCCGAGAGCTGTACGAAAGCGCCGCGTGAGCGTCGAATTCGATCAGATCCTGCTGGTGCCCGGCTACCGCAAGGTGGCGGCGGCCATCGCAGAGCGCATCCTCAGCCGCGAGCTGCGCGAAGGCGAGCGGCTGCCGGCGGAAACGGAGCTCGCCCGTCAGTTCGGCGTCAACCGCTCGACCGTGCGCGAGGCGCTGCGCGAGCTCGAGAGCGGCGGCCTGCTGGAGCGCCGCCCGGGCTCGAAGCTCATGACGGTGAGCCGACCGCAGCACCGCGCCGTTGCGAAGGACGTCAGCCGGGCTCTCGCGCTCCATGACGTTACTTTCTTCGAGGTGTGGGAGGCACTGACGCAGCTGGAGCCACCAATGGCGGAAATCGCTGCCCGCAACCGCACCCAGATCGACCTCGACTGCCTCGCCGCGGCGTGTCAGCGCTTTACCGAAGACAATCTCGAGACCGGGAAGGCTGTGCATCACGCCGCCGAATTCTTCCGCTGTGTCGGACGGGCCACACACAATCAGGTGCTCGGTCTCGCGCAGGAGCCGCTGCTCGGTCTCCTCGAGCCGTCGCTGCGGGTGATGATCGACAAGGTTCCGCAGGCGCGCGCGCGCATCGCCGCAGCTCAGCGCCGCATCCTCGAGGTCATTGGCAAGCGCGACTCCGAAGCGGCCCGCACCTGGATGGCAAAGCACATCCGCGACTTCAGAAAAGGCTACGAGCTGGCCGAAATCGCGTTGGATTGTCGAATCGCCTGAAGCCCCAACAAGAACCCCGTCCGAAAGCAAGTCAGTAAGCGGCCCAGGGCCGTTCCCTGGGCCGCGAGTTGAATTGAGCAAGAGGACCGCGCTCGCGCAAATCGCCGGGAGCGATTTGCGCCAATAAACCAAGGAAACACCGGTGGAGCCGGGAGGGGGTTCCGGCTCCACCGGTTGCTTGCACTCGGCGGCGAGTGAGGGGGTTACCGCCGCCGCGAACCAGCGCTTACATCAAAGCAAAGCGCATGCCAGCTCGCGACGGCGCAGAACCGGGGGTTGAGCCGGATCTCGCGACCGATCGCGGTGCAATCGCGGCGCGGAACGCACAGCGCGCGAGCATCTACTGCTCACCCCACCGCTTGCCCGTCACCGGATGGGGATAGTGGAACGGCACCACCCGCGTATCCGGCCAGGTCGTCGGCGCTTCGGGCAGGAGCTCGTCGGGACCGTTGGGATCGTCCGGATAAGCGCGGGTGATGGGTGTCAGATGCACGTCGCTGTTGGCCCAGCCCTGGTGATGGTCGGCCCGCCACAGCATGTTGTAATGGAGGCATCTGATCTTCCAGAGGCCGTCTTCCTTGACGTACGTGTTCTCGTAGATGCCGGCCTCCCAGAACTGGCGGGGGAAGTTCGGGATGGGCTTGGCCATGCTCTCGTGGCAGCCGCCCTGAAGCACGCAGCGGAACCTGCCTTTGGCGCTCGCGCCGTCATCAGCCACGTCGACGATGTCCTGCAGCATCAGGTGATCGAGCAGCAGGCCTCGTAGCGGCCCGTTCACGCCGCCTGTGAAGTACTTGCGGAACCAGTTGCAGTAGAGCCGCTGTATCCCGGAACGGCCGCGGTAGATGCCGTTGAGGAAGCGCACTTCGCCCGTGTCGGCAAAGAGTGTCACCGCCTCGTCGTACAGGCACTTGTCGATGTAGTAGCCGTACTTGTACTGCAGGCACTTGACCGCATGGTTGTCTTCCAGGCGCGTTACCTGGCGCGCGAGCTGGGCGACGCGCTTCTCGAGCGCGGCGAGCGTATCCGGATCGGACATCGGTTCCCCCTGGGCCTATCGAGGCTCTCTGATAACCCGGGATTATGACGGCATAGCCCATTGGCGCCACGGCGGCCGCGGCGGTCGGTAAGATATGCGTGCCGGAATCTCCGGCCGGAACAGCCGAAATGGCGGGTGATCCTCTTGGCGGCGATAGGCAGTGAGCGCGTTCTCTCGGTGGAGCACTGGACGGATACGCAATTCACTTTCATGACCACGCGTGACTCGGGGCTGCGCTTCGAGAACGGGCAATTCGTCATGGTGGGGCTCAAGGTCGACAGCCGCCCGCTGCTGCGAGCCTATAGCATCGCCAGCGCCAATCACGAGGAGCACCTCGAGTTCCTCAGCATCAAGGTACCCGACGGCCCCCTCACCTCCCGCCTGCAGCACATCCGCGAGGGCGACGAGGTGCTGGTCAGCCGCAAGCCGACCGGCACCCTGCTGCTGCACGACCTAAAGCCTGGCAAGCGCCTGTACATGCTTTCCACCGGTACCGGGGCCGCGCCCTTCATGGCGCTCATCAAGGATCCCGAGGTCTATGAGCGCTTCGAGCAGATCGTGTTCGTGCACGGCGTGCGCTGGGCGCGCGAAACGGCCGTGATCAAGCATCGCATCGAAAGCCTGCGGACGCATGAGCTCCTCGGCGAGTGGGTGCGGGAGAAGCTGCTCTACTACCCGACCGTCACCCGCGAGCCGCACGCGAACCGCGGCCGCCTGACGACCCTCATCGAATCCGGACGCCTTTCCTACGACCTCGGTCTGCCGCCGCTCGGCGCAGCGAACGATCGCGTGATGGTGTGCGGCAGCCCGGCAATGCTCACGGACACCTGCTCATTGCTGGATGGACGCGGTTTCGAGATCTCCGCCGGTATCGGCGAGCCCGGCGACTACGTGATAGAGCGGGCGTTCGTCAGTCGCTGAGCCCGCGCCGCCACGAGCCAAAGCACCGCGCCGACCGCCACGGCGCCGGGCACGATCAGTACCGCATCTCCGAGTGAGGACAGATCCGACAGCGCCCCGATGATGGCGGGCGAGAGGACGTCGCCGAGAAGATGGATGGCGAGGATGCTGAGCGCGACCGCCGAGGCGCGCTCAGCCGGGCTCACGAGGTTCACGATCACGGTGTTGATCGGGCCGGTGGACATGAAAAGCAGCAGCTCCGCGGCAACGAGCGCGGGATAGAACACCGAGGGTGAGCTGGCGGCAAGCGCCAGGTAGACGACAGGCACCGCGAGCACGGTGATCCAACCTGACATCACGAGATACGCCTGGCGGGAGTACCGCAGCAGGTAGTCACCGAGCCAGCCGCCCACGAACGTGCCGACGAAGCCCGTCAGCACGACGATCTCGCCGAACCCCGCCGAGGCTTTCACGGCCGGGATGCCGCGCACTTCCTCGAGAAAGGTCGGCATCCAGAACGCCAGGCCGCCGAGAGCGAAGGTGTAGGCGGCGTAACCGAGAACGGTGAGCACATAGGGCCGCACACGCAGCAGGCGCAGGTACACGGCCCAGGAACCGGGCTGCAGTCCGCGCGCGACCGGGATGGTATCCGCCCCGCCGTCGCCCTCCTCCTTCGCTCCCCGTGGAGGATCGGGCAGCCGCAGAATCCATAGCGCCAGGACAACGCCCGGGATGCCGGCAACATAGAAGGCCGCATGCCAGCCGAAATGCTGACGCATCACGCCGCCCACGATGTACCCGAGAGCCGCGCCCACCGGGATGGCCATGTTGAAGATGGCGAAGGCCCGTCCGCGCGTGCGCCGCACGAAAGAGTCCGCCAGCAGCGAGGGGGCGATGGTCGCATAAGCCGCCTCGCCGATTCCGACGACGGCGCGCGCGGCGAGCAACTGCACATAGCTGCGCGCCAGCCCCGAGAGTCCGGTCGCCAGACTCCAGATGAAGACACCGATGGCGATCGGGCGCGGGCGCGAGCCGCGATCGCCGAGCCGCCCGAAGACGGGTGCCGCCAGCATGTAGACGATGAGAAAGCCGCTCATCAGCGTGCCGAGCTCAAAGTCGTTGAGGTGCATCGGCGCGCGCTTGAAATCCGGCAGCAGCGCCGAGACGACGTAGCGATCGAGGTAGTTGAGGAGATTGATGCCGGAGAGGATGGCGAGCGCCAGCATCCCGGTGCGCCCGCTGCGCCCGCGGCTATCGGCTGCTGACCCGCCGACGGGCACGGCCTTTCTTCTCACCCGGCGCGAACTTTCAACCGCTCGAGATGCAGGCGCACCGCCTCGCGGAAGCCCTCACTGCTCGTGACGGTGGCGCCGCCGGCGAGCACCAGGATGAAATCCCCCCGCGGCGTGCGGCTGACTTCGCGCACGTGGTTCATGTTCACGAGACAGGAGCGGCTGATACGCAGCATGGGCTGTGACTGTAGTGTCTTTTCCGCCTGTTGCAAAGTGCTTCGCGCCTGAAACGTGTCGCGGCCGACGGTGAGCTTGACGTAGTTGCGGTCCGCCTCGGCGATCTCGATTCGCGCCACATCGAGCATGTGCATGCGGCTGCCGGACTCGGCTAGGACCCGGGGCCGGACGTCCGTTCCGCCCGCCAGCCCGCGCTCGATGCGCGCCAGCAACGCGTCGAGCGTCTCCTGCCGCTGGGTGGCGCTCTCCGCCTCCCGACGGCGCCGAACCCGCTCGACCGTGCGATCGAAGCGCTCGTCGTCGAACGGCTTCAACAGGTAATCCACCGCGCTGACGTCGAATGCTTCGAGAGCATATTGATCATAAGCGGTGACGAAAACGATGAGCGGCAGCGTATCGGGATCGAGCGCGCGAGCCAGCGACACCCCATCGAGCGAGTCCATCTGGATATCGAGGAAGAGCAGGTCCGGCGGCCGTGCCCGGATCGCCTCGAGAGCGGCGCGGCTGTCGCCATACTCGCCAACCACGTTGAGATCGGGCATCCGCGCGCAACAGTCCCGTAACGTGCGCCGGCCGGCGAGCTCGTCATCCACGATGATCACATCGAGCGTCACAGTGGCTCCGCGGGCGCCGCGTGTCCTATCGGGTTCGGGGTTGCGGCGCTGCTCTCGAGGACATCGGTGAGCAGCGGCATGTGAATCTCCGCGACCCACTCCCTCCCATCGCGAACCGCGCTGAACGAGGCCCGCTCACCAAACTGAATCGCGAGACGGTCACGCACGTTCCGCAGTCCTATGCCGCCGTCGCCACTCGAGCGCTCTGCGGACACTGTGTTGGTGACGCGGAGCATGAGCGCGCCACGCATGCTCATCGCTGACACACGCACGGTGACCGGGCCCTGGTGACCCGCGAGCCCGTGCACGACCGCGTTCTCGACCAGCGGCTGCAGGATGAGGCTGGGTACCCATGCCGACGGCAGCGCCGCGGGCGGCGGAATGTCGATGCTCAGGCGGTCAGCGAAACGCCGCTGCTGCAGCTCGAGATAGAGCCGTACGAACTGGATCTCGTCGCTGAGGCGCGAGTATTCCCGCTCACCGGCATTGAGCAGGCGCCGCAGCAGATCCCCGAGCTGCACGATCATGGTGCGTGCCGCCGCCGGGTCCCATTCGATCTGTCCACGGATGGTGTGCAGCAGGTTGAAGAGCGAGTGCGGCGAGAGCTGCATGCGCAGCGACGCCAGATGTGCGGTCGTGAGCGCCCGCTCGAGCGCCGCGGTGCGGATCTGCGAGTCGCGGAGCCTGCGATAGAAATCGAAGCCGCTCACCAGGGCAACGGCGCAGCCATATGCCAGCAGGAAAGTCGTGGCGCTCGCCAGCCAGACGGGCAACGCCGAGCCCGGCATTGCGTGCATGACTCCCGCAGCGCTCGCCCACGTCTCTTCCTGATAGTGCGAGGAGTCGGTCATCAGCCAGGTCCCCAGCCAGAGCGCCGGGGACGCGGCGGCCGCGAACGCGCCGCCCATCAACAGTTGCAGCGACAGGCAGCGGCCAAACGGCTGCCAGCCGACGCGCAGCGAAGCCCAGATGGCGGCGAGGAGCAAGGGATAAAGGAAAAGGTGTTGCAGCAGCCGCACCTGCCAGCCTGAAAAGAAGTCCGCGACGTGCAGCGCCGTGAGGCTCTCCTGCATGCTGTGGGCATAGATTACGTTCGAGGCGGCGACATACGCCCAGAAAGCCGTGACGATCAGGAACGTGGGGCGGATGCGCGAGGCCATGCGCATAGATTACGCGAAGATGACTGCAGCGGCACTGCGGCGAGAGGAAGGCCGCGGCTCGCGGGACGAATCCGTTGACACCAGGGACGAGTCCGTTGAGTTGTGTACGAACGAACAGATGCGGGGCGATGCAGTCGCCCTGCTGGCGGCAGGCCGTGCGGGCCGGCCGATCCGCGGCCCGGGCGAACCCGTCGCTGGCTGGGACGAATACGTGGCCGCCCGGCTTACGCCGCATTTAAACCGAGAGTCTCATATGCGTGTCGAAGTGAATGAGACCGCTCGA
>DATAXF010000153.1:0-35748 GCA_036273095.1 Steroidobacteraceae bacterium | reverse complement strand
GCCGACCACGATGCCCTCGATGAGCAGCGGCTGCTCCTTGAGATCCACCTTGATCGGCTCGAAGTCGCTGTTCTCCGGCAGCAGCCAGACGACGGAGCCTTCCTGGCGGTAGCGCTTCACGGTGACCTCGTTCTCCAGGCGTGCCACCACGATCTGGCGGCTGCGCACCTCCGCCGTACGGTGAACCGCAACCAGGTCGCCATCGAGAATGCCGGCATCTTTCATGCTCATGCCGGTGACCTTGAGAAGGTAATGCGGCCGTGGCTGAAAGAGACCCGGGTCGATCTGCAGGCGGGCTTCGAAGTTCTCTTCCGAGAAGATCGGCTTGCCGGCGGCAACACGCCCGATGAGCGGCAGGCCAATCTGCTCGCGGATCGTGTCTTTAAGCTGGATGCCGCGCGAGGCGCCCGGCACGAGCGAGATGACGCCCTTGCGGGCGAGCGCGCGCAGATGGTCCTCGGCGGCATTGGGAGACCTGAAGCCGAGCTCGCGGGCGATCTCCGCGCGGGTAGGGGGCATGCCGGTCTCGGTGATGAAGCGCTGGACCAGGCGCAGAATTTGCATCTGTCGCGGAGTAAGGTCGGACATCGTGCGCCACCTGTTCATTTATACACCACTGCGATTATATCCAGATTGAGGTCTTAGGCAAGAGCCTCTTCCAAAATCCCTCCCGTGGGGAATATGCAACAGCAAAGCCAACGCAGAGATTGCATCTTCATCGTGCACCGCCTCTACCCCCTGCCGAAATGCCGCACCACTGTCGCGACTCAAAGACAAAGTGGCGTTCAGAGTTGCATTCCCACCCCAAATTTGGTGCAGTTGCGTGCTGCGACGGCGGCGGAGCGCTTGCCTGCTGCCTTCGCATTGCGTTCTCAGGACCTCCCGAATCAACAACCCAGAAGGGGACATGTATGAAGTGCGCGAGTGTTGTTAAAGTGGCTGCTGCCGCGGCATTGGTGATCGGTCTCGTAGGCTGCCAGGACCTCAAGCCGATGCAGTCTGATATCGCGGATCTGAAGTCACAGGTTGCCCAGCTGCAATCGCAGGTGGCGGCCGCGAAGAGCTCAGCGGACCAGGCGTCGAGCGCTGCGCAGTCGGCCAGCCAGGCCGCCAGCGGTGCGCAGAGCACTGCGAACCAGGCGTTGGCTGCCGCTCAGGCTGCTCAGTCGGCTGTCGATGCGACCAACGAGAAGATCAACCGTATGTTCAAGCGGTCGATCTCGAAGTAAAGAGCCCGGCTCTTTAGCTCAAAGAACGCCGCGCATCCGCGCGGCGTTTTTCTTTGTGTACTGGCTAAAAGTCGCCTGGCACAGGGATGTGCCCCGCCGCCGCAGGTGGCGGAGGCGGCGGGCAAAAACCGCGCTTTTGCTCGCCGCCGCGCTGGGCCGGGCAGGATGCCCGGATCCAGCGCTTTCTCAATAGCGGATCAACGCGGAGCCCCAGGTCACACCGCCCCCGAATGCCTCGAGGAGGAGCAGGTCGCCACGCTTGATCCGGCCGTCACGGACGCCGGTGTCGAGCGCCAGGGGGACGGAGGCCGCGGAGGTGTTGCCGTGGTCCTGCACCGTCATGATGACGCGCTCCAGGGGCATGTCGAGCTTGCGCGCCGTCGCCTGGATGATGCGCATATTCGCCTGATGCGGCACCAGCCAGTCGATGGCCGAGCGCTCGAGCTTGTTGGCCGCGAGCGCCTCGTCGATCGCCCGGCCGAGCGTGGTCACCGCGATCTTGAACACCTCGCTGCCGGTCATGGTGATGGCGCGGCGGGCCTTGGCCGGATCACCGTCGGTACCGAGCCCTCCTCCGCAATAGAGAAGGTCCTTGTATGTGCCGTCGGCGTGCAGGTGCGTCGACAGGATCCCGGGCTCATCAGTCGCTTCGAGCACCACGGCGCCCGCTCCGTCCGCGAATAGCACGGCCGTCGAACGGTCGGTCCAGTCCGTGATCCGCGAGAGCGTCTCGGCGCCGATCACGAGCGCCCGGCGCGCATCGCCAAAGCGCACGAACTTATCCGCGATCGAGAGCGCATACATGAAGCCGCTGCAGGCGGTCTCCACACTGAACGCCGCCGCTCCACGGCAACCGAGCCGCGCCTGCAGCAGCGCCCCGCAGTTGGGGAAGAACATGTCCGGCGTGGTGGTCCCGAAGGCGATGAAGTCGACCTCGGTCGGCTGGACGCCCGCGGCATCCAGGGCGGCGCGCGCGGCGCGCTCCGCCAGATCCACCGTGGTCTCACTGCTTGCGGCGATGTGCCGCCGCTCGATCCCGGTGCGCTCCCGAATCCATTGGTCGCTGGTGTCCATCATCTTCTCGAGATCGAAGTTCGTGAGAACTTTCTCCGGAAGATACGAGCCCGTCCCGGCGATGCGCGAATAGTTCAAGTTGTGGAACCCTATGGCGTCCCGGCTCCCTCTGCCGCGAGCGCCTCTGCAATGTGCGCGGTCAGTCCGCGACGCGCGGCGAGCGCGGCGGTGATGATGGCCCTGGCGAAGGCCACCCCGTCGGCTCTGCCATGACTTTTTACCACGACCCCGGTCAGGCCGACCATGCAGGCGCCGTTGTATTTGCGTGGATCGAGGCTGGCGGCCACCCGGCGCAGGACCGGGCGGGCGGCGAGCCCGCCCAGCCGGCTGAGCCAGGTCGCGTGGAACTCCCGGCGCATGCGGTCGGCGATCAGGGCCGCGGCCCCCTCCATGGTCTTCAATGCGACGTTTCCCGTGAAGCCGTCCGTGACCACCACGTCGACGTCACCCGAGAAGATATCATCGCCCTCGACGAACCCGACGTAGTTGAGATGGCTGGCGGCGAGAAGGGCGTGGGCGGCCTGCACGACCTCGTGCCCCTTGATGTCCTCCTCACCGATGTTGAGGAGGCCGATCCGCGGCGCCGCGAGCCCGTAGACATCACGCGAGATGATGGCGCCCATCGCGGCGAATTGGCGCAGCTGCTCCGGGGTGGCCTTGGTGTTGGCACCGAGGTCGAGCATGTGGGTATGGCCATGTGCCGCCGGGATGGCGGAGATGATGGCGGCCCGCTCGACCCCTGGCAGCGTCTTCAGCACGAAATGCGAGATCGCGTTCAGCGCGCCGGTGTTGCCGGCGCTGACGCACGCGGCGGCGCGCTCGCTCTTGACGAGATCCACCGCCACCCGCATGGAGGAGTCCTTCTTGCGGCGGATCGCCTCGCGCGCACTCTCGCTCATCGTGACGACCTGACTCGCCGGGGCCACCTCGATGCGCTGGCGCAACGCCGCAGGAAGCGACGCGACCCGCGGCTCGATCATATCGGGAGCGCCGACTAGAAGCGCCCGCAGGCCTTCGTCCTCGCGCATGGCGGCGAGGGCTCCGGCGATGTACTCGGGCGGCGCATGGTCGCCGCTCATCACGTCGATGGCGATAGGCAGCACATGTACCCCCGGCACAAGGAAGTGCCCCGCCGCCGCAGGTGAGGCGCTGGGCCGGGCAGAATGCCCGGATCCAGCGCTTCATACGAGCTTATTCCTTCTCGTCCGCCTCGGCGGGCTTCTCGATCACGCGGCGGCCGCGATAGAAGCCATCCGGCGTGATGCGATGGCGCAGGTGCGTCTCGCCCGACTGCGGGTCGGTGGACAGCGCCGGCGTCGAAAGCCCGTCGTGCGAGCGATGCATGCCGCGCCGGGAGGGCGTCTTGCGACTTTTCTGAACAGGCATAATGTCCTCGTGCGCCCTCGGGCGCGCGCCAACTTCAAACCAAAACTACAGCAACTACTTGTGTCTCAACAGCTCGGCCAGCCCCGCGAAGGGCCGCTGCGTCACCTGCTCCGCCGTCTCAGCGGAAACGAGCGGCGCGCCAGGGGGCACGGCACAGTCGCGCAGCTCCTCGTGCAGCGGCACGATCGGCAGCGCGAGCAACAGCTCCTCCTCGACCAGCTCCCCGACGCTGATGCTGCCGGAGCGCGCGAGCACCGGCTCGAGCTCTTCGGGCACCTCGGCGGCGTCCGCCTCCGCCAAGATCAGCGCCACGTGGGTCGTGCTCTCGATCGGAAACTCCATCGCCTGCATGCACCGCTGGCATTGCAGCGTGGCCTTGCCGGTAATCGAGAGCTCCGCCACGGCAAAGTCCGACTGGCGCCCGAAGTGCACAGCACCCCGAACGCTCCCGCCGATGCCCGGGATCCGCGCTCGCAACCGCTGCAGCTCGGCCAGCGGAATGTCGAAGTCGATCTCGGTCTCGCCTCGGGCGAGCCGATCGACTTCGAGCGGCTGAGACCAGGGCGGCGACATGGGGCGCGTATAATAGGTAGCGCCTGCCGGTAAGTCAAAATCCGCTGCGTGGGTTAAGTCGTTGATGCCCGAGCTGATTCTCGCCTCGACCTCCTCCTATCGCCGCTCGCTCCTCGAGCGGCTGGGTATTCCCTTCGCCGCCGTGCCCCCACAGACCCCGGAGGACACCGTCGCAGGCGAGCTGCCGACGGACCGCGCGCTGCGCCTCGCGGTCGCCAAAGCGCAGGCTGTCGCATCGCGCCGTCCCGACACGGTGGTCATCGGCAGCGACCAGGTCGCCGCGGTAGGCAGCAAGATCCTCGATAAGCCCGGCGATGCCGCCCGGTGCCGCGCCCAGCTCGCCACTGCCAGCGGTTCGAGCGCGCGCTTCCACACGGCCTGCGCGCTCATTGCTCCCCAGGCAGGCATCCGTATGGTGCACATCGACACCACGACGGTATTCTTCCGCAGCCTCAGCGACCAGGAGATCGAGCGCTACGTGGAACGCGAGCGCCCGTTCGACTGCGCGGGGGGCTTTCGCGCCGAGGGTCTGGGCATCTCCCTTTTCGAGAGCATCGAGAGCCGCGATCCCACTGCCCTCATCGGCCTGCCACTCATCTGGCTGGCCTGCGCCCTGCGCCGCGCTGGCTTCGAGCTGCCTTAGCCCCGTCTCCCATTCTGTCGAGAACCGCGGCAAGCTCGGGCGGGAGAGGCGCGCTCGCGCTGAAGAGGCCTCCCTGCGGCCATTCGAAGCTCATGCTGTGGGCGTGGAGGAACATCCTCGTCAGCCCGAGCTCGCGCATGCGCGTGTTGAACTCCGCGTCACCGTACTTCTCGTCGCCTGCCACGGCGTGGCCGGCATAGCTCGCGTGTACGCGGATCTGATGGGTCCGGCCCGTATGCAGACCGACCTCCAGCAACGTTGCCAACTTGCCGAAGAACTGTACCGGATGAAACTCGCTGACCGAGGGCTTCCCCGAGGCGTCCGCGCGGACGGTCCGCTCGCCGCCGACCCGGGTATCGGTTCGCAAGGGCACGTCGATCCGCTTGTGCCCTAGGTTCCACTTGCCCGCGACCAGGACCAGGTAGCGCTTGTCGCACTGGCCTTCCCGCAGCAGCGCATGGACCGTCCGCAGTGTCGCCGCGTCGCGCGCCACCAGCAGGCAGCCGCTGGTATCCCGATCCAGACGGTGCACCAGCTCCAGCGGCTCGCCGGGCTTGAGGGCCCGCAGAGCCTCGATGACGCCGAAGCTGATCCCGCTGCCGCCATGGACGGCGATGCCGGCCGGCTTGTCGAGGATGAGCAGCCGGTCCGTCTCCTGCACGATCGATCGTCCGACGGTCTCCAGCATCGCCGCCGGAGGCCCGCGTTGCGTCCGGGCCGCGCCATGCTCCGGCTGTTCCCAAAGCGGCGGCACGCGGACCCGGTCATTGACGCTCAGGCGCACTTCCGGCCCGGCGCGACGGCCGTTCACCCGTACTTCCCCCCGGCGGATGATGCGGAAAATCCGCGTCCGCGGCACATCGCCGAGGCGCCGGGCCAGGTACTTGTCGAGGCGCTGGCCAGCATCCTCGGCCTCGACCTCGAAGTGCCGCACCCCATGGCCCCGACCCCGGTTTTCCCCTGCCGGGTCGCCGCTCGCGGTGGTGATTTCGCTCCGGGAAGCCCTGGATTGGTCCTCTGGCACGTCGACTCTCGATGTAAGGCGCTGTTTTTACAGTAATCTTTGCAGTATACTCCGTCGGCCGTCCGGTATTCGGACGCACCAATGGTAGGCGGCGCACTGCGCCGCATGTTAGTTGGACCTCCCAGAGGCCATCGTATTGGGCCGACAAGATCGCGCAGCCGGCGTAGAAGTCCCTTGCTCAGGGTTCCGCGGGCCGCGGCATCGGTTGAGAGCACCGAAGCTTTTCCAGCACCCCGCCCTTCGTGAGGCGGGCATCGACGCCTATATCGAGACTCGTGCGCGTACGCCGAGTGTGAGGAATCTTCGCCGCCGCAGCGCGCTCGCGCTGCAGCCTCCCGCCTGCTTGCCGGCCCTACACAAGATAGTAGGGGCACATGAAAAGAATGCTCGTGAATGCGACTCAGGAAGAAGAGTTGCGGGTCGCGCTCGTTGACGGACAGAAACTCTTCGATCTCAGCATCGAGATTCCTTCCCGCGAACAGAAGAAAGCGAACGTCTACAAAGGCCGTATCTCGCGCATCGAGCCCTCGCTCGAGGCCTGTTTCGTCGACTACGGCGCCGCGCGCCACGGCTTCCTGCCGCTGAAGGAAGTTTCCCGCGATTTCTTCCGCCAGCAGCCGCAGGGCGGGCGCATGAACATCCGCGAGCTCCTCTCCGAGGGGCAGGATCTCATGGTGCAGGTGGAGAAGGAGGAGCGCGGCAACAAGGGCGCGGCGCTCACGACGTTCCTCAGTCTCGCCGGCCGTTTTCTGGTGCTGATGCCGAACAATCCGCGCGCCGGCGGCGTCTCGCGCCGCATCGAGGGCGAGGATCGCGATCAGATGCGCGAGGTGATGAATCAGCTGAAGATCCCGGAGGGCATGGGCGCGATCGTGCGCACGGCTGGCGTCGGGCGCAGCGTCGAAGAGCTGCAGTGGGATCTCGACAACCTGAACGGGCAGTGGCAGCAGATCGCCGCCGCGGCCAACGACCGCCCCGCTCCATTCCTCGTTTACCGCGAGAGTGATGCGGTCACCCGCGCTTTGCGCGATTACCTCTCCGATGACATCGGCGAGGTGCTGGTCGACGACCCCGCTGCGTTCCAGAAGGCGCAGGAGTACATGCAGCGCTTCATGCCGACGGACGCACACCGGCGCCTGAAGCTCTACACCGACGACATCGCGCTCTTCACTCGCTACCAGATCGAGAGCCAGATCGAGTCGGCCTATGCCCACAAGGTGCAGCTCCCCTCGGGCGGCAGCATCGTCATCGACTACACCGAGGCGCTGGTGTCCATCGACATCAACTCGGCGCGCGCCACCAAGGGCAGCGACATCGAGACCACCGCGCTCAATACCAATCTCGAGGCGGCCGATGAGGCTGCGCGCCAGCTGCGCATCCGTGACATCGGCGGCCTCATCGTCATCGATTTCATCGACATGGAGTCGAGCAAGAACCAGCGCGAGGTCGAGGACCGCCTGCGCGATGCGGTGCGGATGGACCGCGCGCGGATTCAGATCGGCAAGCT
Source organism: Steroidobacteraceae bacterium (assembly GCA_036273095.1). Classification (GTDB taxonomy): domain Bacteria; phylum Pseudomonadota; class Gammaproteobacteria; order Steroidobacterales; family Steroidobacteraceae; genus 13-2-20CM-66-19. The sequence continues at coordinate 28,312 of DATAXF010000153.1, read as the reverse complement.
GTCGCGCTTCGGGCTGCTGGAGATGTCACGCCAGCGCCTGAGGCCGTCGCTCGGGGAATCGAGCCATATCGTCTGCCCGCGATGCGTCGGCATCGGCAGCATCCGCAGCGTCGAGTCGATGACTCTTGCGGTGCTGCGTCTGATCGGTGAAGAGATTCGCAAGGACCGGACCACCCGTGTCATCGCGCAGCTTCCGGTGGAAGTCGCCACTTATCTCTTCAACGAGAAGCGCGAGTGGCTGCGTACCCTGGAAGACCGCAGCTCGGCGGAGCTCGTGATCATCCCGAACCCCAACATGCAGACGCCCGGGTACTCCATCAGGCGCGTCAGAGACGATGAGGTGGATCTGCCCGAGAACCGGCAGACGAGCTATCTCATGCCGACGACACCGGAGCCCACCGAGCCCGGCGTTGCCCGCGACAAGCGGCCCCCCGCGGAGACCCCGGCCGTGGCAGCGCTGCTGCCGAGCACACCGGCTCCGATCATCTCGCCGCCGGCTCCTCTTGCGGCAGCGGCTCCGCCGCCGCCGATTGCCGCCCCGGACCATCGCGCCAACGGCGGACTGCGCGGGTGGTTCAAGAAGATCTTCGTTGGCGAATCCGAAGGCGCACCGTCCGTGGCCGCCACCGAGGCGGCACAACCGGCCGCAGCGTCGGCCACCGGCGGAACACAACATCATCGCTCCTCGACTGGCGGCGACAGGTATCGCGACGGCCGACGGGAGCACTCGCGACAGCCGCGCCGCTCCGAGGGCGGCCAACGGCGCGGTCACAGTGATGGCCGGCGCGCCGAGGGACGCGGCAATGACGGGCGGGATCGTAATCGGCGCGACCACGACCGCGATCAGGAGAGGCGCCCGCGGGATCAGCGGGACCGCGACGTCAACGCGCGTCCTGCGGAGACTGTTGCGAACGCTGCCGCACCAACAGCCGCAGGCGAGCAGCGCTCCAGTGTCGAGACAGGCGGCGAGCTGCGTCAGGTTACGGGCGACCGACCTGAGCGTGGCGAGCGTGGCGGGCGCGGCCGCCGCAGAGGCCGCCGCGGCGGCCGGCACAATGGCGGTGGCGGCAGCCGCGATGGCGCTCCGCGTGACTCAGCCGGAAGTGCGACAGCACCCGTGGGTGCGCAGGAGGGCGATGCGGGCGAATTCTCAGCCGGCGCAACCTCCAACGGCACGCCTGAGCAGCATCAGGAGCCTGTTGCCGCGAGGGAGTCGTTTGCGCCTCCTCCGGAGCCGCAGGAATCGCAGGAATCGCGGGAGCCGCGGGAATCGCGGGAGCCGCGGGAATCGCGGGAGCCGCAGGAATCGCGGGAGCCGCGGGAATCGCGGGAATCGCGGGAATCGCGGGAACCGCGGGAGCCCCGGGAGCCCCGGGAGCCCCGGGAGCCGCGCGAAGCATCGCCTCGTCGTGAGGAGCCCCCTGCTCCCCTGGCGCACTTCGAGCCTTCACCGCCGACCGAAAGCAACACATCACGCGACACGAAGCCGTATGTGGTGTGGTCATCGGCTCCACCCCTCCCTGCCCCCCCGGGCGGTGGCCGCGGGCCGGAAGAATAACCGGCGAGAAATACTCAGGCGGCTTGCGATTGCTGCCGCAGATGCTCGAGGAGGCCGCGTGAAGCGGCCTCGATCAAGTCCAATACGTCCTCGAACCCGTTCGGGCCGCCGTAGTACGGGTCAGGGACCTCACTGATGCCGGTCTGCGGCGCGAACTCCAGGAAAAGCCGCAACCGGTCACGGGTGTGCGCTGGCGCGCGGCGCTCGAGCGAGCGCAGATTTTCCCGGTCCATGGCCAGAACGAGATCGAAATACTCGAAATCCCCCGCCTCGACCACACGCGCACGCAGCGCCGAGAGATCGTACCCACGCCGGGCCGCGGCCTGACGCGTACGCCCGTCCGGGAGCTCTCCGACGTGGTAGGCGGCAGTGCCGGCGGAGTCGACTTCCAACACCATATCGGGCGCGTCGCGGGATGCGACGGTGCGGAACACGGCTTCCGCAGTCGGCGAGCGGCAGATGTTGCCCAGGCACACAAATAAAATCCTAATGTGCCTATGTTTCTCGGCATTTACGAAATCGGCCTCTGTCGATGTCATCACCATATCCTCACTGCCGAAAATCCAGGTCATCGCCCCGGATGGGGCGCCAGGCCGTTCGATAACCGGCGCTTGTGCGATTGACCCACGCCGCAGAGCTGGCGTACAAGCTAGAGGCGCCCGCCAGGACGGTAGTCCCGGCGAGGCGCCTGACCACGGCCACCCTGAAGAGGAGGATCACATGGCTAGCGACAATCATACTTCGGCGGTCCCCCTTCCCGCTCGCTAATTCGAGTCCCAAACATGGATCCGGGTTCGCACGTAAAGCCAACACTCTGGCGCGTCCATGCCGCGCGCGCGGACACGGATCAGACACCGCTAGCTGCTGAAGCCATAGCTCACACGTAATCCCATGGTCCGAGGGCGATTGACTGTTACGGCTTTGTACCACGGGTAATAGCTCGCAAAGAGCTGAGCACGGACATTGGTTAGGTTCTCTCCATGGAGCTGCACGAGCCATCCACCCTTGCCTATCCCGAGTGCCGCCTCGCAAGTCGTGAACGCCGGCAGGTCGTAGTTCGCCTGGTTCGGCTGCAAGACGCCCGTGAAGGAAATCGAGTGGGATTGGTGCACTGCCCCCACTTGGACGAACGTCTCGTAACTGGCGAGCGCCAGCTCATAGCGCGCATTGATGTTGCCCTGCAAGGCCGGCGCACCGGGAAGCGGACTCCCGAGGGTCCCGAGAGGATTCGGAAACGGTGCTGTCGCAGTGCGCAGCGTGCTGAAATCGATCGGGGTCCCATCGTTCCAGTACAACGTCGCCTCTTTGACCAGCTCGCCGTGATTCCAGGCGGCGCCGGCATTGATGGTGAGGCTGCCCAAGAGCCCTGCTGCAACTGCCGTCTCAATGCCCCGCACGCGGTAATTGCCGCCGTTGAAGATGGTGCCGCCGGTGAACAATGCGCTGGAGCTGACTTGCGCGTTATTCCAATTCTCTTGATAAACCGAACCATTCCATTCCAGGCGCTGTTCGAGCCAGCTCGTTTTCCAGCCGATCTCACTGTTGGTCACATTGTCGGGTGCATAGGATATCGGCGACGTCCAGCCACGGTTCTTGCGCGCCTCCTGCTGATCAGCTGCGGGGCCTGGGTAAAGGGGTGAGTCGCTCGACGGAAGACCAGCCCCCCGATTGAAACCACCCGAACGAAAGCCCTGCGACCAGGTGTAGTAGAGCAGCACGTGCCAAGTCGGCTTCCAGCTGAGGCTCGCCCGGCTTCTGAAGCCGGAGTAAATCCGCTCGAGCCCGAGCGCATTGAGATCCAGGCCATTGAGATTGATGCACGGATTGGGCGGCGCGAATTCGGGAGGGAGCAACTTGCTGCAGGAAATGCTGTCCACAACCGAACCCACCTCGGAGGTCTGCGCACGGAAGTAGCGTGTGCCGGCGGTCAGCGTGAGCACCTGCGGTATCAGCTCGAAGTCGACAGACGCGTAGGCGGCCTTTTGAGCGTAGCCACGGGTGATGTCGTTGAAGAAGGCATCGCCCGGCGGCCGGACATTGGGATCGTTCGATGTCACGGGCCCGAGCATGAATTCCGCGCCCGCAGGTAGGTTACAGACGCAGCCTCGTTGGCCGTCGGATTCCCAATAGCCAGTCGGCGGTGCGATCGGGTTGAAGTAGGGGATGGCGGTCAAATAGAACCAGTCCTCCTCGTCGTAGATCTTGTAATCCTCGTAGAAGAGGCCGCCAACGGCGCGCAGCCGCCAGTCATCGGGTGTGCTAAGGCGCAGCTCATGGCTCAGGTGTGTGTTGCGCTCGATATCGCGCCATACAGAGCTCGGCGTGAAGCATCGTGCCGTAGCCCCCGTGGCCCCCGTGTTGACGCACTGGTAATAGTCCGCGTACGCCCCGCCGTGCGCGTAGTTCGTGTAGTCCTGCACCTGATCCACTCTGCGTTCCAGGTAGGAGCCGGCGTATAGAACCCGGAGCGGACCGAGACGACCCTTGATCGTGAGCGCGGTGTTGTCGAAGCGATCCTTGTCGTAGGATGGATTGAACAGTTGCACGGTGAGATCGGGCTGCGGCTGCCCGGCCCAGTTGCTGGCAGCCTCCGTGAACACGCCATCCGCCTCGATGCTTTGATAGGACTGCGCGAGCAATGCGCTCCAGTTATCATCGAGCCGACCCAGCGCCTCCACCCGTATTCCGCTATAGGTGACCGGGTTGGTATCCTTCCCCACCAGCGCGGAGTTGTTGATGATTATGCTGTTCGCGGGCACCTGGCCACCGGCGCCGGCCGCCTGAATGCTGGCGTCCAGCGAACTGCGGACGAAGGTGGCTGGGATATTATCGATGTAGCCTCCGCGCTTTTCGTCGTAGATCACGCCCCGCAGGGCGAGTCGATCGGGAATCACGGGAACATTGAGCATCGCCTGCAGCGCGTTACCGGGTGCACCGTGCGTCGTCCTCGTATAGCCGGCTTCTACCGCTACTTCGGTCACATTAAATTTGGGTTTGTTGGTGATGTAGCGCAAAACGCCCGCCTGTGCTCCCGCCCCGAACAGTGTGCCCTGGGGACCTTGAAGCACCTCGATGCGCTGTAGATCAGCGGCGTAGACGTCGAGATTTCGCCCCGGAAGCTGCGCCGATTGTTCGTCGAGGTAGATGGCAACGTTAGGGAAGGATCCGGTGCTCCCGGCCGCCTGAATACCGGGCTCCCCCGTCCCGAGTCCGCGCATGTAGATTGTGTTTTGCGCAGGCCCGACGCCATGCACGGTAACCCCGGGCAGGTACATCGCGACGTCCTCGAAGGTCGTCGCATTGAGCCGGCTGAGCGTGGCGTTGGTGAGGACCTGGATAGTCATCGGGACGTCCTGGACGGACTCGGTCCGACGGTCGGCGGTCACCATAACCTCGGGCTCAGTCTCCTCGGCTGTGCTGAACAGAGTAGCCTCTGCGCGCGGTAAAGGCGGGACGATACGGACGCTGCTCGGAGTCAGTTCCTGAATACGCAGTCCGGTTCCCTTGAGCAGCCGCTTAAGTGCCTCGCGGGCGGGGAGTCCGGCCCTGACGGCCTTGGATCTCTGATCTCGGATGAGCCTCGAGACATAAGCGACCTGCAGGCCGGTCTGCTCGGCGAACGCGGCGAGCGCCTGCGCAAGAGGTTGTGCCGGAATATCGGCGCTGAGTCTCGCGGATGGGCTCTCCTGCTCCATCGCCGTCGACGCGTCGGCGAGCGCCAACGGCGCGCAAATCGAGAGGGCGCGCAGCACGCCGGATACGACGGTCGCAATCTGCCTCGATGGACGGCGAGACAAGCGGGTGCCCATCAGTCTCTGCGCGCTTTTCAGTGCGCTGACTTCCTGAGCTTAATGCGATACAGCCCGCAGTGTCCATCCCGGCTGCGGCAAGTCCTACTTTTGCGATACGCGAATGCGGGTCGCCGTCTCTTTGACGTGCACGTTGTCGAGGCTGCGCAGGAAGGCAATGAACCCCTGCTCGTCGTCGGTCGCGAACACCCCGCTGATCTCGAGATTCCCGAGCTCGGGCGTCGCGATCGCGATCGGTTTCACCGCATAGCGATTGATCTCGGCTACCGCGCGCGTGAGCGGCTCACGCTCGAACACAATTTGCCGGTGAAGCCATGCGGTGGAGCGCTGCGCGTTCGCGGCCACCGGCGCAACCGGCCACTCACCGGCCGCCACGCTGATCTGCTGATTAGTGCGCACCGCGACGAAACGTGAGACGCCGTCCGGCCCCGATTCGGCGCCCGACCCTGGATGTGTTCCAGACGGCGCCACGTCCACCAGACCCTCCTGCACTGTGATCAGGGTCGAGTGCGTCCTCAGGCGCACATCAAATTGAGTGCCGACGTCGACGACTTCGGCCGACCCGGCCAGCACCTGGAAGGGGCGCTGCGGTTCGTGCGCCACTTCGAAGTCGGCCTCACCCGAGGTGAGCACGACCAGCCGCTCGGTAGCGCTGTAGCGTACGGTCACCGCGCTGTCCGTATTCAAATCCAGTACGGAATCGTCGGCAAGCACATAGGTGTGCTGCTCCCCGTGCCGCGTCTGAAAGTGAAGCGCGCCAGATGCGAGCTGATTCGCGACCCGTGCCGCCGGCCGGAAAGTCCATGCGAGCAGTAGCGCCACACAAACTACGCCAAATACGGCCACCGCCACGGCAGCACGCTGCCAGCGCAGCAGCAGCTGGCGGAGGCTGTCAACGAGACCGGGCCTGGAGACCTGACTGGCGCTCTCCTCCGCCTTCCGCGCACTTGCCACGATGGCCTCGACAGAGTCCCCCGACGCGTTGCGCACGTGCCGCAGATCGCGCGCGACGCTTGCCAGCGCGAGGTACTCCTCTACATGCACGGGCGAAGCCCTGAGCCAACTGACAAAAGCAGCCCGCTCTTTGGCGTTGAGGCCGACGCGGTTGGCCACGAACCAGTCCGTGGACTGCTGCGCGATGAGGTCCCGCACCCGCTCCTCGCTGCTGCTGAAAGTACTCATACACTCACCCTAGCCGCGCCATGCGCCGGCGGCAATGCATCAGGCCTTGGCTCAGGTATTTCTTGACCATATGTGTCGACACCCCGAGGCGCAAAGCGATCTCCGCGTAACTCAACTCGTGCCAGTACTGTAGCTCCACGGCCGCTCGACACTTAGGCGATAACTGCTGCAGCACCTCCCGCAGTCGCCGGGCTCGCTGTTCGGCATCGAGCTCTCCTCCCGGCGCCGGAAGCTCGGCAAGCTGCTCCTCTACGGCAGGATCGGCCACATCGAGCGATTCCCGATCGCGACGCTCCTGATGCGCATGCTCCCTGGCGAGGTTGCTGGCGATCGTAAACAGGTAGGCCTCGGGATCGCGGATCGCCCCGAGGTCGGGGATGCGCAGCATGCGCATGTACACCTCCTGGGCGAGATCTGCTGCGTCCGGATGCCGCCGCGTTCGCCGCAGCAGGAATGCCCGCAGCAGATCGGCGTGCTGTGCAAACAGCCGCCCCAGAAGTGCTTTCTTGGCTTCGGCCATCGGGATCTTCAGTGGCGCATCCAAGTTTGCGGACCCTTACTAATGGCTAGGAGCGTCCGGGGGCGCATTCGGGTACCAGAAAACGACTCCGCCGATTGCCGGCCCGCTGACGGTGCCGCGTGCGCACGGGGCGGTACCCGACTCCCCGGCCGCGCGCTCATATCATCGGGTGGCTACTACGAACAACCATTGGAGAAATGCCATGAAGCTCACTATGCCGCGCACTGTTGCAATCACACTGGCCGCGATGGCCACGGTCATGGGCGCGCCTGCCGCGCTCGCGGATGAACATCACTCACACTACAAGGACCTCTACGAGCTCATACAACTACACGTCGCTTTCCACCAGGCTGTGTCGCATGCGGGTGTTGACGCGGTCACAAAGTCTCAACACCTCGCAGAGGTACTTGCTCTCTGGACGGACGATGGCGTTCTCGTTGCGGGCGGTGTCATGTATAGCGGGAAAGGCAAACCCGGCACGGCAAGCTGCGCTGCCGGTTCGCTGACCGTATGTGATTTCTTTGCGAATCACGCTGGCTCCTTCGTGTTAGGCCGCGACTGGGTCTCGCTGACTCCGATTTTTACCGAGGCCATTACCCTAAATGATGACGGCGACGAAGCGGATATCTATTGGCAGTGCATTTACCTGGACGTCAACAATAACGACCTCAAGGTTTCCAACACCACTATCGGCCTGCCAGGAGAGCCCGATACGGGTCGGGCCAGGAAGGTCCATGGTCGCTGGCTGTTTTCGCATGTGGAAAGCGCGGCTATCGCGCCGCCCACCGTCGATGTCGAACAGTAGAGCGCAATCGGCGTCACTGTGTTGCTAGGCGATCCAGGCGCATCCTCCGGCACGAGGTTAGCTCGTGTCCGGGGGCCCAGTCGGGCAACCGCCGGTCTTTCGACACGACCCGATCAATGTTAATAGGGTCGTCGACGATTATGAGAGATGCTATGGAAAGGCGCTCGCTGGCGCGGTTCGCAGCCACCGGCTGGACACTACGAGTTCTCAGATCGACCGAGGTCTATCCACGACGTATCCGGGAAGAGCTCAATTCACGGCTCGGCCGTGTATCCAAAATTGTATCCAGCAGCGCGTATCACCATGAATTTATTGCGAAAATCCAGTATTGCCGAGACAGACGAAGAGGATCCTCACAGCGGGGCTATTTTACGCTGTAGCCCCGACCTTGCAGGCAGGCGCTGAGAGCGCGGCGGTAGTCCGACGCCTTCGCCGCCATCGCAGCCGCTTGCTGCTGCTGCGCTTCGCTCATCTGAATCTGATTGTTCTGCGCGCGCTGGGCATCGCTGGCGCTGCCGATCATGGCTCCGGTGAGCCCACCGAACACCGCGCCCGCTCCCCTGTCCCAGCGAGGCGAAATCGCCGCTCCGATCACGGCGCCGGCTATCGCCCCGACGGCAGTGCCGGTCCCCGGCGGCGGCCCGCTCGCGACCACGCGGTATTGCGCGGGCACGGTCGGGGCGCTCGGATCGAAACCGGTCTGATGAACCGCCCAGACGCTGCACTCATAGCGGTCGCGGCTCTGCTGGTCGGACGATTGGCCGTTCTGCGGGTAAGCGTAAACGGTGGTATTCACGGGCGGTCCGGCATAGGCCACGGCCGGCGGCGGGGGCTGAGGCGGAGGAGCCGTCTCGCAGGCCGCCAGACCGAGCGCCAGGGCCGACAGGGCGGCGATCCCGGCGATGCGGCGAAGGGCTGAAGATTCTTGCAACAATCTGATACGCATGGTCTTTCCGTTACGCGATTCCGCTACTTCTGCTGAACGTGGGGGCGATTCGCGGGTTGACAACCGGGACTTGGCATTTGCCATAAGTCGCCTGAATCAGCGCTGAATCATAACGCAGGAGGAGCCATCAACTTTGTGACGCGCTGCAGGTCTTCCGCCGTATTGACGTCAGGCCCTGGCCGCTCCGAGGCGTCCGCAACGCGGATCACGACACCGTTCTCCAGCGCGCGCAGCTGCTCGAGCTTCTCCATCTTCTCGAGCTCCGTGGAGCCAAGCGAGGCGAGGCGCCGTAATGCGCCAACGCGGTAGGCGTAAATCCCGACATGGCGCCGCGAGCCGGCGAAAACGCGTTGACTCGACAGTCCCGCCGAGGCGCCGTCGCGATTCCACGGAACCGGTGCACGGCTGAAATAAAGCGCCCTCCCCTTGGAGTCGGCAACCACCTTCACCGCGTTGGGATCGAGAAATTCCGCGAGCGATTCGACGGGCGTCGCCAGCGTGGCGATCGCCGCCTCCGGATCCGACTCCAACAGCACTGCGACCTGACGGATGATGGCCGGCGGAATCAGCGGCTCATCCCCCTGCACGTTGACCACGATATCCGCCTCGGACCAACCTTCGATCGCAGCGAGCTCGGCGAGGCGATCGGTCCCGGACGCATGCGCGGCGGAGGTCATGCGCGCCACTGCGCCGAACGCGGCGGCGGCCGCCGCGATGACTTCGTCGTCCGTCGCAATCAACACATCGCGCGCACCCGAGGCACGGGCGCGCTCGTACACCCACTGCAGCATCGGCTTGCCGTGAATGGGTGCGAGCGCCTTGCCTGGAAACCGCGTCGAGCCATGGCGCGCAGGTATGGCTACGTGAAAGGAGCAGGTCACGCGGGACCGGGCCGGTTGCGCCGCATCAGCGGTCGAGGAGCGGGTCGTCTGCGGCAAGCTGCCGCGCCTCCTCCTCCAACATGATCGGTACGTCGTCGCGGATCGGGTAGGCGAGCCGGTCGAGCCGACAGACGAGCGCCTGCGACTCGCGCCGGTAGACCAGCGAGCCCTTGCAGACCGGGCAGGCCAGGATGTCGAGCAGGGGGGCGTCCATCGGGAATCTAACCTCCGGCAGGAATGTAGGACTCGATCGCGCGCATCACCAGCTCGAGCAGCCGGCGCGAGTCGGCTTCGCTGAAGTCCGCTGCGACCGGTACATACCAGTGGCGCGGGCCTGCAGCGTGCCGACATTTTACTGCATCCTTTTCCGTCATGAGCACCGCCAGGCCGTCACCGAAGTCGAGGTCGGCCGCCGCGAGCGCATGGTGGTCGGGAAAAGGGTGCTCGATGAGCTCGAGGCCACGCACGCGCAGCTCGGCGAAGAACCGCTGCGGATTGCCGATCCCGGCCACGGCGTGCACCGGCCGGCCCCGAAAGGCCTCGAGCGGCTGCTCCTCCTGTCCGGAGCCGGCCACCTGCCGTGCCTGGGCCGTCAGCAGGCGCATCCGCAGGGCCGCAGCAGCAAGCTCCGGCGGCACACCACGAATCGGCTCGCCGGCTGCCCCGCCATTCACCACCAGGGCATCGGCAGCCTTAGCCCGGGACCCGCTCTCGCGCAACGGTCCCGCCGGCAGCACGCGCCCGTTGCCGAGGCCGCGAGCCCCATCTATCACGACGATCTCGCAATCACGCCTCATGCGCAGATGTTGCAGGCCATCGTCCGCAAGGATGACCTTGGCGCCAAGCTCGGCCAGCGCCCTTCCCGCCGCAACCCGGTCGCTCGCGACCAGGGTCATGCATGCGGTACGCCGATGGAGGATCAGCGGCTCATCGCCGACCTCCTGCCAGGAGGAGTCGGAAGTGACCCGGCGCAAACCGCCCTGCTCGCGTCCGTAGCCGCGCGACACGAGACCGACATCGTAACCGCGTTGCCGGAGGTTGTTGGCAAGCCAGATCGTGAGTGGCGTCTTGCCCGTGCCCCCCACTGTCAGATTGCCGACGACGATTACGGGCCTGCCGACAGCGTGCGATCTCGCCCAACCTCGCTCGTACGCCTTGCGCCGCGCCGCGACGGCCGCGCCATAGAGCCAGGAAAGCGGCTGCAGCAGCGAAATCCCGGGCGATTCCGCATACCAGAGCTCGAGCAGCCGCTGGTGCATGGGATCTTCAGTCGGCGAATTGCAGTCTGTAGAGCTGAGCGTAGCGCCCGTCGTGCGCCAGCAGCTCCGCGTGGGTGCCGCTCTCCACGACTTTACCGGCATCCATCACCACGATCCGGTCCGCCTGCTCCACGGTAGATAGGCGGTGCGCGATCACGAAGGTCGTGCGATTGCGCACCAGCTGCGCCAGCGCGGCCTGGATGTGGCGCTCCGACTCGGTGTCGAGCGCCGAGGTGGCCTCGTCGAGAATCAGAATCGGAGCGTTCTTGAGCAGCGCGCGCGCAATGGAGATGCGCTGCCGCTGGCCTCCTGACAGCAAGACGCCGCGATCGCCCACCATGGTATCCAGTCGATCCGGAAGCGCCGAGGCGAATTCCAGCACGTGCGCCGCTTCCGCCGCCTGCAGCATTTCGCTCTCCGACACCTTGCGGCCGAAGGCGATGTTGTTCCGGATGGTGTCGTTGAAAAGTGTCACGTCCTGACTGACGACGGCAATCTGTGCGCGCAGGCTCCGCACGTCGTATTCACGGATGTCGCGATCGTCAATGACGATGGAGCCGGATGTGACCTCGTAGAACCGCGGCAGCAGGCTCACCAGCGTCGATTTGCCGCTGCCCGAGCGCCCGACGATGGCGAGATTCGAGCCCGGCGGCACCACCAGCGATACATCATGAAGCGCCGGCCGCTCTCCCGTCGGGTAGGAGAACGTGACATCGCGAAACTCGACGCTGCCTCGCGCCCGGCCGGAGACGTAGGCCCCGCCGACAGGCTCGGGCGGCTCGTCGATCAGCTCGAACAGGCTCTCGGCGGCCGCAATGCCCTGCTGCAGCGGATCGGCGACCTGCACCAGCTCCCGCAGCGGCTGCGCAATGCTGGTGAGCGCAGTGAAAAAGCCCAGCAGAGACCCCGGCGTCATGCGCCCGGAGACGGTATCACTCATCGCCAGCCCGAGAACGAAGGCGCCGGCCAGCGCCGTCACGAGCTGCACGGTTGGGTTGGCGAGCCCGCGAGTGAGTATGAGGCGCATGTAGGAGCGTCTGTTGTGCTCGTTGACTGCATCGAACTGCGCCCGCAGGTGCGGCTGTGCCTCGTACACCTTCACCAGCCGCGGCGCCTCGAAGCTCTCCTTCGCGATCCGCGTGACATCGCCCATCGAATCCTGGATGCGGCGGCCGTAGCGGCGGAAGTTGCGGGTCGCAAGCGAGACGAGCCACGCCGCGACCGGCCCCACGGTGAGCGAGATCAGCGCCAGCCGCCAATTGAACCAGAAAAGAGCGACCACCATCCCGATTACCGTGAGCGCTGCGCGCACCATGATCACGATTGAGTCGCTCGAGGCCTGCCCGACCTGCTCGCTGTTGTAGGTAAGCTTCGAGAGCAGCGTGCCCGTGGAAGTGCGATCGAAGTAAGCGGCAGGCAGGTCGAGCACACTGCCGAAGACATCGCCGCGCAGCCGCTTGACGATGCTGCGGCCGACGTAACCCATGAAGTAGGTCTGGGTGAAATTGCCTATGCCGCGTCCGATGAAGATGATCACGAGCGCGATCGGGATGAGATAGACCATGCGCGGATCCGGGTGGGTAAAAGTCCCATCACCGAACCTCTTGGCGAGCCATGCGAAGCTCGCGGTGGACGCGGCGTAGACCGTGCCGCCCAGGATGCCGAGCGCGAAGGCGCCCTTGTGGGGCTTCAGATAGCCGAGCAACCGCCGATAGGTGACCGTTACCGGCACGGGCTCGCGCGGCCGGCGGCTCGCGACGTCGTTCAATGGGCGCCTGCCCGCTCGTCCCTGATGGTCGCGATGTTGAGGCGGACGAAGCCGAGCTGTCCGAGCACGTCCATTGCCGTGACCACCGACTGTTGGGTGGAGCGGCCGTCGGCGCGGATCGTCACCGTGATGTCGCGATTGCCGCCCGCCTGTTTGAGGAGCGCCGTCCGCAGCGTATCCGGGCTCGAGTTGATGAGCTCCCGGCCGTTGACCAGATAGCTTCCGGTTTCCGTCACCGAGACCACGAGCGGCTCGCTCTGCGGTGCGGCGGGCGGCACGGCGCTCGCCTGTGGCAGCTCGACGTGCAGCCGACCTTCGTCGGTGAACCTGCTCGAGAGCATGAAGAACACCACGAGAAGCAGCACCACGTCGATCAGGGAGACGACGTTGATCTCAGGCTCCTCGTGACGGCGCGGATTGAGGTTCATGACACGGGCGATCAGGCGGCGGCCGAGCGCCCGCCGTGGGTCCCGGCGGCCTCGACCGCATCGGCCATCCGCATGGCCTGCTTCTCCATCTCCACCACGATGCGCTCCACCCTGCCGCGAAGGTAGCGATAGGCGAAGAGCGACGGTATGGCGACGCAAAGGCCCGCCGCGGTAGCGACCAGTGCCTCGGCGATGCCGCCGGAGAGCACGCGCGGATCGCCCATGCCGCCCGCCTGGATGGCGTTGAATGCGCGGATGATGCCGGTCACGGTGCCGAGCAGGCCGAGGAGCGGTGAGACTCCGGCGATGGTGCCCAGGGTGTTGAGGAAACGCTCGAGCTCGTAGACCACGTGCCTGCCGGTGTCCTCCAGGCGCTCCATCAGGATCTCGCGCGGCCGGTGCCGATTGGCGAGACCCGCAGCCAGCAGCCGGCCCAGGGGCGAGTTCTGCTCCAGCGCGGCAATGACCTTATCGTTGATCTGATTGGCCTCGATCAGCTGCCAGACCTTCTGCGGCAGCTCCCGCGGCATCACCCGCCGGTCCTGCAAAGTCCACAAGCGCTCGAGAACGATCGCCGCCGCGGTGATCGAGCAGAGAATGATCGGCCACATGAGCGGGCCGCCGGCCCGCACGATTTCCCACATCCAGCGACCCCGGGGGACGAACCCAAGAAAAACTGCGACGGCGCATGATACCCGAGCGCTACAAGCGCTCAAGGTCCCGTCAATGGGGCCCTTGCCCCACGGGCGGGTCAGGCAAGATTACTGCGACCTGCCTTACGCCATGGCGTCGCCAATCTGGTACAGTTCCAAGCCCTGATGCCCCGTCGCGTCCTGAAGAAGCTCCTTCCGTCTCCGGTCCAGCTCCAAAGCCACTGGCTGCTGCGGCATTTCGGGGAGCGGATGCTCGATCCGCGGCTCTGGGCCCTGCACCGCCGCGCCATAACCGGGGCCTTTGGCGTAGGCATCGCCATCTGCTTCATCCCTCTGCCGGTGCACCTCGTGGTCGCGGTCCTGATCGCGATCGCCTGGCGCCTCAACGTACCGGCCATCTACGGGACCACCCTCCTGGTCAACCCGCTCACCGTGGTGCCGATGTATTACCTCGCCTATCGGGTGGGGGCGGCGCTGCTCAGGGTGGCGCCGGAGAGCTTCTCGTTCCATTTGAGCTGGGACTGGCTGGCAAACGGCCTCGGTCCCCTCTGGCAGCCTTTCCTCATCGGCTGCCTGACCTGCGCCACGGTTCTGGGCGTCCTCGGCTGGGGATGCCTGGAGCTCATCTGGCGCTGGCGGGTTACGTCCCGGTATCGGACCCGCCACGTCGCAACGGCGGCGTGAGGCGCTCCGAGAGCCTGCCCTTCTCGATCTCGTAGACCCGTTCCATCCGATCCGCCATGCGGGTGTCGTGAGTCACCACGACCAGGCTGGTAGCGAGCTCACGATTGAGCTCGAGCATCAGCGCGAACACCGACTCCGCATTCGCGCCGTCGAGATTGCCGGTGGGCTCATCCGCGAGAATGATCTTCGGTTTGGTCACGAGCGCGCGAGCGACTGCGGCACGCTGGCGCTCTCCGCCTGAAAGCTGGTGCGGCCGGTGATCGAGCCGCTGGCCGAGGCCGACGCGCTCGAGGAGGTGGCGCGCCGCCTCGCGGGCCGCGACCACCGGGGTACGGCGCACGAGGAGCGGCATGGCGACGTTCTCCAGAGCAGAGAACTCCGGCAGGAGGTGGTGGAACTGATAGACGAACCCGAGCGCCCGATTGCGCAACTCCCCCCGCTCCTTCTCCGTGAGGCGATGTATGTCGCGCCCGTCGACCGTGACCTGGCCGCTGGTCGGCTGATCGAGCCCGCCGAGGATCTGTAGCAGCGTCGTCTTGCCGGAGCCGGAGGCGCCGACTATGGCCACACGCTCCCCGGCCGCGACGGAAAGCGCGGCGCCCTGCAGCACCTCGAGAGTCACCGGCCCTTGGCGAAAACTCTTCGAGACGTCGCGCGCCTGGAGGACCGCCTCACTGCGAGACCCATCTTCGTTATTCATGTCGCAGCGCCTGCGCCGGCGCGGTTCGGCCGGCGCGCCAGGCGGGATAGATCGTCGCCAGGGCGCACAGGAGGAACGCCACGCCGCATACCCGCAGCACGTCGAGCCCCTCCACGTAGGCCGGAAGATCACTCATGTAATACACCCGCGGATCGAGAAACTGAGTATGCAACAGCCGCTCGAGACCGCCGACGAGCGCCTGCAGGTTATGAGAGACCAGGGTACCGAGCCCCGCCCCGAGCAGCGTGCCGGCGAGGCCGATGATGACACCCTGGATGGCGAAAATTGCGAGTACGTTGCGCGGCCCGGCGCCGAAGGTGCGCAGGATCGCGATGTCGGTCTGCTTCTCCTTGACGATCATGACGAGCGTCGCAACGATGTTGAATGCCGCCACGGCGACGATCATCGAGAGCATGACGAACATCATCGACTTGGTCGTCTCGATGGAGCGGAAGAAGTTGGCGTGATTGTCCGTCCAGTCGCTCACGTAGTAGCCGGGGCCGCCGAGGTCGTAAGCGACCCGCCTCACCACCCTGGGCGCCTGCCAGGGGTCGGCGAGCGACAGGCGCAGACCGGTGACCTCATCGGGCGCGAGGGCGAAGAGCCGCGCCGCATCCGTCAGGCTGACGAGGGCAAGCCCGCGGTCGTACTCATACATGCCGGAATGAAAGAGCCCCGTCACCTCGAAGCGGCGCATGCGCGGCACCACGCCGGTCGGAGTCGCCACACCTTCCGGCGCGATCAGCACGACCGAGTCCCCGACACGCACGTGCAGCGCCTGCGCCAGTGCATCGCCCAGGATGACGCGATACCGCCCGGGCTGCAGATCCGCCAGTCGTCCCGCGGTCAGGCGCTGCCCCAGTCCGGTCGCGCGCCGCTCCTCTTCCGGCAGGATGCCGCGCACCGAAGCGCCGGTGATCTGCTGACCGCGGGTCAGCATCGCCTGCTCCTCCACATAGGGCACGGCGACGCGCACACCGGGCTCGCTCTCTACACGCTTCTGCATCGCTTGCCAGTCGGAGAGCGTGCCGTGCAGGCCCATGAGGGTGGCGTCCGACGTGACGCTCAAAATCCGGGTCCGCAGCTCCCGGCCGAAGCCGTTCATCACCGAAAGGACGACGAGCAGCGTAGCGACGCCGAGCGCGAGGCCGCAGACCGACATGAGCGACACGAACGACACGAAGCCGCGCCGGTGGGTGGAGCGCAAATAACGGGTGCCGACCAGCCATTCGTACAGCGAGCTCATGGTGGCCTACTCGTAACGCAGTGCTTCGGCGGGAGCCGTGCGCGAGGCCCGCACCGCCGGATAGATGGTCGCGGCGGCCGTGAGGACCAGCGCCGCGATGCTGATCGTCGCGACGTTGCTCCACCTCACGACGGAGGGAATGGTCGTGATGTAGTAGACGCTGGAGCTGAAGATCTGGAAGCCGAAGGTGTTCTGCAGGAAGGGCACGATGGTCTCGACGTTGAAGGCGAGCACGAGCCCCAGCGCCACCCCCAGCGCGACGCCCAGCCAGCCGATGACCAGGCCCTGCGTGAGGAAGACGCCCATGACGCGCCTGGGGGATGCGCCGAAAGTGCGCAGAATGGCGATGTCGGTGCGCTTGTCGGTGACCACCATGACCAGCATCGCGACGATGTTGAATGCCGCCACGGCTACGATGAGCAGCAGGATGAGCGACATCATCGTCTTCTCGATGCGGATGGCGCGGAAGTAATCCGCGTTGTCCTGCGTCCAATCGATCACCTGCAGCCCGTGCGGCAGCCTCGCCTGCAGTGCCGCGGAGATTCGGGGCGCATCCAGAGCATCGCGATAGCGAACCCTGAGGCCCTGATCTCCCCGGGCGGAAGGACCGAGCGCGCGCACGTCGTCGATGTGGGCGAACACCAGCATGGCGTCTTCGTCCGAAAGACCGACTTCGAACACGCCCGCCACCCTGAACTGCCGCAATCGCGGCGCCGGCACGCCGCCCGCGGTCACGGTCGGGATGAGGAGGGTCATGGAATCGCCCGGCACGAGGCCAAGCTCCTCGGCGATCACTTCACCGATGATGACGTTGTCGGAACCGGCAGTCAGATCGGTCAGTTTGCCTGCCGTGATCGCACCGACCAGGTGTGTGACGGAGGGCTCCTCCTTGGGATCGATCCCC
Source organism: Steroidobacteraceae bacterium (assembly GCA_036273095.1). GTDB lineage: Bacteria > Pseudomonadota > Gammaproteobacteria > Steroidobacterales > Steroidobacteraceae > 13-2-20CM-66-19. The sequence goes on along the minus strand of DATAXF010000153.1, from coordinate 10,969 downwards.
CGCAGCTGCACGGGCAGCATCTCCGGGGTGCGCACGGCGAGCGCCTGGATCTGGGCATAGGGGGCGGCGCCAACGACACCAGGGGAGCCGGCCACGCCCTGGCGAGTCAGCTGCCACTGCTCCGGGCCCGGCGTCCCGACACTCTGAGTCTCTGTCGTGACCACGCGCGCATCGGCGTCGAGGGCAAGGAGCCGCTGTCTGAGATCGCCTTCGAAGCCGTTCATCACGGAGAGAATGACGATGAGGGCCGCGACGCCCACGCAGACGCCGGCGAGGGAGGCCCAGGTGATGAAGGAAACGAAGAACTTGTGGGACCGGGCGCGCACGTAGCGCAGGCCCACGAAGAGCGAGAGCGGATGGAACATCCTGGTCATTTAACCATATCGGGGTCGAAAACCACCGGATCTTGACGGGCTTCACAGTTCGGGACGGGACCCCGCCCTCTCGGTTTTGACAGATTCCGGCACGGTGTATAGTCACACGGGATCGGCGGAGGTTCCGTATGCGCTCGGCAAAACTACTGGCACTCCTCATCGGCTGCGCGATCGCAGGCGGTGCGGCCGCGGAAACGACGATAGTCGACGGACAGGTGCAGCTCGCACAGTCCTCGATCGCATGCCCGGGACGCGGCACCACCATGCATGATGTGGAAGCCAGGTTCGGCGCACCGGAGAAGCGTTACTCAGCCGTGGGCAAGCCGCCCATCACCCGCTGGGACTATCCTTCGTTCTCGGTTTTTTTCGAGTACAGCCGGGTGGTGCACTCGGTCGTGCACGGCTGATCTTCATTTCTTCGCTGCGATGATCTCGTCTAGATAATCGGGCGAGCCGCTGACGCGCACCAGGTGAGGGTACTGCAGCCCACCATGGTAATCGACCGCGATGGTCCTGTACCCGCCCTGATAGTTGAGCAACAGCCTGATCGGCTCGCTGCCGTGCTCCGCCGCCACGATCGCACTGGTCAACACCCCGGGTGAGAACTCGTGGCCGTTGACGGCCACCAGCGTCGCACCGGTCGAGACACCGGCCTTGAAGGCCGGACCATTCCAGCGCACGTCGTCGATCGCACCGGTGTTGGTGAGGGTGAGGCCGATGGAGAACGTGAAGCTGATCATGTGCCGGCTGGAGGCGCCGGAGTCATATTGCTTCTGGAAGTCGCTTTCCTGGTCGTCGTACACCAGCTTCCAGCCACTCGCCTCGATGCCCGCCAGCGGCGGCTGGTGCGCATTGAGCCGCTGCCGCAGGAAACCGGCCCAGTCGTATCTCACCACCCCATTCAGGCCCGCGACGACGTCGTCGAACTTGTAGGTCCGGGTGACGAAGCTGCCGTTGCCGACGCCGAAGAAACGGCTGGCGAAGGTATCGAGCGACTTGCGGTCGCCGGTGAGGGCGCGGATCTTCGCATCGACCTCCAGCCAGAGCATCTGCCCGGCGCTGTAATACTCCTCGCTCATCTGCCAGCTGCGATAGGGCAGCGGCTGCCGATGCGCCGCGGTCGGGTCGTTGGTCGTGTCCTCGATGGTCCGCCATTCGAAGCCGGGCCGGTTGCGGTCATAGTTCGCCGCCACCAGCGCCAGCCCCTCGCGGAACTGCTCGGCGCTCCACATGCCGGCGCGCGTGGTCAGCACATAGCCCCAATACTGGGTCTGGCCCTCATAAACCCACTGCAGTGAGTTACCCATGGGAACATTGAGGTTGGGCGTCCACAGGTCGGCGGGCCGCATGAACTTGCCGTTCCACGAGTGGGTGTACTCGTGGGCCAGCAGGTCGCGTCCGGGGGCCATCTTGTCCCAGTCGGTGAAGTAGCCGACGCGCGTGCCGTCCTCGCTCGAGCGATGATGCTCGAGACCGTTGCCGGTCAGCTGCTCCGAGAGCGAGAACAGGAAGTCGTAATGATCGTAATGATGCGAGCCGAAGAGCCGGTAGGCCTGCATCACCAGGTTGCGATGGAGCTGCACCTGCCCGGGGGTCATCTGCAGGTACTTCGGCGCGTCAGCGACCACGTCCAGATGAACCGGCACCGCGGCACCGGGGTCCAGGTCGACCCTCTCGAAGTAAAGACCCGCGTACATCGGCGAGTCTATCAGCGTGTTGTACGTCACCGGCTGGAAGGTCGTGGTGTCGCCTGACCGGGCGAGCGTCTCCAGCGGCGTGCCGAACTGCCACCCATGCGGCAGAGTCACGCTCGGTGCGAAGGTGATGTCGCGTGAGTAGTAACCCGCCGGATAGAGCGACACATCGTGCCATTCCAGTGACAGCATGTTGTCGGTCATCTGGATGCGCTGCACGCCGTTGCGGCCGGAGAGATACTGGAAGTCGACATCGAGGCTCGAGACACCCCGCGGCACCTCGACGTGGAAGGCGTACACGTAAAACTCATCGCGCCTCCACTCGAGCCGCCTGCCGTTGGCAGTAATGGTGAGTCCGGCGAGCATGGCGATCGGACCGGTCGGCGAATGGTTCCCGGGAATCCACTCCGAATAGAGCAGCGTCAGCTTGCCGCTCCGGACCGGGAGTACTTCGTGCACCCGAAAGATCCCTTGCCGCGTATCGCTGGCGTCCACGGCAAGCCGGATGGTGCCCGGATAGCGCACATCCCTGGGCGGGCTGATGTGCGCATCGGCCGCATCGGCCCATGCGATTCCAGTGGCGCTCGCGCCGCAGACGCAGAGCGCCACCACGGCCGCGAGCCGGGCCGGGAAGAAGGATCGCGGGAGACGGGATGGGTTTGACATATGGCGGTTCCAAAACACCTCCGCCGACGGTAATATCCCCGCTCCACATTCGCCAGCGCGCATGCCGCACGGAGCGAACCGCTCGGCGATTGTCGCCTCGCGCCATCGAGCGCGCCAGCCGCGGCGCCCCACGCAGGGCCCGGCTGGGCGCTGCGCCACCTATGGTAACCTTCTATTTCGACAGAAGAATATTGGCCAAGTATTGGGGATAGACCTTGTCCGTCGATGAGTCTCTGAAGACGCACATCGAGGAGCTGGTGCGTGCCGGAGCGGTGCGCCGCAAGCTCGCGGCCGCGCAACTGGAGGCGGAGATCCGGCGGCGCGAGGAAGTGCTGCGCCGTACCTTCCGGCGCTATCTCTCGCCGCGGCTCGCCGACAAGATCCTCGAGGACGCGCAGCTTCGCGACACCCTGCTGTCCACTCAGGACCTGCGGGCGCACGCGGTCGTGCTGTTTGCGGATCTGCGCGGGTTCACGACCATCTCCGAACGGCTGCAGCCGAACCAGGTGGTGCCGCTGCTCAACGAGTTCTTCTCCCTTCTCACCGAGATCACTTTCCGCCACGAGGGCACGGTCTTTCACATGGCCGGAGACTGCCTGATGCTCGGCTTCGGGGTGCCGATGGAGCAGTCGGACAGCCCCTGCCGGGCCGTGCGCGCGGCGCAGGAGATGCTCGAGAACTTCAAGGGGCTCGCGCATTCATGGAAGGAGCGGTACGGGGTCGATGCCGGCCTCGGGATCGGCATCAATGAAGGCGATGTGGTCGCGGGCAACATCGGCTCGACCTCGTACATGAGCTACACGCTCATCGGCGACACGGTGAACGTCGCGGCGCGGCTCTGTCAGCGCGCCCGCGCGGGTGAGATGCTCTTCTCGCGCACGCTCAAGCAGTCGCTCGATTTGCGCGGACTCGACATCGGCGCGATCCCGCTGCCGCAAATGCAGGTGCGGGGCCGCTCCGGCTCGATAGACATCTTCTGCGTTCCCGTCGAGGAGCGCATGCACGTCACGGAAATCCCCGTCGCGATTTGAGAGTCCTCGATCCGCCCGTTCCGAGCGCCGCCCGGCGCCATCTGCGCTGGCACCAGCTCCATGGCAGCGCACCCGCTCTCGCGCTCGCCGAAGCCACGCATGCGGACCAGCGGCTGTATGTGGTGGTGGTCGATGCCGCCCGCGAGCTCGATCGGCTGGCGGCGGAGCTGCGCTTCTTCGCCGGTGAGCGCCTGACACTCCTTGCATTCCCCGACTGGGAAGTGCTGCCGTACGATCTCTTCTCGCCCCACCCCGACATCATCTCCGAGCGGCTGCGGACGCTTTTCGAGCTGCCTCAGACCCGGCACGGATGTCTGATCGTCGCGGCAGACACGCTCATGCAGCGTCTGCCCCCCAAGCAGTACGTGCAGAGTCGCGCCTTCCAGCTCACGCGCGGCCAGTCACTGGCGCTGGAGCCTTTCCGCCAGAGATTGGCCGACGCCGGCTATGCGAGTGTCAGTCAGGTCACGAGTCCCGGCGAGTTCGCGGTGCGCGGCTCGCTCTTCGATGTATTTCCCATGGGCGGCGCGGCGCCGCTGCGCATCGACCTCTTCGATGAGGAGATCGAGGCCATCCGCCGCTTCGATCCGGAATCACAACGCTCACTCGATGCGCTCGACAGCGTGCGCCTGCTGCCCGCGCGCGAGATGCCGCTGGATGCGGAGGCGGTAAAGGAGTTCAGGCGGCGGTTCCGTACCCGCTTCGAGGGCGATCCCAACCGAACCACCATCTACCGCAGTGTCAGCGAGGGCCTGGCGCCGGCGGGGATCGAGTTCTACCTGCCGCTCTTCTTCGAGGAGACGGCAACTCTGCTCGACTATCTTCCCCGCAATGCCGTCCTCGTGCACGACGCCGCCCTTCCCGCCGCGTTGGAAAAGGCCTGGAGCGGCATCGCGATCCGCTACGAGGACCGCCGGCACGACATCGAGCGGCCGGTGCTCGCGCCAGCGGAGCTTTTCGTCGCACCTGGGGAGCTCGCAGCTCAGCTCGATGGCTTCTCTGCCATCACCCTCGAGGCATTCAAGGCGGATACCACTCTCGGCACGCCAGCCGCTGAGTTGCGCAACTTCCTGACTGTCGAGCCGCGCGACCTGCGGGTCGATGCGCGGGCGGAGCGCCCGCTCTGCGCCCTGGACGATTTTCTCGCGGAGTTCGACGGCCGGGTGCTCATCGCCGCCGACTCCCCCGGAAGACGGGAAGTGCTCCACGACATGCTGCGGGGCCATGGCCTGGCGGTCGAAATGGTGCCGGGCTGGGAGGAATTTGCGGCCAGCACTGCGCCTGTGGCGCTGACCGTCGCGGCGGATCTCGGCGGCCTGACACTCACGCAGCCGCGGATCGCGATCATCTCCGAGGCGCAGCTCTTCGGCGCGCGGGCCCGGCAGGAGCGCCGGCGAAAGCGCGCCGCTGTCGATCCGGAAGCCATCCTGCGCGACCTGCAGGACCTCAACCCCGGAGCGCCGGTGGTGCACGAGGAATATGGGGTCGGGCGCTACGTCGGCTTGCAGTCGATGGAAGTCGCGGGGCAACCCGGCGAATTCCTGGTCCTCGAGTACCAGGACGGCGATCGCGTGTATGTGCCGGTGCAGGCGCTGCACCTCGTCACCCGCTACACCGGCGCCGCCCCCGAGAGCGCCCCGCTGCACAAGCTCGGCACGGACCAGTGGGCAAAGGCGCGCAAGCGCGCCGCTGACCAGATCCGCGACGTCGCGGCGGAGCTCCTCGATCTCTATGCGCGGCGCAAGGCGCAGAAAGGCCTGAGGCTCGCGCTGACCGAGAGCGACTACCAGACCTTCGCCGACGCCTTTCCTTTCGAGGAGACGGAGGACCAGGCCGAGGCCATCCGCAAGGTGCTGGAGGATCTTTCGAGCGAGCGCCCGATGGATCGGATCGTGTGCGGCGATGTCGGCTTCGGCAAGACGGAGGTCGCCATGCGCGCGGCCTTCGTCGCGACCCAGGCCGGCAAGCAGGTCGCGGTACTCGCGCCGACCACCCTGTTGGTGCAACAGCATGTCGCCAATTTCCGCGACCGCTTCGCGGACTGGCCGGTGCGCATCGAGGGGCTGTCGCGTTTCGGCAATGCCAGGGAGACCCAGGCCACCATCGAGGGGATCGAGCGCGGCTCCGTCGATATCGTCGTCGCCACGCACCGGCTGCTGCACACGCACGCCCGGTTCAAGGACCTGGGCCTGCTCATCGTCGACGAGGAGCATCGCTTCGGAGTGCGTGACAAGGAACGGTTGCAGGCGCTGCGGGCGAATGTGCACGTTCTGACACTCACCGCCACCCCCATCCCGCGCACACTCAACATGGCGCTCGGCGGGTTACGCGACCTGTCGCTCATCACGACGCCGCCGGCGGAGCGGCTCGCGATCAAGACCTTCGTCATCGAATGGCACGGGCCCACCCTGCGGGAAGCGGTGCTGCGCGAGCTGCGCCGCGGCGGCCAGATCTATTTCGTGCACAACGAGATCCGTACCATCGACAAAATCGCCGCCGAGGTGCAGGGCCTGGTGCCCGAGGCGAGTGTCAGGGTAGGCCACGGCCAGATGCGCGAGCGCGATCTCGAGCAGCTCATGGTCGACTTCTATCACCGTCGCTTCGATCTGCTGCTCTGCACCACCATCATCGAGAGCGGCATCGACGTGCCCACCGCCAACACCATCGTCATCAATCGCGCCGACCACATGGGCCTGGCGCAGCTGCATCAGCTCCGTGGCCGCGTGGGCCGCTCGCACCATCGCGCTTATGCGTATCTCGTCGCCCCGCCGCGCAAGGCGCTCGCGGGCGATGCGGCCAAGCGGCTCGAGGCCATCGAGTCGATGGAGGAGCTCGGCGCCGGCTTCGTGCTGGCGACCCACGACCTCGAGATCCGCGGCGCCGGCGAGCTCCTGGGCGAGCAGCAAAGCGGCCAGATGACGGAGATCGGGCTCGCCCTGTATCTCGATCTGCTCGAGCACGCGGTGAAGGCGTTGAAGGAGGGCCGCGAGCCCGCTCTCGACAAGCCGCTCGCCGCGGCGACGGAAGTCGAGTTGCGCCTGCCGGCTTTCCTGCCGGAGGCCTTCATTGCCGACGTGCACGTGCGCCTAGGTCTCTACAAGCGCATCGCGGCCGCCGAGAGCGCCGAGGCGCTCGATGACCTCACCGCGGAAGTTCACGATCGCTTCGGCGCCCTGCCCCCTGCGGCGCAGAGCCTCATCCGCATCGCGAGACTGAAGCTCACCGCGCGCTCCCTCGGCATCCGGCGGCTCGATCTCGGGCCGCAGAGTGGCTCGGTGACGTTCGAGGAGCGCAATGCGATCGAGCCGGCGGCGGTCGTACGCCTGATCCAGCAGGCACCGCGTGAGTACCGGCTCGAAGGGCCGCTGCGCTTGCGCCTGACGCGCGCCATGCCGACCGAGGAAGCCCGCTTCGAGTTCGGGGCGAGCCTCATGAAGCGTCTGGCGGGCAAACCACGCTAAAGGGCATACGGTAGACTTCGTGGCATGACACTCCGAAGCGCCCTGTTCCAGAGGACCGCCGCCCTTCTCGTGCTGGCGCTCGCCACTTCCTTGCCGGCTTTCGCTCAGGCTGCCAGCAGTCAAGGTGCGCCGGCCCAGGCTACCCCCCAGACCGCCCCGCAATCCCCGCCATCGGCCATCCCGTCGCAGGCGGCTCCCGGGCAAACGGCTGCTACCACGATCCAACCCAATAGCGGCGCTGCCGCAACCGTCCCAGCGACAACCACTCCTGCAGGAAGCACATCTGCCGCCCCGCCCCCGGCACACTCCGGACCGGCGTACGACATCGAGATCGTCGTCTTCCGCACCAAGGTAGCGCTCGGCCAGCCCGAAAATTGGGCGGCCGAGACGACCGTTGGCGCGACGGTGGCCGGCGATGAGACCGCCAGCGGCTCCGGGCCGGCCGGCAAGCTGTTGACGGTGCTGCCAACATCCAACTACCGCCTGACAGCCATCGAATCGAGATTGCGCTCGAGCGGCACCTACCTGCCGGTGGCGCACGCTGCCTGGGTGCAGACCGCAAGCGCCTGGGGAACGCATGCCGGCTTTCCCCTGGAGTCCCTCGGCATCAACGTGCCGGGCCTCACGGGCGTCATCGTTCTGGAGCGGGGACAGTTCCTGCACCTCGGAATGGCACTCAACTACACCATGCAGGACCCGCCGCCGGGCCTCAACGCCCCGCCCGGGACGACGTTCGTAATGAACGAGACGCGGCGTGTGCGCTTCTTTCAGCGCAATTATTACGACCACCCCGCGTTCGGCGTCGTCGCCCTCGTCAGCCCCGCACGGGGCCCCCGCCCGCCGGGCAGGTAAAGTGAAAAAGCCATCGATAGGGGCTCTGGCGGTGGGAGCGATTCCTTTCGTGGCCATGTGCTTCTCGGTCGCGCTCTGGGATCGCGTCGAGCCGATGGTCTTCGGCCTGCCTTTCAACCTCTTCTGGCTGATCGTCTGGGTCGTGCTCACATCCTGCTGCATGTGGGTCGCATACCGCCTGGAGAGCAGCGGCAACCGCGCGCCAAACCGCGACCCATGACTCCCGCGACGACCGCCCTCACGGTGATAGTCGCCATCGTGACGATCGGCGCCGCGATCGGCTTCCTCGCGGGGTCGCGGCAACGGATGGATCTGGAGCAATGGACAGTGGGCGGGCGCGGCTTCGGGACCGCGCTGGTGTTCCTGCTGATGGCAGGCGAGGTCTACACCACGTTCACCTTCCTGGGTGTCAGCGGATGGGCTTACAGCCGCGGCGGCCCCGTTCTTTACGCATTGGCGTATCTCACGCTTGCCTACGTCGCCTCGTTCTTCTTCCTGCCGCAACTCTGGGAGATCGGCCGCAAATACCGCATCCAGACCCAGGCGGACTTCTTCAACACGATCTATCGCAATCCATACCTCGCGGGCTTCGTCTGCATCGTGGGCATCCTGGCATTCGTTCCCTACATCCAGCTGCAGCTCGATGGCATCGGCATCATCGTCTCCGTGGCGAGCTTCGGCCACATCGGGCGCGTCGCGGCGATGACGGTTGCTACCGTCCTCGTCATCGCCTTCGTAGTCGCGAACGGCGTGCGCGCTATCGCGTGGGTGAGCGTGCTCAAGGACCTGCTCATGCTCGTTGCGGCTATCGCCATCGGCGTCGGCATACCACTCACATATTTCGGCGGCATCGGCGCGACCTTCGCCGCACTGGCACATGCAAGACCCGAGCACCTCGTCATGCCAGGGTCCACGGCCAATCTCGGCCATTCCTGGTACATCTCCACCGTTCTGTTGACCGCTTGCGGCTTCTACATGTGGCCGCACACATTCGGCGCGACTTTCACGGCCAGGAGCGCCGACATCCTGCGCCGCAACGCGGTGCTGATGCCGATCTACAGCCTGACGATTGCGCTGATGTTCTTCGCGGGATTCGCGGCGGTCCTCATCCTGCCGCACCTGCAGAACGGCGATCTGGCGCTCCTGACGGTGGTCCGCCGCACGTTTCCTCCATGGTTCCTGGGCGTGGTCGGCGGCGCGGGTGCGCTCACGGCAATGGTGCCGGCAGCCATCCTCCTCCTCACCGCCGCGACCCTCTTCGCCAAGAACCTGTACCGACCACTCGTTGCCCCGGCAATGAGCGACGACGGCGTTGCCCGGCTTGCCCGCGCAATGGTCGTGCTGCTGGGCGCGGCCAGCCTGGCTCTGGCGATCCATGGCGCGAGCACCCTGGTGTCGCTGCTCCTCGCCGGCTATGCGATGGTGGCGCAGTGTCTTCCCGGGGTCCTGCTGGGCCTCTACTGGCGGCAAGTGACGGCCATCGGCGTCTTCAGCGGAATCGTAGTGGGCGTCCTCACGGCGGCGTCGTTGATGTTTGCTCATCTCGACCCGATAGGCGGCCTGAACGCCGGCTTCGTCGCGCTCTGTAGCAACTTCGTCGTCGCGGTCGCGGCAAGTCTGGCAACGCGCGCAAGACCATCCGCAGCCCTACCCGAGCTCAACTGACGCACGCCTCATCGGTGTGACGTAATCATGCGCTAGAATGCGGGTGGGATGCGCTCGTGCGGCGCAGCTCGTCACCAGGATGCAGGATGAAGCGGACACTGCGGCTACCGTCTCTCGTTTTGACTTTTGCCATTTGCTTCTGTGCGTCGGCGAAAGGCGGCGCCTACCTCATAGATCGAAACGTCTCGATCCCTACCGGCGACGGCGCGACGATCTGCGCCCTGATCCTCCGCCCGGCCGGTGCCCTCAGGCTACCCGCGGCGCTTGAATTCACCATCTACCATGCAGGTTGACTGGCTGACGAGCAGCTACATCCGCCTGCGGCTGCGCGATCCGCGGTTGCTGTGATCGGCACGCTGCTACCGTGAGCTCGCCTGTTCTAGACAGGCTCGCCCATGCCTGCCCGGACGTTAGCGGACGCGTCCGCGGACACTACGAGGCCAGCGTGGAGCCGAAAAACAGCGCGCTGAAACAATGAGTTAGCGATGCGGGGCCGCTGGCATGCCCTTTGTATTGCACTCCGCGGCAGACACAAACCGAGGAGAGCTCATCTTAACGTCTTCCCCTCGCTAAACCGAGGGGATTTCCGTCCCTTGGAGGCCGACGTTCCGGCCCGAGACGAGGATATTGATAGCAGAGTTGATGTCCCGGTCATGCCAAGCACCACATCCGCCACAGGTCCAGTCCCTTACTACGAGGTCCTCTCGACCTTTTGGGCCGCCGCGTGCACCGCACGCGGAACAGACCTGCGTGGTCAATCGCTCATCAACTTCGAGGTACTCAGCCCCGTGCCTGACGGCTTTGTAGCGGAGCTGGGATCGAAGCTGCGACCAGCCGGCATCGAGGACGGACTTCGCCAGGCTGGTTCGGGCGAGTCCGCAGGAATTGACGTTGCCCACGCAGATGCGCCGGTTCTCCCGCACGAGCCTGGGGGACAGCCCGTGCAGGAAACGCTTGCGACAGTTCGCGATCTTGGCGTGGATGGCCCGCACGCGGGGCTTGCGCCCGGCGCGCTGGGCGATGGCGAGCGCCCGCTCGTATTTGCGGTAGAGGCGCGGTGCCTCGATTTTCTCGCCCGTGGAGAGCGTCGCCAGAGACTTGAGGCCCAAGTCGATACCAACCTCCCCGGCCCCATGCTCCCTATCCTCCGGAATTTTGACTTGGAGATTGAGATACCAGCGGCCGCGGGCATCCTGCGCGAAGCTGCCGCAGCGAAGCTCACCGTC
>DATAXF010000152.1:0-31998 GCA_036273095.1 Steroidobacteraceae bacterium | reverse complement strand
GAAGCGCTGCTGTCCCAGCGTCAGCTCCCCTCGCGTCTCTTCGCTCATCGTCATGCCCTCGGCATGCGGCCGATTGCCGCCGCCAGAGCATCGAGCCATCAGCTCAGCGTCGGAAGAACGCGGATGCCGGAGTGCTTACCTTTGAAGTACAAACACTTACGGGACGCATCCGCGAACTTTCCGTCAAAGTGCTGCCACGGCCTGGCGGGACACCTTTTGTTGCGCCTGATCCGAACGCGGCATTCGTCGCCCGCTTCCCGCGAGAGATCCGGCCCTCGGACACTTTGCGACTGACCTCGAGCTCACTTCGTAAAGTCCACAGGAATATAAATCTCATCGCCCACAAATGTGCGGTACTCGTTGAACTGCGCTGCCATCGCATCGGATTTTGCCTTCGGCAGAAGGGCGTTGGTTTCCTTGTCAAGTTCCCGGTCGCGCCCCTCGTTTGGATCGAGATTTCCAAAGCTTACATGATGTACACAGAAGATCACGTTCGCCCTGCCGCTCGCGGGTGTAATGCTGACCATCACCTGATACCCGTAGATAAGCCCTCGCCTCTTGAGAGCCTCTTCCCCTGGCATCCAACCGACCTTCGCTTGGCTCAGGTATTCGTCTATTTTGTTTGGATCGACTTTTACGTATCTGATTTCCCAGTACCCTTTTTCTGGGGTGTAATCCACCCACCTCTGCGCAGATGACGGAACCGCGGCAACAAGGGCTAAAGTACAGGCGCTTGCAAGCGCTAAGTGTTTCATACGTTTCTCCACTGGATGTTTGCCGTAGCGGTGGATCCGCGTCGCGTGATTGACCTGCGTCATAAGTTGCACCCGGGCGCGCCGGCGGTGCTTGCCATTTTCGGACTTCACCGACAGTGCGAGGTCCATCATGCCGATCGGCCGGGCTACTTTGTGGTGTCGCCCGATATGCGTTGGGACCGTTGGCTGCAGATTCTGCGCCGTTCGCTGCATGGGCAGGTGCACAGCTATGGCCAATCGAGCTGGTTGACGGTGTCCCGTTCATGACCTGCGGCCCGTGCCGGGGCGCGACGAGTCGACGATCGTATATGGCGCGCTGCCGCCGAAATTCTTTGCCCACATACGTGACCGGTTTGTTGCGCGTGTGGAGCGCGACAAAGCCGCACGGGTGCACCGAACGGAATGAGCGTTGAGGGGCCGGCAGGTATCGACGCTCAGCGGTCGTCGGGCATAGCGGCCAAAAGATAAGGTCCACGACCGGCCACATGTTCCCCGAGCAAGCAGGCGGCGCGGTAACAGGGTCGTTCAATTGACAAAACCGTGACGTGTAGTAGACTGACCGGAGAACATAGTAGCTTTGCCAGTGGCGTCACGAGATTGACGACCCTCAGGAGCTATAGAAATGAAGCGACTACCATTGCTGCTCTTGCCGGTGCTCTTCGTCGCAGTCGCTTTCGGCCAGCAGCGGGCGGGCGGCGCTGCGGCCGACATGATTTACGCGCAACCGGGCCAGCTCGTCGATGCGGGCGGATTTCGGCTGAATCTCCACTGCATGGGAAGCGGCTTCCCCACGGTCGTATTCGATTCGGGGTGGGGAGATTGGTCACCGGCGTGGTCGAAAGTACAGCCGCAGATCGCCAAATGGACCCGCGCCTGCAGCTACGACCGTGCCGGCACCGGGCTGAGCGAGCCTGGCCCCATGCCGCGCACCAGCGTACGCATCGCCGAGGAGCTGCGCGCAGCGCTTCACCGTGCTGGCATCGCTCGGCCCTACATTCTGGTCGGGTCCGCGTTCGGCGGCGACAATGTGCGGACTTTCGCGGATCTCTACACGAACGAAGTTGCGGGCTTGGTTCTCGTCGACTCGGATGCCGACGACCTCGTACCCAGGGCAATGCAAGAGGACGAGCATCGAAGGGAGGCCGCGTTCATTCCCGACATGGCCCGCTGTCGAGACTTGATTGCCGAGCACCGCACTCTACCGCTCCTACCGTCAAGGCCCGGCCGGCCAGCCCAGACCTGCGATAAGCGTTTCTTTTTTCGTGGTTTGCCCGAGTCCGCGTGGTCTCCGGGACTGAACGCCGAGATATTGCAACTTGCGAAAACCAAGGTCGCCATCTATGACGCTTACATTTCGGAAATGAGAGAGGTGCCGGCGGACGAGCTCTGGCTGCAACGACACCGCCGCTCATTCGGGTCCCTGCCCATTCGCGTACTCACCAGCGGCAATCACGGTGTCGGCCATTTAGATACGAAGCCGCCGGACACACCACAGCACATGGAATATGAGAAGGAAAATACGCTGGCTCAGGCGCGCTGGCTCACACTGTCCTCCGATTCCAAACAGATACTCGTGCGCGATAGCTCGGAATACATCCAGTTCGACCAGCCGGCGACGATGATCGAGGCAGTCCGCGAAGTTTATGACCAGGCAAATGCCGTGGCGACGCAGCGACGAGGCGCAGCGGCAACTTTGGGAGGAGAGCCCGGCACCGTATTTCGTGACTGCGAGCATTGCCCCGAGATGGTCGTCGTCCCAGCGGGATATTTCATCATGGGCTCCCCCGCTGCCGAGAAGTCCTGGGCGGCCGGTCATGGCACCACTGCGGGATCGGTTGCCGATGAGGCTCCGCAGCACGAGGTCTCGGTGCCGTCGTTCGCCATGGGTAAATACGACGTGACTCGTAGCGAATATGCAGCCTTCGTTCGCGAGACGGGACACTCCGCCGGCGATGGATGCGCTCACGATAGCTATACGTGGCGCAAGCGCCCGGAGCTCAGTTGGCTGAATCCGGGGTTCGAACAGACTGGTCGCGATCCTGTGGTGTGTGTCAGTTGGCAGGATGCAAAGGCATACATTGCCTGGTTGAACGGCGAGGCGAGCCAGAGCTCCTCCGCTTCAGGCGACGGCCCATACCGCCTGCCCAGCGAGTCGGAGTGGGAATATGCCACGCGCGCCGGGACGAGTACGAGGTTCTGGTGGGGTGACGATGACGCTGGGACCTCGGACCACGCCTGGTACAAGGACAACTCGGGCGGGCGTACTCACCCGGTGGGGTTGAAGGCGGCGACCCCGTTCGGTCTCTATGACATGGTGGGCAATGTCTGGCAATGGACCGCGGATTGTTACGCTAGCAGCTACTCCGGCTTGCCGGCAGACGGTGGGGTCAATGACACTGGCGTGAGCGATCCGCGCCCGGATGGGACTCACCAGTGCATGCGCGTAGATCGAGGGGGCTCGTGGCCTTTCCAGGCGTGGGCGTTGCGCTCGGCCACACGCGAAAGAAATCCCATCGACTTTCGTGACGCATACATGGGATTTCGCGTGGCCAGGACGCTTTAGGTGGGCTGTGCCGGGCGCCACTCAGGCGTAGAATTTATCCGCCTATGGCAAGTGTGAGCCGCATGCGCCTGTCGAAAGCCGAAACCAGGATCCTGGAGCAGTTCTGGAAGCTGGGGACCTGCTCGGTGCGCGAGATTCTCGAGAGCCTGGCTGGGGCAGAACGCGTCGCGTACACGACGGTACAGACGCTGGTCTACAGGCTCGAGCTGAAGGGTGCTCTGCGGAAAGTGAAGAAGATCGGAAATGCGCAGCTGTTCGAGCCCGCGATTGACAAGCGCGAGTTCCGCAGCGGCCTCGTCCGTGACCTTCTGGACCTCTTCGGCGGCTCACCCAGGCTCCTCGTCTCGAACCTGCTGGAGACGGGCAGGATTACGCTCGAGGACCTGAAGGCTCTTCAGGAGGCGCTGCCTTCGAAGGACAAGCGGCGAGGTCGGGGTTAGACTCGATGCATGAGCACGTAGCACCGGCGCTGTACTACCTGGAGGTACATATCCTTTATGCGTCGGTCGCGTGCCTCGCGGCGTGGGTGTTGACTTCGCTCTGGAAGGGCGGCGACACCGCGAAGTACTGGATCTGGGTGGTGACGTCGGTCAACTTCATGGTGCCTTTCGCCGGCTTCTTCAATGGATTCGGCTCATCGCACCTCTCATGGGCAACCCAGCTCGGGGGCCTCGACACGGTCGGTTTCGAAGTCTCCCGAAATCCTTCCGCTGGAGCCGTGCTCCTGGGTGTATGGGCGTGCGGCGCGGCCTTCATGGCCGCGCGGCTCCTGCTACGCCTGCCGCGGGACCGCGGGAGCCAACGTACGAGAGGTGACCGCAACGCCACGCCGTTCAGGCGACGTTTGCTCACGCGCGGCGTTCCGGTCAGCCTGTCGGCGGCCGGACAGGGGCCATCGGTCGAAGGAGTACTGCGCCCGCGGATCACACTGCCGCCCGGTATCGATGACCTGCTGACCGAAAGGGAGCTCGACGCGGTCCTCATCCATGAAGTGACTCACGCGAGGCGGCGCGACAATCTTGTTGCTCTCATCCACGAGATCGCACTTTGCGGACTGTGGTTTAACCCACTCATGTGGCTCGCTGGCTCACGCCTTGCCCTGTTCAGAGAGTTGTCCTGCGACGAAGCCGTGATACAGAGCTCACGCGGCCCGGATCTCCTCACCGCACTGGCGAAGCTGGCTGATCCCGGGGAATCGCGGCTATTAAGCGCGGGGGCGGCAACCCTTTTCAGCCATCGCCTGGCACGTCTGCAAGCTTCTCAGCCGCGCCGTGCAAGTCGTCCCGCGATCCTGGCGCTGGTCGGACTCTTCGCAGCCGTGGTGCTCGCAGGCATCGTGGAGACGATCGCCCATACTTCGTGCTGCTTCAATTTCCCGGTGTAGCCACCCACTGCCTCGTTCGTCACCACAGCGGTGAAGATCGACGATGAACTACTCCTTTGAGGCCTGTACTCTGATCCTCGGCCAGAAGAACTACTCCTCGTGGTCGATGCGTGCCTGGCTGCTTCTGAAGATGCTCGGGGTGCCGTTCGATGAGGTGACGATCCCGCTCTATCGCTCGGAGTCGCGTGAGGCTGTGCGTGCCTTGGGAGGACAGACCGGGCTCGTACCCGTGCTGATCGATCACGGCACGGCGATCTGGGACACGATTGCCATTATCGAGCACCTCTACGAAATGTATCCGGCAGTGTGGCCGGCGGATCGGTTCGAGCGCGCCCGTGCACGCAGCCTGAGTGGAGAGATACATTCCTCCTTCGGTGCTTTGCGCGCCGCCATGCCCGTCAATACGCGCGCACGCGGGCGTCGCGTGAACCGAACCACCGAAGTCCTGGCGGATATCGGGCGCGTCGTGCAAATCTGGAATGACCATTGCGGCGGCTCGCCGTGGCTGTTCGGCTCTTTTACCGCAACGGACATCATGTTCGCTCCCATTGCAACACGGTTCCAGACCTACGGGGTGCTCCTCGAAGGGCCTGCGAAGAACTATATGGACCGCCTCCTCGACCATCCTTTGGTCACCGAATGGCTCCGTTTAGGAGCGTACGAGGTCGACGAGATACCGTCATTGGAAGTGGGCATCTAGGATGCGAACCGATTGCCCGGATGCTCCGGGCACGGCGGCAGGTTTGCCAAACTTTGGCAAAGCACCTAGACGGCACCGAGTGTCTGCTCAGCGAAGTCCAAAGCTCTGGGAGAACACGGTGCCCGGCGCCTCGACTCACAGCGGGCGCAACTCCAGGCCGGTTGAAGGCGCACGATTCGCGATGGTTTGCACAACGCCGCCGCCGTCGACCGCAGAAGTCTCCGCGCCTACAGCATTCCGGGCAACCGCGCCAAGTTAGCATGGCAGTCAAATGCCATGCTCGAAAAACAAGATCTCAACTCTTTGATTTCATTGGTGGAAAGGGAGGGACTCGAACCCTCGACCCCGGCATTATGAGTGCCGTGCTCTAACCGGCTGAGCTACCTTTCCACTGTTCTTCGATCCCGGACGCCGCCCCTTTTGGGGTTCCCGGGTGGGCGGTGGCCTGCCAAAAGGGGGCGCATTGTCCTTGGGGCCTGCCGGGAGTGTCAACCCACCCCGCCCGTCCCGATAGTCCAGCCGAGCCCTAGCAGAAGGTGTATACATTGGGGGGCCGGCGATTCGATTCTCGCATGACAATAACAACTATAAGGCCCGGGGCGGGGGTATCCCGCTACCTGCGACTCTACCGAGTACTCTCACAGGCACTGGCTGAAAGGCGTTACGGCGTCGATGAGCCCTTGCCGAGCGAGCCTCGCCTGATGCGGGATTACGGCATCTCGCGCTCGACCGTGCGCCGGGCGCTCGCGCAGCTCGAGGCGGAGGGCCGCATCGAGCGAAAGAGAGGCAGCGGCACCTTCGTGCGGGAGCAGAGGCAGCAGGCCGCGGCCTCCAGGGACTGCTCTGCGGTACTGGATGGCATGGTCGATGCGCCCGCGACGGCCACCAGCCGGACGATCGCCTCCCGGCTCCTTCCGGCACCCGCGTTCCTCCTCGACGAGCAACCTGGATTCGGCGACACCGTCCTACTCGTCCGTCGCATACGCTACGTCCGGCGCGAGCCAGTTGTGCTCGAGAGCGCCTACCTCCCGGAAAGGATAGGCGGCAGGCTGACCCGGCGGCTGAGCACCAGCGGTGACGGCATTCTCATGGTGCTCGCTGCCGATGGTCATCGCAGCGCCAGCACGGAGCGCGAATTTGCCGCCCTGGAGGCGGATCCCCTTGCCGCCGACAGCCTTGGCCTTGCTGTTGGTGAGCCGGTTTTCAACGTACGCACGCTCGCACGCGATCGGCGGCGCCGAGCCCTCGCATACATCGATTGTTTGTATCGGGCCGACCGTTACGAGGCCCACGCGTCTCTGGAGATAGTAGATCCGACGCGGCGACGGCGCCGGATCGAAGGGCGGATCTGAGACGCATCCCATGGCCTCGATACCCCGCTCGCGACGCATCAGGCCTTCCTCGACAAGAGACAGCGCGCGCGCCAGTCGTCGCCCCGACAAGGGCGTGGCCCGATACTATCGCCTCTACGAGTTGCTCTCTGCCGCTCTCCAGGACGGCACCATCCCACCGGGAAGCGCGCTGCCGAGCGAGCCGCAGCTCTGCGCCCGCCACGGGATCTCACGCACCACTGTCCGCCACGCTCTGGATCGTCTGGAGCTCGAAGGACGCATCCTCCGCCGCCGCGGCAGCGGGACTTACGCTCGCCCGCAGCGAGCCCCCCTGCGGCTGCCTGTCGAGCTACACGCCCCGTCCGAAATTCCGGCGGGGCAAGAATCCCGCACCACCACGACGACGCTGCGCTTCGATACGGCGCCAGTCCCTCACGCCTTGCGCGAGCTCGCAGTCGAGATCGGCCCGATGGCGTGCGTCCTCGAGCGGCTTCTAACCGCCAACGGCGAACCGCTATCACTCACGGCGGCCTACCTGCCTGAGCCCGTAGGCCGCCGCCTCCAACGTCCGGTCCGAACGCGAGCATCCCTTTTGATGATGCTCGACCGCCTCGAAACGCCGGCCGCCGCGGTGAGGTACTCGATAGGAGCGGTTCCGGCCGATGCGGATGCCGCGCGCAAGCTGCGCATGCCGTTGGGCTCGGCTCTCATCAGAGTCCGCGCGGTTCTGACCGGCGATGCCGGACAGTTGCTGGCCGTATCGGAAAGTCTCTGCAGGTCCGACCGTCTGCAGTTGAAGGTATTGGAGCTGCACCGAGGCTAGCGGGCTCCGGACTCGGAGTTCCGCGCGAGGAGTGTCTCGAAAGCCTCTACAGGCAGCGGCCGGCTGTGCAGATAGCCCTGCGACTGCTCGCATTGCAGCTCCCTGAGCAAAGCCAACTCCTCCTCACGCTCGACGCCCTCGGCGACCGTGCTGAGGTCGAACGCACGCGCCAGCGAGATGATCGTGCCCACCACGGCCTGCGCGGTCTTGTCGCCCGCGAGCCGGCTGATGAAGGAGCGATCGATCTTCAGGGTGTCTACCGGCAGATCGGCGAGGCGGCTGAGCGACGAGTAGCCCGTCCCGAAGTCATCTATCGCAACCTGGACGCCCTCATCGCGCAGCACCTGCAGCGTCCGGCCGAGGAACATGATGTCATCGAGCAGCGCACCCTCGGTGATCTCGATGTCGATTCCGCGCGGGCCCGCGAGATTCCGCCCCGCCGCGGCGAAGAATCGCGCGGCAAACTGCGACTCGCGCAGCTGCAGCGGCGATACATTGACGGCCAGCCGGATGGGCTTCAGCCCCCGGGCGGCCCAGCGCTCCAGGTCGCGCGCCGCCTGGCGCACCACCCAGTCCCCGACATCCACGATGAGACCGGTCGCCTCCAGCACCGGCAGGAACACCGCCGGGCTGACGAGGCCGCTCTGCGGATCGTTCCAACGCAACAGGCCCTCGGCGCCGACCAGCTCGCCGGTCGCGATGCTGACCTTCGGCTGATAGTGCAGGATGAACTGGTCGGCATCGAGCGCCGCGCGCAGCCGCCGCTCGAGCGCAAGACGATCGGCCACTTCCGCGCTCAGCTCGCGCCGGTAACGCAGGAACCGCTCGCCGGTGTTGCGCGCCTTGTGCAGCGCCGCCTCCGCGTTCTGCAGCAGTGCCTCCGCGTCGGCGCCGTTCTCCGGATATCGCGCCAGTCCCGCACGGACGGCGACCGGGATCTCGTGGCCCGCGACCGCGAGCGGCTTGCCGAAGGCGGCCGTGATGCGGTCATGGATGAGCCGCACCGCCTCCTCATAGGAGGGAGAATCCAACACCACGGCGGCGAAGTTGCCGCCCTCGAGATGCGCCAGCCATTCGCTGCCGCCGAAGTTGCACCTGAGGGCATCGGCCACGAACTGCAGCACCCGATCGCCGACGTAGCGCCCGAGAGAGTCGTTGATGACTCCCAGGCGCTCCACATCGATGGCGACCACCACCACCTCCTGGGTCTTGCCGGCGTGGCGGCCGAGCGAGCGCGCCAGCCGCTCGCAGAACAGGGAACGCTTGGCGAGGCCGGTCACCGGATCGAAATAAGAGAGGAACCGGACGGTATCCTCCTTGTACAGGTACTGCAGCGCGAAAGAGAGGTTGGCGGCCACCTCCTGCAGCATCCGCATCTCCTCGTCACCGAACATGCCGGCCTCAGCGCTTCCCACCGTGAACGTCCCGACAGGAGTGTGCTCGATGAGGAGCGGAATCGATGCCAGCGAGCGGATGCCAAGCGCCTCGAGCGTGCTGCCGAAGCGTAAAGGCCCCACTACCTGTGTGACATCGTCGCAGACGGTCACCTCGCCCGTGCGCAGCGCCCGCCCAGTGACGCTTTCGCCCGCCTCGCTTTTGCCGCTGTCGTCAACCTTGAAGGTTAGCTCGCCCTGGAACTCGCGACCGGCGCCCGCCCATGCGGCGCAGCGCGCGGTTCGCGTGTGCGGATCGGTCAAGACCACCAACGCGCAGACGTAGTTGCCCACGGCATGCGCGATCCGACAGGCCTCCTCGACCAGCTCCGTTCGGTCGCGGACGCGTACAACCGCACTGTTGATCCCCGAGAGCATCTGCAGAACCCGGGTGAGCCGTTCGACACGCTCCTCCGCCTGACGCCGCGCGCGGTCTGAGGCGGCCTCCGCCAATGCGCGCTTGACCGCCGGCGCGAGCCGGGCGAGGTTGGTCTTGAGCACGTAGTCGACGGCGCCGAGCTTCAGCGCCTCGATGGCGCGTTCCTCACCGATGGTGCCGGAGACGAAGATGAACGGGATTTCGGGCGCTTCAGCCGCGGCGATGGCCAGGGCCGACATGCCGTCGAATCGCGGCAGGGAGAAATCGGACAGGACGATATCAGGTTGGTCGCGCAACCCGGCGCGGAATTCCGTCTCGCTCTCGGCCCGCTGCCAGGCGCAGTCGAGGCCCGCCGTCTTGAGCGCTCTGACGGTCAGCTCGGCTTCCGCGGCTACGTCCTCCAGGATGAGGAGGCGTAAGTCCTGCTCCATTTCCTCGTACCTTCGCCGGAGAAGACCGCACGATACGTAGCCCGGGCAGCCCTGTCACCTGCAAACGCGACAAAATGCACCTTCCGTGCCGTGACCCGCTTCTCAAACGTTGAAGCGGAAGTGGACGACATCCCCTTCCCGCATGACGTATTCCTTGCCCTCCAACCGCAGCTTCCCGGCCTCGCGGGCGCCGGCTTCGCCGCGCAAGCCGACATAATCCTCGAAGGCGATCACCTCCGCACGGATGAAGCCGCGCTCGAAGTCGGTGTGGATCACTCCCGCGGCCTGCGGGGCGGTCGCGCCCACCCACACCGTCCAGGCACGCACTTCCTTCGGCCCCGCGGTGAAGAAGGTCTGCAATCCCAACAGGCGGTACGCGGCCCGGATCAGGCGGTCCAGACCCGGCTCGCTTAGCTTGAGCTCGGCCAGAAACTCCGCGCGGTCGCTCTCCTCGAGCTGGGCGATCTCCGCTTCGATGGCGGCGCAAACCGGTACCACGGCAGCCCCCTCCCCGGCGGCGCGCGCCTCGATGGCCGCGAGGAGCGGATTACCCTCGAAGCCGTTCTCGGCCACGTTGGCCACATACATGACGGGCTTGGCGGTCAGGAGGTGCAGATCCCTGATGTCCCGCTGCTCCTCCTCCGTCAGACCCAGCGCCCGCACCGGCCGCACCTGGTCGAGCTGAGTCTTCACCCGCTCGAGCAGCGCGCGCTTGCGCAGCGCGTCCTTGTCCCCCGCCTTCGATGCCTTGGCGGCACGGTCGAGCGCCTTCTCCACGCTGCTGAGATCCGCAAGGGCGAGCTCGGTATCGATGGTCTCGATGTCGGCGAGCGGATCGACCTTGCCCGCCACATGAATGACATCGCCGCTCTCGAAGGCCCGGACCACGTGCGCGATGGCATCGACCTCGCGGATGTGCGACAGGAACTGATTGCCCAGCCCGGCGCCTTCGGAAGCACCCGCGACCAGGCCCGCGATGTCGACCAGCTCCACGGCGGCCGGAATGACCTTCTCCGGATGCACGATGTCGGCCAACTGCTGCAGGCGCGGATCCGGCACCGGAACCACACCAACGTTGGGATCGATGGTGCAGAAAGGATAGTTCTCGGCGGCGATCTGTGCCCGGGTGAGGGCGTTGAACAGCGTCGACTTGCCGACGTTCGGCAATCCGACGATGCCGCAACGGATGGACATACAAAGAACTCCTGTTAGTGACCCACGTGGGCAGGCACAGGGATTGTGCCCCGCCGCCGCAGGTGGCGGAGGTCGCGAGCAAAAACCGCGTTTTTGCTCGCGACCGCGCTGGGCGGGGCAGGATGCCCCGATCCAGCGCTTAATCTAGGGAACTGCGCCGCCCCGGGCGTGCAGACGATTCATCGCCTTTTGGGCGCCGTCGCTCAACATTACCGGGACGGCATCGGCGGCCGCGAGCACCGCTTCGTGAATGAGCGCGGCCTCCGCCGCCGGCGGCCGCCCGAGCACATAATCCAACACCTCGCCACGGTCGCCCGGATGGCCGATGCCGATCCGCAGCCGCCAGAAATCATCGCCGAGCTGCGCGATGAGGTCGCGCAGCCCGTTGTGGCCGCCGGCACCGCCGCCTTCCTTCAAACGCACCGTCCCGGGCGGAAAGTCGAGCTCATCGTGAGCCACCAGAATCGACTGCGGGGGAATGCGGTAAACACCGGCGACACTCCTGGCGGACTGCCCGCTCAGGTTCATGTAGGTCATGGGCTTGAGCAGCCAGACGTCCGTGCCACCGATGCTGGCGCGGCCGAGCTCGCCCTGATGGCGCGCGTCGTGGCGCAGACTCGCGCCCGTGCGCCTCGCCAGCTCGTCCACCAGCTCGAAACCCGCGTTGTGCCGGGTGCGCGCATACGTGGGGCCCGGATTCCCGAGCCCCACGATGAGCGTGAGCGGCTGACCCGCCATGCGCCGCCGCTATTTCTTGCCGCCCTCCTTCTTGGCCGGAGCAGCCTCCTTCTTCTCCTCGCCCTTCTTGGCATCGGCACCGGCGGCAGGGGCCGCACCGGCAGCCGGGGCCGCACCAGGTGCCGCACCAGGCGCCGCGCCTTCGGCGGTCGTCGCGACAGCGGCAGCATCCGCAGCCACCGGCTCCGGCTCCGCGGCACGCGGGGCATGGATCGAGACTACCGGCGCATTGCGATGCGCGAGCTCGGGGATCGTGACCCCGGGCGGCAGCGGAATGTCGGCCAGAAACTTGGTTTCGTTCAGGCTCATCTGCGACAGATCGATCTCGAGGAACTCCGGCAGATCCTTCGGCAGACAGCTCACCTCGACGTCGGCGCGCATGTGCGACACGATGCCACCCTCTGTCTTGACGCCGGGACTGATGCTCTCGCCCTTGAAGTGGATCGGCAGGTGCAGGCGAATCGCCTCGCTCTCGATGACGCGTTGCAGGTCAACGTGCACGACGACGTTCCGGGCAGGATGCATCTGCACGTCCTTGACTATCGCCTCCTGCGCCGCGCCGTCGATCTTGAGCTGCACGATCGACGAATAGAAGCGCTCGTCACCGATCATGGTGAGGAGGTTCTGCTGGTCCAACACGAGCGCCTGCGCCTCCCTGTGGCCGCCGTAAAGAATGGCCGGAACCTTGCCGGAGCGACGCAGGCGGCGGCTCGCACCTTTGCCTTGCGCCCCGCGCGCGTCCGCGCCGAAGCTGAATGAAATACGCATGATGTTCTCCGAACGTTAATGACAAAAACGCGCCGGTGCTCGCGACCAAGCCCGACGCAACCGAAAAATTCAATCTACATAGAGCGAGCTGACCGACTCCTCGTCGCGGATGCGGCGGATCGTCTCCGCGAGCAGCGCCGCGACCGAGAGCTGGCGGATGCGGCTGCAGCCGCGCGCGGCGGCCGAGAGCGGCACCGTGTCGGTCACGACCAGCTCATCCAGCGCCGACTGCGAGATCCGCTGCACCGCCTCGCCCGACAGAACGGCGTGCGTGATGTAGGCGACCACCTTGGTGGCGCCCTCGTCCTTCAGGGCCTGCGCCGCCTGACAGAGCGTGCCGGCAGTGTCGACCATGTCGTCGACCAGCACGCAGCTCTTGCCCTCGATGTCGCCGATGATGTTCATCACTTTCGACTCGTTGGGCCGCGGCCGGCGCTTGTCGATGATGGCGAGCTCGGCATCGTCGAGGCGCTTGGCAAAGGCCCGCGCCCGCACCACGCCGCCCACGTCCGGCGACACGATCACCACGTTTCGATACGCCTGCTTCCAGGCATCCCCGAGCAGCACCGGCGAGGCGTACACGTTATCGACCGGGATGTCGAAGAACCCCTGGATCTGGTCGGCGTGCAGATCGACGGTGAGCAGCCGATTCACGCCGGCGCTCGATATCATGTTGGCCACCAGCTTCGCAGTGATCGCCGAGCGCGTTGCCCGGGGCCGTCGATCCTGGCGCGAGTAGCCGAAGTAGGGCACGACCGCGGTGATACGCGCCGCCGAGGCGCGGCGGCACGCGTCCACCATGACGAGCAGCTCCATCAGCGTGTCGTTGGCAGGCGGACAAGTCGGTTGCACGATGAAGACGTCGCGGCCGCGCACGTTCTCCATCAGCTCAATGTTCACCTCACCGTCGCTGAAGCGGCCAACATAGGCACGCCCAAGCGGCGTCTGCAGATGCCGCGCGACGTCCGTTGCCAACCCGGGGTTGGCGTTGCCGGCAAATAGCGCCAGTGTATCGCTCGTCGTCATAGACTCGTCGGGCCAAACCGCCTCAAAATGAATGGCTGGGGTGGAAGGATTCGAACCTCCGAATGGCGGGATCAAAACCCGCTGCCTTACCACTTGGCGACACCCCAACAACAACTACAGGGAACGATGCGCCGGTGAGATATTAAGTCCCCGCGCCACGAAACTCGTCCACTCGTCCGGTACGCGCGCCGCGATGCGCTCAGCCTCGATGGCAGTCGCGTAAGACGCAAAGATACAGGAGCCGGTTCCCGTCAGCCGTGCCGGCGCATATCGCGACAGCCAATCGAGCGCCGCCGCCACCTCGGGGCAGCGCGCGCGCACCACCGGCTCGCAGTCATTGCGACCGCCGGCCTCGAAAAAGGCGCGTATTGTGATGAGGGGAGAATTTCGTGTCAATTCAGGGCTCTGGAACACGTCCCGGGTGCTCACTCCGACCCTCGGATGGATGACCACGTACCAGCGCTCAGGAAGCTCGAGCGGCGTCAGCCGCTCACCCACCCCTTCCGCCCAGGCGGAGAAACCCCTAACGAATACAGGCACATCCGCGCCAAGAGGCAAACCCAGGGCCGCCAGCTCCCCGATCCCCAGCCCGCAGTCCCAGAGCCTGTTGAGCCCGAGCAGGGTGGTGGCCGCATCGGAACTGCCGCCGCCCAAGCCCCCCCCCATGGGGATCCGCTTGCGCACCCGCAGCGTGGCGCCCAGCCGCGTACCGGAAGCGGCCTGCAGGGTGCGGGCCGCGCGGACCACCAGGTCCGATTCCGGCGGCACATTCGCCGCACCCTCTGGGCGCTCGATCGCACCGTCGTCCCGGACAGCCAGTGCCACGGTGTCACAGAGGTCGATGAGCTGAAAGACGGTCTGCAGCTCGTGGTAGCCGTCCGCTCGCCTCCCGGTGACATGCAGGAAGAGATTCAGCTTTGCCGGCGCCGGCCAGAGAGTCTCCTGGCGCGCCTCGGCCATGCCGCCGCTCATAGCTGCCAGGCATCCACGACCATCCGCACTCGCACATCGTTCCGCCGCAGCGTCATCAGCCTGGGTAACCACTCCGCCCCGACCGGCATGTAGGCGGTGTAATCGATCTGCCAACCGCCCTGGGTCAGTTGCGCGACGCGCTGTTGCGAATCGAGCTGCACGGAGAAAGGCGCGGCCGGGTCCGGCACGCCGAGGACCCAATAGCGCAGGCTGGCGAGCGGCGGCTCGAAGCCGAGCTTGCTTTCGAGCTCCGAACGCGCAGCGGCATCGTCCAGATGCTTGCCGTTCGAAGTGACGACCCTCAGGCCGCCTGCATCAGAGGTTACCTCCACACCGCCCGCGCCGAGCGGGCCGGTGAGCGTGAGATGTGTCACCGCGGCGGACTGCGTCCAGCGCAGCCCGGCGTTGAAGCCCTGACTGTCGACCGCGACCGCGACTCGCCCGTTGAGGCCGAAGCGGCTGAGAGTCTGCAGCTCCGGCCGGCGCACGCTCCACGATACCGAGGGCGCCGGAGCGACCGGGAGGGTCTGACACCCGGCGAGCGCCAAGGCAAGTGCCAAAGCGAGCATGCCGGCCAACACGCGGCCGGCCGGGAGGCGTCTCGTGTCATTTCGCATTCGGGATGTAGCGGGCGACCGCCGCCTGCAGTGCCTTGGAACCGGGATCGCGCGCCAGCGCCTCGGCCCATACCTTGCGCGCCGCCTCCCGCCGTCCGGCCAGCCACAGCGCCTCGCCCCAATGGGCCGCAATCTGCGCATCATGGCTGATGTCATACGCGCGCCCGAGCGGAGGTACCGCGCCGGCCGCATCGCCACGGCGGAAACGAACCCAGCCCAGGCTGTCGAGTACCGCCGGGTTGTCCGGCATCTGCTGCAGTGCGCGCCGGATCAGCGACTCGGCACGCGACAGCTCCATGTCGTGATCGGCCAGAGTGTAGCCGAGGGCATTCAACAGCGTGGGATCGTCGGGCCGCGCCGCGAGCAGGTGCTGCAGCGCCTGCACGGATTCGCTCACGTCTCCGGCCTGCTCCAGGATGATCGCGCGCTCGTACTCGAGGGCCGGGTGTTGCGGATGAGCCCGCAGCGCGGCACCCAACAGTTTGAGCGCCGCATCGGTGCTGCCGTGGTCGCCCAGAAGCTGCGCCTCGGCGACGGTCAGATCGACGCTCTCCTCGGGATGCTGCCGCGCGTACTCCCTGAGCAGGGCGAGGGCATCGCTCGCGTGATGCGAGCCGAGGAGCAGCGCCGCCGCCTTTTCCCGCGCCTCGAGCGCGAGCGGGGAATCGGCGAGCTTGCCGTAGCCGGCAAGTGCGGCGGCGACATCGCCCTGCCGCGCCGCGATGTCAGAGAGGTACATCAGGGTGCTGTTGTCCGCCTCGCCGCTCTCGGCAAGGTCGGCGAAACGTTGCTGCGCCTCCTCGATGTCGCCGGAATCGTAGGCCAGCACCGCAAGGCGCCGGTCGACCTCACCCCGCGGCGCATCGGCGGCGCGCAGCCGCTCCAGCTCCTGGTGCGCATCCTCCACCCTACCGAGCTCCTGGTAGACCTCGGCCAGCTCGAACATGCCGTGTCGCGGATTCGCGCGCATGAGGTCCCGCGCCGTCGCGATGGCTTTCGACGGCTCATCCAACACCACGTACGCCCTTACCAGGACGCGGTTGGCTTCCAGGTTCTTCGGGCTCTCCCGGACCGCGCGCAGTGCGTACCGCTCCGCGCTGTTCGCGTCATAAGCCTCGAGCGCCAGCTCCCCGAGAAGTGTCAGCCTCTCGGACGAGGCGGCCCCCGTGTCGATCACGCCGTTGAGAGCTGCGAATACCTCCGGCGGATCGGACTCCTCGAGCAGCAGCGTGGTGAGATCGGCGATGCCGCTGTCCTCGCCGCTCACGGTTGCGGTGCTCCCGGCGTGCAGCCCGATGGCGCTGCGCTTGCGAGGAGGCGATGGCGGCGCGCTGAGGAACGCCTTCACGGCGGCACGGGCGTCGGCAATACGATAGAGCTTCAGGGCCACGGTGGCGTACATCGCCAGCGCATCGCGGCTTTGCGGATCGAGGTCCCGCCAGCGCTGCGCGGAGGCCCATGCCGCCGGCAGATCCTCGCATGCGAGGCCGACCTCGCTCGCCCGGTGCGCCACCGGCGCCGAAGCGATCTGAGCCGCCCTGGCGTAAGTTTCGGCAGCAGTCTTACAGTCGCCGCGCTGCAGCGCGATCTCCGCCACGATGGTCAGGGCAGCGGCATCGGGCTGTGGCGGCGGGGGCGCCCTCTCGGGTACGGTGGCACAACCCGCCGCGAGCGCCAGGCACAGGGTGGGTAGGACGACGCGGAGGGTATGAGTCAAGGGACGCACCCTTGTCACTATAGAGCCTCCCCGCCCGGCGCGCATGGCCTACAATGCCGCCCCCGCGAAAACCCTCACAATCGTGAAAGAATCCATTCGCCAGCGGCTCGATAGGCTCGCCGATCGCTTCGAGGAGGTCGGCCGGCTGCTCGCGACCGCCGAGATCGCCGGAGGCTCGCCGCAATTCCGCGACCTTTCCGTTGAATACGCGCGCCTCGAGCCGCTCGCCGAGCGGCTGCGGCACTACCGCGAGCTCGAGCGGGACCTCGCGGCCGCGCGCGAGATGCTCGCCGACCCCGATGCCGGCATGCGATCGCTCGGCGCGGAAGAAGTCGAACGGCTGCAGTCAGGACTCACAGCCGCGGAATCGGAGCTGCGCGCGCTGCTGCTGCCAAAGGATCCGCGCGATGACAAGGGCCTCTTCCTCGAGGTGCGCGCCGGCACGGGAGGCGACGAGGCGGCCCTGTTCGCGGGCGATCTCTTCCGTATGTATGCGCGCTATGCAGAGGCCAGGGGCTTCGCAGTCGAGGTGCTGAGCGAGAGTCCGGGCGAGCACGGCGGCTACAAGGAGATCATCAGCCGGATCGCCGGCCGGGGCGCGTTCTCACGGCTGAAATTCGAATCCGGCGCGCACCGCGTGCAGCGCGTCCCGCAGACCGAAGCGCAAGGACGGATCCATACCTCGGCGTGCACCATCGCGATCCTCCCGGAGCTCGACGAGATCGAGGAGGTGGCGATCAATCCGGCAGACCTGCGCGTCGACACCTATCGCTCCTCGGGCGCGGGCGGACAGCACGTCAACAAGACCGACTCCGCGGTGCGCATCACCCACCTGCCGACCGGCATCGTGGTGGAGTGTCAGGACGAGCGCTCGCAGCACAAGAATCGCTCGCGCGCGATGAAGCTGTTGAGCGCGCGTCTGCTTGCCGCGGAGGAGGAAAAGCAGCGCAGCGCGCGGGCGCAGACGCGGCGCCTGCAGGTCGGCAGCGGCGACCGGTCGGAGCGCATCCGCACCTACAACTTTCCGCAGGGGCGGGTCACCGACCACCGCATCAATCTCACGCTCTACAAGCTGCAGCAGGTCATGGACGGCGATCTCGATGAGCTGCTCGATGCGCTGCAGCAGGAGCACCAGGCGGAGCTCCTCGCCGAGCTGGAGTAAGCTACGTCTCTATTCGCAGGCGGCGGAACCAGGCCTCGGTACCGTTGTGCTGCAGAGCGATGTGCCCCTCGGCGACGAGCGCGAATTGCGGCCATTCGCGGAACTTGCTGCGCGTGATCCGCTCCTTTACTTCCTCGCTCTCGAGGTCGTAACCGAGCACCTGCGTGTCGTCGATCCAGTGCTCGACCAGGCTGCCGCGCACGACGAGGCGCGCGCTGTGATAGGCGTTGGCGATATCCCGCTGATCGTGCCACGGCGCGATCAGGCCGTAGAGCGCCCCACAGGAGGTCAGCGCGTTGGCGCCGTCCTGGTGATGCTCGTCATCGAGAAGCTGCATCTCCGGCCCTGACTGCCATGAGTGCTCGAACTCCTCGTCGACGCGATAAAGCACCCCGGAGCTGCCGCCGCGCGGCATCCGCCATTCGAAGTAGAGCGTGAAGTCGCTGAAGCGCTCGCGGGTGATGAGATCCACCCGGGGTCCGGCTGCCAGCGCGCGCAGCACATCATCGTCCAAGGTCCAGCTTCCCTGTGGAAACTGCGCCTCGGAGTAGCCGCGCCAGTCCGCGGTGGTCAATTCGCGCTCAGCCATGTAGCCGTGAGTATATGCGCCGCGCGCCACGCGCGACCGAACTATTGGTTCTGTCTCACTTCCCGCAGGTACGCAGCGCCACCGAGATTGCGCATCTGCCCCAGAATCCACTGCTGCTTCCACGCAACGAATCGCGACGGCCGCTCCACGTGCCAGTGCACCGGGTTCGGCAGCACGGCCGCGAGCAGCGCCGCCTGGCTTGCAGTCAGGCGCGCGGCGGGCTCGTGATAGAAGCGCCGCGCCGCCGCCTCGACGCCATAGATGCCGCGGCCGAACTGCGCAACGTTGAGATAGACCTCGAGGATCCGTTCCTTCGGCCACAGCGCCTGCAGCAACACGGTGAAGTACGCCTCGACCCCCTTGCGCACGAAGCTGCGGCCCGGCCAAAGAAAGAGATTCCTCGCGACCTGCTGCGAGATCGTGCTCGCACCGCGCAGCCGCCTGCCGCGCTCCGCTGCCCGCACCGAGCTGCGGATGGAATGGAAATCAAACCCGTAGTTGAACGGGAAGGTCTGGTCCTCCGAAGCGATCACCGCGATCGCGGCACGCGGCGAGATGCGCTCGAGACTCACCCACTGATAGTCCGTGCGGTAGTCCCTCTCGCCGCTCCGCAGCGCCCCGATACGGGCTTCCAGCATATAGGCGCTGGTGAGGGGCGGCATCCAGCGCAACAGCACCACCGGCACGACCGTCACGACCAGCCACGCGAGGATCGCGAGCAGCAACCAGCGGCGCAGCCGCGCGAGAACCCCCCGCTCCATGGTCGCCGGCGCTAATCAGCCTCTGATCCTGACCGTCGCGCGGAGACGATCACCACATCTTCCAGCGGGGCGTCCTGATACCCCTGTCGGCGCCCTGTTTTGACGGCCGCGATCTTGTCGACGACGTCCATCCCCTCAGTGACACGGCCGAAGACGGCGTAGCCGAAGTCGCGTGCGCTATTGTCGAGGAACTCGTTGTCGGAAAGATTGACGAAGAACTGCGAGGTGGCGCTGTCGACCTCGCTGGTGCGCGCCATGGAGAGCGTGCCGCGCTTGTTCTTCAGACCGTTCTTTGCCTCGTTGCGGATCGGCTCGCGCGTGCGCTTGTTGCGAAACTGCGCATCGAGCCCGCCGCCCTGGATGACGAAGCCCGGCACGATACGGTGGAAGATGGTGCCATCAAAATGCCGCTCATCCACATAGCGGAGAAAATTCTCCACCGAGAGCGGCGCCTCCTTCGCGTGGAGCTCTACCGTGAAAGCGCCGTGCGAGGTCTCGAATCGAATCAGCGATGTGTCGGCCATTGGCCCTCCGTCATGCGCTCGCGCCCGGCGAGATCGCGGTGGGAGCGTACTTGAGCGAAGCCGCGGGCCACAAGCGCACCCGCGACCGCGGCAGCCTGCGCCGCGCCGTGCTCGAGCAACAGCCAGCCGCCGGGCTCGAGGTGCGCGGGCGCGGCCTGCATGATCGCGCGCAAGGCCGCGAGCCCGTCTTCTTCAGCCACCAGTGCGAGCCGCGGCTCGCGCGTCAGCTCCGGCGCGCGGAGCGCCGGGTCCTCCGGGGCCACGTACGGCGGATTGCTCAACAGCAGATCGAACGTGCGTACCGGCAGGCAGGCCAGCCAGTCACCCTGAACCATCTCTACGCGCTCCAAGCCCAGCGCCACGGCGTTCGCCCGCGCGACGGCCAGCGCCGCGGCTGAAATATCAGTAGCGAGGACCTGCCAGCTCGGCCTCGCGCTCGCCAGAGCCAGGGCGATCGCGCCCGAGCCGGTGCCCAGGTCGGCGACCCTCGCCTCATCTCCCGGGTGGAGCGTAAGCGCGCGTTCCACCAGCAGTTCTGTCTCCGGACGGGGGACCAGAACCGCCGCACTGACGGCGAGCTCGAGCGTCCAGAAGTCCTTGCGCCCGAGAATGTACGCAACGGGTTCACCTGCGGCCCGGCGGTCGATGAGAGCCAGAAAGCGCGCCGCGGCGTCGACCGCCGGTACCTCCTCGCCATGGGATCGCAGTCGCGCGCGACCGACGCCGAGGGCATGGGCGAGGAGCAGTTCCGCATCGAGTCCCGGCGTGGCGTCGATCCCGCGCGCGGTGACGGGCGCCCTCAAGCGCTGTGCGCCGGCCGCGAGCAGCTCCGCGACTGTCGCGGTTCCGGATTGGATGGCAGTGCTAGTCATCGCGAAGCTAAGATGCCCTCATGCCAAATGCGCTTTACCCGCCGCTCAAGCCCCGCTCGTTCGCGGAGCTGCTCGATGCCGTGCTGCAGATTTTCCGCCTGTCGCTGCTCAAATGTCTGCCCTACGCGACCCTGGCCACCATCGCCGCGCAGCTCTGGTCGCTCTACTACCAGTGTCGGGGCCTTCCCCCCCGGCTCGACGCCAACGACCCGGTCGCGGTCACCATACACGGCGTCGGCACACTGATCTTCGTCATGCTCGCGACCATGCTGCTGCTGCGCCAGTCCAGCATCGCCGCCGGACGGCCGGTAGCCGGCTCCGCCGAGCTTCTCGACACACTCAAGCGCGCACCCGCCATCGTGGCCATCTCACTGCTGGGCGGCGCGGCGGTCGCTGTGTTCATGCTGCCGGCGCTGGCCCTCGCCCCGCCCTATCGGACCGCCGGCATCATCGTGATGATGGCGCCCGCAATCTACATCGGAATTGCCCTGTCATTCGCACTGCCGGCGTTGATGCTCGCTCGCAAAGGCGTGGTCGGCAGCATCGCCTACAGCTTCAGGCTCGTGCGCGGCAACTGGTGGCGGGTTGCCGCGATGTACGGTGTCGGGATAGGAGTCGTCCTGACCCTCTGTACGCTGGTCGCTACCATCGTCGCGGTGGCTTCGACCGGCGACGCCGCCGACAACGCAGCGATATCGCGGGCAGTCAGCTCCGCCGCGGTGCTCGCCGTGTTGGCGGTCGGCCTGACGTTCTACTCGGCGTTGACTCTGGCGCTGTTCGGCGATCTGGAAGCCCGCAGGGCGACCGCGCGCTGCGATCAGGTGTCGTAACCGAGATTGGGGGCGAGCCACTTTTCGGCCTGCTCGAGCGGCATGCCCTTGCGGCGCGCATAGTCCGCCACCTGATCGCGGGCGATCTTGCCCAGCGGGAAGTAGTGCGCCTCCGGGTGTCCGAGGTACCAGCCGCTCACCGCCGCGGTCGGATACATGGCGAAGGAGTCCGTCAGGCGGATGCCGGTGCGGCGCTCGACGTCGAGCAGTTGCCACAGCTTTGCCTTCTCGGTGTGGTCGGGACAGGCCGGGTACCCCGGCGCCGGGCGGATGCCATGATATTCCTCGCGGATGAGCTCGTCGTTGGTGAGCGACTCCACGGCCGCATATCCCCAGAACTCACGCCGTACCCGCTCATGGAAGTGCTCGGCGGCGGCCTCGGCGAAGCGGTCGGCCAGCGCCTTGAGCATGATGCTCGAATAGTCATCGTGCCCGCTCTGGAAGCGGGCGATGTGCTCCTCGATCCCGAGACCCGCAGTCACCGCGAAGGCGCCGATGTAGTCGCGCACGCCGCTCGATTTCGGAGCGATGTAGTCAGCGAGGCATTCGTGCGGCTGGCCGGGCGGTTTGCTTTTCTGCTGGCGCAGAAACGAGAGCGTCATGAGCGGGCTCCCACGATCCTCGTCGGCGTAGACCTCGACGTCGTCTCCCACCGAGTTCGCCGGGAAGAGTCCGACCACGGCCCGCGATTCCAGCCAGCGCTCGGCAATGAGCTGCTTCAACATGCGGCGGGCATCGGCGTAGAGATTGCTCGCCGCCTCGCCCACCACCGGATCGGTGAGCACATCCGGGAATTTTCCGGTCAGCTCCCAGGCGTTGAAGAACGGCATCCAATCGACGTAGCCGAGAAGCTCCTCGAGCGGATATTTCTCGAAGGCGCGCACACCCGGCACGCGCGGCGCGGTTGGCGCGAACGCGGCCCAATCGATGCGGCGGCGGTTGGCGCGCGCCTGCTCGATGCTGAGCTCCGGCGCCTTCACCTTTCTGCCGGCGTGCTGCTCGCGCCGACGCTCGTGCTCCTCGTTGACTTTGGTGACGAACGCCCCGCGCTGAGCCGGATTCACCAGCGTCTGACAGACCCCGACCGACCGCGAAGCGTCCTTCACATAGACGACGGCGGACTTGTACTGCGGCGCGATCTTCACCGAAGTATGCGCCGGTGAAGTGGTTGCGCCACCGATGAGCAGGGGCAGCTCGAATCCCTGCCGCTGCATCTCGCGCGCGACGTTCACCATCTCATCGAGGGAGGGGGTGATCAGTCCGGAGAGGCCGATGAAGTCCGCGTTCTCGCGGCGAGCGGTCTCCAGAATCTTCTCGCACGGCACCATGACACCGAGGTCGATGACCTCGAAGTTGTTGCACTGCAGCACGACGCCGACGATATTCTTGCCGATGTCGTGGACGTCGCCCTTCACGGTGGCCATCACGACGCGGCCGTTGGTCCGCTGGCTGCCTGGTCCCTTGCCTTTGTCCATGTAGGGAAGGAGGTACGCCACCGAGCGCTTCATGACACGCGCGCTCTTGACGACCTGCGGCAGGAACATCTTACCGGCGCCAAACAGGTCGCCGACGATATTCATGCCGTCCATCAGCGGACCTTCTATGACCTGCAGCGGGTACTCGAAAGCGAGTCGCGCCTCCTCGGTGTCCTCGATGACGAAGTCATCGATGCCCTTCACCAGCGCATGCTCGAGGCGCTTGGCCACCGGCAGCGAGCGCCATTCGAGATCCTCCTTACGCTTGACGGTGCCATCGCCCTTGTAGCGTGCCGCAATCTCCAGCAGCCGCTCCGTCGCATCCTGGCGCCTGTTGAGGATGACATCCTCCACAGCCTCGCGCAGCTCGGGGGCCAGCTCCGCGTATATCCCCAGCTGTCCGGCGTTGACTATCCCCAGATCCATGCCGGCCGCGATCGCGTGATACAGGAAGACCGAATGCATCGCCTCGCGCACCGGATCGTTGCCGCGGAACGAGAACGAGACGTTGCTGACGCCGCCGCTCACCAACACATGCGGCAGCAGGCTCTTGATCTTCCGGGTTGCCTCGATGAACGCCATTGCGTAACCGTTGTGCTCCTCGATGCCGGTCGCCACCGCGAAGATGTTGGGATCGAAGATGATGTCCTCGGGCAGGAAGCCCTCGCGCGTCAGCAGCCCGTAGGCACGCTCGCAGATGGCAACGCGCCGCTCGACCGTATCGGCCTGCCCCTGCTCGTCGAAGGCCATCACTACCGCGGCCGCGCCATAGCGGCGCACCTTGCGCGCATGCTCGAGGAAAATCTCCTCCCCCTCCTTCAGGCTGATGGAATTGACGATTCCCTTGCCCTGCAGGCACTTCAGTCCCGCCTCGAGCACGCTCCACTTGGAGGAGTCGAGCATCACCGGGACCCGCGCGATGTCGGGCTCCGCGGCGATGAGGTTGAGGAAGCGGACCATCGCCGCCTCGGAGTCGAGCATGCCCTCGTCCATGTTGATGTCGATCACCTGGGCGCCGCTCACGACCTGCTGGCGCGCCACGTCGAGCGCCGCCGCGTAGTCGCCCGCCTCGATGAGCTTGCGAAAGCGCGCCGAGCCCGTCACGTTGGTGCGCTCGCCCACGTTGACGAACAGCGACTCCTCGTCGATGGCGACCGGCTCCAGCCCGGCGAGACGGGTTTTTACGGGAACCGGGGCAATGGCGCGCGGTGCGCAGCGGCCGAGTCCCTCGTGCAGCCGGCGGATATGCTCGGGGGTCGTGCCGCAGCAGCCGCCGAGGATGTTGACCAGGCCTGAAGTCGCGTAGTCGCGCAGGATCTCCGCGGTTTCTTCCGGCGCCTCGTCGTATTCGCCGAATGCGTTCGGCAGGCCCGCGTTCGGGTAAGCGCAAACGCGCGTGTCGGCGACACGCGCGAGCTCCTGAATGTAAGGGCGGAGCTGACGGCCGCCGAGCGCGCAGTTGAGTCCCACCGCGAGCGGCCGCGCATGGCGGATCGAGTTCCAGAAGGCCTCGGCGGTCTGCCCGGAGAGAATGCGCCCGGAGGCATCGGTGATGGTGCCGGAGATCATGATCGGCACTTCGATGCCGGTCTCATCGAAGAGCGACAGTGCCGCGTATATGGCAGCCTTGGCATTCAGCGTATCGATCACGGTCTCGATGAGCAGCAGGTCGACGCCACCCAGCAACAGCGCACGCGCGGCCTCGAGATAGGTCGCGGCCAGGTCGTCGAAGGAGGTGCTGCGGTAGCCGGGATCGTTCACATCGGGCGAAAGCGAGCACATCCGGCTGGTCGGCCCCAGCGCGCCCGCCACGAAGGCCGGCCGTCCCGCCGACTCCGCGTACCGGTCCGCGGCTGTGCGTGCCAGGGTTGCGCCGCGATAGTTCAGCTCCGCAACCAGCGCCTCGGTGCCATAGTCGGCCTGCGACACGGAGTTGGAATTGAAGGTGTTGGTCTCGATGATGTCCGAGCCCGCCTCGAGGTAGGCGCGGTGAATGCCGCCGATGACATCGGGCCGCGTGAGCGTCAGGATGTCGTTGTTGCCCTTGAGATCCCTGCCGTGATGGAGGAAGCGCTCCCCCCGGTAGCCGTTCTCATCCAGCCGATGCTGTTGCACCATCGTGCCCATGGCGCCGTCGAGCAGCACGATGCGCTCATCGAGCAGGCGTTTCAGGCGCTCGATGCGCTCCCGACGCGCCGTCTCGTCCACCGCTGCGACCGCGAAGGGCGCGGCGGTGACGCGCGGCGCCGGCGAGTCCTTGCCGTTGGGTCCGGGCCGATCCGCTCTCGGAAGCGTATGACTGCAGGTGCTCATATCGAGACCGCCGCGGCTGCCGGCGCCTCGCTCGGCCGCCTGCCCGGCCGCACTCCCAGCGCATGACAGATGGCGTATGTCAGCTCCGCCCGATTGAGAGTATAGAAATGGAAATCACGCACCCCGCATCGCTCCAGTGTCTGCACCTGCTCGATGGCGACGCTGGCGGCGATCAGACGTCTGGTATCCGCATCGTCATCCAGACCGCGAAACCGCTCCTCCAGCCAGGGCGGGATGTGGGTGCCGCAGCGGCTGGCCATGCGCAGCACCTGCGGGAAGCGCGTGATCGGCAGGATCCCCGGCACGATCGGCGCGTGAATTCCGGCGGCGGCGCAGCGATCGCGGAAGCGCAGGAACGCATCGATGTCGTAGAAGAACTGGGTGATCGCGCGGCAGGCGCCCGCATCCAGCTTGCGCTTGAGATTGTCCAGATCGGATTGCGCCGACGACGCCTCGGGATGGACTTCCGGGTAAGCAGCGACGGAGATCTCGAAGTCGGCGACGCTCTTCAGGCCCGCCACCAGATCCGCGGCATAGGCGAAGCCGTCCGGATGCGGCTCGTAGCGCGCGGCGCCCTTGGGAGGATCGCCGCGCAGGGCAACGATGTGACGGATACCCTGGTCGCGATACTCGCGCGCGATGTCCAGGATCTCGCCGCGACTCGCTCCAACACAAGTCAGGTGCGGCGCACCGATGATCGAGGTCTCCCGCTGGATACGGGTCACCAGACGGTGCGTGCGGCTTCGCGTCGAACCGTCGGCGCCGTAGGTCATCGACACGAAGCCCGGCGCGAGCGGCGCGAGCCGCTCCACCGAGCGCCACAGCGTCGCTTCCATCTCCGCATCGCCGGGCGGAAAGAATTCGAACGATACGTTCATCGTGGTTTCCACTTTGTGTGTCGCCAACAGTTCAAACGCCAGGCCGCGCGCGGCGGCTTCAGGCCGCACTGGCAGTGCCGCGCGGCCGCTCGACGCCCGGCACGGCCGCTGCCGCCAACACGTGCTGGCCGTCGGCCTCGATCGGACTCATGCGCTCGCAGGTCAGGCCGGCCTCACTGAGGAGCCTCCGCAAGCGCGCCAACGGATGCTCCACCACGCGCTCGCGGGAGCTCTCGAGCGAGTCGTAGCGCTCGAAAAGCAACAGACGGCCGCCGGGTGAGAGTGCGCGCCGGCTCGCCGTCAGCAACCCGCCGAGCGCCTCATCGGGAGTCTCCAGGCGATCGAGAAGCACGGCATCGAAGGTGCGCCCCAGGCGCGCGAGGTCTCGCGCCCCGAGCGCACCGCCGCCTGTGGCCAGCAGAACGCGGCAGTGAAGGCCCATTCGCTCCGCCATCGATCGCGCGAGCTGCGCAGATCGGCGGGAATGCGCGAGGACGGCGCACTCCGCGCCCATACCGGCCGCCGTCTCAATCAGCTCGGGATGGTCGGCCCCGACGAGCAGCACTGCACCCGCCGGCGTAACCGCCTCCGCCGACTCGACGAAGCCTCGCAGCTGCCTCCCGAGGCGCGACGTCGCCGGCGCCCCCGCAGGCAGTCCGTCGCTGCGCGGCGCCTGCATGCGCTCCCGGTCGCGCGCCAGCTGGGGATCCGCGCGATCGAGCTGCCCCAGCAGACCCTGGACGAATCCGGCCGCGGCACCGCCGCGAGCCAGGCCGTAGTGCACCCACTGCCCCTGCCGCAGGCGCTCGATCAGGCCCGCCTCGCCGAGGATCTTCAGATGCCGCGACACGCGCGGCTCGCTCTGACCCACGATCTGCGCGATGTCGGAGACGCTGAGCTCGCGGGCAGCGCACAGCGCCAGCAGGCGGAGCCGCGTAGGCTCACCGGCGGCTCGTAGCCAAGTCAGCAGGTCGCGTGGAGGCAGAGGCATTGGCTTTACATAAATACTTGCACAACTCTTTAACTGTACTATAGCGAAAAGCGCACCCCGCCGCAAATGCGGGCTCATTGCCTCAAGGGCGAGTCAATGTCAGTGAATGGTGGAGGAATTGCCACCGGGCGCGGAGCCATCTCCAAAGAGCGCCTCCACATCACCCGCATCAAAGCGGTAGGGCCGATGGCAGAACTCGCAGGTGACGGTGACCGAGCCCTGCTCCCGGAGCACGTCGCGCACTTCATCCGGCCCCAATGCCCGCAGCAGGCTGGTTACCCGGCCATGACTGCAGCGGCATTCGAACTGGACGGGCGCGCCCCGGAAGAGGCGCATGTCGTGGGCCGCAAAGCCGCGACCGAGAAGCTCCTCGACAGGACAACGCAGCAAGTCCTCTGGGCTCAAGCGCTCTATGCCGCGTTCCGCCTGCTCCCAGATCTCGCTCATCTGCGTCTCATCGGTGGCCGCATCCTCCGGGAGTTTCTGCACCAGCACGCCGGCGCCCCGCTCACCGTCGGCGGCCAGGAGCACGCGGGTGGGCAACTGCTCCGAGCGCGCAAAATAAGCCTCGAGCGAGCCTGCGAGCGAATCGCCGCTCAGCGGCACTATCCCCTGGTAGCGCGTGTTGCGCTCGTCCGCTTCCACGGTGACCGCAATGCGGCCCTCGCTGCCGACGAGGCGGCGGAAAACTCCATCGGCCTCCCGAGCGGGATCTTCGGCGACTCCATCCGCGGACAGAGCCGCCACCGCGGCGGCGTCGAAGCGTGCAACTGCGCGCAGGCGATAATCGTGGGTGCACTGTGCAACGAGAAGGCTCACGGCGCCGTTTCCCTGCAGCTGCAGGGTCAGCTGGCCGCGGAATTTCAAAGTAGCAGCGAGCAGCACCGAGGCCGCGACGGCCTGGCCGAGAAGCTCGCGCACCGGCTGTGGATAGTCGCGATGGGCGCGCAGCTCGCGCCAGGCGCCCTCCAGGCGCACCCAGTGACCGCGGACCGGCCGGTTCTCGACGATGAAGCGACGAACCTCGTCGCGGGGAGTAGTTGCGGATTCCATGCCCCCGAGAATGGGGCACCAACCCCAATTACTCAACCTGGAATGTTTCGTCCGTATTCATCCCGGAAGCTTCTTCTTGAGCAACTCGTTCAACTGGGCGGGGTTTGCCTTGCCCTGGGTCGCCTTCATCACCTGTCCGACGAAGAAGCCGAAGAGCTTGTCCTTGCCGGCGCGATACTCGGCGAGCTGCCCGGGGCTCTTTGCCATCACCTCTTCGATGGCGCGCTCGATGGCGCCGGTATCGGTGATCTGCTTGAGGCCTTTCGACTCGATGATGGCGTCGGCGCTCCCGCCGCCCGCCCACATGGCCTCGAACACTTCCTTCGCGATCTTGCCGGAGATCGTCTGGTCGGCGATGCGCGTCAGCAGGCCCGCGAGGCGCGCCGCCGGCATCTTCCCCGAAGCGACGTCGAGATTCTCCTCGTTGAGCGCGGCGGAGAGCTCTCCCATCACCCAGTTGGCCGCGAGCTTGAGCTCCCGCGGCACGGCGCGCGCCACTTCCTCGTAGTAGTCGGCGAGCTCACGGCTCGCTGTCAGCACGCCGGCGTCGTACGCCGAGAGCCCGTACTGCGACGAGAAGCGCGCGGCCTTCTCGTCGGGAAGCTCCGGCAGGCTGGCGCGCACTTCCTCGATGAAAGCCTCTTCGAGTATGACCGGCAGCAGGTCGGGATCGGGGAAGTAGCGATAGTCGTTCGCTTCCTCCTTGGCCCGCATGGAGCGCGTCTCGCCCTTGTCCGGGTCGTAGAGACGTGTCTCCTGCACCACTTTGCCGCCCGACTCGATGAGCTCGATCTGACGCGCAACCTCGTGCAGGATCGCCTTCTCCACGTAGCGGAAGGAGTTGACGTTCTTGATCTCCGCGCGCGTACCGAGCCTGTCGGAGCCCTTCGGCCGCACCGACACATTGGCGTCGCAGCGGAACGATCCCTCCTGCATGTTGCCGTCGCAGATCTCGAGGTAGCGCACCAGCGTGTGCACCTTCTTCATGTAGGCGACGGCTTCCTTCGCGGAGCGCAGGTCCGGCTCCGAAACGATCTCGATGAGCGGCGTGCCGGCACGGTTGAGATCCACACCCGTGAGGCCGCCGAGACCCTCGTGCAGCGATTTGCCGGCATCTTCCTCCAGGTGAGCCCGAGTGATGCCGACACGCTTGGTGCTGCCGTCATCGAGCACAACGTCGAGAGCGCCCTGCGCCACGATCGGCAGCTCGTACTGGCTGATCTGATAGCCCTTCGGCAGGTCCGGATAGAAGTAGTTCTTGCGCGCGAACACCGACTGTGTGGCGATGCGCGCGCCGATCGCAAGGCCGAAGCACACGGCCATGCGAACCGCCTCCGCATTCAACACCGGCAGCACGCCGGGGAAACCGAGATCGATGAGATTGGCCTGCGCGTTCGGCGGCGCCCCGTAAGCCGTCGCGGCGCCGGAGAAGATCTTCGACCGGGTGGAGAGCTGCGCGTGGATCTCGAGCCCGATGACGGTTTCCCACTCGCTGCTCATGGGAACCGCTCCGGCGACTGCCGGTGCCAGTCGGTCTCCAGCTGATAGCGGTGCGCGACGTTGAGAATCCGCGCTTCGCCGAAATGCGGGCCCACGATCTGCAGGCCGACGGGAAGGCCCCCGACGAAGCCACAGGGAACCGACAGCGCCGGGAGTCCGGCGAGATTGGCGCCGATGGTGTAGATGTCGTTGAGATACATGGTGATGGGATCGGCTGTCTTGGCGCCGATGCGAAAGGCGGCCGTCGGGCTCGTGGGACCTACGAGAACATCGACCTCGCCGAAGGCGCGCTTGAAATCGGCGGTGATGAGCTGCCGCACGCGCTGCGCCTTCAGGTAGTAGGCGTCGTAGTACCCAGCCGAGAGCACGTAGGTGCCCGTCATGATGCGGCGCTTGACCTCGGCCCCGAAGCCCTCTCCCCGCGAGCGGCGGTAGAGGTCCTGCAGATCGCGCGGGTCCTTGCAGCGGTGGCCGAAGCGCACCCCGTCGTAGCGCGCGAGGTTCGATGAGCACTCTGCCGGGGCCACCACATAGTAGACGGGGACCGACAGGGGCAGGTTCGGCAGACTCACTTCCCGCAGGCTGGCTCCCAGCCGCTCGAGCACCGCGAGTGCGTCGCGAATCCGGCGCTCGTTCTCGCGATCCAGGCCCTCGTCGAGGAATTCCCTGATCAGTCCGACCTTTAGGCCCGCAAGCGGTGCATCGAGCCCCGCCAGGTAGTCCGGTACCGGTGTATCGACGCTGGTCGAGTCGTTTGGGTCGAACCCGGCCATCTCACGCAGCATGAGGGCTGCGTCCTCGGCGCTCGTCGCGAGGACGCCCCCCTGGTCGAGGCTGGACGCGAAGGCGACCATGCCGTAGCGGGAGACGCGCCCGTAGGTAGGCTTGATACCGGTGATGCCGCAGAGTGCGGCAGGCTGGCGGATCGAGCCGCCGGTGTCGGTCGCGGTCGCCGCGGGCACCAGCCTCGCCGCCACCGCGGCGGCGGATCCGCCGGAGGATCCGCCAGGCACGTAATCCGTGTTCCAGGGATTCCTCACCGGGCCGTAGTAGCTGGTCTCGTTCGAGGAGCCCATGGCGAACTCGTCCATGTTGAGCTTGCCCAGGGTGATGGCGCCGGCCGCCTTGAGCTTGGCGACGACAGTGGCGTCGTACGGCGACACGAAATTATCGAGCATGCGTGAGCCGCAGGTGGTGCGCACTCCCGCGGTGCAGAACAGATCCTTGTGGGCGATCGGCACGCCGGCAAGCGCCCCGCCCCGGCCGGCCGCGAGGTCGCGATCCGCCGCGGCGGCGGCCGCAAGCGCCTGATCCGCGGTCACGGAAACAAAGGCGTTGAGCGCCGGCTGGCTCGCCTCGATGCGCGCGAGATAGGCGTGCACCAGCTCCACGCTCGAGAATTTCTTTGCGCGCAGGCCCGCGGCGAGCTGCGTCAGTGAATTCC
This sequence comes from Steroidobacteraceae bacterium, assembly GCA_036273095.1. Lineage (GTDB taxonomy): Bacteria > Pseudomonadota > Gammaproteobacteria > Steroidobacterales > Steroidobacteraceae > 13-2-20CM-66-19. Next base: position 775 of record DATAXF010000152.1, on the reverse strand, counting down.
TGTGAATCACGGTCACTCGATCACTTTGGGGACGAGATACAGTCCCGCGGCCACCTGCGGTGCGCTTTCCTGATAGAGCTCATGGCGATCCTGCTCCGTAACCGCGTCGGCCCGCAGCCGCTGCCTGAGACCCGGCAGCGGATGGGCCATGGGCGCGACGCCCGCGGTATCGGCGCGGTCGAGCTCGCCGACCAGGTCGATGATTCGCGACAGGCTCTCCTGGTACGCGGACATCTCGGCCGGCTCGAGCTCCAGGCGGGCCAGGTGGGCAATGCTTTCGATCTGCGCGCGCGTGAGGGCCATGGGACGAAAAGACGAATGAGAAAAACAGCGCAAAATCATACATGTTGCCTTGCTGAATGTCCCCTCGGTTGCTAGATTACGCGCCACTTTCGGGGGGTCCCCCGCCGTACGCATCTCTTCCGGACGCTTCATGTTCAAACGCTTGCGCGGCTATTTCTCCAGCGATTTGTCGATCGACCTGGGGACGGCCAACACTCTGATCTATGTCCGCGACAAAGGCATCGTCCTCAACGAGCCTTCCGTGGTCGCGGTGCAGGACGAGCCCTCCCGGGGCGGCAAGATCATCGTCGCCGTCGGCCAGGAGGCCAAGAGCATGCTTGGCCGTACTCCTGGCCACATCACTGCGGTGCGGCCGATGAAGGACGGCGTGATCGCCGACTTCACCTATACGGAGAAGATGCTGCAGTTCTTCATTAATAAGGTGCACGGCAACCGGATGCTGAAGCCGTCCCCGCGCGTGCTGGTATGCGTG
>DATAXF010000151.1:0-2852 GCA_036273095.1 Steroidobacteraceae bacterium | reverse complement strand
GTCCGGAGGATCTCAGGCGCGAGTGGTTCGAGGGCAAGCGCTCGATCGGCGTCACGGCCGGGGCATCGGCGCCGGAGATCCTCGTCCGGCGCGTTCTCGAGCAGCTTGGCGCCTGGGGCGCGCAAGTGCCGCGCGAGGTCGCCGGACGCGAGGAGCGAGTGACCTTCGGGCTGCCGCGCGAGCTGCGGCATGCGGGCGCGCCGGAAGCGGCGAAGTCAGCGACCTGAGCCGCGGGCCTGGTAGAGGGGTTTCCTGAGCTTCCAGCGCTTGTGCGACCAGGGCCAGTCGGCCGGCGCGTCACGGATCTGTTGCTCGACGAGGCGGACGTAGCGCTCGGTCAGCTCGCCGCTCTTGAATGACTCGCCAGGCGCGGCGAGCGACGTGAAGCGCATCTCATAGAGCCCGCGCGCCGTGCGCTTCATCCCGATGAAGAACACGGGGAAGCGCGTGACGCGCGCGATCTCCTCCAGTCCCATGTAGAAGGCGGTGTCGCGGTTGAGAAACCGCGTCCAGTGCTTGTGCTCGCTGGTCGTCGGCTCCTGGTCGGCCACCATGGCGACGGCGCGCACGACCTTGCCGCGCCTGATGATGTCGGCGAGCAGCTCCTTGGCCGGCACCAGGCGGCTGCCGAAGCGGCTGCGGACCTTCTTCATCTCACGCTCCGCCCAACTGTCGACCAGCGGCTTGTAGGCGGCATCGAGGGGGAACCCCAGCTTCACCGACAGGGCGAGAAGCATCCACTCCCAGTTGCACTGGTGCGCCGCGGCGAGCAGCACCGACTGGCCTTGCGCGAGGAACGCCTGGGCCTGCTCCATGCCGACGATGTGCACCCGCCGGCGGATCTCCTCGGCGGGGAAGGTCGCGGACTTTATGACCTCGACGAGTACGTCGGCGAAGCCGGCGTAATAGCCGCGGCGGATGTCCGTCATTCGGGCCTCGTCGAGCTCCGGGAAGCACAGCGAGAGGTTCCCGCGCACCACCTGGTCGCGATGGGGAAAAACCCGGAACGCGAGCCAGCCGATGATGCTGGCGAGCGCGTAAAGCGCCGCAAACGGCAGATGCGACAACAGCCGCACCCACCATGCGGAGCGGGGCAGGGGTGTGGCGGCTGCGGGGTCGGCGGGGCGCAACATGGTGCGCGCAGGGTACCTATGGCAGGATGCGGCCGCCACCCCCGGCTTGGCGCGTGGAGGCCTCCATGTCCATTGCAGAGTACTTCAGCCCCGACTATGCCTCGGCCCGCGAGCGCTTCCTCTCCACGGCTGCACGTGCGGCAGCGGCCACGGTGAGCTATACGCTGCCAGACCATCATGGCCCAGGCGGTGAGACGCTCAGCCTCGAAGTCGCGCGGCTGGGTGCCGCGGATGCGCAGAGCGCTCTGCTCGTCATCGCTGGCACACACGGAGTCGAGGGCCTGGCGGGCTCGGGTTGTCTCGTTGGTCTGCTCCAGGACCGTCTGCACGATGTGCTGCCGACGTCAGGCTGCCTCATGTTGCTGCACGCCATCAACCCTTACGGCTTCGCGTGGTTGCGGCGTGTCACCGAGGATGGCGTCGATCTCAACCGCAACTTCGTCGATTACTCGAGGCCGCTGCCACCGTCGCAGGCCTACGAGCAGTTGCATGACCTGCTGGTACCGAAGGCGTGGCAAGGTGAGATCCGCCAAGCCGCGGATGCGGCGCTGGGCGCGCATGTCCAGCAGCACGGCATGGCGGCCCTGCAGGCAGCGGTCAGCAGCGGCCAGTACACACGGCCCGGTGGGCTCTTCTACGGCGGAGTGCGCGAGACCTGGTCGGCGCGGATGTTGCTGCGGAGCCTGCGCGAGGTGTTACCGCCGACGGTGCGCAGGCTCGCGGTGCTCGACCTGCACACCGGCTTGGGGCCGCCGGCGTATGGTGAGCTGATACTCGACACCGCCGATCCGAAGGCCCGCGAGCGCGCGCTGCGCTGGTACGGGTCTGACGTGCGGGACCTGTCAGCGGGCGAGTCCGTATCCGCGCGGCTGACGGGGACCATGGCGCGCGGCATCGAGCGTGCGCGTCCGGAGTTGGAGCTGACTTTCGTCGCGCTGGAGTTCGGCACGCGGCCAGTCATGGAAGTCCTGACGGCGCTGCGCGCCGATCACTGGCTGCACAGTCACGGCGGCGGCGATCCGACAGCGGGAGCGCAGATCCGGCCGCAGATGCGCGACGCCTTCTACACGGATACCCCGGCCTGGCAGGCGGCGGTCTACGGGCGCACGGCGGATATCGCCTTCAGAGCGCTGCGCGGGCTCGCCGGATAGCCGACGATGACCGCCGAACCAACTCCGCCCGGCCGCCCCAGAGCGACCGCGCTCGCCCGCCGCACGCTGTTCGCATTCATTCTCACCTTCATCGCCTCGCGCATCGTGGTGGTCCTGATCATGGCGCGCCGCATACCGAACATGTATTTCTTCCTGCGCGGCACGCATGTCCATCACCTGAACTACGGCATCTTCCTGCTCGTGGCCGTGGCCGCATACCTGCTTCTCGCCGCGCCCATGGGGAGGAAACTGAGCGCTGCCGCACTCGCCTACGGGATTGCGCTGGCACTGACCTTCGACGAATTCGGCATGTGGCTGCATCTCGGCGGCCTATACTGGCAACGCGCCAGCTATGACGCGGTCGTGACCATCGCCGCCGTCCTCGCCCTCATCGCCTACGGCTCAACCCTCCGCAAATGGCGCCCCAGGCATATCATTACCGCCATCGCCCTCATCCTCGTGCTGTGCGCCTTCGGCGTCGTCCTCAAAAAATCCCTCAAGTGGGCCGATCGAAGTTTTGGACCCAAACTGTACGAACTGGAAACCACCGGCCCGTCATAGCCAGCCG
>DATAXF010000150.1:0-38504 GCA_036273095.1 Steroidobacteraceae bacterium | reverse complement strand
CGGCGATTTGCGCGAGCGCGCCCGGTGACAGGGATTCACCCGGCGGCCCCGGGAACGGCCCGGGGCCGCTCACCGGATCGCTTTCGGGCGGCTCAACGAAACTAGCGGGTCAAACCCGTGTGGCGCGCCATCACTGTCGGGAACTCGCTGCCGAACTGCGCCGCCAGCTTGTCGACGATGTAAACGGAGCGGTGCTGCCCGCCGGTACAGCCGACCGCCACGGTGAGATAGCCCCGATTGCTCGCGACGTATTCAGGAATCCGCGCACGGATGAACTGCGCGATGTCCGCGACCAGCATCGCGACGTTGGTCTGCCCTTCGAGGAAGCGGATGACCGCCGCGTCACGCCCCGTGAGGCCGCGCAGCGCCGGCTCCCAGTAGGGGTTGGGAAGAGAGCGGGCATCGAACACGAAGTCGGCGTCGCCCGGAATGCCGTGCTTGAAGCCGAATGACTCGAAAGTAAGCGACAACCTGCCGGCGTGCGGCTCCCCGACACGCTGCCTGATGAGGTCGCGCAGCGCGTGCACCCCCAGGCGGGAAGTATCGATGACGAGATCAGCCGCGTAGACGATGGGCTCGAGGAGCTGCCGTTCCATGGCTATGGCGGCGCGCAGATCGACGTCGTGCCGGCTCATCGGATGCTTGCGCCGCGTCTCCGCGAAGCGCCGCAGAAGCTCATCGTCCGTCGCGGTCAGGAAGATGACTTCGCACTCGATCCCGCTGCGGCGCAGCTCATCGGTGAGTTGCGGCACCGTGGCGATCTCCGCCGCGGTGTTGCGCGCATCGAGCCCGACCGCGGCGCGCTCGTAGGTGCGCTCGGGGCCGCGCACGGCGTGGGCGACGAAAGGTTTGAGCAGCGCCGCCGGGATGTTATCGATGCAGTAGAAGCCCAGGTCCTCGAGCATGTGCAGGGCCACGCTCTTGCCGGAGCCGGAAAGACCGCTTAGGACTACGATGCGCATCGCGCCGCCGCCCCCACACTACCTGCCGTCCTCTTGCGAGCGCCGCGTCAGGCGCGCAGCGCCCGGCCCTCGACGGCGTGATGGTCCGTCAGCTTCTCCTTATGCTTCTTGACGCATCGATCGAGCTTGTCGGCCAGGAGGTCGATGGCGGCGTACATGTTCTCTTCGGTCGCGTCGGCGTGGATCGAGTTGCCGCTCACGTGCAGGGTCGCCTCGGCCTTCTGTCGCAGTTTCTCCACCGTCAGGACGCAGTGCACGTCGATGACCTGCTCGAAATGTCGTCCGATGCGCTCGAGCTTCTTCTCCACATAACCTCGCAGGGAGGGGGTGACCTCGACGTGGTGGCCGGTGACGTTGAGCTGCATTACCGTCTCCTTTCCAGTGTTGTGGCTGACATCATCTCAATTCGCTCTCAATTCACATCTGGCCCAGGCCAGCCCGCCGGCGCTCGTTGGAGGGCGGAATGCCCATTGCCTCGCGGTATTTCGCGACGGTGCGGCGCGCGACCGGAATGCCTTCCGTCGAGAGGATCTCGGCGATCCGGCCGTCGCTCAGCGGCGATTCCGCAGCCTCGTCCTTGACGAGCTTCCTGATCTTGGCGCGGATGGCGGTTGAGGAGGTGCCGGACCCGTCCGCGCCCTCGACGTGGCTCGAGAAGAAATAGCGCAGCTCGAACACGCCGCGCGGGGTGTGCATGTACTTGCCCGAGGTGACGCGCGAGATGGTCGACTCGTGCATGCCGATCGCCTCGGCGATGTCCTTCAGGATCATCGGCCGCATGTGCTCGTCGCCGTGCTCGAGGAAGGCGGTCTGGCGCTCGACGATCGAGCGGGCGACCTTGATCAGCGTCTCGTGCCGGATCTCCAGGCTCTTCAGCAGCCAGCGCGCCTCCTGCAGCTGCGCGCGCATGGTGGCATGGGTCGAATTGCGCCCGATGAGGCTCGCATAGCTCTGGTTGAGGCGGACGCGCGGCAGCGTGGCCGAGTTGATCTCTACCGCCCAGCCATGCTCGGTCCGCCGGACGAACACGTCGGGAACGACGTACTCGGCCGACCCCGCGCTCACCGTAGCGCCGGGGCGCGGATGGCAGGAGCGCACGAGCGCGAGCGCGCTGGCGAGCTCCTCGTCGCTGGCCCGCAGCTCCCGCTTCACGACCGCGAGCTCGCGGCCGGCAATGCGCTCGAGGTGGTGCCGGGCAATTTCGATCGCGGCATTGAACCCGGGGATCGCCGGATCGAGTTGCCGCAGCTGCAGCTCGATGCACTCGCCGACCGAGCGGGCGCCAATGCCGGGCGGATCGAGAGCCTGAACGACGTCAGCGAGGGCGGCCTCGACCTCCGCGGGCTCGCAGTGGATCTCGGGCCGCAGAGTGTTGGCGATCTCCGCCAGCGGCTCCGTCAGATAGCCGTCGTCGCTGATGGCATCGACGATGGCGCGCGCAATGGCGAGCTCGCGCGGCGCGAGCCTCACGAGCTCGAGCTGCCAGAGGAGATATTCCTGCAGAGACTGACCCGCCGAGTCGGCGAATTCCTGCTGCCGGTCATCGTCATCGCCGCTCCAGGGCGTTTCGGCCGGCCCGGCGCTGCTGTGCTCGCCCCAGCCCTCATCGACCACCTCGACGGCGCTTTCGCGCGGGCCTTCCTCGGGCGCCTCGGCGAGTTCCGGCGCCGCCGCATGCTCCACCGTCGTGGTATCGAGGCCTTCCTCATGGCCGTCGTCCGTCGCCTCCAGCATGACGTTGGTCTCGAGGAGCTCGCGGATGTGCGCTTGCAGCTCAAGGGCGGGCAGCTGCAGGAGCCGGATCGCCTGCTGCAGCTGCGGGGTCATCGTCAGTTGCTGACCCAGCTTGAGCTGCAGGGAGGGTTTCAGCATGCTGGCACGGAGGTGGCCTTAAGGCTTCCTAATGGTAAGTCTCTGATATTCAACACTTTATCAGAAGAGCTGGGGTCCTTCACAGCCGGAACGACTCGCCCAAGTACACCTCACGCACTTGTGGGTTGGCAAGGATTTCTTCCGCAGTTCCTTGAGCGATCACGGTCCCCTGGTTGACGATGTACGCCCGGCCGCAGACCCCCAGGGTTTCGCGCACATTATGGTCGGTGATCAGCACTCCGATGCCGCGGCTCGTGAGCTCGCGGATGATGCGCTGAATGTCGAGCACGGACAGCGGATCGACGCCTGCGAAAGGCTCATCCAGCAGCATGAAATGCGGCGCGGCGGCGAGCGCCCGCGCGATTTCCACGCGCCGTCTCTCGCCGCCCGAGAGCGACTGCCCGATACTGCGGCGCACGTGGCCGATGCGCAGCTCCTCGAGCAGCTCCTCGAGCCGCTGCTCGCGCGCCGCCCGCTCGAGGTCGCGCCGCGTCTCGAGGACGGCGAGCACGTTGTCCTCCACCGACAGCCTGCGGAAGACTGAAGCTTCCTGCGGCAGGTAGCCGAGACCCATCTGCGCCCGCCGGTGCATCGGCAGGAGTGTGAGATCCGTGTCGCCGAGGTGAATCTGGCCGGCGTCGCACGGCACGAGCCCGACGATCATGTAGAACGCCGTCGTCTTGCCGGCCCCGTTGGGCCCCAGGAGGCCCACCACCTCGCCGTTCGAGACTTCGAGGCTGAGATTGCTGACGACCTTGCGGGATTTGTAGCTCTTCTCGAGCCCGCTCGCGCGCAGGGTCGTCATGGATGAGCCGGGGGCTGGGGGGCGGTCGTGCCTGCGGCCCCGGCGGGGTGGGGCTGTGCCGGCGGCGGCGCTCCCGAGGCGGGTGCGGGCGGCGCCGCGCCCTTGTTCTGTTGCGGGCTCTGGTGCGGCGAGTGTTGCTTCGGCGCGGATTGCGGCGTGATCACGATGTGCACACCCTGGCTTGCGCCCGGGGAGTTCGCCAGCACTTTCTGCTCGCGGATGCTGTAGGAGATCGACGGTGCGCTCATCTCATTGTGGCCGTCGGAGACCCAGGCGTCGTTGGTCAGAACCACCGTGCCCTGGCTGACGTCGTAGACGATCTGATCCGCATGGCCCTTCTCCATGCCGAGGTCGTCCGCGCGCTGCTGCTCGAATTCCGCCGGATTGCCGTTCGCCGTCGCGCGCACGATGCGATTGTCGTGCAGCTCCACGATCGCCTGGTCCGAGCGCAGGTTGCCGCGTGGCTGCGCATCGATGCGCACGTTCCCCTGGAATGTCCAACGGCTGTCCTGGCAGCTCATGCAGATGGCCCGAGCCTGGTCGGCGCGAACCACGGTGCTGCCCTGGGATAGCACCACGGTCTTGCATAGCATGGCGTGTGTCTTGTAGTTCGTGTCGCAGGAGGCGGCGTCGAAGTTGTAGGGCTGCTGCGGATTGATGAGCAGCGGCTGCGCCGGCGCGGCTGCGCCGCGCGGCGTCGTGCCAACAGAGTCCGCGAGCGCGACGAGCGGCGCGAGCGTCAGACAGAGCAGATAGAGGTTACTGCGCGAAGGTGCCATGCACGGCGGATTCTAAATGGACCCGCGAGTCCTTCAAATGTGCGATGAGCCCGGTGGCGCTCAGCTCTTGCCCCCCCCAGAGCATCCGCACCGGGACGCTAGTGCTCACGATGTTCTTGCGGATGTCTACCGCGAGCGCAGCGGAGGTTATCTGCGTGGACTTGGCGCCGAGCAGGCCCAGGACGTGCACATCGCCTGCAAGCTGCACCTGCTGCGAGCCTTGTTCGACTTCGCCCCGATCAGCGGTCGCAGTCCAGGGATCTCCGTTCGCATCCCGAAAGCTCATCTGCACCTGCGTGAGCCACACCTGGTCCGCGTTCGGCAGCTGCCGGATGGTGGCGGCGTTGAGGGTGTAGAGCGGCAGCCCGTCCGCCCCGGTCTCCACCAGCTTCGCATTCTGCGCCGAATATCCTTCGTCCCATTCGTTGGTCTGCACGGTCGTTGCTGCTGGAGTCGCGCCCTGCTGTCGCGAGAGGAGAATCGAGGCTACGATCACCGCGACGATGGTCAGGACGGCGAGGATGCGGTAAATCATTTGCTCGCGGCGGCGTGCCGGCGCGCCTCCAGGAGATAATCGCAGACCTCGCGGACGGCGCCGCCGCCGCCGGGGAGCCGGGTGATCACGTGCGCGGCATTGCGAGTCTGGGGATGGGCATCCGCCACCGCAAAGGAAAGACCCACCTCATGCATGAGCGGCACGTCGGGCACATCATCACCAACGCAGGCACATGCGCTGGGGGATACACCGAGCTGCCGCCGCAGCAGGTTGAACGCGGCGAGCTTATCCTCGACGCCTTGTAACAAATGTCGCACGCCGAGCTCCCGGCAACGTCTTGCCGTCATGCTGGAGCGGCGGCCCGAGATGACGGCCACCGTGACTCCGGCGGCGGCAAGGAGCTTGACGCCCAGGCCGTCGCGCACGTGGAAGACCTTCAACGCCTCGCCGCGCGGGCCGTAGTACAGACGCCCATCCGTCAACACTCCATCGACGTCGAGCACCAGCAGGCGCACTCGAGCGGCGGCATCGGTCCGGCGGCGCAGGGTCGCGGCGCTCACATGACGCCGGCGCGAAAAAGGTCGTGCACGTTGAGCGCGCCGATGAGGCGCCCCTGCTCGTCGGCGACCGGCAACGCGGTGATGCGATGCAGCTCCATCAGGTGCACCGCCTCGGCCGCCAGGTCCTGCGGGCGGATGCTCTTGCAGGGCGAGGTCATCACTTCGCTCATGGTGACGCCGTGGACATCGGCGTGACGATCGAGCGCGCGGCGCAGGTCGCCATCCGTGAACACACCGAGGATCCGGTTACCATCGTCCACGATGACGGTCATGCCGAGGCCCTTGCGGGACATTTCGAGCAGCCCCTCGCCGAGGCGAGACTGCGGACCGACGCGCGGCAACGCATCACCCGTGCGCATGAGCTGCTCGACGTGCATGAGGAGCTGTCGTCCGAGCGTGCCACCTGGATGCGAGCGCGCAAAATCCTGCTTGGTGAAGCCGCGCGCCTCGAGCACGGCGACTGCCAGAGCGTCGCCCATCGCGAGCGTTGCCGTCGTGCTCGCCGTAGGCGCCAGGTTGAGGGGGCAGGCCTCTTCCGGCACGCTGACATCGAGCGCCACAGTGGCTGCCCGGCCCAGAGTCGAGTCCGTCTTGCCTGCCATCACGATCAGCGGCACCGCGAGACGCGCCAGGTGCGGCAACAGCAGCAGCAGCTCCGGCGTCTCGCCGGAGTTCGAGAGCGCCAGCACCGCATCGCCGCGAGTGATCATGCCGAGATCGCCGTGGCCGGCCTCTGCGGGGTGCAGGAAGAATGCCGGAGTGCCCGTGCTGGCGAGCGTCGCCGCGATCTTGCGGGCGATGTGGCCCGACTTGCCCATGCCGGTCACCACCACCCGGCCCAGGCAGTCCAGGCAGACCTGGCAGGCGGCCGCAAAGCGGCCGTCGAGCCGTGCGAGCAAGGCCTCGACGGCCCTGGCCTCGATGGCGAGGGCACGGCGGGCGGTGGCCAGGAGGCTGCTGGGATCGGCTGGGACGGGGGCGGAGCTCATGACGAGGATGATAATATCCGACGGATGAGCCCAGAGGAGATTGCGCGGTTGATCCGCGCCGGCCTGCCCGGAGCCGATGTTCGGGTACAGTCGGACGACGACACCCATTTCCAGGCGCGTATCGTGGCCGAGCAGTTCGCCGGCAAGCGCGGCGTTGCCCGTCACCAGCTGGTCTACCAGACCCTCGGCGAGCGCATGGGCCGTGAGATCCATGCTCTCTCGATCGAGGCGCTGACGCCGGCTGAATCCGGCCGGGAGTGAGCATGGACAGGCTGCAGATCCAGGGAGGCACGCCTCTCCAGGGCGAGGTGCGTATCTCCGGCGCCAAGAACGCGACGCTGCCCATCCTGGCCGGCGCGCTGCTCGCCGACGGACCGGTAGTGGTCGGCAATGTCCCTCACCTGAAGGACGTCACCACGACCGTCGAGCTCCTGGGCGGCATGGGCGCAACGGTGACGGTCGACGAGCGCATGCGCATCGAGGTCGATGCGACCACGGTGAAGGACTGTTTCGCGCCCTATGAGCTGGTCAAGACCATGCGGGCGTCGATTCTGGTGCTGGGCCCGCTCGTGGCCCGCTACGGTCGGGCTGATGTGTCGCTTCCGGGCGGCTGCGCGATTGGCGCGCGACCCGTCAACATCCACGTTGCGGGCCTGCAGGCACTCGGGGCCGACATCACGATCGACGGCGGCTACATTCGGGCGCGTGCCGGGCGGCTGCGGGGCACGCGTCTGGTGCTCGATACCGTGACGGTCACCGGCACCGAGAACCTGATGATGGCGGCGACGCTCGCCGAGGGCGAGACCGTCATCGAGAACGCCGCGCGCGAGCCGGAAGTAGTCGACCTGGCGCAGTTCCTGATCTCGATGGGAGCCAGAATCCAGGGCGCCGGCACGGACAAGATCGTGGTCCAGGGCGTCGAGCGCCTGCGAGGCACTTCGTATGAGGTCCTGCCGGACCGCATCGAGAGCGGCACCTATCTGGTTGCAGGCGCGATCACCCGCGGCAACGTGCGCATCAAGAACACGCGCCCGGATCACCTGGATGCGGTGCTGGTGAAGCTCGAGGAGGCGGGCGCCAAGGTCGGGGTCGGTGACAACTGGGTTGAAGTCGACATGCGCGGCCGCCGGCCGAGGGCCGTCGATGTGCGCACCGCGCCGTATCCTGCCTTCCCGACCGACATGCAGGCGCAGTTTGCCGCCCTCAACACCGTGGCGGATGGCGTCGGCACGATCATCGAGACGATCTTCGAGAATCGCTTCATGCACATGCTCGAGATGCGCCGCCTGGGCGCGGAGATCCGTCTCGAGGGTAATACCGCGATCATCCGCGGCGTCGACCGTCTCACCGCCGCCCCTGTGATGGCCACCGACCTCAGGGCCTCGGCCAGCCTCGTGCTGGCGGGGCTGGTGGCCGAGGGCCGCACGGAGGTCGAGCGCATCTATCACATCGACCGCGGCTACGAGGCGATCGAGGAGAAGCTGGCGCAGCTCGGCGCACAGATCAAGCGCGTCGTTTAGCGTTAGCTTCGCCGGATCGAAAGCAAATGATTGAGCGGCCCAGGGCCGCTCCATGGGCCGCGGGATCAAACGCGGTAAGATGGCTGGCCGCGCAAAGCGCTGCGGCGACTTTGCGCCAATAGACGACGCTGGAGGTGCGTATGCGAATCGGCATGGTGGGACTCGGGCGCATGGGCGCCAACATGGTGCGCCGGCTGATTCGGGGCGGCCATGAGTGCGTCGCCTACGACAGGTCGCCTGAAGCCGTGCGCGCTGTCGCGGCGGATGGGGCGATCGCCGCCAACTCGCTCGCGGAGCTGGCCGCTGCCCTCAAGCCGCCACGTGCCGTGTGGATCATGGTGCCCGCCGCCCTGGTGGACACCGTTATTGCGCAGCTGCGGCCGCTGCTCGCCTCCGGTGACATCCTCATAGACGGCGGCAACTCCCATTACCAGGACGACATCCGTCGGGCCGATGAGCTCCGCCCGGCGGGCCTGCACTACGTGGATGCAGGCACGAGCGGCGGCGTGCTCGGACTCGAGCAGGGCTACTGTCTGATGATCGGCGCCGAGCAGGCCGTGTTCAACACGCTCGAGCCCGTCTTCGCGACCCTATCTCCCGGCGGCCGCCGTCCGCAGAGCGCCGGCGGCAAGAGCGCAGCCCAAGCCATGGCCGAGATGGGCTATCTGCACTGCGGCCCGAACGGTGCCGGACACTTCGTCAAGATGGTGCACAACGGCATCGAGTACGGCGTCATGGCTGCGTATGCGGAGGGCCTGAACCTGCTCAAACATGCGGACGCCGGATTGAAGCAGGAGGAGGCGGACGCCGAGACATCGCCGCTTTCCAACCCACGCCTCTTCCAGTACCAGCTCGACATCTCCGCGGTCGCCGAAGTCTGGCGGCACGGCAGCATCATTGCTTCGCGCCTGCTCGATCTGACAGCGGAGGCGTTGGCGGCCGACGGCATGCTCAAGCAGTTCGGCGGCCGGGTGTCGGATTCGGGCGAGGGACGCTGGACAGTTCAGGCTGCAGTGGAGATCGGCGTTCCCGCGTACGTGCTCTCCGCGTCGCTTTTCTCGCGCTTCGAGTCCCGTGGGCGCGCGGAGTTCGCCGACAAGCTGCTCTCGGCCATGCGGCTCGGTTTCGGCGGTCATCTCGAGAAAAAGTCGTAGGAGGCGAGTGATGGAGCGGCGAGACAGCGACACTCTGGTGCTCTTCGGGGCCACCGGAGACCTCTGCTATCGGAAGATATTTCCCTCTCTCTACAACCTCGTGCGCCGAGGCGTGCTGCACGTGCCGGTGATCGGCGTCGCGCGCGCGGGTTGGAATCTCGATCAGCTCGCCGACAGGGTGCGCGACAGCATCAGGAAATTCGTTTCCTCACCGGATGAGGCGGCGCTCGGGCGCCTGGTCGCCCTGCTGCGCTATCACGACGGCGATTATCAGAACCGCGAGACTTTCGTCGCGCTTCGCAAGGCGCTCGGGGATTCGCAGCGCCCGCTCTACTACCTCGCGATCCCGCCCAGCATGTTTCCGGTCGTGATCGACCACCTCGGCACCTCCGGCGCCGCCCAGGGCGCGCGCGTCGTGGTCGAGAAGCCGTTCGGGCGCGATCTCGCCTCCGCCAAGGCGCTGAACCAGGAGCTGCACAAGCAGTTTCCGGAGAGCTCCATCTTCCGCATCGATCACTACCTCGGCAAGGAGGCGGTGCAGAACATCCTCTATTTCCGCTTCGCCAACTCCTTCCTCGAGCCGATCTGGAACCGCAACTTCGTCGCCAGTGTGCAGATCACGATGGCGGAGACGCTCGGCGTCGAAGGGCGCGGCAAATTCTACGAGGAAACCGGCGCCATCCGCGACGTGATGCAGAACCACCTGCTGCAGATCCTGGCGCTGCTCACCCTGGAGCCGCCGGTCAATACCGAGGGTGAGTCGTTGCGCGACGAGAAGGTGAAGGTGCTGAAGTCGGTGCGCCCAGTGAAACCGGACGGCGTGGTGCGTGGGCAGTTCGCCACCTACCGCAAGGAGAAGGGCGTGTCGCCCGATTCCAGGGTGGAGACGTACGCGGCGATGCGGCTCGGCATCGATTCCTGGCGCTGGAGCGGGGTGCCGTTCTATCTGCGCGCCGGCAAATGCCTGCCCGTGACGGCGACTGAAGTCGTAGTCGATCTGAAGTCGCCGCCGGCGCAGGTGTTTGGCGAGGCGAGTCCGGAATATCCCAACTACGTGCGGTTCCGGGTCGGACCGGATGTGGCGATCGCACTGGGCGCCCATGCGAAGAAGGCGGGCGCGGCGATGCAGGGCAGGGAAGTGGAGCTGTTCGTTGCGCAACACGACGCGGATGTCATGGATGCGTACGAGGTGCTGATCAGCGCGGCGCTCATCGGCGATACGGCGCACTTTGCGCGCGAGGATGAAGTGGAGGCCGCGTGGGCGATCGTGGACCCGGTGTTGGGCGCGACCGACTCGCCTTACGTCTACACCTGCGGTACCTGGGGACCGAATGAGTCGGAGCGGCTGTTGACCGGAGCCTGCAGCTGGCACAACCCTGGGGCGGAGCCGCAGGGCTGGACGCGCTCCTGCGCGCCCTCGCACCTGCCGCTGGGGAAATTCGCGCCTTAATATTCGCTATTCAGTTGGCTCGACGCCGCAGCGGTAGACCCGCTCCGCGCCCGGGTCGAGGCGGACCGCATCGGCCCATTCCGGGCGATTGAAGGCGTCGGCCATGCATTCCATCGGCTCCAGCGCGATCGAGCGCCGCGGGTCGCGCTTGAGCGTGTCGCCGGTGAAGGCGTGCATCACGCCGCGCTCCTGCCAGACTGTCAGTCCGAATCCGCTCTTCGGATCCGTGAGCCGCGTACGAATGCGGCCGCCTGCGCCGGCGGCCAGGCCGGTGTATCCCTGATCGAGAACGCTGCCCCCGATCGGGCGTGAGCGGCGGAAGTCGAGCTCCGGCGCATCGTCCAACGGCACGTAGGCGGCATCGCCGGCAAGCGCGATCAGATCGGCACCGGTGCGGATCAGCGTTTGCGCGGGTATCTCGAGCACCCACTCATCGGCTCGACCGTCGCTGAGACGGAAGTACGGATGCCACCCGAAGAAACAGGGCGCTGGCCTGTCGCCGCCGTTGCGCATGCGCACCATGAGGGCGAGACCGCCGGCATCGAGGGTGAAGCTGACGGAAAGATCAATGGCAAAGGGATAGCCCTGATGTCTGCCGACGGACGTGCTCAGTGTCGCGCGGGCCGCGGCGGCCTCCGCGGTCAGCTCCGTCACGGCGAAGTCCGCATCGCGCACGAAGCCGTGACGAGACTCGCGCTTGCCGGGGGCTGCGTCCGGTTGCAGATCGTAGTCGCGGCCGTCGAAACGGTAGCGAGCATCGGCAATGCGTCCGGCAAAGGGCGTCATGACGGCGAAGCGCGAGCCCGGGCGCGCGCTGATTTCGGCGCCATCGCGGTAGCCGGCGGCAAGGTCGAACGAGCGGCCGCCGCGCACGACTTCGAAACCGATCAGCGCCGCGCCGTGGCAAGCGATGCGCACGCGCCGCCCGGTATCGTCCTCGAGAACTACGATCGGCTGTTCGTCCAGCGAGGAGCGTTCGGCTGTGTATTTCATGATTTGTCTTCGGACGGTGCGAGCTCCGAGGCGTGCTCGAACCAGAGCTCGACGCGGGGGCAGCTCGCGACGGCGCGCAGCGCGACGAGATTCGGGTCCTGGCGGATGAATGCGGCGATGGCATCGTGCTTGCCGCTGCCCGCCACCACGAACAGCGGCTCGGTTACATTCGCCAGGAAGTCGGGTGTGACGCTGATCCCTTGCATTCCATCCGGCCGTTGGACGGCAATGGCGAGGTGGCGGCGGCCCTGCTCGATGTTCTCGGGGCTGAAGAGAGAGGCGGTGTGTCCGTCGGGGCCCAAGCCCAACAGGGCCAGGCCGATGCGCGCGCCAGCTTGCAGCAGGGTGCGCAGGCTCCTCTCGTAGTCCTGGGCGGCTTCGTCCAGGGGGAGCTCGGTTCTGACGCGCAGTACCTGATTCTCCGAGAGCCCCAGGGCATCGAGCAGCGGACGGGTCGCGTGGTAGTTACTGGAGTCAGAGTCGGCGGGGACGTAGCGATCGTCGGAGTAGATGATCGTCAGTGCGTCGCCGCGTGGCGGGCGGCGCCGGGCGACTTCGCGGTAAGCCGGAATCGGGGTGTGGCCGCCGGAGAGCATGATGACGGCAGGGCCGCCGCCGGATTGCTTGGCAGTGGCGCTGATCGCCTCCTCGAGGCGGTCGGCGAGCGCGGTGTCGAGCTCGGAGCGGGTGGCGAAGCGGCGAACGTCGATTTTCGGCATGGTGGCTCCTATTCGGTCGTGCGCGGGCGCTCGGCCACCCGCACCGTCACGTCGAACTGGCTGCTGCCCCGCTGATCGCTCAGCTTGAGCGTCGAGCCGGGCTTGCAGGTGGCAATGCGGGCGTTCGCTTCCTCGGCGGAGGTCACAGGGGTGCCGTCGATGGCGAGCAGCAGGTCGCCCGGCTTGAGCCCGGCCTCCAGCGCGGGGCTGCGGAAATAAAGATTGGCGACCACCACGCCGCCACGGGCGAGGCCGAGCTGCTGTGCCTCGCTGTCTGGAATGTCCTCGGCCACGATTCCGATCCACCCGCGGATGACGCGTCCATTCTTGATGATGTCGTGTAGCACGCCGCGGACCATGTCGACGGGAATCGCAAATCCGATGCCTTCGACCCCCAGGCTCTTGGCCACGATGGCGGTGTTGATGCCGATCAGCGCGCCGTCGGAATCCACCAGTGCGCCGCCGGAGTTACCGAAATTGATCGGCGCGTCCGTCTGGATGAAGTCCTCGAACGTCGTGATGCCGAGCTGCCCGCGGGCGGTGGCGCTGACGATGCCGTGCGTCACAGTCTGCGAGAGCCCGAGCGGATCACCGATGGCGAGGACGACGTCGCCGACCTGAAGCTGATCGGAGCGGCCGAAGGTGATCACCGGCAGATTCGACAGATCGACCTTGAGCACCGCCAGGTCGGTGTCCGGGTCCACGCCGACGACCTGCGGAGTCGCGATGCGGCCGTCCGCAAGCTGCACGCGGATGGCGCCGGCATTCGCGATGACGTGGTAGTTCGTGACGATGTGGCCGCTGTCATCGACGATGACGCCGGACCCGAGGCTGCGCTCGATGCGCTGCCGGTATTGCGGCAGGACGTTGCCGAAAAGCTCTCCGATCGGCGAGGGATCGACGCGCTCGGTGACCACGCGCGCCGTGTATATGTTGACGACGGCGGGGGCTGCGCGCTGCACCGCGGCGGCATACGAGAGGCGCTCGGGCGCCCGCGCCGGAGGCTCGCTTTGAGCGATGATCGGCGCGGCCGTGGGCGCCGGCTGCAATCCGGAGTTTCCGCGGATGAGATCCGGCCGCACCGCGACGATCACGAACGCGAGCGCCAGGCCGCCGACCACGGACCCGGCAATGAACGTCAACCCTCGGCTCAGTCGCTCCAGCATGTGTCCACCTCTCGCTGTGTATAATGCCGCGCTACCGCGCGCATTGGGGAGCCTGCCGAATGATCCAATCCGGGATGCCTGCCAACGTGCCTGCCCTCACAAGGGGAGGTACCTGATGGCCACGACCGAGTCGCCTGGCACGACACCACAGAAACGAGGCTTCCGGGCCTGGTTCAACAAGCGCCTGCCCGTCGATGAGTTCATCGACACCCAGCTCACCGGCTACTACGCCCCGAAGAATTTCAATATCTGGTATTTCTTCGGCTCGCTGGCGCTCGTCGTCCTGGTGCTCCAGTTCGTCACCGGGATCTTCCTCGCGATGTACTACAAGCCGAGCGCCGCCCACGCGTTCGACTCCGTGCAGCACATCATGCGCGAGATCGACTGGGGATGGCTGATCCGGTACATGCACTCGACCGGCGCATCCGCGTTCTTCATCGTCGTCTACCTGCACATGTTCCGCGGCCTGATGTACGGCTCCTACCGGGCGCCGCGAGAGCTGCTGTGGGTGATCGGCATGCTCGTGTACCTCGCGCTGATGGCCGAGGCGTTCATGGGCTACGTGCTGCCCTGGGGCAACATGTCCTTCTGGGGCGCGCAGGTGATCGTCAACATCTTCGGCACCGTTCCGGCTATCGGGCCAGAGCTGGTGCAGTGGATCCGCGGCGACTACGGCATCGCCGATGCGACGCTGAACCGCTTCTTCGCCCTGCACGTCGCGGCCGTGCCGATCGTCCTGCTGCTGCTCGTCGGCCTGCACCTGGTTGCGCTGCGCAATAGCGGGTCGAACAATCCGGACGGCATCGAGATCAAGGATAAAAGGGGCCCGGACGGCCATCCCGTCGACGGCATTCCTTTCCACCCGTACTACACGGTCAAGGACATCGTCGGCGTCGGCGTGTTTCTGATCGTCTTCGCGCTGATCGTGTTCTACGTCCCCACGGTGCATGGGCTCTTCCTCGAGCAGCCGAACTTCGAGCCGGCCAATGCCCTGTCGACGCCCGCCGAGATCCACCCGGTGTGGTACTTCACGCCCTACTACGCGATCCTGCGTGCGGTGCCGAACAAAGGTATCGGGGCGCTGCTGCTGCTGCTGGCGCTGGTGTCGCTGCTGGTGCTGCCGTGGCTCGATCGCTCGCCGGTCAAGTCCATCCGCTACAAGGGCTGGATTTCCCGCGTCATGCTTGCGCTCTTCGTGATCTCCTTCATCGGCCTGGGGTATCTCGGCCTGCAGCCCGCGGAAGGCCTGTACGTCATCCTCGCGCGCATTTTCGGGATCTGCTATTTCGCCTTCTTCTGGCTGATGCCGTTCTATTCGCGGATCGACCGAGTGAAGCCGGTGCCGGAGAGAGTGGTCTATCATGCCCATTAGAGCTCGTTACAAAGTTGTGCCCGCGCTGCTGCTGGCGGTGGCGCTCGCAGCAGGGGCGGCGGGTGCCACCCGTGCCATTGCCGCGGACGAGGCGGCCTCCGGTTCGGACTGGCAGAGCTGGACGGCGAACGCCAACGACACCGATATGGCCTCGCTGCAGCGGGGAGCCCGCGATTTCACGGCGTACTGCCTCGGTTGCCACTCGCTGAAGTATGAGCGCTGGTCGCGCCTGGGGGACGATCTCAAGATTCCCAAGGCGCTGCTCGTCAAGGACCTCATTCCGCCGGGGGCGTCGCCGACCGACTACATCACCTCCCCGATGATCGATTCGGATGCCGAGAAATGGTTCGGCAAGGCGCCGCCCGATCTGTCGCTCATGTCGCGCGCCCGCGATCCGAACTACATCTACCAGTACCTCAAGACCTTCTACGTCGATTCCGATCGGCCGACGGGCGCCAACAACATGGCGCTCCCGCAAAGCGCCATGCCGGACGTCGTCGCGCCGCTCGAGGGGCTGAAAGTCGCGGTCTTTAAGAGCGTGCAGACGCAGGGCGCCAATGGCCAGATGGTCAAGGAACAGGTCTTCGACCACTTCAAGGTCATAGCGCCGGGGAGCATGACCCCGCAGCAGTTCGACCAGTTCGCGAACGATATCTCGAACTTCCTGGATTATGTCGGCGACCCGCAGCAGGCCACGCGCCAGGCCATGGGGATCTGGGTGGTGCTCTTCCTGCTGGTCTTTACCTGGCTCGCTTGGCTGCTGAAGCGCGAATTCTGGAAGGACGTCAAGTAGGAGCGGCGTGGACCCGGTAAAATGAGGCGAAAAGCTCGGATGGTGGGTGGGCCGCGGGAGCGGAATAGTGTCGAGCAGACGTTCAATAATGACGCTGTTTTCCGCGCCGGGCGACCCCTGGAGCCACCGCACCCGCATAGTCCTCGCTGAGAAGAGCATCGGCATCGACGTCGTCGAGGTGGAGCCCGGCAAGTACCCTGAGGACCTGCTGGACCTGAACCCCTATCACACGGTCCCCACGCTGGTGGACCGCGACCTGGTGCTCTACGACTCGCGGGTGATCATCGAGTACCTGGACGAGCGCTTTCCGCACCCCCCGCTGATGCCCGTGGACCCGGTGACGCGGGCGCAGTTCCGGTTGGCGCTGTACCGCGTCGAGCGCGACTGGTACACGCTGCTGCAGCAGATCGAGGTCGAGGACGACAGGAAGCACCTCCCGAAGCTGCGCAAGGTGCTGGCGGATACCATCGTTCAGGGCGTGGAGCTCTTCAAGATGAAGCCTTTCTTCATTTCAGACGAGTTTTCCCTCGTCGATGCGACCATCGCGCCGATTCTGTGGCGATTGCCGCACTACGAGGTCGAGCTGCCGCCAAAGGCGCAACCCATCCTCAAGTACGCGAGCCAGATCTTCGCCCGGGCGGCGTTTCGGGAATCGCTCTCGGAGCGGGAGCGCGAGATGCGGCCCTGAGAGCGATGCTGAAAGCTCCCCCAAAGCGTCCGTATCTGCTGCGAGCCATGCACCAGTGGATTACCGACAGCGGCCATACCCCTCATGTGATCGTCGACGCTGAGCGCTCGGGTAGCGAGGTGCCGCGTGCGTACGTGCAGGAGGGGAAGATCGTGCTCAACTTGAGCTACAGCGCGACGCAGCGGCTGAAGATCGACAATGACGTCGTCGAGTTTGACGCTCGCTTTGCGGGGGTCGTGCACCACGTGCGGTTCCCCGTGAGTACCGTGCTGGGGATTTATGCCCGGGAGACGGGGGAGGGGATGATGTTTGCGGAGCAGGACACGGGGCCTGAGACTACGCCGCCATCCTCAGGGCCTGCGCCGGCTGAGGAAGGTGGGGGGGCGCCTAAGAGGCCTCAGCTCCGGGTGGTCAAGTAGGGCGGAGCGGCTTGCCTCGCACTCCGCTCCGGGCCCCGCCTGCAAAGGCCTCGCCGCGGGGACGCCGTGGATCCGGTTGCGCGGCCTCCCGGCCGCTCACTGGTCCCTGGAGGCTCCGTTCCGTCATCCCTGACTCCACAGGCCCCGCGGCAAGGCCTTTGCAGGCGGCGCCCTTTTTGACATAAGGAAGGAGTCGGCCTGTAAGCCGGGTTTTGTCGAGAGCAATCATTCCTCTAGGACCTGCGTCACCACAGGCCTCAAGCGGCCTACCCGGAAGCGCGCGCGGATCGGCGCTGCTGGCTCTGTCGCCAGAGCCTGCTGCTTCCCTATTTGGCCTTACTCCAGGTGGGGTTTGCCATGCCAGCCCTGTTACCAGGGCCGCGGTGCGCTCTTACCGCACCGTTTCACCCTTACCGTCCCCCGCGGTTTTGAGGCCACGAGAGCTTAGGCGGTTTGCTTTCTGTTGCACTTTCCGTGGGCTCACGCCCCCCAGGCGTTACCTGGCACCTTGATCCGCCGGAGCCCGGACTTTCCTCCCCCTCGACGATGCGAGGCAGCGATTGCCCGGCCGACTCCCTCCTGATTATCGCCGAAACCCGTCACGGCGTCCCCGCGGAAGGGGCATTTGCAGCCGGGGCCCCGGAGATCAACCTTTCTCAGAGTGCCGTAAAGCCAGTGCATAGGCCTCGCTCCGAGTCGCACCAGTCAGCTGCGCTGCGATGGCCGCCGCTCTGCTTGGCGACAGCTCCTTCGACAGCAGATCCACCGCTCGCCGCAGAAGGGCCGTATCGACGCCGCTGGATGCGGCAGTCGAACCGGCCACCACAAGGGTGATCTCGCCTCTCTGGAAGTTGTCTTCAGTTACGGACCTTTGCGCCAGCTCCGCCAGGCTGCCGCGGTAAATGGTTTCGTGAGCCTTGGTGAGCTCGCGCGCAACTACTGCGCGGCGCTCGCCGCCGAACTCTGCGGATAAGTCGGCGAGAGTGGCGGCGATGCGGTGCGGCGCTTCGAAGAAGACCAGCGTGCGGGTCTCGCCTGCAAGCTGTGCGATATGCGTGCGGCGCTCGCGCTCGCGCGACGGTAGAAAGCCCTCGAAGCAGAAACGGCTGACCGGCAGTCCCGCGATGGCCAATGCCGTGGTGATGGCTGAAGGGCCGGGGATTGCTTCGACATCGATGCCCGCGTCGGCGGCAGCCCGCACGAGCTCGTAGCCTGGATCGGAGAGAAGCGGCGTGCCGGCGTCGCTGACGAGAGCGATCGTTTCCCCGGCGGCGAGTCGCGCCAGAATTTCCGGTACGCGCTGTGTCTCGTTGTGTGCGTGCAGCGACAGCATCGGCCGTGCGATCCCGAGCGCCTGCAGGAGCGCGCCTGTGTGCCGCGTGTCCTCAGCCGCGATGGCGGCGGCGCTCTCGAGCGCCTGGCGCGTGCGTGCGCTGACATCACCCATGTTGCCAATCGGCGTCGCTACGACTTGCAACCGGCCTGGTGTCTTGCCCACTATAATCCTCGTCTCCGCCGCAATGAGATCATGCTCTCCTAATGTCCCCCCGAATCATGAAGCGGCACAATCCCTCAACCGTGCATGCGCGATGGACCGTCAGCTTGGCTGCGCTCGCCGCAGTCACTTTAGTCCTCGCGAGCTGTGTCAGCATTCCGTCCGGCCCGGCACCTTCCGCCGAGCAGGCTGCGGCGCTGGCCCGCCAAGGGGACCAGGCCGGCGCCGCGCAGATGTACCAAGCGCTGGCCAACGGGAGCGCCGGCGCGCAGCGCAACGATTTTGCCCTGCAGGCGGCGGCAGCCTATCTCGCCGCACGGCGTCCGGACGATGCCGTGCAGGCGCTCGATCTTCTCTCGCCGCCGCTCTCGGCGGGTGAGACATTCGATCGTTCGCTGATCCAGGTCCAGGTTGCTCTGCAGCGCGGCCAGGGCGCACAGGCCTGGCAGCTGGTCGGTGCGATCGCAGTGCCGCAGCAGGCGGACGCGGCGGCGCGCTATCTGCGCCTGCGGCAGCAAGCCGCTTTTGCGGCGGGGCAACCGGCCGCAGGCGTCGAGGCGGAAGTGCAACTGGAGCACTGGTTGCTCAATGCCGCCGCGATCCAGCAGAGCCGGGTTGGGCTTCTCAATCAGCTGCGTGATGCGTCGGAGCGGGGCGTCGGGATTCAGGCAGCGGGCGCGAGCAGTCCCGTCGTCCGCGGCTGGCTGGAGCTGGCGCCGCTCGCAGCCGAGTCGGCCCGCAACGCGATTACCGCGACGGCGGACCTGAACGCCTGGCTGGCGGGTCACCCTGGTCACCCTGCCGTCGAGGTCGTGCGCAGCCAGCTTCTCGGCGAGCAGCCACAGCCGCTCGCGGCCCAGGCGCACATCGCGTTGCTGCTGCCCATCACCGGTCCTGCAGGCGCGCTGGCGGCCAGTGTGCGCGACGGCTTCCTCAGCGCCTACTATCAAACACCGATGCAGCAGCGCCCAGTGGTGCGGGTCTACGACACAGGCGGCGACCAATCCGTTGGCGACGCGATTGCG
Source organism: Steroidobacteraceae bacterium (assembly GCA_036273095.1). GTDB lineage: Bacteria > Pseudomonadota > Gammaproteobacteria > Steroidobacterales > Steroidobacteraceae > 13-2-20CM-66-19. Next base: position 19,247 of record DATAXF010000150.1, on the reverse strand, counting down.
GAGGCGACCGAGGCTGGCGCGGACATCATCGTGGGACCGCTGACGCGCGATGCGGTGGTGGCTGCGGCTGCGGACCGGCTGCAGCGCCCGCCGCTCCTGGCGCTCAACTTCCTGCCGGACGGCGCGCCGGCGCCGCCGCTCTTCTTTCAGTTCGCGCTGTCGCCCGTGGAGGAGGCGAAGCTGGTGGCTCGCCGGGTCATGAGCGATGGGCACAGCGCAGGCGTCGCGATCGTTCCCAGTCAGCCGGCGGGCTGGGGCTCGCGGGTTCTCAGCGCATTCACCCAGCAACTGCAGAGCGGCGGCGGCACGGTGCTGGCCAGCATCATGATCGATACCTCGCAGGCGGATTACTCCGACGCGCTCAAGCAGGTGCTGGGGATCGACCAGAGCAATGACCGCCTCGACAGGCTGGAATCGCTCCTCGGGACGCATCTGGAGTTCGTGCCGCGCCGCCGCGAGGACATCCAGTTCATCTTTGCTCCCGCGACCGCGGGAGTCGAGCGGCAGCTGCAGCCGCAGCTGCGGTTCTTCTATGCCGGCGGCATTCCCACTTATGCGACTTCGGATGCTTTCGAGCCCGATCCGCGCGCCAATCAGGACCTCGATGGCCTGATGTTCCCGGACATGCCCTGGATGCTGGGCAGCCCGCTCACTGAAGCCGTCCGATCGGCCGCCAGCCAGGCGTGGCCCATCGGTGGCCCGAAGACGGGGGTGCTGTTCGCATTCGGATTCGATGCTTACCGGATAGCCGAGGCACTGCGCGAGAGCCGAGCCCCATCGTCGCTGGATTTGAGCGGCCTCACGGGACAGTTGACGCTGGATCCCGACGGTCACATTCACCGCCAACTCATCTGGGCGCAGCTTCGCGGCGGCGAGATCGCTCAGCTTCCCAGTCCTCCGGGCGGCTGAGTGATCCGAGGTATTTCCCATGGAAGGCGGCAGGCTCACATGGAAGCAGAACGTGGGACTTCGGGCCGAAAACGCGGCCGCTGAGTACCTGCGCGCACAGGGCGCGCACATCCTGCTGAGAAATTTCCGCTGCCGCTGCGGCGAGCTCGACATCGTCGCCCAGCTCGGCGAGAGCGAGCTTGCGATCGTGGAGGTCCGCACCCGCTCATCGAACGCTTACGGAGGAGCCGCCGCGAGCATCGACGCCAGAAAGCGACAGCGGCTGGTGAGAGCAGCGAGTCTGCTGCTGCAGCAAAGAAGGGATCTGGCGCGTCTGCGCGCTCGTTTCGATGTCATCGTCGTCGGCAATCCGTGCAGCGACGCCCCGCGGATCGATTGGATCAAACACGCGTTCTCGGCCTGAAATCCCCCCACTGCCGAGGCCCAGATAACCTACTGGATAAGGTATTTCGGGCAAGCTGCTGATTGCTAAGACGAATGGCTTCAAAGCACTGTTTGAAGCTCTTTTTCTTTTCTACATAACTCCACGTGAATGCGACTGATTTCTCACTATTTCAATTGACATAGCGCAGCCGCGATTCCTATAGTGGCAAGAAGTGGGGCAAAGTGGGAGGAGATGGGTAGATCCCTCGCACCAATTCATGTTTCGCGGCAGCACAAAAGTCACCCTGGATGAGAAAGGCCGAATGGTCATGCCCACCCGTTATCGGGAGCAGATCATCGAGCGCGCTCAGGGGAAATTGGTGGCCACCGTGGATCGGGATCGCTGCCTCCTCATCTACCCGCTGCCCGAGTGGGAGCTCATCGAGACCAAGCTGATGAGCCTGCCGACCCTGCATCCGCAGGCGCGACGGCTGCAGCGCCTCATGGTGGGTCACGCGGACGATCTCGAGCTCGATGGACATGGCCGCATTCTACTCCCTCCGGAGCTGCGTGAGTTCGCGAGCCTCGAGCGTCACGGCATGTTGATCGGTCAGGGCAACCGCTTCGAGCTGTGGAACGAGTCGCGCTGGCTCGAGCGGCGCGATGAAATGTTGAAGAGCGAGGAGGCTGCGACGGACCTGCCGTCGGAGTTCGACTCGCTGTCGTTGTAAGAGTCAGGGGTGTGCTCGAGCACATCCCGGTGCTCGCAGATGAGGTGCTCGGGGCGTTGGCCCTAGAGCCGGACGGTTACTATGTCGATGCGACGTTCGGGCGCGGTGGTCATACGGCACTTCTCCTCCAGGCACTGGGTCGCGAGGGGCGCGTGCTCGCGATCGACCGGGACCCTGCGGCCGTCGCGGCCGGCAGCCGGCGCTTTGCCGGCGAAATGCGGGTTGCGGTCGTGCATGCGTCGTTTGCCGACATCGGGACGCTCGTGCCGGCTCACTCGGGCGGCCGCGCTTGCCGGGGTTTTCTGTTCGACCTCGGTGTTTCCTCGCCGCAGCTCGACGATCCGGCGCGCGGCTTCAGCTTCAGGGCCGACGGTCCGCTCGATATGCGCATGGACCCGACACGCGGCGAGCCGGTGTCCGCGTGGCTCGCTCGTGCGGGCGTCGACGAGATTCGCGAGGTGATAGCCACTCTCGGAGAAGAGCGCTTCGCGCGCCGCGTGGCGCAGGCCATTGTGGCGGCGAGGCGCGAGCGGCCGATCGAGCGCACGGCAGTGCTCGCGGAGCTGGTCGCGCGCGCCGTGAGGACGCGGGAGCCTGGCAAGCATCCCGCCACGCGCACGTTCCAGGCGTTACGGATGCATGTCAACGACGAGCTCGGACAGCTCGAGAGAGCGCTTTCCGGTGCAGTCAACGTAATCGCCGTCGGTGGACGCCTCGCGGTCATCAGCTTCCATTCGCTCGAGGATCGAGTGGTCAAGCGCTTCATGCAGCGCGAGTCGCAGCCCGATCCCGTGGCCGCATCTCTTCCCATCCTGCCGCCGCACCTCACGCCGCGTCTGAAACTGATCGGCCGCAAGCTCCGCCCCAGTAAGGAGGAAGTCGTGCGCAATCCGCGTGCGCGCAGCGCGCTGCTGCGGGTGGCGGAGAAAGTCCGGTGAAGGCTGCCGCAACCAGTCTGGGGTTTGCGACCGCGGCGCTTTGGGTCGCGGTGCTCTGTTCCGCAGCGGGCGCGGTGTACTGCAAGTTCCGCGCGCGCCAGCTCTTCATCCAGCTCGAGCAGCTGAGCACGCAGCGCGACAACCTGGACATCCAATGGGGTCAGCTGCAACTCGAGCAGAGTGCCTGGTCCACTCACGCGCTGGTCGAGAGTGTCGCGGGCAAGAAGCTGCACATGACCATGCCGGCTCCCAAGGACATCGTGATCGTGCCGCCATGAGGACCCGCAACGCACGTCATTCCGCGCCCCGCTCGTTCCGCTGGCGGGCGCACCTGTTGGTGGGGCTGCTCGGCGTCGCCGCCGCGGCGCTGCTCTGCCGCGCGGTCGACCTGCAGCTCGTCGAGTACTCCTTCCTGTCGAAGCAGGGCGATGCACGTTTCACCCGCACCGTCGACATTGCGTCGCATCGCGGCACGGTCACCGACCGCTACGGCGAGCCGCTCGCCGTGAGCACCCCGGTCGACTCCATCTGGGTCAATCCGAAGCAGATCGCGAGCTCGCGCGGGCAGATTGCGCGGCTCGCGCAGGCGCTCGGCACCAACACCCAGGAGCTGATGCGGCGGGTGACGAGCAATCTCGACCGCGACTTCCTCTACGTGGCGCGCCAGTGCCAGCCGGCGGACGCCGCGCGGATCAAAGCGCTCGACATCCCCGGCGTCTATCTGTCGCGCGAGTACCGCCGCTATTACCCCGCGGGCGAAGTCACCGGTCAGCTCATCGGCTTCACCAACGTCGACGACAAGGGCCAGGCAGGGCTCGAGCTGGCCTATGACCAGTGGCTGACCGGAATCGACGGCGAGAAGCGCGTGATCCAGGATCGTTACGGCCGGATCGTGCAGGACATCGAGAGCATCCGGCCGGCCCGCCCGGGCCGGGATCTCGTTCTATCGATCGACCTGCGCATCCAGTACCTCGCCTATCGCGCGCTGAAGGAGCAGGTGGCGGAGCAAAGGGCCAGCTCCGGCGCCATCGTGGTGATCGACATCGCCACGGGCGAGGTGCTCGCGATGGTCGACCAACCGGCCTTCAATCCCAACGACCGCGACCAGATGGTGCAGAGCCGGTACCGCAATCGCGCAGTCACCGACGTCTATGAGCCCGGCTCATCGATGAAGCCCTTCTTCGTCTCCGCCGGATTGATCTCCGGCCATTATGACGATCACTCGATCATCGACACCTCGCCCGGCTTCATCAAGGTCGGCGCCCATGTTTTCCAGGACGAGCATGACCTGGGGCCAGTCGACATCGCCATGATTCTCGCCAAGAGCTCCAACGTCGGCATGGCGCACCTCGCGCTGTCTCTGCCGCCCAAGCTCATCTGGACGACGCTGCGCGGCTTCGGGTTCGGACAGCTCGCCACCAGCGGCTATCCCGGAGAATCGGCCGGACTGCTGGCCCCCCTCCACACCTGGCGGCCCATCGACATCGCCACCATGTCGCACGGCTACGGCATCTCCGTGACGACTTTGCAGCTCGCGCACGCCTATGCGACTGTCGGCGCGCTCGGCATCGCGCGGCCGATTTCCTTCCTGCGAGGCGACACGCCACCGGCGGGAACGCGGGTGATGAGTCCGGCGCTTTGCCGCGAGCTGATAGCGATGATGCGCTCGGTGATCTCGATGGAAGGCACCGCGCCGCTCGCGGCAATTCCGGGCTACAGCGTTTCCGGCAAGACTGGCACGGCCTGGAAGGCCGACGGCGGCTCGTACGAAGAGCACAACTACGTCTCGGTGTTTGCCGGCGTCGCGCCCGCCAGCTCGCCGCGCCTGGCGGCTGCCGTTTTCATCAACAACCCGCAGAACGGAATCCATCAAGGCGGCGATGTCTCCGCGCCCGTGTTCGCGCGCGTGGTCGGCCCGGCGCTGCGCCTCATGGCCGTGGCGCCCGACGAGCCGGTGGAGCAGCCCGCGGACCTGCGGACGGCCTCATTGCGATGAACTCCGGCACTGCAACGGCTCCAACACACGGCGCGACGCTCGCGAAGCTGACTGCCGGTCTCATCGCCGCGCCCGCGGCGCTCGAGGTCAGCGATGTGACGCTCGACTCGCGCACGGCCGGCCCCGGCGCGCTCTTCCTCGCTTGCCGCGGCCATGGGCGTCACGGCGCGGAGTTCGTCGGTGAGGCGCTGGCGCGGGGGGCGAGCGCGGTGCTTTACGAGCCGGTTCCCGGGGCGCTCGAGCTCATCGAAGCGGGTTTGCGGGGCCCCGCCGGCGGCGCTTTCCGGGACGTGTTCGTCGCTTCGATACCGCAGCTCTCCCGCTATGCCGGTGTCATCGCCGACCGGTTCTTCGGCGAGCCGTCCGCGGCCGTGACTGTCGCCGGCATCACCGGCACCAACGGCAAGACGACCTGCGCCTGGCTTCTGGCGCAGGCGCTGGGCCAGTGCGAGCGGCCCGCAGCGTACATGGGGACGATCGGGTTTGGCTTCCCGGGCGTGCTCGCCGCCACCGAGCACACCACCGAAGATGCGGTGACCGTTCACCGCCGTCTCGCCGCGCTGCGCGCACTCGGCGCCGAGGTGGTGAGCATGGAGGTGTCCTCGCACGCGCTCGATCAGCATCGGGTCGGCGGCGTGCGCTTCCATACGGCGGCGTTCACCAATCTCACGCGGGATCACCTCGACTACCACGGCAGCATGACTGCCTACGCCGACGCAAAGGCGCGCCTCTTCGGCTGGCCGGGGCTTGCCGTGCGTGTGATCAACGTCGATGACGCGTTCGGCGCGCAGCTCGCCGCGCAACTTTCCGCCGCGCAGTTGGTCATCACCACACGCGCCAGCGTCAGGCACGAGCCGATAGCCGGGGCGAGGGTGGTGAGCGCCAGGAGAGTCGAGGCCGCCATCTCGGGACTCATCATCGAGATCGAATCCAGCTGGGGTACGGCGCAGCTCAACGTGCCGCTGATCGGCGAATTCAACGCCGACAATGTGCTCACGGTACTCGCCGTGCTGCTCGCCTGGGATATCCCGCTGGCGCAGGCCGCCGCGGCGCTCGAGTCATGTCGCGCAGCCCCCGGACGGATGGAAACCTTCGGTGGCGGTGATGCGACGCCGTTGGCCATAGTGGACTACTCCCATACGCCGGATGCGCTTGCGAAGGCGCTGCGCGCCGCACGCCGCCACTGCCGCGCGCGCCTGCGGGTGATTTTCGGCTGCGGCGGCGACCGTGATCCCGGCAAGAGGCCGATGATGGGCCGGATCGCCGCCGAGCTCGCGGATGAGTTGGTGGTGACCGACGACAACCCGCGCAACGAGCCGCCCGAGCGGATCGTCGCGGACATTCTGGCAGGCATTCCGAGCGGCACCGCGGTTGCGGTCGAGCACGACCGTGCGTTGGCGATCCGGCGTACTCTCGAGAGATCCGGTCCCGCGGACGTGGTGTTGATCGCCGGCAAGGGTCATGAGGCGTATCAGACATACGGCAGCGAGCGCCGCCCGTTCAGCGATCAGAGCGTGGCACGCGCGGTGCTCGAGGCGATGCAGCCGTGAGCGCCAATGCCACAGTCGAGCGGACGCTGCGAAACTTCACCCGCGCCTGCGGCGGGCGGCTCGAGGGCGCCGACCGCGCCTTTGCCGGTGTGTCGAGCGACAGCCGGACGCTCTCGGCGGGCGATCTCTTCGTTGCGTTGCGCGGTCCGCGCTTCAACGGCAGCGAATTCGTCGGCGCCGCGGTCGCGGCCGGTGCCGCGGCGGCGCTCGTCGATGCACTGCAGCCGGCGCGACTGGCGCAGATCGTCGTCGCCGACACGCAAGCGGCGCTCTCGCTCGCGGGACACGCGTGGCGCGAGGGGCTGGACATACCGGTGATCGGCGTGGCCGGCAGCAACGGCAAGACCACGGCCAAGGAAATGACGGCGGCGATTCTCTCCGAGGCCGGCAGCACCCTGGCGACACGCGGCAATCTCAACAACCACATCGGCGTGCCTCTGACACTTTTGCGGCTCGAGCGCGGACACCGCTACGCCGTCATCGAGATGGGCGCCAACCGGGCCGCGGAGGTCGCGGAGCTGGTCAAGGTGGCGCGGCCGACGGTAGGGCTCATCACCAACGCCGGCGCGGAGCATCTCGAAGGATTCGGCAGCCTCGAGGGAGTGGCGCGCGCGGAAGGCGAGATGGTTGCGGGCCTCGCGGCCGATGCCACCGCGGTGATCAATGCGGACGATGAATTCGCGAATCTCTGGCGCGGCATGACATCCGCGCGGGTAGTGACCTTCGGCATCGCGAGCGCAGCGGACTTCCGCGCATCCGACTTGCGCACGACTCTCGGCGCGGGAGGCTTCCTCACCCGATTCCGCCTCTCGAGCCCGCTTGGGCGAGCAGAGATCGAGCTTCGCCTGGGCGGCCGACACAATGTCGCGAACGCACTGGGCGCGGCCGCGGCGGCCGCCGCGGCCGGTGCGACGCTCGAGCAGATCGTGCGCGGGCTCGGCGCGATGCGAGCCGTGCCGGGACGTCTGCAACTCAAACAGGCAGCCGGCGGCGCGTGGATCATCGACGATTCCTACAACGCCAACCCGAGCTCGGTCCACGCCGGCATCGAGGTGTTGGCGTCGATCGAGGGCCGGCGCTGGCTCGTGCTGGGGGAGATGGCGGAGCTCGGCGAGTTTGCCGCGGAGGCGCATGCGGAAATCGGCGCTTTCGCCCGCGAGCATGGCGTCGAGCGGCTGCTTGCGACGGGTCCGCTCGCGGCTCTGGCAGTCGAGCGCTTCGGCGCCGGCGGCCAGTGGTTCCCGGACACGGAGGCGCTCGGCCGCGAGCTGCTGCGGGTGCTCTCGAGTCTTCCGGCCGGCGCCGGCGGCTCAGGGGCGGCGAGCGTGAGCGTCCTCGTCAAGGGCTCGCGGGTCGCCAGGCTGGAGCGCGTGGTGGCGGCTCTGGTCGGCAACAGCAACGACAACGCGGACGGACATTAAGTGCTCTACTGGCTCGCACACTGGCTCGCGCAACGAACGACCGGCTGGCATACCGGCTTCAACGTTTTCTCGTACCTGACTTTCCGCGCCATTCTGGCGACAGTCTCCTCGCTCGCGATCTCGCTGCTGGTCGGGCCGGCGATGATTGAGCGCCTGTCGCGTTATCAGATCGGCCAGGTCGTGCGCGATGACGGGCCGAAGACTCATCTGCCCAAAGCCGGCACGCCGACCATGGGCGGCGCGTTGATCCTCGTGACGACGCTCGTGAGCACGCTGCTCTGGGCGGAGCTATCCAACCGCCTGGTATGGACGGTCCTCGGAGTCACATTCGCCTACGGTCTCATTGGATTCTACGACGACTATCTGAAGCTCGTCGTGCGCAATCCCCGCGGACTCGCCGCGCGTTGGAAGTACCTGTGGCAGTCGGTGGCGGGCCTCGCCACGGCAGCGACACTCTACTACACCGCGACGCAGGCGTCAGAGCGGACGCTCTTCCTGCCGTTCGTCAAAACATTTGCCGCCCCGCTGTCCGCAGCCGCATTCATCGCCATCGCCTACTTCATGATCGTCGGGATGAGCAACGCGGTGAATCTAACGGATGGTCTCGACGGTCTAGCCATCATGCCGGCGGCGCTCGTCTCCGCGGCGCTCGGCATCTTCGCCTACGCGAGCGGCAACCACGTGTTCGCGCACTACCTCGGGATCCCGGAGATTGCGGGGGCTGGCGAGCTGTTGATCTTCTGCTCGGCGCTCAGCGGGGCCGGGCTGGGCTTTCTCTGGTTCAACGCTTACCCCGCGCAGGTCTTCATGGGCGATGTCGGCGCGCTGGCGATCGGCGCCGCGATCGGCGTCATCGCGGTGATGGTGCGCCAGGAGGTGGTGGCGCTCGTCATGGGCGGCATCTTCGTGCTGGAGACGGCCTCGGTCATCCTTCAGGTCGCATCCTTCAAGCTCACCGGCCGGCGCATCTTCCGGATGGCACCGCTCCATCACCACTTCGAGCTCAAAGGCTGGGCGGAGCCGAAGGTGATCGTGCGCTTCTGGATCATCTCCCTTCTTCTCGTGCTGGCGGGACTCGCGACTCTCAAGCTGCGATGAGCGTCACGACCCCCAAGGCTACTTCAGCTGTCATCGTCGGCCTCGGCCGTACCGGACTCTCGTGCGCGCGGTATCTGCGCGAGCGCGGCTGGCGGCTGGCGATCACCGATACGCGGCCGCAACCGCCGCAACTTGCCGCGCTGCGCGAGCTCGACCCGCAGATCCCGGTAAGGCTGGGTGGCCTCGATGCGCGGCTGCTCGACGATGCGCTCTGTGTCGTGGTCTCTCCCGGTGTGTCGCTGGAGGATCCTTTTTTCGCCGCGGCGCGGCGTCGCGGCCTCGAGATCGTGGGCGACATCGAGCTCTTCGCCCGCGCCGTGGATGCGCCGGTTGCCGGCATCACCGGCACCAACGGCAAGAGCACGGTGACGACGCTGCTCGGCCGCATGGCGGCGCGGGCCGGGGTGAAGGTGCGGGTGGGGGGCAATCTCGGCGAGCCGGCGCTCGATCTTTTGGGGGCGGCGCATCGCGCCGGCGAGGGCGTCGAGCTCTACGTGCTCGAGCTGTCGAGCTTCCAACTCGAGGCGACTCATTCGCTCGATCTGGCGGCGGCAGCCGTTCTCAACGTCAGCCCGGATCATCTGGACCGCTATGTCTCCGTGGAGGCCTATGCCGAAGCGAAGGCGCGCATCTTCGCCCGCTGCGACACAGCGGTGATCAATCTGGACGATCCGCTGGTGGTGGCCATGCCGAAGCCGGGTCAGCGCACCTTGAGCTTCTCGCTGCGCGCGACGATCGGCGCCGACTATGCGGTAGCCATACGCGACGGCGGCTCATGGCTCACGTGTCGGGGCGAGCCGTTGCTTCCAGTATCGGCGATGCGCATCCGCGGGCTCCATAACGCCGCCAACGCACTTGCGGCGCTCGCGCTCGGTGAAGCACTGGGTGTGCCCGTGCCCGCAATGCTCGCGGAGCTCGAAACGTTCACCGGACTGCCGCACCGCACTCAGTGGGTCGCCGAGGTCGCGGGCGTGACTTACATCGACGATTCCAAGGGCACGAACGTCGGCGCGACGATCGCCGCCGTGGAGGGCATGGAAGGTCCGCTGGTCATGATCGCGGGCGGCGACGGCAAGAACCAGGATTTCGCGCCGCTGGCGGCGGCTTTCCGCGGCAAGGTGCGGCACACGGTGCTCATTGGCCGGGATGGCCCCCAGGTGGGCGAGGCTCTGCGCGGGCACTCCTCCATGGAGTACTGCGCCACGCTCGAGGAAGCGGTGCGCGCGGCGGCCGCCGCGGCCCGGGCCGGCGACACCGTGTTGCTCTCCCCCGCCTGCGCCAGCCTGGACATGTTCCGCGACTATACCCACCGCGGCGCGGTATTCGCGCGCGCGGTCAGGGAGCTGGCGGCATGAGCGTCACGTTGGAAGACAGGACTCGCGGGCGAGCCGCTGCCGTTCACGTCGACAGCGCGACGCTCGCCCTCGTGCTGGCGCTCCTCCTCTTCGGGCTGGTGATGGTGACCTCCGCCTCCATCTCCATCGCGAGCCGCGATACGGGGAACCCTTTCTACTATCTGGAGCGGCAGGTCATGACCGCGCTGGTCGGCGCCGTTGGCGCGGTGCTCGTCTTCTGCTTCCGGATGGAGCTTTGGGAGCGACTTGCACCGGTGCTCCTCGGCGCCGCGCTCGTCATGCTGCTCATAGTCCTCGTGCCCGGCCTGGGCGAGATGGTGAACGGCGGCCGGCGCTGGCTGCGGCTCGCGGGCGTGAGCTTCCAGGTCTCGGAGCTCGCCCGCGTGCTGGTATTGATTTACGTCGCCAGCTACGCGGCGCGCCGTCAGGATGAGTTGCGCGAGACCTTCACCGGACTCATGAAGCCGCTGCTGCTGCTCGCGCTCGTGGCCGTGCTGCTTCTCGGAGAGCCCGACTTCGGCGCCGCCACGGTGCTCTTCGCCACCGGTTTCGGCATGCTCTTCATCGCCGGGGCGCGGCTGCGTTATGTGCTGGTGCTGATGGCGGTTGCCGCGGCTCTCTTCGCGCTGCTCGCCGTCACTTCCGCCTACCGGTTGCGGCGTCTGACCGGCTTCCTCGACCCCTGGGCCAATGCCTACGGCAGCGGCTTCCAGCTCACGCAATCGCTGATCGCGATCGGCCGCGGCAAATGGCTCGGCGTCGGACTCGGCAACAGCGTGCAGAAGCTCTTCTACCTGCCCGAAGCACATACCGACTTCCTCTTCGCCGTGCTCGCCGAGGAGCTGGGGCTTCTCGGCGTGCTGCTCGCCCTCGGGCTCTTCGTCGGCCTCATCTGGCGCGCGTTCTACATTGCGCGGCTCGCTTCGCAGGCAGGTCTCGACTTCCAGAGCTATCTCGCCGCCGGGTTCGCGCTCTGGATCGGGATCCAGGCCTTCATCAACATCGGCGTCAACATGGGCGTGCTGCCGACCAAGGGACTGACGCTGCCTCTGATGAGCTACGGGCGCTCGAGCCTCATCGTGACGCTGGTGTGGGTCGGGATGCTGCTGCGCGTCTATCACGAGACGATGTTGGAGCGGCGCGGCTCGGCTACCGTCATGCGGAGCGATTCTTGAGCGGCCGGCCGATCCTCATCATGGCGGGCGGCACCGGCGGGCACGTGTTCCCGGCGCTGGCGCTCGCCCGCCGCCTGCGCGAGCAGGCGGTCGAGGTCGTCTGGCTGGGCACGCGCCGCGGGCTCGAGGCCCGGGTCATTCCGGCCGAGGGCATCGCGATCGAATGGCTGTCGGTAGGGGGCCTGCGCGGGAAGGGATGGCGAACGCTGCTCGCGGCGCCGTGGCGGCTCACGGTGGCGCTGGCGCAGGCGCTGCGCGTGATGCGGCGGCAGCGGCCCGCGATCGTGGTCGGCCTCGGCGGCTTCGTCACCGGGCCGGGGGGAATAGCCGCCTGGCTCATGCGCCGGCCGCTCATCATCCACGAGCAGAACGCGATCGCCGGCTTCACCAACCGCTGCCTGGCGCACTTCGCGCGCGAGGTGTTGGAAGCCTTTCCGGACAGCTTTGCGGCGGGCGTGAAAGCCCGCACCGTCGGCAATCCGGTCCGCCGCGACATCAGTGCATTGAGACCGCCGAGGGAGCGCTTCTCCGGACGTGAAGGTGCTGTGCGCATCCTCGTGGTCGGCGGCAGTCAGGGCGCGGTGCGACTCAATACTGTTGTGCCTTACGCGCTGGCGCGACTCGCTGGCGTCATCCGCTTCGATGTCCGTCACCAGGCGGGCGAGCGTTGGATCGATGCAGGCCGCCAGAGCTATGCCGACGCCGGCGTGCGTGCCGATGTGCGGCCTTTCATCGAGGACATGGCGGAGGCCTATGGGTGGGCGGATCTGGTGATCTGCCGCTCCGGAGCCCTCACCGTGTCGGAGCTGGCCGCGGCAGGCGTGGGCGCCGTGCTGGTGCCGTTCCCCGCCGCCGTCGACGACCACCAGACTTACAACGCGCGGTTCCTGGTCCGTGAGAGCGCGGCGGTGCTGATCGGCGACCGTGAGCTGACCGTCGAGCGTCTCGCCGCGGAGCTCGAGCGGCTTTGTGCCAGCCGCGACAAGCTGCTCGCCATGGCCGAGAGCGCCCGGCGGCTCGCCATGCCCGATGCCACCGAAGAGCTGGCTGCCTCCTGTCTGGAGCTTGCAAGGGAGGCCGCATGATCGAGGAGCGGCGCACCCTGCTGGAGCGTCCCCGCGGGGAGCGGCATCGGAGCGCCGAACGGCGCGATCGCATGCGCCGCATCAACACCATTCATTTCATCGGCATCGGCGGCAGCGGCATGAGCGGCATCGCCGAAGTGCTGCTCAACCTCGGCTACGCGGTCCAAGGCTCGGACCTCAAGGCGGGTCCGGTGACCGAGTGGCTAACCCGGCTCGGCGCGCAGGTGCGGCTCGGGCATGCGGCGGAGAACGTCGAGGGCGCGGACGTGGTGGTGGTCTCGAGTGCCATTGCCCGGGGCAACCCGGAGGTCGAGGCCGCTCTTGCGCGGCGCGTGCCGGTGGTCTCCCGCGCCGAGATGCTGGGCGAGCTCATGCGCTTCCGCTACTCGATCGCGGTGGCGGGCACGCACGGCAAGACCACGACCACCAGTCTCATCGCCAGCATCCTGGCGGAGGGCGGCGAAGATCCGACATTCGTGATCGGCGGACGGCTGAAGAGCGCCGGCAGCCACGCCCGGCTCGGCACCGGACGCTACCTCGTCGCCGAGGCCGACGAGAGCGATGCCTCGTTCACCCATCTGCAGCCGCTCCTCGCGGTCGTCACCAACATCGACAACGATCACCTGACGACCCACGGCGGCGATTTCGAGCGCCTGAAACAGAGCTTCGTCGGGTTCCTGCACAACCTGCCGTTCTATGGGCTCGCGGTGCTGTGCCTGGATGACGAGCATGTGCGCGGCATCCTGGATCACATCGGCCGACCGGTGATGACGTACGGGCTCGACCCTGCGGCCGGAGTTCGGGCGGTCGAGGTCAATCGATTGGGCCTGCGGACGCGGATCCGGGTCGTGCGATCCGGCGGCGCTCCCCTCGATGTGACCGTCAACCTGCCGGGCGCGCACAACGTGTTGAACTCGCTCGCCGCCATCGCCGTGGCGACGGAGCTCGGGGTCGATGATGCGGCCATCGCCCGCGCCCTCGCTGGCTTTCAGGGCATCGACCGCAGGATGCAGCACGTTGCGGACATCGACACGGCGGCTGGTGCCGTCACGGTGATCGATGACTATGGTCATCACCCGACCGAGGTAGCCGCGACGCTGGAAGCGCTGCGCCAAGGTTACCCGGGCCGGCGCATCGTGCTCGCCTTCCAACCTCACCGCTACACGCGAACCCATGACCTGATCGATGACTTCGGCAAGGTGCTGTCGACGGCGGACGTGCTCCTCGTTACCGAGGTTTACGCGGCGGGCGAGGCTCCGATCGCCGGCGCGGACGGCCGTGCGATCTGCCGCGCCGTTCGCGGCCGCGGACTGGTGGAGCCGGTTTTCGTCGAGCAGGTCGAGAAGCTGGCGGAGTCGCTGAAGGACGTGATCCGCGACGGCGATGTGATCGTCACCATGGGCGCCGGCAACATCAGCGCGATGGCGCACAAGCTCGAGGAGCGTTTTGCCACGCTTCTGCCGCGGCGGAGGAGCACCTGATGGTGGCCGTCGCGCAGGAATTTCTGCCGCGCATCCGGCGCAATGAGCCGATGAGCCGCCATACGTCCTGGCACGTCGGCGGTCCCGCGGAGATCTACTTCACGCCCCGGGACCGCTCGGACCTCGCGTCATTCCTGCGGAGCCTTCCGGCGGGCATGCCGCTGTGTTGGGTCGGGCTCGGGAGCAACCTGCTGGTGCGTGATGGCGGGATTGCGGGTGTCGTGATCAGCACGCGCGGCACGTTGAACCGGCTGGATCGTACGAGTCATGACGTGGTGTACGGTCAGGCGGGCGTTGCCTGCGCGCGCATCGCCAGGCAAGCCATCAAATGGGGACTCGGCCCCGCCGAGTTCTTCGCCGGAATTCCGGGCACGCTGGGCGGGGCGCTGGCGATGAACGCCGGTGCCTTCGGCGGCGAGACGTGGCGGCATGTCGTGGAGGTCGAGACGATCGATCGCTGCGGCCGCGAGCATCGCCGGGCGGCGAGCGAGTATCGGGTGAGTTACCGGCACGTGGAGCCGCCGGCGACGGAAGAGTGGTTCCTCGCCGCGACGCTGCGCTTCGAGGCACGGCCTCCCGAGCATCGCAGCGAGGTGGATGCGCTACTCGAGCGACGCAAGGCGACACAGCCGATCGGCGAGTGGAGCTGCGGCTCGGTGTTCACCAACCCACCGGGCGATCATGCCGCGCGCCTCATCGAGGCGACGGGCCTGAAGGGGTTGCGGATCGGCGATGCGTCGGTGTCGACGAAGCACGCCAACTTCATCATCAACCATGGCGCGGCCACGGCGGCCGATGTCGAGAGTCTGATCGTACGGGTGCAGGACGAAGTGCAGCGCGCGCATGGCGTACGGCTGCAGCCCGAAGTGCGCATGGTGGGGGAGGCAAGACACTGATGCGGCTCGCGTACGATCCAAAGCTCGCGCGCCGCGTCTCCGCTCCCACGGAGTTCGGGCGCGTCGCCGTGTTGCTGGGCGGTGACTCGAGCGAGCGGGAGATCTCGCTCCTTTCCGGCGGCGCGGTGCTGGAGGCGCTGGGCCGCCGCGGCGTGGCGGCCACGGCGTTCGATCCGCGCGAGCGCTCGCTGTCCGAGCTTCCGGGGCGGTTCGATCGCGTATGGATCGCGCTGCACGGCCCGGGCGGCGAGGATGGAACCGTGCAGGGCGCACTCGAGTATCTCGGCATTCCCTATACCGGCAGCGGCGTTGCGGGCTCGGCGATCGGAATGGACAAGCTGCGCACCAAGCGCCTGGCGCAGGCGATCGGTGTGGCATCGCCGGATTCGGTGGAGCTGCACGGCACGCAGGACTTCGAGCTGGTGCTCGAGCGGTTGCGGTTGCCGCTCATCGTGAAGCCGGCCACCCAGGGCTCGAGCGTCGGGATGACGAAAGTCGAGAGCGCCGCGGCGCTCCCCGCGGCCTATGCAACGGCGGCGGCGGTCGACGGCAGCGTGTTCGCGGAGTCGTGGATCAGCGGCCGGGAGTACACGGTGGCGCTGCTGCAGGGTGAGGCGCTGCCCTCGATCCGCATCGAGACGCCGCGGAGCTTCTACGACTACGAGGCGAAATACTTCCGCGACGACACGCGCTATCACTGCCCCTCGGGCCTGTCGCAGCCGGCCGAGCGACACCTGCAGAGCCTCGCGCTCGCGGCGTTCGCGGCCGCCGGCGGGGAAGGCTGGGGACGCGCGGACTTCATGATGGATGCCGCCGGGCGGGCGCTGCTGCTCGAAGTCAACACTGTTCCCGGGATGACCAGCCACAGCCTGGTGCCGATGGCGGCGCGGGCCGCCGGTATCGACTTCGACGAGCTGGTGTGGCGGGTGCTCGAGACGAGCTTCGTCCGTGCCCCTACGCCCTTGCGGGCTTCGGGGCACAGGGAGGCCCTGTCTCCCGAAGCCCAGCGGGCGAAGGGAGAGCACTGATGCTCAAGCGCGCCCGCAACCGGATCAAAACCCGCGCCGCGGCGGCGGCGAAGCCGCTGGTGACGTTGCGGGTCGTCGGCCGGGTGCTGGCCATAGGTGGCGCGCTGCTCGCCACCGTATGCGTGGTGTTCTGGTCGCTCAACCAGCCGATCCGCACCGTGGAGGTGACGGGACGGTTCGAGCACGTCTCGCCGGGGCAGATCGAGCAGTTGGTGGCGCGGCAGGTGCGCAGCCAGGGCCTGCTCACGGTCGATCTGGCCGCGGTGAGCCGCGCGGTTCACACGCTTCCCTGGGTCGATGCCGTGAGCATCGAGCGCGACTGGCCGCACGGCCTCTCGGTGTTGGTGGTGGAGCAGGTCGCCGCCGCCCGGTGGGGACAGGATGGCCTCGTCAATGCGGACGGAGTGTGCTTCGCGACCGGACTCAGCCAACTGCCGGCGGGACTGGCGCGCCTGTCAGGACCCGAAGGCTCCGAGGCCGAGGTCACGCAGCGCTACCTGGCCATGGAGCGGCGCCTGGGAGCGGCTGGTCTCGGCATCACCGCGCTGCGACTGGATGCGCGCGGCGCGTGGCAGCTCGACCTCGCGAACGGCATCACGGTGCGGCTCGGGAGGTCGCAGGTCGACGAACGGTTCGAGAAGTTCATGAGCGCGGCGCTCGGCATCGTCCAGCATCGCGCGCCCGAAATTTCATACGTTGATATGCGCTACACAAACGGTTTTGCGATCGGCTGGCGATCAGGTGCAAGTCATGCTTAAGCGATCCGATAGAAATCTCATAGTGGGCCTCGACATCGGCACCTCCAAGGTGGTGGCGCTGGTCGGGGAGGTAGGCGTCGACGGCACCATCGAGGTGCTGGGCCTCGGGTCCCAGCCCTCGCGGGGCCTGAAAAAGGGCGTAGTCGTCAACATCGAGTCGACGGTGCACTCGATCCAGCGCGCCGTGGAGGAAGCCGAGCTCATGGCCGGCTGCGAGATCCACTCGGTGTTCGCCGGCATCGCCGGCAGCCACGTGCGCAGCCTCAACTCGCACGGAGTGGTGGCGATACGCGACCGCGAGGTGACGCACGGTGACGTCGAGCACGTGATCGATGCGGCCAAGGCGGTCGCGATCCCCGCCGACCAGAAGATCCTGCACGTGCTGCCGCAGGAGTTCATCGTCGATGGCCAGGAGGGAATCCGCGACCCCATCGGCATGTCGGGCGTGCGGCTCGAGGCCAAGGTGCACATCGTCACCGGCGCGGAGAGCGCGGCCCAGAACATCGAGAAGTGCATCAAGCGCTGCGGCCTCGAGGTCGACGATGTCGTGCTCGAGCAGCTGGCCTCCAGCTTCTCGGTGCTGACCGACGACGAGAAGGAGCTCGGCGTGTGCCTGGTCGACATCGGCGGTGGCACCACCGATCTCGCGGTGTTCGCGCACGGTGCCATCCGCCATACCGCCGTGATCCCGATCGCGGGCGATCAGGTGACCAACGACATCGCGGTGTCGATGCGCACGCCCACCCAGCACGCCGAGGACATCAAGATCCGCTACGCCTGCGCGCTCTCGCAGCTCGCCAATCCCGACGAGAGCATCGAGGTGCCGAGCGTCGGTGAGCGCCCCGCGCGCCGCCTCGCGCGCCAGACGCTCGCCGAGATCGTCGAGCCGCGCTACGAGGAGCTCTTCGGCCTGGTGCGCGAAGAGCTGCGCCGCAGCGGCTTCGAGGAGGTGATCGCCGCGGGCGTGGTGCTGACGGGCGGCAGCGCCAAGATGGAGGGCGCGATCGAGCTCGCGGAGGAAGTCTTCCACGTTCCGGTGAGGCTCGGCCTGCCGCAGCAGGTGCACGGCCTCACCGATGTCGTGCGCAATCCCGTTTTCTCCACGGGCGTGGGGCTCCTGCTCTATGCCCGCGACAACTTCATGCCCGCGCGTCGCGGGCGCTCCCTGGGCAACGCGAAGACGGCGCTCGACCGTATGCGCGCCTGGTTCCAGGGAAACTTTTGACGCTGACAGACTGAAATACCCAAAAAACAAAGCAACCAATCCAACCAACCGATTCATTCTCGAGGAGCACGCGCAATGTTTGAATTAATGGACGCCTACAGCCAAAGCGCTGTCATCAAAGTCATCGGCGTGGGCGGCGGCGGCGGCAACGCCGTTGCCCACATGGTCATGTCCGGCATCGAGGGGGTGGAGTTCCTGTGCGTCAACACCGACGCGCAGGCCCTCAAGCACGCCAAGGTGAAGACCGCCCTGCAGATCGGCACCAACATCACCAAGGGGCTCGGCGCCGGCGCCGATCCCGAGGTCGGCCGCCAGGCGGCGATGGAGGACCGCGACCGCATCGTGGAGCTGGTCGAGGGTTGCGACATGCTGTTCATCACCGCCGGAATGGGCGGCGGCACGGGCACGGGTGCCGCGCCCGTGGTGGCGCAGGTCGCCAAGGAGCTCGGCATCCTGACGGTGGCGGTGGTCACCAAGCCGTTCGAGATGGAGGGCAACAAGCGCGGCTACGTCGCCGATCACGGCATCGCGGAGCTGGCCAAGTACTGCGACTCGCTCATCACCATCCCCAACCAGAAGCTGCTCACGGTGCTCGGCGCGACGACCACGCTGCTCGATGCGTTCAAGTCGGCGAACCAGGTGCTGCAGGGGGCGGTGCAGGGCATCGCCGAGCTCATCACGCGCCCGGGGCTGATCAATGTCGACTTCGCCGATGTGCGCACGGTCATGGCCGAGACCGGCATGGCGATGATGGGATCGGGAGCCGCGAGCGGGGAAGGGCGCGCGCGCGCAGCGGCCGAGGCGGCCGTATCGTCTCCCCTCCTCGAGGAGATCAACCTCGCCGGCGCCCACGGCATTCTCGTGAACGTGACGGCGGGCATGGACCTGTCGATCGGGGAATTCCAGGAGGTCGGCCAGATCGTCAAGCAGTTCGCCTCCGAGGACGCCACGGTGGTGGTCGGCACGGTGATCGATCCGGAGCTCAGCAACCAGGTGCGGGTAACGGTCGTCGCAACCGGGCTCGGGCGCCCGGCTGCCGCTGCCCGGCCGCATCCGCTCGGCGCGTCGCGCCAGAGCGAGGCCGTTGCCGGCCGTGGTGAGTCGCCGGCCCGAGAGCGGGAGATGCGTGAGTCCATCCGGGTGGTGCGGCGCAGCCCCCTCTCGAGCAGCGACTACGCCCAGCTCGACAAGCCGACCGTCCAGCGGCAGCGGGCGGTGGGCGACGGTCTGCGGCAGGA